>JAJYSV010000083.1 GCA_021793405.1 Acidobacteriota bacterium
TCGCATACAGCGGTCCAGCGAGAATGGCCGTGGGAATTCCCACGATGAGGGCATAGAAAACGGTCTTGCCGACATCCGCATGATAGGCGGCGACCGCCATCAAGGCGGCGGGGTGCGGAGGAACGAGCCCATGCACGACCGACAGTCCGGCCACCATGGGAAGGCCCACCAGCACCATGGAGGTGCGGGTGCGTTTGGCTACGGTAAACGCGATCGGAATCAAAAGAACAAAGCCAACTTCAAAAAAGACGGGTAGGCCAACTACGAAGCCGATGACGACCATGGCCCAGTGCACGCGTTTTTCGCCGAAGAATCGAATCAATGTATGAGCGATTTGATCCGCGCCGCCCGATTCCGCCAGTAACTTGCCGAGCATCGTACCCAGCCCGATCACCACGGCGATATGACCCAGCGTGCCGCCCACACCCGCTTCGAACGACTGAACGATGGTCTGCATTGGCATGCCGGTCACCATCGCCAAGGCGATGGAAACCGTCATCAGTGCAATAAAAGGGTTGGCCTTGTAGCGGGCAATCAGGACGATTAGAAGAATGACGGAACACAGCGCGGAGAGCAAAAGAAATGTGCCGTGACTGGGGACGAGGGCCGTGTGCATGTAGTTTCTCGTTTACAGAAGATAAGCAACGCTGTATTTACCGGGAACAGTCGGGCGTGATTAACTTGCGGATGATTTATACGCGATGCAATCGATCTCCAATTTGCAATCGACCACCATGCTGGAGACGACGCATGCGCGTGCGGGAGGATTGGCTCCAAAGTATTCCTGAAATACGCGGTTGAATGCGGGAAAATCGCGCGGATCATCGAGCCACACTCCACAGCGCACCACGTGTTCTGCTGAGTAGCCTGCCTCATGCAAAATCGCCAATAGATTTTGAATGGCCTGATGGCTCTGCGGGGTAATGTTGCCTTCGACGATGGCGCCGTTTACCATCGGAACCTGGCCGGAAACATACAGCCATCCATTCGCCTCGACCGCTCGTGCGAAGGGCAGATGCTGACCGCCGATCCCTTTGCCGCCTTCTACTCCATAGCGCTTCATTGGAATATTTCCCTCCAAAAATTTACTTTTCTGAAAATGTTGAATCCTAGTTATTGCCTGCTCGCGAAATGTTTACGCGGCAGAAAGCGTCCTGCTCTGTGATGTGTCGCTGCCTGGTTTCGATACGAGAGACTGCCATTGACCCATACTGCATCGATTCCTGCCGAGGGGCGAATTGGATCGTCAAAGGTGGCCACGTCGCGCACCGTTGCGGGATCGAACAAAACCAGGTCGGCGTGGTAGCCCTCACGAATCCAGCCGCGGTCCACCAGTCCGAATTGTTGTGCGGGCAGAGAAGTCATCTTGCGAACGGCTTCGCCAAGAGGAAACAGACCTTGCTCCCGGCAATACTGGCCTAGCACGCGCGGAAATGTTCCCCAGAGACGCGGGTGTGGCAATGGATCGTTGGGCAGGCCGTCGGAGCCGATCATCGTACCGGGATGACACAGAATGGCCCGCATGTCGTCTTCCGCAATGCTGTGATAGATGGCGCCTGCGGGTTGCAGGCGGCGCGCCGCCTCGATCTGCGGCACTCCCCAGGCTGCGGCAATTTGCGCCAGAGTTTGTCCTGCTTTTTCCGGATGTGACGTCGACCATGTGATCTGGATCTTCACGCGCTCATCCACCTGGCGCAGGTCGAGCGTGCTCGAACCGGCCGCATAGGGATAGCAGTCGCAGCCAATCGACTGACTTTGTCTCGCCTGGTCCAGCCACTCCAGTACTTCCGCGCTTCGTCCCCAGTTGGCGATGCCCGCGCATTTCAGGTGTGAAATCAGCACCGGGACGCGAGCGTGCTTGCCGATCCGGACTGCCTCGTCCATTGCTTCCAGGATCGCCTCGGTTTCGCTGCGCATGTGCGTCGTGTAGATTGCACCCGCGGCGGCCAACGGCTCAGTCAATGCCATCACTTCTTCCGTGGAGGCAGAGAATGCGGAAAGATAAGCCAGTCCAGTACTCAAGCCCGCTGCCCCGTGATTCAGCGCTTCTTGCAGTTGACCGCGCATGGCCTGGATCTCAGCGTCCGTCGCCGTGCGGTCAAGCCGATCCATATGGTTGCTGCGCAACGCGGTATGACCAACCAAAGCGGCGACATTCACGGCGGGTCGCGCGGCGGCGACGGCTTCGACATATGCGGCAAAGGTTGGATAGCGAAAGGCTCCCGCCTCACCCAGCAGGTTCATCGGATCGGGCGGTTCACCGCGCAGCTGCACTGGCGCCGCGCTGATGCCGCAATTTCCAACGACCACCGTTGTCACGCCCTGTGATAGCTTCGGCAGCATCTCCGGCGTGCGGATCACGCTGGTATCGTCGTGGGTATGCACATCGATAAAGCCCGGGGCCAGCACTTTCCCTTCAGCATCGAACGTGTTCTGCGCATTCATATCGCGCAGGTTGCCGATGCTGATGATGCGCTCGTGATCGATGGCAACATCCGCAGTCT
This sequence comes from Acidobacteriota bacterium, assembly GCA_021793405.1. Lineage (GTDB taxonomy): Bacteria > Acidobacteriota > Terriglobia > Terriglobales > Acidobacteriaceae > JAKAAZ01. The sequence goes on from JAJYSV010000083.1 coordinate 2,505, forward strand.
CGGGCGAACTTCCGCTGCCGTCTGCAACCAGAACGCTACGGATTAATGTGGTGCAGTTCGGCATCTTTGATCTCTGCCTAGTGAGGTTCGCATCAATCGCTAAAAAGATTCGATGCGCGCGCTGCTCTTTTCCAGTAATTCCCAAAGCTTATATCATTTGAGATTCACCGAGGTAACGGGATGCCAGAGGTCGAAAGCAGCAACGCCGCAAACTTTCAAAGGGATTTGTCGGAGATGATGATTGGGCCCTTGAACAAAGGCCTGGGCGCAATGAACGAGGCAATGACCGCGCGCCAGATCGTGGAACAGCGATGGAACCTTCTGCATGAAGATATCAGCCTGCCGACGGCGGTCTTATATGAAGACAAGTTGGCGCATAACCTTGCGTGGATGCAGCAGTTCATCCAGGCCTACGGGATGAAGCTGGCTCCGCACGGAAAAACCACCATGGCGCCCCGGCTCTTCCAGCGCCAGTTGGAGACGGGAGCCTGGGGCATCACGCTGGCGACTGCGCACCAGACGCGGGTGGCGTATGAACATGGCGTCCGCCGCGTTCTAATGGCGAATCAGCTGGTGGGAAGACAAAATATGGAAATCATCGCGCGTCTGCTGCGCGACGAGAGCTTTGAGTACTACTGCCTGGTCGATTCTGTGGACGGGACGGAGCAGCTGGGGAAGTTTTTCGAGGGACATCAACAGCGACTGAATGTCCTGATCGAACTGGGAGTGGAGGGCGGACGCACCGGCGTTCGCAATCAAGAAGAACTGGATGCACTCCTGGCCTCGCTACATCGTTGGCGCGATTCAATCGCTGTCGGTGGCATCGAGCTATATGAGGGTGTGCTGGAAGACGAAACGACGATTCGGAAATTTCTCCATCGCGCCGTTGAGGTTGCCGCGAAGCTGGCAAAGGAAAACCGTTTTGATCGGAATGCTGCGATACTGTCCGGCGCCGGTTCCGCCTGGTATGACGTGGTGGCGGAAGTATTCGCCGGAGCGGATATTGGATACCCTGTCGAAATCGTTCTGCGGCCCGGTTGCTATCTCACCCACGATGTCGGCGTCTACCGCGAAGCACAGAAGCAGATTCAAGCGAGGAATCCGATTGCGCAGAAGATGCACTCCGGCTTGCTGCCCGCATTGCAGGTTTGGGCCTACGTACAGTCCATTCCGGAAAAAGAAAAAGCAATCCTGACTCTAGGCAAACGCGATGCAGCCTTTGACGCCGGTTTGCCAACTCCTGCGTTGCAGCACAGGCCTGGAGAGGGCGCGCCCCATGTCAGTCCTGCCCATTGGAAGCTGGTCCGCATGATGGACCAGCACGCGTACATGAAGATTGCCGAGGGAGACGATGTCCGAGTGGGAGATATGATCGGACTGGACATCTCCCACCCGTGCCTGACCTTCGACAAATGGCGCTACCTGCCGGTGCTGGATTCCAGCTACGAGGTCATCGACGTAGTGCAGACATTTTTCTAGCACCGTGACGACTCAGCTATGAGAAAGCAATCCCCTCGACGACCGAAGCTCTCCAGCAAACGTCACGAGCGACGTTTTTCCAGTTTGCATTACTGCTTCGCAAACGAGCGCACGTAGATCACCAGGTTCCACATCTCATCCGGCTTGGTGCGGGTGCCCTCTCCGGGCATCTGACCTTGGCCGTTCTTGATGATGTAGAAGAGTTCTCCATCCGTCCTGTTTTTCAGAGCTGCCGGATCTGTGAAGTTCTTCGTTGTGAGTTTCATATCGGTAGCAACTTCACCTTTCCCGTCGCCGTTCGCTCCGTGGCACATGGCACAGTCGTATCCGTAGATTGTTTTGGCGCGGGCCTGGGATTCGGGCGTGGGCGTTACCGGATTGACCATGCGCGCGGCTTCGACGGGAATGACCGATATGGCAGGTGTTGCCGGCGGAGCAGCCGCCTGGGCAGGCGCCGCAGCCGGTTGCTGGGAAGCCGGTGGCGTCTGAGGTGCCTGCGGAGAGAGAACAAACAACATGAGTGCAAGTGCGAACAAAGGATTCAGCATACGAGCCTCCTCTACTGCCGAACAAATATTATGCCTCGGGGCATCCGATGGGAAGCTTTATCTTCAGTGATCCGAGCCTTTCGTTCTGCCACGCCGCGTCCACAGGTACGATCCGGAGCCATGAACCACGCGACCAGCCAGCGTTCATGAACGAAACATAGATACAGTCTCTCCCGACGCCGCACTCGGCGGCGCCATTGGCATATTCCTCAAACGCGTTCCGGTGGCGGCGAAGATGGCGTTCCCCACGGCGGGCGCCAGACCCACAATGCCGCTTTCTCCCGCACCCGCCGACGGCAGGTCCTTGCGGTCGATCAGGACGATCTCAATCTGCGGCGTGTCGCTGAAGCGGGGAACGCGATATTGCGCGAAATGCGGGTTCAGGATACGTCCGTTCGCGAATTGAATGGACTCGAACAGCGCGCCTCCAATGGCCTGAACGATCGCTCCCCCAACCTGGTTGCGCAGGCCGTCGGGATTGACAATGGCTCCCGATTCCCAGGCTTGCACGACGCGGCGAATCTTGATTTTTTTGTCGGGATTGATTTCCACTTCGACGCAGGTGGCCACGTAGCCTCCTTTGTCGGTCCCGCCGGCGATGCCAAACCCGCGCTGGGATGTGGATTTCGAGCCGCCCCAGCCGAATTTTTCCGCAGCCGTCTGAAAGACGGCGCGCAATCTAGGATCGGACAGGTTTTTCATGCGGAATTCGAGCGGATCCATTCCGACCGCGTGGGCGACTTCATCCATATGGGACTCGCGCGCGAAGTGGTTGGCGGTTGCCGCGAGTGATCGATACGATCCCTGGCGCAACGGCGAGTTCGCCGGATGAAATTGAATGAGCTGGTTGGCAACGTTATATGGCGTTGTAATCGCCGCAGGGCCGGAGTTGTAGTTGTGATGTTCCCAGGCAACGAGAGTGCCGTCGTGCTGGGCACCGCTACTGATCTCAATCAATCCGGCGGGACGGAAATAGGCCCAGGTAAACTCCTCCTCGCGTGTCCACACCACCTTGACTGGCTTTCCCGTTGCTTTGGCGAGACGCGCTGCCTCGACGGCTGCCTCGCCTGTATGTTTGCCGCCGTAGCCGCTGCCCATGTCGGGTTGAATCACCCGGACCTGCTCGACTGGAATGTGAAATGCAGCCATCAGTTCGTCGCGAACGCCAAAGGGGCGCTGCGTGCCGGTCCATACGGTCAGCTTGCCGCTCACCCACTCCGCCACCGCAGCACGCGGCTCCAGAGGCGCATGGGCAATGTACTGCACGGTGTATTGCTGATGCAGTTGTATCAGTGCAGACGCCATCGCCTGAGGAACGGAACCACTGACGTGTTCCGGACCGCGATCCTCCTGCTGTGTCGCCGGAGGCTGCTTGAGCAAGGCAAACAGTTCCTTGTTGGAGGGCTGCGCGGGCACGTTCCACGTGGCTCGTAGCGCGGAGAGGGCGCTCTCTGCGGTCGAGGCGTCGGCGGCGGCAACGGCGATGAAATTACCGTCCTGGACGACTTTTGCGCCGGAGATTTTCTCCGCGCCACTGGTGTCGACGGAGACGAGCGTGGCGTTGAAACCCGCTGGCCGCAGCACTTTTCCGAACATCATTCCCGGTCGAACGATGTCGGAGGGATACTTGTGTTTCCCGGTGACAAAGTCGCGGCCATTGACCTTCGGAACGGCGGTTCCGGCGACCTTCCAATCGGAGGCGGGAGTTAGAGCGACCTCACCGGAGACAGTCTTCATAAGTTTCTCGCCGCGCGTCAGCTCGCCATAGGTCAGCGAGTGGCCGTTCCGCGGGTTCGTCACTTTTGCGTCCGCAGCCGTCAGCGTGGCGGGATCGACTTTCCATCGCGCAGCCGCCGTTTCGATCAACATGTCTCGCGCGGCGGCAGCCATCGTTCGAAGCTGCGGCCCCATGGTCGGAGTCGTACGGCTGCCAAACGTTCCTGCGTCCCAGGGGACCAGATCCGTGTCCCCCATCACCATGGTGATGGTGTCGAAAGGGACACGAAGTTCCTCGGCAACCTGTTGTGCGAGAGAGGTGCGAATGTTCTGTCCCACTTCCACCTTGCCGGTGAACACAGTGACGCGGCCGTCCGCCGCAATGTGCAGCCACGACGCGATGTCCTTCGGCAGTTCGTGGCCGCCGAAGTTACGTCCTGACTCCTGCGCCCATGTCGACACATCCGCGAGACAAACCAGAAGTCCTCCACCAAAGAGTTTCAGGAAGTCGCGGCGGTCGAGTCGGAACCAGTACGGCTTGTCGTCGATGGTGTGCTGCGCGAGTTCATCCAGGAGCGCGTCGCGTACCTTCATTGGCCACCTGCCTTAGCCGGCGACTGCGAGGCTCGCTTCACTGCGTCGATGATGCGCGGGTAGGTGCCGCAGCGACAGATATTTCCGTCCATGTGCGCGACGATCTGCTCGTCGGTGGGATGGGGCGTTTTGCGCAGCAGCGCGGTTGCGGAGAGAACCATGCCGGAGGTGCAGTAGCCGCACTGGAATGCTCCCTCCTCCAGAAAAGCCTGCTGGACCGGGCTGACTTGTCCATTCTGCTCCAACCCCTCGATGGTCGTGATGTTTGTGCCGGCGGCGCCGGAAGCGGGCGTAATGCAAGAGCGAGCTGGCTGGCCATCCAGCAATACCGTACAGGCGCCGCATTGGCCTTCGCCGCAGCCATATTTGGTTCCGGTCAAGTTGAGGCGATCGCGCAGGACAAAGAGGAGGCTCTCGTCGGCGGGCGCGCTTACATGCAGTTCCGTACCGTTCACTTTGAGAACGAAATCGGCCATCCCAGACTCCCGCCTATCAAGGATACGCCCGTCCGCGGCGCCAGATTCCTGTTACTTTCGCGGCGTCACGCTCTCATTGGAAGTCAGGCCAGCGTCTTTTTCGTTGCACCTCTGGCACGCGGCTCAATGCTTTAATCGCAGCGAAGGGCGACCATGGGGTCGACTCGGGTAGCGCGACGAGCTGGCAGCCACGCCGCCAGCAAGGTCATCCCGCTGACGACAACAATGGCCACGGCAAAAGTGAGTGGATCAACTGCGCCGACGCCGAACAGTTGTTGCCGGATGACTCGGACGACGATGAGAGTGATTGGGAGGCCAAGGGCGATTCCGATGCCGAGCAGCCAGAGAGATTCGCGGAGGACCATCCAGCGGACCGCGCCGGTTTGCGCGCCGAGCGCCAGGCGGATGCCGATTTCGTTGGTGCGGCGGACGACGTTGTAGCTCATCACACCGTAGAGGCCGATGCTGGCCAGCACCAGAGCCAGTAGAGAAAAGATGCTGGTGAGCGAGGAGAGCAGGGTTTCGTCACTCATCATGGAATCGACCTGCTCCTGAATCGTGTGGATATCAAGAATCGGCAGGTTGGGGTCAATGGAAGCGACGGCACTTCGCAGTTCGCGAGCGGTTTGCTCCGGGTCGCCAGTCGTGCGCAGTTCGATGGTGCTGACAAAGAGATTCTGGTTTCCTACCAGACCGGAACCGGAAGAGTCTTTCACCATGGGCGAAACCTGGGTCAAGGGAAAATAAACCATCGGATACACTGTCTCGTCTCGCGGACTTTCCGACTTTATATTGCGGGCAACGCCAACAATCTGCCATGGACCGTGGAAAGAATCTCCATCGATCGTGAACGTGTGACCGATGGGGTCGCTTTTGGGGAAGAAGTGTCGAATGAATGCCTGGTTGACGATGGCGACTTTGAGACTGGTGGCGCTGTCGTCCGGGGTGATGGCGCGACCGGCGACGATCGGGATGCCGACGGTTTCAAAGTACCTGCCAGTAACACGATTCAACGTGACCTCCATATTTTCCTTCGGCTGCGGAACATATCCCGGGATGCCGATCGAGTCGCCCTGTACGTCGTTGCTGATAGGCGGGTCATTGGAGAGCGCTACCGAGCGAACGCCGGGGAGAGATCCGAGCCGTTCCAAAAGGCGCTGGTTGAGCGCGGGAGCCTGGTTGGGCTGGTAGCCAGCCAGCTTAGCGTTGAACTCAGCCAGCAGCAGATGCGTCCGCGCAAAGCCATAGTCCTGGTCCTGCAGGTTCTGAAGGGTACGAAGGAACAGGCCTGCGCCGACAAGCAGCACCAGGGAAAGCATCACCTGGGCGGCGACGAGAGTTTTGGGCCAAATGCGGGATGATCGATCTCCGCTGCCCTGGGCGATACGGACATTGGAGCTAAGGCTGGATGCGGCTCCGGTGCGTGCGGCGGCCAATGCAGGAGCGACGCCGAAGATCAAGCCTGTAACCAGAGAGATTGTCAGGGTGAAAAGCAGAACGCTGCCGTCTGGCATGGGGCTCAGAGGAGTATAGTTGACGCCCTCGACCACGAAAGCAATCAGGGCGCGAGTAGCGGCGAAAGCAACGCCCAGCCCGAGCAGTCCGCCTGCAAAAGAGAGCAGAAGCGTTTCGATCAGACTTTGGCGCACAATGCGAGCGCGGCTGCTGCCGAGAGCGAGGCGGGTAGCAATCTCGCGTTGGCGAGTGGCGGCGCGGGCCAGCAGAAAGTTGGCGAGATTGGCGCAGGCGATCAGCAGGACAAGAACGACGACGACCATCAGGATCTTGAGCGAATCGCCAAACTGCGCGCGGAGTTGAGAGACGCCACCGGCAGAGGGCATTAGCTGAACCGTGGCGCGATTGATCTCTTGCTGGCGGGCGGCAGAGATAACGGAGCCTTCGCCGGCGCGAATGTAATTGCGGATTTGCTGATCCAGCCACTGCTGATCGGTTGCCAACGGGACTCGCGGATCGCGGCGCGCGAACATGTGCAGAAAATAGTACTTGCGCGGCACAAGCATGGAAGGTTGCAGCATGATCTGCGGCTGCATCGTGATGGGGACCCAGAAATCGGACACATGAAGCCCGCTCCCCTGCTTGAAGCCGTTGAACTGCTCGGGCATGACTCCGATGACGGCGAAAGGAAAGCCATTGATGGAAATGGTTTTGCCAAGAATGGCGGGGTCGGAAGAAAGATACTGCTGCCAATAATGATGGCTGAGAACAACGACGGGATTGCCGTCGAGAGTGGTGGCGTCGGAGGGAGTGATGGTACGGCCAAGGAGCGCATCTGCCCCGAGCACACGGAAGTAGTTGCCGGAGACGAGGCTGGCCTCAGCCTGCGTGACAGACTGATCTTTTCCCTTGGCGTCGGAGCGGACGCTTACCAGGTTTAGACCACTGAAATAGGACGCAACTCCCACGAAGGGGCCGGGATTTTTTTCCTGCTGACGGGCAAAGTCGTAGGTGAACATACGGTTGGTGCCAAGATCGACGCCGCCGTTAATGCCAGCGCCGACGGAGTCGCCGAAGGAGACAAGCTGCTGAGGATCACGGACAGGAAGATCGCGGAGCACGATTTGATGGATCAGCGTAAAGATGGCGGTATTGGCGCCGATGCCGAGAGCGAGCGATAGCAGGGCGACAGCAGTGAAACCGGGGCTCTTGGTGAGCATGCGCAGGCTGACGCGAATGTCCTGGAGAAGACCGTCGAGCGTGGATTCCCAACGCGAAGACCAGACCTGGTGTTTGACCGCGTTGCGACTGCCCATCTCGACGAGTGCGGCGCGGCGAGCGAGATCCGGGGCCATTCCGGCGCTCTGTTTGTCGGCGGCGGAGGCGTCCAGATAGCTGTCCAGTTCTTCGTCGAGGTCGCGCTCGACACTCTGCTTGTGGAAGAGACCTTTCAAGCCAGCGGCCAGGTTGGTGAGCCAGTTCATGGTGAATCTCCTGTGGCTTTCTGCTCAAGATTCCAAATCACGCCTCGAGGATGCGCGAAATCGCGGCGATCTGGCGGTGCCATTGCTCAGTTTCTGAGGTAAGAGCTTTGCGTCCACTTGCGGTGAGCAGGTAATACTTGGCGCGGCGGTTGTTTTCTGTCGCGCGCCACTCGGACTTGACACGCCCTCCACGCTCCATGCGGCTGAGAGCCGGCAGCAGCGATCCGGGGTTGACGCGGAAGACCCCGTCGCTGATCTGCTCGATGCGCAGAGCAACTCCGTAGCCGTGCATGGGCTCAAGCGCGAGAGTCTTGAGGATGAGCATTTCCAGGGTTCCCTGGACCAGGTCGCTGGACTTTCCGTCTTGCGGTCTTCCTTCAATTATTTTGGCGGGCATGGTTTCTCCTCTTGATAAACAAGAGGAGAAACCATGCCCTCTGGATTGTCAAGAGGAACGAACGCGGTTTCTGTGGATAGCGCCGAAGCGACGGATCAGCCCAGATCGAGGCAACCAAGGATGTTTCGTGGTCCACCTGAAACGAGCGAAGCTAGCGCGCGGTCCAGCCGCCATCGATCAGCAGAGTGTGGCCTGTAATCAGCGAGGCGGCAGGAGAAGCGAGAAAGACCACTGCACCTGCCACTTCGATGGGTTCGCCAATGCGGTGCAACGCGGCAATGTTCTGGATGACTTCGGCGTGAAACTCCGGATCGGCAAGCATTTCCTTGGTGCCCGGGGTATGGATAAACGTAGGAGCGACGGCATTCACGCGGATGTTGTACTTGCCCCATTCCACGGCAAGGCATTTGGTCAGGTGGGAAATCCCGGCCTTCGTCATGCAGTACACCGATTCGGTGGGCAACGCGACAAATCCGGCCTGCGAACTTAGGTTGATGATGCATCCGCGATTTTGCCGGATCATGATGTGGGCCGCCGCCTGGCTGGCGAAGAAAGTCCCCTTCAGGTTGACGGCGAGGGTCCGATCGAAATCCTCCTCCGTCACATGTTCGGCCAGATTGGAGGGAGCGTTCGCGGCATTGTTCACGAGGATATCCAGTTTGCCGAAATGGCGCTCGGTATCCTCTACCGCGCGACGGATCTGTTGCAGATCGGTCATGTCCATTTGCAGCGGCAATGCCTGGCGGCCCATCGCGACAATCTCTTGCGTTAGTCCGCCCTCGTTGTGTAATTGCCTGAGACCCAGGGCAACATCCGCGCCCGACTCCGCCAGTGCCAGCGCAATCGCTCGTCCCAATCCACGCGCCGCGCCCGTCACCAGCGCTACCTGACCTTCCACGTCGAATCTTGGCAAAGCCTTCATATGCATTCAGTTTATCGAAATGCTCCTCCGCTTCGGAGTCATATCTTGTCTCTGTGTTCTATTGCCGTATTCTATAAATTCGTACTGGCTGCGACTAACTGGACTTGCGAACGCATCCGATTTTGCGTGCAGATTGGAAGCTTGAAGAGTGGACGGACAAACAAGGATGGCTTGGATCATGGACAGAGGACAATGAAGCGAATTATCGATGGCGTATTGAAGTTTCAGCGGGACGTCTATCCGGCCCAGAAGGCGCTGTTTCAGCAGTTGTCGGATGCGCAGCGGCCGCAGGCAATGTTTATCGGATGTTCGGATTCCCGCGTCATTCCGGAGTTGTTCATGCAACAGGGACCTGGGGACTTGTTTGTGGTGCGCAATGCCGGCAACATTGTCCCTCCGCACGCCGTCGCTCCGGGAGGAGTTTCCGCCAGCATCGAGTATGCGGTGGCTGTGTTAGGAGTCCCTGATATTGTTGTCTGCGGCCATTCCGGTTGCGGCGCGATGACCGCCATATTGCGTGGCAGCGAACAACTGGAAGCTCTGCCCGAAGTGGCGCGATGGCTGCATTTTGCGGATGCGGCAAGAAAAGTTGTGGCGGAGCAGCACGCCTCGAAAGACGACGAAAAATTGAACATCCTGGTGCGGGAGAATGTGCTGGCGCAACTCGACAACCTGCTCACACATCCGGTTGTGGCCAATGCGGTGCAGGCGAAGGAAGTTCGCTTACATGGGTGGGTATTCGACATTGCTACGGCGACAGTGACGACCTACGATGCAGAGACGGGAGACTTCGTTCCGCTGGCGCATTCCTCGTTCGTGGGCACGAAGTCCTGAACGCGGCCGTTTCTATTTCCAGTCGAAAGCGCTGCGGAAGAGATGAAACTCGGGTAGACCGCCGGGGAAATACACTGAAACCACATCGAAACGCACAGAGATCTGGTCAGGGGTTTCCAGTTGACGGATATATTCCTGCGCCATGCGCGTCAGCATACTCCGTTTGTCACGATCGACGGCTGCTTCCGCCGGTTGAAAGCCATGCGAGGTGCGTGTTTTCACCTCAATAAAACAAAGCCACTCGCCATCCCAGCCAATCAGATCGATGTCTCCGCGCAATTTTGGGCTGCTCCAGCGTCGCGCCACAATCGTGTAGCCCAGACGGCGGAGATGGAAATAGGCCGCATCCTCGCCGCGTAGTCCCGTCATCAAATGGACCGGATGGTTCGGCGACCGCGTCGAGCGTCCAGCCTGATGGTCCAGCCAGCCTAGCGTTCGTTCGAAAATGGAAAGACGGCCTTGTGCAAGACGAGAGAGGTGCATGGTTGATTGACATCACTCTAGCAAGAGTGGAAATGAAAGGGCAGCGAAATATCGCTGCCCCTATTGACGATTGAGTGACCCTGTTGCGGTACCGTGGAGGTCTGAGCGCTTGGGAAGATTAGATGTCACCTTACCGGTCGGGACCGGCTCCTGCTGGATGACACAGCTCTAAGCCTGCGCCACTGCCAACGAAGGAAGATGCTGGCGTTCCACCTGGGTAAGGCTCTCCTCGAGGATATCGAGTGCGATATCGGCCTCCTCCTGTTTCAGGATTAATGGTGGAGACAAGCGAATCGACGTCTCTCCACAGCCGAGAATTAGAAGGCCGCGCTCAAATGCCAGAGTCTCGATCTGATTGCGCCATTCCGCCGCGGGCTCGCGCGATTGCTGATCCTTCACAATCTCGATGCCGATCATCAGGCCGCGGCCGCGCACTTCTCCGACGATCGGATGCTTCTTCGGCCAGTCTTTCAGCCGCTGCAACATGGCATCGCCGACTTTGGCGGCATTGGCCATTCCTTCCCGCTCGATAATGTCGAGCGTGGCCATCGCGGCGGCGATTGCGACGGGATTCCCCCCAAATGTCGAGGCGTGGGAGCCAGGCTTCCAGTCCATAATGCCGGCGCGCGTCATGCATAAGCTCAAAGGCATGCCGCTGGCGATTCCTTTGGCAATGCAAACGATGTCGGGCTCGACGCCGGAGTGTTCGACGGACCACCATTTGCCGGTACGACCCACACCGGACTGCACCTCATCGACAACCAGCAGAATGCCATGACGATCGCAAATATTCCGCAGTTCACGCATGAAGATCGTAGGGGCAACGACGTAGCCGCCTTCTCCTTGAATCGGCTCAATAAAAATTGCGGCGACCTCTTCCGGCGGCAGCGTGGTCTTGAAAAGCTTCTCTTCAATATAGCGAGCGCAGCCCAGGGCGAATGCCTCTTCTTCCTGCGGGCCGCCGCTGCACCCGCGATACGCGTACGGGTAGCGAACATGCGTGATGCCTGGAACCAGCGGACCGAAGCGGCGTCGTTGCTGGGCTTTGGAAGCAGTCAGCGACAGCGCGCCCATGGTGCGGCCGTGGAATGCTCCCAGGAATGCGATGATGTTTTGCCGCCCCGTGTGGTACCGCGCCAGCTTCAGCGCGCACTCGATCGCCTCCGCGCCAGAGTTGCCGAAGTAGAACTTATGCGGCCCGGGCATGGGAGCAATCTTTGACAGCCGCTCTGCCAACTGGATCATGGCCTCGTAATAAAAATCGGTGCCGGACATATGGATCAGTTCGGCTGCCTGATCCTGGATCGCTTTCACCACTTCCGGATGGCAATGTCCAGTGGAGCACACGCCGATCCCCGACGCAAAATCGAGGAACTGATTACCATCGACATCTTCGACCCGTATGCCGCGGCCGCGCTTCGCAACCATGGGATACGACCGCGTATAGCTGGGCGAGATCCATTTCGTGTCGGCATCGACCACAGCTTTTGCCTTTGGACCGGGCAACGGTCCTACCAGGGTGGGGCCGAATCGCGTGTACTTCTCAGAGTTTTTATAGGAACCAGTTCCGTTGTTCTGCATCATAGCTCTCCTCGCAGGTGGAAATGTGAGTGCGGGCTGTCCGGGAACATCAGCCGAGCAATTTTTCAGAGTGAGTACTCAAGGATTTTCGAAGCCGCATGGAGCAGGGTTACGCTCGAATGTTCGCCAAACGAGGAGCGGACAGCTTAGTCGCTGCCGAACAAGGTAGGTCGCGGTCGCGTGGGTTGGCTCCGCAAATGCTGGCGCACGCACATTTGTCCCAGGCGTTCCATTGGAACGTTGCAGCCGGAGACAAAATTGAGAACAGATGCTCTGCGCATGGGAACCTACTCCCACGAGTATAGCGTGATCTGAAATCCGAGTGGGCAGGAAAAATGAAGGCGACGAATCATTTCATGGATTTCTGTGGGAAGGGAAGGGCAGATATTCCCCTAAAATAAATGGATACGCCGTGGATCCCTCTCACACCTCCCATGCTTCTCGCTATTCAATTCTGATCGCCTTCTGCTGCGTGTACGTCTTCTGGGGTGCAACCTATACCGCGGCCCGGCTCGGCGTCCATTTCATACCCGCTCCAGCATTAGCGGGGGTCCGGCTCATTATCGGCGGCTCCTTGATGCTTGGCTTCATGGCTCTGCGGGGAAAGCGTCTTGTGGGCAGCGCGCAGGAAATGCGCCGCTTATTTCTGCTCGGTGTCCTATTGCTATGTACTGGCAACCTGGGATTGGTGTGGGCGGAATACTATCTTCCCAGCGGACTTTCCGCCCTGCTGGTGGCCATCATCCCCGTCTATGTCGCATCGATCGAATGGATGCTGCCACACGGCGAAAGATTGCGTACACGCGGGCAAATCGGATTGGTCCTGGGATTTGTTGGACTGGCAATTCTGGCGTGGCCCAGTGCCCGCACCGGTCTGCATGGGGATTGGCATCAAATTGTGGCCATTGCAGTGTTGTTGCTTGGCGCCCTCTCGTTCGCCGGCGGCTCCGTATTGTCGCGCAACAGCAAACTCTCTCTCAACCCGTTCGTCTGCGCCGGCTGGGAAATGTTGGCCGCAAGCTTCTGCGATCTGGTCCTTGCCACAAGTCTGCGGCAGTGGGGGCACGCTGTTTGGAATCGAGATGGAATTTCCGCGATTGCATTCCTGGTGCTGTTCGGATCGCTGGTCGGGTTCTCTTCCTACACTTGGCTGTTGCAGAACGTTCCAGTTTCCAAGGTGGCAACCTACGCGTACATCAATCCCGTGGTCGCCGTGCTGCTGGGAGCATTTCTGCTGGGCGAGCGAATGCATCGCAATGAGTGGGTCGGAATGCTGATCATTCTGCCGGCTGTCGTCTTGGTGACCTCGTCGAAGCTTCAGCC
>JAJYSV010000084.1 GCA_021793405.1 Acidobacteriota bacterium
CCCCTGTCACGTACATGTAACCGGAGGTGTAGACGCCGCAGCAAGTGATGCTCAGGCCTAACGCCACTGAGCCAATCAACGCCAAAGCGACACGGCTATACTTCCAAAACTTCATGTGTATCCTTCAACCTCTTGGTCTTGGGTGCGACGCAGAGGACTGCCCACGCAGAATTTATGTCTGGATTACTTCCACACCAATTGTAAAAGGCCCAGCGTATTTGTGCCAGCCGAGGCAAGCTTTAAAGAAGCGGTGCGAAGAGCGCCTGAAGGCAGGCCAGCGACTGATGGACGCATCTCCGACCCTTGGACGAAGATCTAACGGCAATCTATTTACCTTACCAGACGCGGCATGCATCGGCGGGCATCATCGGCTGACCCTTCGTGCAGCCGAAAGCGCTGTCGAAAGCGTCCGAGTTCCGCACAGCTCCATTGACACGCCATTTGCCCGTCGAATGCGGATCCACCTTGGCCGACACGCGCATGGAAGCGTCGGTCTGTCTGGAGCACCAGATCTGGCCGTACGAGATGAAGAACTGCTGCGCCGGTGTATAGCCATCGACTTTCCGGTCCATTGCCTGCGGACCTTCGTCCTTCAGTGTTTCCATCAACGCCTGATAGGCGAGCCGCAAACCGCCGTTATCAGCTGTATTTTCGCCGAGGGTCAGTTTCCCGTTCAGATGAGTTCCAGGAGCAGTCTCAAATCCGTCGTACTCTTTCACCTCGCAGGCGGTGCGCTGGTCGAAGGCCTTGCGATCCGCCGGCGTCCACCACTGGCGCAGGTTGCCTTTGCCGTCAAATTGGCTGCCTTCGTCGTCAAACCCGTGCGTCATCTCATGGCCGATGACCACGCCAATCGCACCGTAGTTGACTGCCGCATCCTTCGTGGGGTCGAAGAAGGGCGGCTGCAGGATTCCCGCCGGAAAATTGATATCGTTCATATTCGGGCTGTAATACGCATTCACGGTGGGCGGCGTCATACCCCATTCCTTCTCGTTGACCGGCTTGCCGATTTTATTGAGTTGATGCCGAAACTCGAAGGCGTCGACCCGCTGCACGTTTGCCACCAGCTGATCCGGCTCGACGATCAAGGTGGAATAATCCCGCCATTTGTCTGGATATCCAATTTTGTTTCGGATTTCGGCCAGCTTCAAGTCGGCCTGCTGCCTGGTCGCGTCGCTCATCCAGGGCAGACTGGCGATGTCCTGCTTCATGGCGGCTTCCAATGCGGCTACCATCTTCTCCATGCTTTGTTTGGAGGAGGGAGGAAAATGCTGCGCGACCCAATCCTGACCGACAGCCTCGCCCAGACTGCGGTCAGTCAGAATGGTGCAGCGCTTCCAGCGAGCCTGATTTTCTTTCTGGCCGACCAGCGTCTTGCCGTAGAAATCGAAGTTCGCATCGACGAAGGCGCTGGAAAGATAGGGCGCAGCGGAGTTGACCACGTTCCAGCGCAGATAACTCTTCCAGACACCCAGATTCTGATCCTCGATTAGAGTATTCATACTCAGGAAAAACACCGGCGTGGCTACATTCAGCGTCCGCAGGTTGGCCAGCCCAAGACCGTGGAGATAGCTGTTCCAGTCAAACGCGGGGGTCAGCGCCTGCAACTGGCTGAGACGCAGCAGATGATACACGTTCCGCGGGTCGCGCATGTCGGTGCGCGGCGTGGAGCTGCGGGCCAGAGCGGTCTCGACCGTCGTCACGTTCACCGCTTCTTTCTGCGCCGCCTCCGGGGAGTCGCCGATGAGTTGAAACATGGCAGCCAAGTGCGCAACGTAGGCCTGACGAATCTTCAGCGTGTGCGGGTCGTCTTCCAGATAGTAGGACCGGTCCGGCAGGCCCAGTCCTCCCTGGGTGGCTCTGGCAATCTCCCGGGTGGCGTCTTTGTCGTTCTGCTGCGATCCGAAGCGGAACAGCGCCGCGGTACCGTCCTTCGACTGCAGTTGCGCGATCAGAGCGGGCAACTGGCTTTTGGAGGTCAACACGTCCACCTGGCGCAACAAAGGCTGAATGGGCTGGTAACCCTTCTGGTCGGCGGCGGATGCGTTCATGCAAGCGGCATAGAACTCGCCATACTTTTTCTGCAAAGGAGTTTTGGGGTTGGCGGCGGCCGCCTCCAGATCCTGATAGAGCAGATAGCGATTGTGCTCGGCCAGCTCATTGAAGCGGCCCCAGCGGGTCTGGTCGGGCGGAATGGTATGCGTCTTGACCCAGTTGCCGCAGGCATACTGGTAAAAATCCGTGCAGGCGTTGGCAGACTTATCGATCGCATCCAGATCGAAACTGCGGGGAGCCAGGGGCGCGGACGGTGTGCTGGAAGCCGTCGCATCGGCCATCCAAACCTGCATGCGGCCGGTGGTCATCGATGGCTGTTCCGACTGCTGGGCAAAGACTGCACCGGCACAAAGAAGGACGGCGATGGACAGATTGTGGATGCGCATGGACTCCCTCCGATTTCGTGGGCAAATCAGGCAGATCAGAAGACTTTTTCTGCGCTGAAAGCTCCAGAGTGCGCGAACAGAATCATAGCACTCGGGAACTGCACCAGCATTGCCGCGGAATTGCGCTCAAGTGCTCGAATCGAGAGAGGAAGCCGGTCCGCGAGACAGTCCTCTAAAAAATGTGCAAGCGGATGACAAGATATTTTTTCGGATTGGCGCGAACGGCCTGCAAGAGCTTCCGCATCTCCACGACCGCCTGATCGCTGTTGTTGTACAAGGAAGGATCGTGCAGCAGTTTGCCCACCGTTCCCTGGCCTTCATTGGCGCGCTGCAAGATCGAATGCAGATCGGATATCGTCAGGCTGACTTTGTTTCGGAATGCCTCATCCTTCGCCAGCATTCCCAGCGTTCCCTTGCCCTGGTTGATCTGCGACATTAGATTGTTCGCTTTTGATGCGGTCTGGTTCACGTTGTTATACAGGGCATCATCTTTCACGAGACGCCCCACCGTACCTTTGCCGGCATCGATCTGGTCGACGATATTCTGCAGGCGCAGCACTGTGTCGTTGAGATGGTTGTACAGCGTGTCATCCTTGACCAATTTTCCCAGCGTACCCCGGCCTTGATTGATGCTGGTCACTGTGTTCTGCAGCTGGTTGAGAGTCCCGACGGCGCGTTTATACAACCCGGGATCATTGATCAACTCGCCCAGGGTTCCCTTGTCGGTAGCCAGCATATCGGCCATATTATTCAATTTCCCCAGGATCACATTGACCTGCTGAATGGTGCTCTGGCTGGACTTGATCACATCGGAGAGGCTGGGCGTCTCCGATGTCGGCAGTTGATCGCCATTCCTGAGCGGCGGACCTGTGGCATGGGAGCTGTCAAGGTCGACAAACGTATCTCCCAGCACGCCCGCCGTCTCCAGGGAAGCTATCGTGTCCTGATGCAGCGCCGCCTTGTAGTTCAGGCCGAGACTCATGATGACTTCGACTGGAGTCAGCTTGCGCTCAGGAACAATGATGATCTTCTTCACCGACCCGATGGTGACGCCCTCCAGGTTCACGGGAGCACCCGGCTTCAGGCCGGAGGCATTCTCGAAGAAGGAATGCACGAGGATGCGGCGGCTGAAGATGCCGCCTGAACTCCCAGACATAAGGGAAATCAACGCGGTGAGCGCAGCCAGGGCGACAATGACCAGGACGCCCACCTTCAATTGCGACCAACGGACCTCGTGCTGATTTGGCACAGCTTCTCCTGGTTAGAGTCGGCCGATCGGGAGAACAGCGCCGCCCATCCCGAAACTGAATATGTCGAGGATAGCAGAGGTCTCCCGCATCTTGGACACTGGTGCGTTCCGCGAGTTCAATCAATGGATGACGATATAGATGCGCTTTTCGGAAACTGGTTGCGACCGATTCCATTGCAGACGCGAGTTATGCCGTCCCTTCGTCATCACGACTCATCTTCCAACAAAACCTGCGCCAAAGCGTGGGTACGAGTATGTGTCAGCGAAATCACCGCGTTTCGAACCCCCAGCCTGCCGGCGACGGCGGCGGCGCGGCCGTGGAACAGCAGAGAAGGCCGCCCGCTCGGCGCCCGAACCACTTCAATGTCGCGCCAGCCAATCCCTGCCTGAATCCCAGTGCCGAACGCCTTGGCAGCCGCCTCTTTGGCGGCGAATCGGGCGGCGAAGCTCTCCGCGGCGTTGCGTTTCCGCAGGCAATAGGAGATTTCCTCCGGCAGATAAATACGCTGGCAGAATCGATCGCCATAGCGGGCGAGAACCTCGGCGATCCGCGCAATTTCCACCATGTCCACGCCGCTGCCAACAATCATTTCTGCACGGTACCACACCGGCAATGCCATCCGGTCTCGATCTTTTAGAGCCAAATGTTTAGGTGGCGCAGCGGTAGAGAAGTCAACCCGCTTCCACCAACCCATAATGCCGCTGCCAATGGGCCTTCAGATGGGCCCAGACAATGTCGACGGAAGACCGTGACAGTTCTTTCTCGCCGCTCTCTACGAAGCGTGCCGCTTCCAGCCGCGCCAGCTCGAGCAGTTTCCGATCTCGCAGCAAATTGGCGACGCGGAAATCCGGGAGCCCCGCCTGCCGCGTACCGAAGAATTCTCCCGGCCCGCGCAGCGCCAGGTCCAACTCCGCCAGCTCGAAACCATCCTGGGTGCGCACCATCGCATCCAGCCGTTCATTCGCCTGCGGCGTCACATTTCCCGCTGTCATCAGAATGCAATACGACCGCGCAGCGCCACGACCCACGCGCCCGCGCAACTGGTGCAGCTGGGCCAGTCCAAAACGTTCCGCGTGCTCGATGACGATCACCGTGGCGTTGGGCACATCGACGCCGACTTCAATCACGGTGGTGGCGACCAGAACATCCAGTTCTCCGCGTTGAAAACGGCGCATGACAACTTCTTTTTCCTCCGCGCCCAGCCGCCCATGCAGCAGACCGAGGCGAAGACCAGCCAGATGGGTCGCGCGCAGTTCCTCGCACATCGCGACTGCGGATTTCAAGGCCGGCTTTTCGAACAGCAATTCCGTTTTCGCCCGTGATTTTGTGCCGGCCTTTTTCTTTGTGGCGGAACTTTTTCTCGATACCGTCGCAGCTTCTTGATCCGATCCCGCATCGACTTCCGGATCGTGGGCAAAGTCCAATTCCGGCTGATCGTCCTTGCTGCCTTCAATCACCGGATACACGATGTACGCCTGATGACCGGCGGCGACCTGCTTGCGAAGAAATCCCCACACTTCTTCCGCGCGCTCATCGACCACGCGCCGCGTCACGATGGGAGTGCGTCCGGGCGGCAATTCGTTCAACACGCTCACATCCAGGTCGCCGTACAGCGTCATTGCAAGGGTGCGTGGAATCGGCGTCGCGGTCATGACCAACACATGGGGTTCCGCAGTGTTCGGCTTTTTCATCAGGCGGAATCGCTGCATGACGCCGAAGCGGTGCTGCTCATCCACCACCACCAGGCCGAGATTGGCGAACTCCACTTTCTCTTCAATCAACGCATGGGTGCCGATCACCAGGTTCGCTTCACCGCGCACAATGCGGCCGCGATTCGTGCGTTTGCGGTCTTCATCGAGCGAGCCGGTCAGCAGAACAACATTATAAGGAGGCTGACGCTGGGAGCGTTCCAGCAACTGGCGCGCCGCCAGATAATGCTGCGTTGCGAGGATCTCCGTGGGAGCCATCAGGGCGGCCTGATAACCATTTTCGATGGCGACGAAGGCCGCCTGGAGCGCCACAATGGTTTTGCCGGAGCCCACATCGCCCTGCAGCAGGCGGCGCATTGGTGTAGCTTGGCGCAGGTCCTGGACGATTTCCGACAACACGCGTTTTTGCGCGGCCGTGGGGTGAAAGGGCAGCACCTGCTTCAACGCTTCGCGGACGCGCAGATCGGCGGTGAACGCCGGTCCAAGGCGCTCTCTCATGCGCCGCCGCTTCAGTTCCAGCCCCAGCTCCAGAAAAAATAGTTCTTCAAAGATGAGCCGTTGATGCGCGGGCGTGGCTGCCGCCTGCAACAGTCGCAAGCCTGTCCCCGCCGGAGGGAAATGCGCCTGCCGCAGGGCCTCCGCTCGCGACGGTAGGTGCATCCGTTCGCACAGTTCGACTGGGAGCGTTTCGGGCAGCGCGCCGCCTATATCCTCCAGCAAGCGATAGAGGACGCGGCGCAACCAGCGTGAACTCAGCTGTGCGCCGCCCAGCGATTCATACACCGGAACAATACGCCCGACTTCCAGCAGCGTCTCTTCGGGCTCATTCGGTCCGGGCAGAATTTCAATCTGCGGCTGGATCATTTTGAACGCCCCGGCGCGGCTGCGCGAAGGTTCCACCTTGCCGTAGAGAGCGAGCATCTGGCCCGGCTGGAATTTGTCCTTGAGATACGTTCCGTGAAACCACATGCATTTCATGGAGGCCGGTCCCTGCCCGACCGTCATTTCAAAGATGGGCATGCGTTTCGTGCGCAGCAACACGGTGCCACGCACCTCGGCGATGACGCTGGCCATTTCGCCGGGAACCAGTTCATTCAGAGAGCGAGGATTCAGGCGATCCTCATAGCGAAACGGCAAGTGATACAGCAGGTCCTCGACGAGGAGGATGTTCTTCTCCTTCAGCTTTTCGGCCACGCGCGGGCCGACTCCTTTGACAAACTGAATGGGGGTGTCGAGGGCAATCACATTCTGGATGCTATCAGCCGCCGCGCCTTGGACCGCCGAACAACTCGGAAGTTGATTCAATGCACCGAGCGGCTTAAAGAACGGTTGCCTGGAGTTCCGGCGTTTCATGGTCGAACCCGGCTCCCCGCACGAATCATGGTCGATTCATCGTGACATATGATCTCCGTATCCGGCTTTGTATCGGCATTGCGCTTTGTATCAGGGTATGGCTTTAGCCATGCCGCTAGAGTTGAGGAAAGGAACGGGGCTTTAGCCCCTGGTGATGGCGAAACCTGTCCGCAATGCCAATTCGACCCAAATCCTAAGCTCTTCACGCACGTTTTTCGCTACCACGAAGACCAGCATGGGACGTGCCTTGTTGCAGTCGGAGCGCAATGCCACGCTGTTGATAGACGTGCTGCGCTCCTATGTTGCGACGGGGAAATTCCAACTGCACGATTTCGTCATCATGCCGGATCACCTGCATCTGCTGCTCACGGTCACAGGCGATACGACCATTGAAAGGGCCATGCAACTCATCAAGGGCGGATTCTCCTACCGCCTGAAGAAAGAATTGGGATACTTGGGAGAGGTCTGGCAGCGCGGATTTTCCGAGCTTCGTGTTGGCGACCGAAAGAGCTATTTGCGGCATCGGGAATACATGGCGCAGAATCCGGTGCAGGCGGGACTGGTTGACTCACCCGAGAAGTTTCCATATTGCTTCACCTATCTGGCAAAGCAAAAAGCGCAGGGGCTAAAGCCCGCGAATTTTTCGCAACATTTGCGGCACGACTGAAGTCGTGCCCTGATACAAAGCTATGATGGCTGCGGACAAGTTTCCAACTCGCGCGCGACTCGGGAGCGCAATCACTTCCCACAAGCCGACTTAGCAGGACGTATCTCAACACTCTGGCGAAAGCTATCAGAGGTAGATAACCCCGCGAGATAACATTGCTCTGAGCGTTCAGAGCGCTTGTTCAGCCCTAGATTGATCTTCGTAATAGGCTTTCCACAGAGTTCTTTCGGTTTGAAATGCCTCAGCGTTCACCACCCTGGGCTTCAACTGAGGTATCTTCTGGTCAATGGTCGATGAGTAGATTCTCCTGTGGGCATGTTGAGCGATTATCTTCCGGAAGAGCCGGGCGTGGTAGCAAGAGGGAACCCGCCTCCGATAAGAATTTCCGCCAATTTCCGTAATCATCAGGTGGCGTGGGCTCAGAGGAAAAAGGATATTGCCACGGTCGCGGTTCCAGCCGCCACCAAAATCATAGTCAGTCTCGGATCGGAAATTCAGGCAGATAACGGGATCGTCACTCGTAAACCATGGCAAACGGCTTGGTGCTTCGAGTATTGCCCAATTGTGTTTCGGCAGAACCTTCAGCGTACTCGTCAGCAGGTGTTTCATCGAGTAAAACCACAACCCACGCCCCACGACCATCTTCGTGGTAAATTGAACCCTCTTTTCTTCGGGGAGATCCTTACGCTCTACTCGCATAGGGATGTATTCGGTGTGGGGGACGGGATCGCCGTTAGTTATCTTCTGGCCCCGTTCTTTCGCTTTGCGCAGGCGATCCTCTATGTCTCTAAGGGTCTGCTCTAAAACCCTTGGGGCCATCTCATTCCAGCGCGGCAGATTCCTTATGAGAAACGCGGGCGTTCTGACAATTTGGGACGCTAGAAAGCGTGTCAGTAATTGCCAGTCTATCGGCGAGAGTTCTCGGTCCTCTAATACTCGTTGGAGCGGCTCACTCGCGGGCGTCTCGAATTCCCGGCTTAGCCACTGTTCAATATCGTCTGCCTCTTCTCCGCGGGAGATCCTCGTGTACAGATTTCTCTCGTACCCTGTTCCGGCCACGTGCACGGCCTTCCAAACGGCTTCGCGTGGATGGGATACAAGAGTTCGGTATTCGTAAACCTCGTTCGAAGCAGAGGCAAAATTCTTTAGGTACAACTTTGGCACGAAGTGGTTATTGCGTGTCAGAGACATGGCCAACCCAACCGTCCGCTGCGGGATGTTATCGTAACGTGGAATTTGTCTAATGATAAACGCACTTCTCGTCATTCACTTCTGGTTTGTCGGCTGCTTGGAAACTGACGCTTGGCCAGATTTATGCGCGAGCAATTTGTGTTTGCTACACTGCCAACACTGCGACCGAAGCGCGCCAAGCATGAACATCGTCGAACTGGATCGAATCTCCAAAGCCTACGACACCAAAGTTGCGGTCGATGCGCTCAGCCTCCAGATCGGGGCTGGCCAAATGTTTGGTCTTCTCGGTCCGAACGGCGCCGGCAAGACCTCTTCCATCCGCATGATGATCGGCATCACCCTGCCGGATTCCGGCACGGTGACCCTGTTTGGCCAGCCATTCACGCGCAAGAACCTGACCCGCGTTGGCTATCTGCCGGAGGAGCGCGGCCTCTATAAAAAGATGAAGGTGATCGACCAGCTTGTCTTCATGGGGCAACTGCATGGCTTGGACGCGACCCAGGCAAAAACGCGTGCCCATCAATGGTGCGAGCGATTGCAGATCCTGGACGCCATCGACCTGAAGACCGAGGAGTTGTCCAAGGGCATGCAGCAGAAGATCCAGTTCATCTCCACGCTGCTGCACGAGCCTGAGTTGATCATCATGGATGAGCCCTTCTCCGGCCTGGACCCGGTGAATACGCAACTGCTCCAGGATGCGCTGCTGGAGTTAAAGAACGCGGGCAAGGCCATCCTGTTTTCTACCCATCGAATGGACCAGGTGGAGAAGCTGTGCGACTCGATCTGCTTGATCGATGGCGGCCGCGCCGTCCTTTCCGGGGCCATGCGCGAGGTGAAGTCGCGGTATCCGCGCAACCATGTGGTCATCGACTTCGAGGGCGACAATTCCTTTGTGCGGCATCCCGCCGTGGCGGAGTTCAAGGAGTACGCCGGCCGCGTCGAAATTCAACTGAAGGACGGAGCGGATGCGCAGGCTCTGCTGCGCGCGGCCTTCGAGCGGGCGAAGATCTACAAGTTCGACCTGATGGAGCCGTCGCTGGAAGAAATTTTTATCCAAACCGTTGGGAGGCGAGTGCATGCGTGAAGCGTTGTTGATCGCCAGGCGCGAATACCTGGAGCGGGTCCGCAGCAAGGCGTTCCGCATCAGCACCGTGCTGATCCCGTTGGTGTTTGCGGCCATTTTCGGCATGGGCGCACTGTCTGGAAACCTTGGCGGCGGAGTCCGGCATATCGTCGTCGCGTCGAACGACGCGGTGCTGGCGGACTGCACCCGGATCGAATTATTGACGACGCACGAGCCGAACGCCGGTCGCAAACGCGACCGAAGCGCGCAAAAGGTACAGCTGCTGGTGGACGTGCAAGCACCGGTTGCGGACAGCGACCTGACGGAGCTGAACAGCGAGGTGGAATCGAAGGCCATCGACGGCTATCTGTGGCTGCGCGTGCTGCCGGGCCACGCACGGCCGCAGGCGACCTATGTTTCTCGCGGGTCGGCGGACTTTCCTGGCACGGACAAGATGCAGAGCGCGATTGGCGCCGCGCTGGTGCGCGAAACGCTGATGAAACGCGGCGTGACCAGTGCCGCCGCCGATGGCCTGCTGCGCGATGTGGAACTGAAAACCGTTCAGGTCAAGAACGGGCAATCGGTTGCGTCCGATACGGGGAAAAGTTTCTGGGGCGCGTACATCATGGCCTTTGTGCTGTATTTTGTCGTCGTGTTTTATGGCATGAATGTCGCGCAGTCCGTGGTGGCGGAAAAAACATCCCGCGTTTTCGAAGCGCTGCTGGCGACCGCAAGGCCGGAATCGCTGATGGCGGGAAAGCTGCTGGGAGTGGGCGCGGCGGGGCTGACGCAAATCGCTGTGTGGATTACCGCAATCTTCCTGCTGAGCGCGTCCGCGCTGGGCGCCGAGCTTGGCCAGGGAGGCCTGGCGGCCTACGGCATTACGCCGCTCCAGCTGGTTTTTTTCGTCATTTATTTTCTGTTGGGATTCTTCTTCTATAGCGCCCTGAGCGCGGGCTTCGGCGCCACGGTCAGTCAGGAATCCGAGGTGCAGCAGTTCAGCATGGTGCTGGTGATGCCGCAACTGGTGGGCCTGGTGCTGATGGTCTACATTCTGGGCAATCCTTCGGCATGGCCGGTGGTGTTGCTGTCACTGTTCCCGCCGTGTACGCCGATTGTGATGTGCCTGCGCATGTCGGCGATGGCGGTGCCATGGTGGCAGCTGGCGCTGTCTCTAATCCTGATGATTGCCGCGACTTACGGAGTGCTGTGGCTGGCTTCGCGGATCTATCGGGTCGGAATTCTGATGTACGGCAAACGCCCGACGTTGCCAGAAATGCTGCGCTGGCTGTCGTACAGCTAGAGAGGTTTTCTCGATAAAAAGAGCGCGCGGAATTGTCTCAACAAATATAGTTGCCTTAGCAACCATATTTGCCAGATTGGTTGCCTAGGCAACTATTTCTACGCGTCAGGAGATCGCGGGAATTTCCAGCCGAAATTGCTCACACTTCAGTGCAAAATAACCACGTGACGGCCCATTTTTTCAGGAAAACACGTTGGGAGGCGGGAAGTATTTTAGGATTCAACTATGCAACGACGACTGCTTTTCGTGGACGATGAAGAAAGCATCCGCGTCACCCTGGCGATCATCCTGGAGAAACATGGATTTCAGGTGACCACGGCGGCGTCTGTTGCCGAGGCGTTGCAGAAGATCACGTCGCAGACCTTCGACGTGCTGTTGTCGGACCTGAACATCGGCAACGCGGGCGACGGGTTGACGGTGGTCAGCGCCATGCGAAGAACGCAGCCCGCAGCGGTGACCATGATTCTGACCGGGTATCCCGCGTTTGAAACCGCGCTGGAAGCGATCCGGCAGCAGGTGGACGATTACATCGTGAAGCCGGCGAACATCCCGGCGCTGGTGAGCGCGATTGAGAGCAAGCTGAGTACCCCGCCGCAACAGCGACTGCCGGCGCCCCCCAAGCGGGTGGCGATGATTCTGCAGGAACAGATGGAACGGATCGAAGAGCTGTGGATCGCGGCCGTGGAGCGGGACAGCGCGCTATCGCGGGTGGCTGCGAGCAGAGAGCAGCGTCTGGCGTATGTCGGCGGCGTGTTGCGAGAGGTGATCCGTGCGGCCCAGGCCTACAGCGGGGAAGAATTTATCCGGCAGACGGTCGCTGTCGGCCGATCCAGCCCTCGACGGGATGCAAAGCAATACAGTCCGCGGATGATCCTGACCGAGTTCTGCCTGCTGCGGCGCACGATCGCGCAAATCGTACAAGAAAATCTGCTGGCGGTGAATCTGAGCTATCTGGTGCCGGACCTGGCCCGCGTGAACGAGAATCTGGATGAGCAGGCACAGGCCGCGCTGGAGACATTGGCTAAGCCGCTGAGCGCCAATCCGCAGTAGAGACGGGTGGGGAAGCGAGGCGATCTTGGACTTCCCCAGTCAAGCCAAAAGAAGGCTTGGGTGGGCCACCGTTCGCTCTCTTGGTATTTATTTTTTGGCCTGCGATACGCTGAGCGGATAAAAAGAAATCAGATACGTTGCTTCGTCAGTATCGAGCGGTTCAAGATCGACGTACGACGGAATAGCGAACGAGTTCATCCCATTATGCCTTGCACTCACTATCTTTGCCGAATTCGACACAATGGGTTTATTCTCGTCGTCATTATGCGCAGGCAATTCCTTATGCTCCCGACCTTGGCGGCACTGATGATGGTGACCGTTCCCGTTTTCGCGCAACAATCGACCGCCGCAAAAGCTAACGACAGAGAGGTGTGGGGCCCGGAGCCTCGGATCGTGACGCCGGGACGCACGGATGCAGAGCCTCCCTCCGATGCGATCGTGCTGTTTGACGGCAGGAATCTGGACCAGTGGGTTTCCACCAGGGACAAGTTGCCGGCGAAATGGATGGTTCATGACGGCGTGGTGACGGTGAACAAGGCTGCGGGAAATATCGAAACCAAGCGCAGCTTTCGGGACTATCAGCTGCATATCGAGTGGAGGATTCCGACCGACATTACCGGCAGCGGCCAGGCGCGCGGCAACAGCGGCGTGTTTCTGGCCAGCTCGGGCCCGCGCCATACCGGATACGAATTGCAGGTGCTGGATTCCTACAACAACAAAACCTATGTGAACGGGCAGGCGGGCGCGATCTACAAGCAAAGTCCTCCGCTGGTGAATGCCAACCGCAAGCCTGGGGAGTGGCAGACCTACGACGTGGTGTGGACGGCGCCGGTTCAGCTATCGGAATATCTGGGTGCGGGAGCTGCCGTAGGGACGGTGGCGCGGTGGGGCACGATCCTGATGCAGCGACTGATTGGATTTCCAGCCGATCATCTCCAGATCGCTGGACCAGGCTTGACGGGGTAGCGCTGGATTTCTCAGGTGATGGTCGATAAGGCGACCACCGTGCCTCGGGCCAAGATCGGCGCGCGCATGGGCCGCGTGGATGCAGCGACGATGCAGACGATCAGCAACGCTGTGATTGGATTTTTAGGGCTGGGATGAGGGCTGCCTCAAGACAGGCCAACCGAGAGCTTCATTGAAGCAGCGGCCCAGGCTTTGTCAGTTTTCCGAGTCCGCAACGTCGCCCAAATTGCTCAGATAGTCCCATTCTGTAAGGCGTCTATATCCATCCAATTCCGACATAAATGTTTCCGAGCGGACTTTATTGTCGTAGATCAGTATGATTCCGTCATGTCCGTCGCCACCGGTGAATTGCTCCAGCGGTTTCTCCAAGAGCGAATGAAGTTGGCCATCAGTATCTGCGTCTGCACACAGGAAGATAAGTCTAAGGTCATAGGAGCCGGATGATAGCTCGGATTCTGGAGTGAAGCTAATGTAGATGCCATTGATCGATCCCGATAACTCTTCACCTGTTGATTTTCTTGAGCGCAGCGCCTTTTGTATGATCTTGAATAGGCCGTTTTTTGCCCGATCGACGAGCGCGTCAGGCAACGCTATTCGCGTATAGTTACGTGCGATCCAACTGGCGAGACTTCTTGCGCCTTCTTCCGTCACTCCGATATTAACGTCTGGTGGATACTTCAGGCATTGTTTTCGATCAGCAAAAAATCTTCTGTTGAAATCGCATGCCAGTGCTGCTGTGTTGCGCATTCCTGTTATTGGCAGGTGGAAGCGGTGTAGATTTTTTCCGATAGCTTCGTGGGATTTGGCGTTGTACTTCTCGACAGGTTCCGCGACAATGAACTCGATATCAGGATCTGCATCTATTCGTTGGGATACAACTGCGCATGATTGGGTGCAAACAACCAGCACCTCGCGGTTTGGGTCAAATTTCACGGGCACCGAATATTCGGGCGGCGGCCTGAATATTCTGCCCTGCCGCCAGCCGGCATTTCGAATTGATTGTGCCTCGGCGTCGCCAAACATTGAATGTTTTTACCCTGCAATCTGGACTCTTACCTGTTGATCCCGGCTTCCGGGATTTCATCGAGAATCGCGTTTGTCGTCCCTTGTCTGGTCATCTTTTTCTCGCTTGCTGTTGCACGCAGTGCGGCAGGGCGTAGCTGGTTTAGGACTGATCTTACTTTCAGTTCATCGATGTTCTCTGCTGCAATTAGATCGCGAAGTGTATGCTTGCCCAGAAGCGCTGTGTGCCAGAACCTATACACGCCATGCACGTCGACGTCTGCGGTTCCTGATAGAAGAGTGTGGATTTGAGCCGCACGCTGCACATTAGCGGTTCGTACATCTCCGCCGTTCAGCCATGCGTATATGGTTTTTCGTTCCACACGCATAGCGTCCGCAATTGCTGAAACAGGCATACCCGCCCTGCGCAGGTCAGCAATCATTTCTTGAGCAGTCATGAGCGATACCCATTGGAGAGGGTCCAGTTTCGATGCGAAACTTGCGGTCGGCTCGATACGGTAAGCTGCTAGTTGCTCCAATTCAGGTAAATATTGGGAAGGATAGAAGCATATTGTAGTGAAGGCCAGGGCAAGTAGCACTCGTGGCCCACTATTCAAAATGGTCGAAGCCATGGCTAAATTTCTCCCTTCCAGACCTTCAGTGCGTACTGAGTGCCCGTTTGATCGAAAAGATCTCTTGATGAAGAACGCAGATCGAGGAGTTTGGAGCCGACCCACTCGATGTCAAATTTTTGCAGCGGGTTGAAATGGCAGCCGTGGTCGATATCCATCAGAGCAAAATCCCCCTCAGGAACTGGTGGAATCCAATTATTCTTCTGGACCAACGGTGTATTTAGGTCGGGTGGAAGCGTCATCGGAGGGTTCCGTAACGACTGGAATCGCAAATCCCCGTGCGCTGTCTTGTACATGGCAATGTACATTCCTTGTGTGATTTCCATCTTCTCTTTTAGCTCTGGCAGAGGGGGAAGGACCCACTCACGGAGGTATTCTCTAAGTTGTTCGCCTGGACGAGTTTTTACAAGATCTACATACCTGAAACCGATGGATTCGATCCATTCCAGTCCCATCCTTTGAATGCCCAACAGCATTCCCAGCCCCTCCCTGAATCTTTGGACAAAGTCTTCATGGTCAACGTATCGGGAAGTGTGCAGGCCGAAGTGGCTTTCAGTCAGGATTAAAGCCCATGTTTTGTCCGGGGAGGCAAACTGGAACATTTTCAATTCGCGACTATCAATCGTCTGTTTTGCATCTGGGCCAACATTAATGTTTGCCCTAACAAAATTCAGTGCGATTTCGTCAAATTGCGGATACG
This sequence comes from Acidobacteriota bacterium, assembly GCA_021793405.1. Taxonomy (GTDB): domain Bacteria; phylum Acidobacteriota; class Terriglobia; order Terriglobales; family Acidobacteriaceae; genus JAKAAZ01. Next base: position 15,328 of record JAJYSV010000084.1, read on the forward strand.
CCCCCCGGAACGTAGCGATCAGTTCGCTTTTGAACGACTCAATTGCCGGGATGGGCGGGAAACGAAGAACTCCGAGGGTATAGACAAGCGGAGCATAGGGCATGTTCGACATCGGGCTTTCCCCCACGACTACCAAGGATACTACACACAAAACTAAACACCTGTAAATATGAAGACTATACCCAGGGCAATCGCATTTCAAAATAGCTCCAGTAGGCGGAATAGGTAGTGATCGTCCCACCCGGCGCGTTTGAACTTGCCGCGCAGGGAGCCTTTCGATCCCTTTTTTTTGCATGGCGTTGATGGCC
>JAJYSV010000085.1 GCA_021793405.1 Acidobacteriota bacterium
TGTTTCATCGATTGCAATTCGTCCCGTCTTTGAAGACGGGTCGAACCTTTGTCATCGCGATCTATTTCTGGTGTATGAGACCGCTTCCAGTACTCTAACAAGAGAGTCGAGCGTTGTCAGCGCAATTAGCGTGCCAACGTTCGGTCATCTGTTCACTAACTCTTCACCTCTGACGAGTGCCGTGCAAGAAGACATCTGCCGGTCCCGACAGCGAATTGGCGCGCCAGTACACTTCGATAGCGAGCGGCTTGACTATTCAATGTTTAGAAAAAGATAAATCGGTGGAACATTTCGTGCCCTATTTTGTTGGTAGAGTTGGATTTGTTCTTGCTCCATCAGCAAAAGATCGTGGGTCTATTTGAACTGACTCATGTCAATATTCATTGAGTATTTCTCTCCGTGCTGCAATTGTTCCTCCCACGTGACCTCGCGACCAAGCCGGCCCGCCATGCGGCCCAACATGCAGCTTAAGGCGCTCTCGACACCCTGCACCGTCTGGTTGTGGAACTTTCCGGAAGTGATACTGTCGATAAAGCTTCTATCTTTTTCTCTATCCGCGAATTGCAGGTTATCCGTGAAGGCGCCATTTGCGGCAAAAGCAGCAGGGGCCTTTGACTGAGTTGGTGTGGCATCAGTCCATGCCCACGCATTCTCACCAATAATCCGAACTGGCCCAGAATACGGCGCTTCCGCGATTCCCTTGGAACCGAAGACACGCTCAGAGACATCGAACCAGTGGTTATTGCCGAACTGTGTTGAGGAGAAGCTCAAATGCACATTGTTGGGATAAGTATAGATAACCTGGTAGTTATCCCAGGTGTCGCCGGCATTCGTGACGACATTGCGTCCTCCGGTTGCGAATGCTTTAATCGGATGGCTCTGAAGTATCCAGTTACAAATATCGATGACGTGGATATTTTGCTCCACGAGGATGCCGCCTGAGAGCGTTTGGTACCGCAACCAGTTGCGGATGCGAAACTCGTCTGGAGACCAATCGGCTCCTGCATGGCTCACCGCTTCAGGAGCGTTGTAGTGGGCAGTTATACAGGCGATTTTACCTAAAGCCCCTGCGTGAATACGCCGGACGACTTCTGCAATGGGCGGGGCACTGCGAACCTCGAAGCCAATTTCCAGACTTAGGCGCCCTTCGGCACGCTTGCCGATTTCAAGTGCCTGCGTGGTCTGCGCCACATCCACTCCCAAGGGCTTTTCGCAATATGCGTGCTTACCCGCACTGACAACAGCATCGAGATGTTGCACATGGAACCATGGCGGAGTTGAAATCTGTACCGCATCGACGTCAGGAGAGGAAGCGACCTCTTCAAATGCCTTGTAGCCGCGAAACATTAGCTTTGGATCGATGCCCGGGACACCTAAAGATTCATTCACCTGGTCGAAGTGGGTTTTCCCTTTCTCCAATTGGTCCGGGAACAGATCAGCGAGAGCTACGATTCGGGCAGAGGTGTTCTTCGCGAATGACGTGGCGACCGAGGTGCCGCGTGAGCCGCACCCGAGGAGCGCCAGGCGGACTGCCGAGTTGGCCTCATAGCCGAAGGCCGTCTTCGACTTCAAGAGCAGAAGACCGGAAACGGCTGCCGAACCGCCAAGAAAGTTTCGTCGATCCATATATTCCGACTCCTCTACGCGTTACCATTCTGAATTTGCGATGCGTACCCGATGCCGAAAGGATCGAGGATGCGCTCAAGGTAGAGCTTTTCTTTTTTTACATCTTCAATCTGCTGCGGGCCCTGGGTTTCCCGCTCGATAGTGACGACACCGGCATAGCCCAGTTGATGGAGAACTGTAAAGACCTTTGTGAAATCGACATCGCCCGTGCCGATGAGCACTTCTTCCCCCAGTTTCATCGGATCGGTAGGCCACTTGCCGTCTTTTGCGTGGATACTCTTGACATGAGGACCAATAATTCCAGCCGCATCCACTGGATTTGCCTTGCCGTAGAGGATCAGGTTGGCCGTGTCGAGGCCGACGCCGAGGTTAGGCTGGTCTACATCTAAAATGGCGCGAGACATGGTGGTAGGCGTCTCCTGCCCAGTTTCCATAAGGAAATCCTGACCATTCGCGGCGCAATGCTTCGCCACTTCACGAATGGCGAGGACAGTTTCTTCGTACAGCGGATTTTTTGGATTTTCAGGGATGAAGCCACAATGCGTCTGAACACGCGGGATACCGAGCAGCTTTGCAAAGTCTGAGGTCTGTTTGAGGGCATCGATCCTGGCCGCGCGGGTTGCGCGTGGAACGAGGCCGATGGTGGACGGGCCATTCACAAAATCCCAGACAAGGGGGCCTGGCCCGACGACTTCGGCGGCAGTGGCGACGATGCCATATTTGTGGAGAAGGTCCCCAAATTGCTCGGCCAGAGCGGGCATGAATTTCCCCAGGTAGGCATCGAGCGAGAAGAAGCAGTTGGACATGCCCAACTGCTGGACGCGCAAGATCGTACTTTCAGGACCGACGGTCGGATGAATGAGCACGCCCACCGACCATGGCCGTGGCGAAGCCTGCTTTCTATCTGACGTGGAAGGCGGGAGTGTTGCCGAGCCGGTCTGCTCATAGGCAAAAGCCTTTGTCGCCGTACCCGCCTGCATCACAGCCGTACTAAGAGCAGCTCCGAGGAAATCCCTCCTGCGCATACCGGTCCCCCAATATCAGCAAAAACTCCGGGTAAGAATTTGAGCACAATCAAACTTGAATACAAAGCGATGCATTTGCTGGAAAGAAACTATATCTTACTCCTCGACAGGCGTGATCTTACTCCTCGACAGGCGTGATGACGATATTTCTGAATGCTACATGCCCCTTCTCGCTGCCCTGGAGATAAATGGGGCCCGGTTCACCTTCGTTGCTATTCAAAGCGCCGCCGGTAATGCCGGGAATTTCTTGATTGTCGATGATCATCGTTCCATCCTGAACCACAGTGACTTTGCGGCCAATCAGGGTAACGTCGAAGCTCTGCCACTTTCCTGTAGTTCTTGGTAATTCTGGATTTGGCGCAAGGAAACCATACACGCCGCCTGTGTGATGGCTCGGTGGCTCGCCGGCGGATTCATTCTCAATTTGTACCTCATAGCGACCGCGCAGATAGACGCCGCTGTTGGAGGTAGGTCCTAATTTGAATTCGACGTGAAGCTTAAAGTTCTCAAATTCTTTTGCACTGACAAGTTCAGGCCCATGACCTGGGCTGACAAGCGTTCCATGCTCGACTTTCCAGTGCTTCGTTGGGGCACTCCCATTGACGGTATATTCTTGCCATCCATCCAGATTCCTTCCGTTAAATAGGGAGATTGGCTTGCCCCATTGAGGGGTGGCGTTGGTTGCCAGGGAGGGCGCTTTTACCCCGGTCCATGTCCATGCAGTTCCATCCGGTCCGGTTGCCGAACCTGTCAATGTGCCGTGTTCAAGCTTTCCCTTGAAAGCCACGTTGGTATCGCAATCTCCTTCTTTTGGCGATGCAAACGTCAGCACTCCACCACTCACGTCCACCTTCGGCAGCGGACATGCCCCCCCCCAGCGGCCTACCATCGTGGCCTTCAATTCACCGTTGACCTGAGATAGCTCCAGCCAGGATGGAAACACGCGTTGGGGAGTTTTCAAGGTTAAATCCCAACGGCCCAAAAACGGCGCTACAGAATTCTGGGTATTCTGGGCGGTCGAAGGAGCGGAAGATTTCTGTTTACATCCCTGCGTAAAGGTACACACGCAGGAAACGGCGATCAGGGAGATAGCGCTCCACAACATTCTTTGAACTTTCATTGCGGTAATCCTCCTGGTGATAAAAACACGGCTCCCTGCTGAGAAGCTAAGCATCCTTCAACGATTGAGTGGCAGCGTCCCAAAGCACTTGTTTCCTCCGAAAATACGATTCATTCGCCATGTGGCAGGCAATTGCGGCATGGTTTCCAAAAACAGCGTTTTCCACATTGGGTTTGCGGCTCTTGACGGCTTCAAAGAAAGTCCAAAGATGAGGTTTCAGGTCATCCCAATCATTGCCTGTATACACCGTCTGCTCTGTGAGTGGCTCTTTTCCGGGCTGCACACTATGCGTTGCGTACCATTCCCGAACGTATTCTTCACGCATCTTCTGAGGAAAACTGCTGTCATAGTAGCTGGGAGAGGTGTTTACGCCGGACTGAGGCGAGTAGGTGATGCCGAACTCGTTTGTGTCCAGAAGCCCTTTAGGGCCCATGTAGAGAGCACGCTCAGGCGTTCTGGAACTTAGGCCTAAACGGACGTAGACTGGAATGCCATGGTAGTCAAATAACACGGTTTGCAAGTCGGGCATGTCCCTGCCATCTTTCCACCTGTAGATTCCACCTAGCGATACAGCCGAGCGAGGAGCCTCATTCCAGCCCAAGGTGAATAGCATGGCGCTGATCAAATGCACCATCAAGTCCCCCGCCACACCGGTGCCATAATCTCGCCAGCAGCGCCACCGCGCGAATCTGTACGGGTTAAAGGGAATCTTCGGAGTATCTTTCAGCCATGTGTCCCACGATAGATTGGAGGGAGACAAATCCAATGGAGGAGGATATTCCCATGCCCCCGTGGGACTGTTGCGCCCCAGGGACAACTCGACCATAGTGATGTCTCCTATGGCCCCGCCGTGATACATTTCATGTGCTTTGCCGCATAACATGGAACTGACCCGCTGCGCGCCAATTTGTACGATCCTGTTGTTGCGCTCGGCTGCCTGGATCATTTCAAAGCCTTCTGGAATCGTGTGCGACATCGGTTTCTCGCAATAGATGTCCTTCCCTGCTTCACACGCATCCACTACAACCTGCTTATGCCAGAAATCTGGCACTGCGGCAAGAATGCAATCAATATCTTTGCGATCCAACAGTTCCCGATAATCTCGCGTCGTTTGGAGATTTGGATTGCCGGTGATTTGCTTCGCTAACGCGTGCCGGCCATCGTATAGATCTGCAGCGCCGACGCATTCCATTCCAGGAAGAGCCAATGCGCTTCCCAGCACACCAGAGCCTTCCATCCCGACACCGATAATTCCAAAGCGAATACGGTCATTGGGGCCGACTGGCTTGCCCGGCATAGAGTGCCCCTGCGGCTCGAGTATGATAGCTTTTGCATTCGTTGCAAAGAGCCCTCCTGCTGCAATTGCACTGGCCTGCATAAATTTACGGCGAGTTAACTCATCCATCATTCGGCCCTCTCTTTTAAACTCTTACTTTCGATATATCTTGCATCAAAACATCAGCCTTGCAGCTAACTGAATTTGCCGTTCGGTGGATGCTGTCGCAGTAGATAGCCCGAAAGTAGGGCTCGTGAGCTGACTCTGCGGACTTGCGAAGGTCGCATGGTTGAATATGTTGAAAAACTCCGCCCGTAGTTGCAGCTTCATCCCCTTGGGGAGACCTGTGTCCTTGACCAAAGACAAATCTTGGTTCCACCATGTGGGTCCTATATAGGAATTTCTTTGAACGTTGCCCGGTGCAGTCTGTACGGTACCAATTCCGGCAATGGGACTTGTAGTAGTTGGAACTGACCAGTAGCTTCCTGGGTTTGCCAACACATTGTTCGAAAAGAACTGCGGCACACCGTGATTAGAGTTCCTCGGCGCCGTCTCGACGAAGAAAGGCCGATTCGCGCCTCCGTTACCGTATTGCAGGGTACCGTAGGGGGATAGGATTGTAAATGGGGAGCCGCTCTGTATGTTGAATATGCCCGCGACTTCCCACCCGCGGCTGATTAGCTTAGGCACTGATCCCCACGCGTCTGGAAACACATAGGTGAAGTTCGCGGCAAGTCGCTGGGGAACCAAATTCATAGCGCGTCCGTATTCGCACTTTGCGCAAGTAGGAAATTCAGGCGAATCTGCTCCAAACCCATTGCCGCTAAAGATGTCATCACTAGTCGTAAGGTCTTGCGACCACGAATAGTTGACTTGAAACTGCACATGCTGGGAAACTTTCCGTAACTGGGTCTGCAGTGAGAGATAATCAAGTAGACCTTGATTATAGAAGAGTGAAAAGGCACCCACTCCTGGCGTTACGGCGCTGTAAGGAGTGTAGGCTGGTTCGGCCCCGGTATAGGAGTTTGGCCACAGCTGATTATACTGGGAGGTACTTTGTGTCGTTACTCCGGCAACCGAGAGCACCATATTCCAAGGGAGTTGTTGCTCTATGGTAAGATTGGCACTCTGCGTATAGCCGTTTTTTAGTTCTTCAGATGCCCAATCTCCACTCAGAACTCCGTTCACAGCTGCGACATTTGCGTAGTTTACTGGAGTGTTTGGAGGAATAAGAGTAGTATTTCCATTTGGAGGCATCGCAACTCCGCCCGTACTATATAAAGTCGGCAGAGTTACAGATAGAGGCGCGAGCGAATAAGGCGCACCAACGCGAATACCTGTAGTCGCCAGCGGGAATAAAACAGCTGCTTGGTCGGGATAGACTGTTGGAATTATATTCGTAAAGATCGCCCATCCACCGCGGAGCACCGTTTTACGGGTAAGCTGATAGGCAAAACCTAAGCGTGGAGCAAAGTTGGCCCGATCTGGCTTGTAGAGGGGCTGCGGGTTAATCACTAGATGCCCAAACAATGGCCCCTGATCGACAAAAGTGGCCAGACGGTTCCTTATTTCATAAGGTACCGATTGATATTCATAACGCAGACCTAAATTTAAGTTCAATTTATCATTTACTTTTACATCGTCTTGTAAGTATAGACCCAGATTCCAGATCCGAAGGCCCCAATGTACAAATCCACCCTGAGGCCCGTAACCCGTCATGGGAGTGCTGCGTTCATAATTATAATCCGCACCTTCCATCAAACTGACCTTATCACTTGGACTCCCCGTCCCAGCTAGGATGGTAGGCCCCCCATCGGTGGAAGGAATGCTTTCAGGAAGTGGCGTCCCTGGTGAAAATGTATATACGCCATTCGGGCCTTGACCAGAAACACCTATGCCATTGTCTTGGCCATAACGGTACTGAGCGCCAGCGGTAAAATTATGCCTTCCTTTAGTCCATATAATCTTTTCCGATGGGTTATAGTAGGTCTCTACATATTTTGTAATGAAACTAACCGCCCCATAATTTGAATAGCCGCTATCAGAAAGCGTCGTGAGCGTTGTCGACGTCGTTCCTGGAACATCGCCTTCTACTTGCCGGTTAACAGCGAAAAGAGCGACGTTGACCAGATTTGGTGTAAAAATATGCGTTTCGCCGACGGCGAAATTTCTTGGATCATTGAAAAGGTGGTCGGTAAATGCTGGATTCTCGATTGCGGCAACAGGAGTGTTGTCACTATTGGTGTTATTTATGTAAGATGCACGCCCGAATAATGAGTCTTTGCTTGAAATGGTGTCGTCTATTCGGACCGAGAACTGATTCATGCTACTAGGCACCGAGTAATCAATATTATAAGTATTGACGCCGTATACTCCCGTAGGTTGGTTTGGCAGTGGATACTTATTCAGCACAGATGCCGCAACTGAGTTCAGGGGGACTTGATATTGGTAGCTGCCAATGGTTACCAGCCCTGTTCGCTCTGCCGCTGTAGGAACGGACATAATGGTTGGCTCGCCCAGCGTCTCGCGAAGACCTGCATACTCGCCGTCGAAGAATAATTTATTCTTTAGGATTGGCCCGCCTAGATTGACGCCAAACTCGTTTCGATGGAGCGGCGGTACGGAGGTTGCAAAATAATTTTTGGCGTCGAGTGCATTGTTGCGAAGGAATTCATATGCGGAACCATGTAATTGATTGGTACCGGACTTGGTCACAATTTGCGTGATAGAACCACCGCCCTGGCCAAACTCTGCCGAGTAGTTAGCTTGTAGGACCTTAAACTCAGCGATTGCATCCAGGTTAAAGTTCCAAAACTGAACTGTGCCCATCTCGGCATCTGTCGCGTCGGCACCGTCCAACTGCGCAACTTCAGTCTCCCCTCGATTGCCATTACTCGCCCATTGCGGAGCCAGCCAGCCCATTCTTCCCTGGTCTGGAGCCATGCCGGGCTGCAACATCACCAGATTCTGAATGCTGCGTCCGTTTAAGGGCATGTCTACCACCTGTTGCTCCGTTACGAGCCCAGCAACTTGCCCGTTTGTCGTGTTCATGATTGGCAGCGCCGCAGTTACTTCCGCCGTCTGGGCAGACCCGGCCACACCAAGAGTGAACGACAACTCGCGTTGCTGGCTTACATCGAGCGTGATGTCATTCATACTCTTCGCATTAAATCCGGCAGCCTCAACCGCGACACTATAGGTGCCGACCATAAGGTTGGGAAATATAAATATTCCAGAGCCATTCGTGAAGGTAGACTGAGAAATTCCCGTATCAGTACGTGTAGCGGTCACCTTTGCTTGAGTGATGACTGCTCCGGCTTGATCCGCGACTGTTCCGGAGATTGCGCCTACAGCCTGTCCCCACATCTGTGCTGGAAGGAAACCTAGTAGTAGCACCACCAAGCTCCACTTGATACGACTCATGCTTATACTCACGCGCATCTCCCGCCCTCCTTAAAAGTGACGAAATCGCTTCGGTTACCGGCCAATCAAGGCATCCGAGCCCATAGAGATATGGCCGACAAGAACAGATTCACAAAACTGGGGGCCGATCTAAAAAGATGAGGCTATAAACGCTAGGTAACGGCTTTCAGGCAACCGCTTTCTGCAACCGATTTCCTGTTCAGTATAGAGGCCACTTATCTTTTGTCAAGCATTATTTTGTGAGTTTTTTAGAGCCACATGTCGTGAACTTTCACGGGTAAGTTCCGTGGAGTCAACGAATACTCACGGAAACTGCCCCATGGTGCAAGCCCTGTTAGATTTAGATATAGAATCCACAGGGACAGTTTGTAATCTGGATGCACCGCGATGGGCAGCCGGCGGCATCGCGAACGGCAAGAGGATTAGTGGGTGGCGCATAGGGAGTTGACCACGGTCGAGGCATCCCCTCTATGGGCGTTTGAATGCTGTGCTCGATGCGGAGAGCTACGACAGAATTTGTCGAGGATCCTTGCGCCAGGTTCCATGCTCCGCAGTTTGGTCGTCCGTCGCTGACGCCGGGCATCTACTTCCGCTCTCTGTTGATCGGATATTTTGACGGAACTGGCGCCGAGCGCGGCATCGCATCGAGGTTGGCGGATTCGCTGGTGTTGGAGCGCTCCGTAGGCATTGCGCTGGACGAGAACACGCGGACCATTCGACGATTTCACGCACCCGGCGGCTGATCGATCCTGACACGCACACAGGAGTGTTCGCCTGGGCGTTGGAGATGCTGGCGCTGCGCGGACTCATCGTGGGCAAGCGTGTGGCCATCGACACCCACACACTGAAGATCAACATCCACGGCATCGAAGAGCTGGTTGCGGACAAGGGCTATCTGACTGGCGCAGCCCTCGGCGGGTGAAGAGTTACGGAGTGCGTGGTTACATTCCGGAAAGGCGGCAGAAGGGAAAACGCAGCAGGCATGGCAAGACCGTGGAATAGCAAGCGGTCTGCGAAAACCGGCGACGGGTGGAAGGCGGCTACGGCAAGAGCCTGCTGAAACGGCGAGGTGAACCGGTTTCATGCAGCTTCGCCCACTGCATGAAACCGGCGGGATGCGGCGCTGCCACCTACTCGGACAAGAGAATATCCTGAAACGGCAGTTGGCCCATGTGAGCGCCTTCAATCTGTGCCTGGTTATGCGCCAACGGCTGGGCGCGGGTACGCACCGGGAACTGAAGGACAGGGCAACATGGCTGATTTTACAGATTTTCCGGTTGCTCACCGGCCAGAATCGGCCCGACAGCTCAGTGGAATCCCCAACCAGCCCGGTTCTTGCCCTGCCGACATCTATCGCGAAATCAGAACTCGAAGCCGGACGGCCCGGAATTCAGCTACTTGCACCACGGACTATTAATAGTGGCCCGACCCGATTGCGATATCACTAGCGACTGGCGGGCGGCAATTAGAATTCCCGACCGATAACAGGCAAAAAAGCACCGATTCTGCTTCCGCGTCGTCGATCGCGCCGAGTATGCTGTATGGCAATGCGAAGGGCTTTAGTTGCAGATTCCAGGTCCAGGCATTCGTTCTAAATTTGGCATGTGATTGTAAAATATTGGCCGAGCACGCGATGTGGCATGTGAAGATATTGGGACAGCATTCGTGGGCGCGGTGGATGAGAAGACGATCCGAGAGTATGTCGAGAATCAGAAGTGGGGAGAAGATGGAGAAAACTTCACAATCATAAGCGTCTCCGCCGAGCACTTCAGGCGGCTTGAGCCGCAACCCGGAACTTTAAGTCGCAAGGCAGCCCACCGGCTTTCAGCCCGGAGGCATTCAGAAAGAAAAGAGAAACTATGGTTTATACGATGAGAGATGTAGCAAATCGAGCTGGCGTCTCTCCAGCAACCGTATCTCGGGTACTCAGCAGCACACACTATATATCCGAGGAAACTAGGAAGCGTGTGCTGGAGGTTGTGAGAGAGCTGAAATACTATAAAAATGTTCATGCTCGAAGACTTGCAACTGGCCAAAGCGATTTGTTCGGCTTGGTGATTTCAGAGATTGCGAATCTGTATTTTCCAGAAGTCATCCGCGGATTCCAGGCCATGGCTTGGGAGCGGGGCCTAGATGTTTTGTTATTGAATACCGAATATAGTACGGAACGTACCCAATCCGTAATCCGAAAGCTGGTTGAAAGCGATGTTCGCGGAGTTGCTATCATGACTTCGTCGATCGACGATACAGCGACACCTGCGTTGGTAGAAGCAGGAATCGGCGTAGTCTTCTGTAATTTGTGTTCCCCTGACAAACTAGTCAGCAACATCACTATCGATTACCATCGCGGAGTCTTGCAGGCAGTCGAGCATGTAACGGCGCTTGGCCATCGCCGCGCTGCCATAATTTCCGGCCCAGAGATCAGTCGCGCAGCTGCGAATATTCGGCAGGCATTGATCGCCGGGCTGAAGCAACATGGCATGGCCCCTTTCCCGGTTACCAGTTGCGATTATCACGTGGATGCAGGGTCATCCGCAGTGCGTGACATCCTCTCTGTTCCTGAGATTCCGACAGTGATATTTTGTGGAAGCGATCTTATTGCGATGGGAGTGATGAGCGCGCTCGAAGAAGCTGGGGTCAGAATCCCGGAAGACGTGTCCATCGTCGGCATAGACGATATACCTTTTGCATCCCTGTCACGCCCGCCACTCACAACTATTAGTGTTCCTCGCGAGCAGCTTGGTATCACAGCATTTCAAGCACTGGACAAGATGCTCAAGCTCAAGCGGAAAAAAGGAGCTGAGTATACTTTGGAAACCAATCTGGTCGTTCGCGGCTCCACCGCACCGGCAACTCAAAAAAAGCTTTGAAGTACAGGGGACCCAGCACATCCTAAGTCAGGCCTCTTCGCTAGAAAACAGAGAGTCTTCCATCCTGCGCCTGCCGTCAAAGAGTAAAACGTGCGTTTTTCTGGAATTTTAACTTTTTTGACGATGTGTTGTCACTGTCCTCCACAGTTAAGTGAATAGCAGGCTGTAGGGAATGCGCTTTTCATGAATTTCCGTTGACAGCAATGATAAGTTTCCCGTGCCGAACGATTCATCCTGCGGGTTCGGTTGAGAGAAGCACCACGGCAATCAGCGCACATACGATCCCCACTACCTGGAGCATGGTAATGGATTCGTGCAAAACAAACGGAACCAATAAGATAACGACCAGCGGGTACAAAGCGGTCACGGGAGCAACAATCGATGCATTTCCTCCATTTTTCATTGCCGCAAACAGAGCCCATGCCCCAAGCGCATTCAATATGCCACTCAGCAGCCCCCACATGATGTTCCATTGGGAGTAATGAAACACCGCTTTCCCCGGATAAAGTAGAGGTTCCAGCAAGAGGAATCCGACAACCAACCAGATAAGGGCTGATTCCGCAGAAATGAAATTGGTCGAAAGTTTCTGGAGTAACCCGACCACTCCCCACGATACAAGCGTGACGGTTGCGTACCAGAACCACGGAGCGACATGCATCCCGGGAACCCTCTTATAGAGAAAAGATCACAAATGCGATCGCCGCGAAAACGAGTCCGACAACCTGAACCGATCTGAACCGCTCACGAAGAACCGTCACTGCAAGTAGAACCGTAATCACCGGATAAAGCGCCGTTGCTGATGTAATGAGCGACGTGTTGCTGTTGGTGTGATATGCGGCGAACAGCGCAAGCCCTCCGACTCCAGCAAGGATGCCATTCAGGATGGCATAGAAAATTCCCTTCGGACTACGCTCCAACTTGAAACGCCGGGCGATGAGAAGAACTATGCAGACCGGTAATGTACCGATCGTAAAAAGAAATTGCATGGTTTCTGGAGGTATCTCCCGAGAGCCAAGCTTTGAAAGAAGCGCCCATCCTCCCCAGCATAGTACGCAGAGCATGGAGTACCAAAACCAGCGCGCTCTCAAAGTATCATGCAAGGCCATTCAGAAAATCCCTTATATTCTTCCGGACTCAATACTATAGGTTCAGTTCTCTTTGCCGGCAGCTCATGGTAGAAGTAGCTCGACCTCGAAAACAGCCTCTTGTTCGGGAATTGCGATCCTTGAATCCAATCACTTACAGTCTCTGTCGTCGACGCTTGTATTGATTTCAGACTTGCACCGCAGGCTGCTAGATAGTTCAGTGGTCAAAGTCGATCATCCTCACCGCATTGAAGGCTGTAACCCACAGAAACTATGCAGAAGTAAAGACTGCTTCATCTCTTGCCACCTGAGGAGCGTAGCGAAAGCTTCCAGCCGGTATACATCGTAACTGTGCCAGTCGAAGCGCGGCAACCTGTACAGGAATGATCTCAAATAATGGGGCCACCATCTCTGGCACAGCCGGAGTGCGAAGCCATTCTAAGTCCGAGACATTAGGTTGTGAAGGTCCAACGATGCGGACGCGTCCGCCAAAACGCACAAGATCCCGCGCAAGGGCTACATTCAACTCTCGCGTGCATCCAGACGGCGCGAAAATCAAGCCCCGAAATCCCGGGTCAACAAGCTCTACCGGGCCATGCCGAAAGGATGCCGCTGGCATTCCTACCGCAGGGGCCTTCGCAATTTCATTCAATAATAGCGCCCCTTCCGAGGCGGAAGCACAGGAAGGTCCGCGCCCCAGAAGATGTACGATTGTGTCGGCTTCGAGGAAAGAATCCCATTGATGAATATCCGCAAAGCAGCTGGTAACAAAATGAGAAAATGCCGGCAAAATCGCCTCAGCCTCCGCCAGAACCACATCCAGTTCGTTCACAACAGCAGAGCCTAATAACCGCAATGCCAGTAGGGTTCCAGTGTAGGTCTGGATGGCCACCATTTCGTCACACAAGCTGCCGATATGAAGGCTCACATCTGCTTCCCGTGATAGCACGCTGGCAGGCTCGTTCACTACGCCAATAATGGGAAAACGTCCCTTAAGAGCTAAAAGGAGTCTCGTGATTTCGATCGACTCACCCGAACGCGAAACCATGATAACGACCGCATTGCGATAGGCGTTGTGACGATAGTGCAGCATTTCGGCGGCCTCGACAACGACCGCATCGATACCACGAGAGCAAAGAAAGTTTTCCAAGGCAATTGACGCAAACATGGATGCGCCAATCCCGGTAATCAGGATCCGTTCTGCTGCGCGAAGAAGAGAGGCTGCGCGCAGTAGTGGAGATAGACCATTTCCGCGCTGTTGTTCCAACACACAGGCGAGGGACTTCGGCTGCGCTTGGATATCCTCGGCAAGCCTGGACGGTTTTACTTGCATGATTTCACCCCAATAATCCAGTGCCAAGCAATTGAAATTCGTATCGGCTATTCGACACGTTCATAGTTTTTTTTAGAACGTCCTCCAATAGTCTGCGGTCTCACATATATACATCAGTGATATCTGGAGTTCCACGCTTGCGCCGCACCTGCGAGTCCCGTGTCCGGGCCTAGGGATGCGAGCGTAATCTGCGTTTTCTCTGCAGGAACCTGCGTACACACTTCCCGCACTACTTCGAGCGCACGGTCAAGAAAAAGATGACCGCTTTTCATCACACCACCACCCAGGGCAATCGCGTCGGGAGTGAACACCGTAACCAGGTTTGCCAGACCAAGTCCTAGATAATATCCCTCCCTTGCCACGGCGCGTTGCGCCAGCGGGTCACCTTGCTGGGCAAGTATGCATACTTCCTCCGCTGTTCCCACTGCAGTATCAGGCTGCTGCTCTTTTACCCAAGAAACAATTGCCGAGCCGCTGGCCAGACTTTCCCAGCATCCGTGTGCCCTGCAATAGCAAAGCGGTCCAGATGCATCGATGATCTGATGGCCAAGTTCCGGATGAGCACCTGTTGCGCCTCGATACAACTCACCCGATAGAACGATGCCGCCGCCTATACCCGTACTTACTGTGACGTAGATGAAGCGCTCATTGCATTTCGCTGCTCTCCACCTCGCCTCTGCCAGTGCTGCCGCATCTGCGTCGTTCTCGACAGCAACTTGTACCCCAAACTCGGACTCAAACCCCGCCATCAGATTGCAACCCTCCCATCCGGGCAACGTCCCCACGTCACCTATGATTCCGGTAAATGGGTTCAGTGGCCCAGGGCAGGCGATCCCTATGCCTTCCAATTTGAAGCCCCCGCCAATGACTTCTCGAAGCATATTTTTGATACGCTCCATCGCAGCGGCGAATCCTTCTTTGGGTCTCGTAGCACATTCAAGGCGCTTCACAATCGCGCCCGTTTCCGTTACTGCGCCCACGCTGATCTTGGTACCACCAATGTCAACAGCTCCAATGATCTTCAAGCCACACACATTTCTGTCAGGAGTTTCATCCATCTGTAGATTCCACGATTTTCAAGAGCTTGCATAACATAGGTAATCGATTACAGAAACCGATTACCTATGTCAGACATTACATTTATTATTTTGGTTGTCAAGCTTTCTTCCACGCCTATGTCGTTCTGTTCCCCCGACACCAAGCTGCAGAGGGCTGACCGCCACTCAGAGGCAATTGAGGGAAACCTGCCTCCAAGAAACCGCTCTTGATCGCGCTAATTCGCTGAACGTAGACAGGATTTGGGGAAAATTCTTATTCTCCAGCGAATGATGAATGTGCCGGCGATTGTCTGGTCTTGATCATGGCTCGCTCACGGTTCACCTTCGGGTCCCAGGCCATGGCTTCCCGCCGCAGCCAAATTCCGTGTTTGGGCGTGTAACGCACCGTGAAGCGCTCCCACAGCAAATCGCCGATCTCTCGCCGAACCGATCCACGGCTGCCTGGCGGCGTTGTGAACTGAGATAGTTCATCACCAGATGAAGGGTGTCGGCCTCCGGATAGCTGTCAGCGATCTCCGGCGGGTAATCGGCGGACTGCGGCGAGGAGCGGTCTGGGGCAGTTTGGTAAAATGCCGCCCCGCCTTGGCCTGCGCACCGCAAAAGACATTAGCCGTGTCACAGGGTTTGTACTTCGAGTCGCGGGAGGGTGTAAATCATTTTGTGTAAACGATCTTTTCTAATGAAGGAGAGGAGATCGTATGGAGATGGACAAGGAGTTAATCGACCAGCTGCTGGCTGGGTACGAGAAGCCGGAGGATTTGATCGGCGAGA
>JAJYSV010000086.1 GCA_021793405.1 Acidobacteriota bacterium
CAGAAGTTGTCGAGGCGTACGCCTCTCTGAAACAGAAGAAAGGCGATATCAGCACACCGCCCGGAGCTTCGCCAAGACCAGACGGGGCACCGCTATCTCCCGGCTCATGGGAACCCGAAGATCGGCGCTAACAGCCCATGGCGCGATGGCCTCTGGCTACGTTGCGGTGGAACCGTTCCACCTTGACCGCTAGGCGGACGAGCAAGCCTTCCTCTTCAACAATCGCAAAGACGAGACCGACGCAGACCGTTTCAAGCTGGCTTTATCGCAGGTTTCAGAGAAGAGGCTGACTATGCAGAACTGGCAGGAAATGTAGCAGAAACGGGTTCCTAGGAATGCTCAGATGAAGCGTCAGAAGCGCGGGAAGCGGGGTTTGAAGCGTTCGCTTTTCGCGCTTGTCTGTAAGCGTGTGGTCTTCCCCTCTGGCGCCTAGTCGTGCGTAAGGCGACGATGGGTCATGGTTGATTCAGGGAGAGTAGGTCTGGAGCGTCGTCCCCGCAGGCGACATTCTTTATCTGAGGAGCGCCGGATCGTGGAGTTGACGTTTCAACCGGGTGCAAGCGTTGCGCAGATAGCGCAAGTTAATGGAGTGAACGCGAACCAGGTGTTCAAGTGCGACGGGCATTTGAACGCGGCGGGTTGGCGGAGCTTTCTTCCAGGACCACAGCTTTGCTTCCGGTCACGGTGTCTGCTTCATGTGAGGTAGTGACGCGGGAGGGCTCCATCTCAGCCACTACCGGCGCCGTCTGGTTCTATTCACATCGAGTTTCCAGGGCGGGGATCGATCAGCGTGGAGTGCTGCGCTGATCCGATCCTGTTGCATTCGATTGTTGAGAGCCTGCGCAAGTGATCCACCTTCCCACAGGAACTAAGATCTGGATCGCAGCAGGTATCACTGATATGCGTCGCGGCTTCGACGGGCTCAGTGAGCAAGTGCAGACCGTGTTGCATGAGCAGCCGTTCTCGGGTCACGTCTTTATTTTCCGGGCTCGAAGAGGCGACAACATTAAATGTTTATGATTCGATGGCGACGGACCTTGTCTTCTTGCCAGCGTTTAGAGAGACGGAAGTTTATCTGGCCGCAGGCTAACGGCAGGCTATGGACGTATGTGCGCGATGATCGCCGACAGGTTACACAACTCCGCCGGCGGTATGGTTCGCGTACTCGGAGGACCGCAAGGGAAAACATCCTCGCTGTCATCTAAAAGACTTCAAGGGCGCCCTGCAGGCCGATGCCTACGCAGGCTTACGCCACGTTTATGGCAATGGGGCCAGTTTGTCTCCCTGCAGTTTTGCCAACATCTATCTCCATTACGCCTTCGATCTATGGGTTCATGTATGGCGTAGAAAGCGAGCGCAACGCGAGGTCACCGTGCTGCGTTACGCGGACGATATCGTGGTTGGGTTCCAGAGCGAAGCGGATGCCAAACGACTCCGGGCGGAACTCACTGGCACCTTTCCCTGTTAATTCAGAGATGGTCCGCCGCTTGATCTCCGTAAAGAAGATCGGGGAGGACCATACCGTCTGCGATGACGAACTTACTGCAGCGCGCAGGACGGAACGCATTGGCTCACTTCTGTGCTTGCCAGAACTGGTCGCCACGAACGTTGTAGCCAATTCGTACAGTATTGATGGAATAAGGTTGAACAGTAACTTCAACTTGATTGTCACGGAGCGCCAACCGCGCGCTCGCATCCTTAAGATCATGCTCCATCAAATCTGTCTCCACTGCTTCTGACGCACCAGGCGGCACTGTAATCCTCGCTTCTGTCTGCTTGCCCGCCCACTCATAGAAGCGAAGAATCAAGCTGTTTCCGTCCTCACTCTTCTTCATCGCCGTCAGCACAAGATTATTGGGTTGCAGCTGAACAAAGGAATGGGTCGACGGTAATCCGCCTGTATGAGATTCGACCTGAGACGCTAGTAACTTGTAGTTGAACTCATACGCCCGCAATTCGGTGTCTGCCTGCTTCCAGGAACCAGGATGCGCATACAGAGAATAGCGGAAATGTTGATGCCCGCGATCCGAGGTCGGGTCTGGATAAAGTGGCGCGCGCAGCAGAGAAAGCCTGAGAACGTTTCCCTTGGCATCGTAGCCATATTTAGAGTCATTGATCACGCTGAATCCATGCTCACTGTCACCTAGGTCGGCCCAACGCAATGCCGGCACCTCGTACTTGGCGGCCTCCACGCTATTGTTGCGCGTCGTGGGATGCTCAATTGTCCCGTAAGGTATTTCGTAGGTAGCTACAGGACTCGTGGCGGTCAGTGGAAAGCTCGCCTTCAGGAGAATCTGATTCTCGTGCCATTCAACGTTGTTCACCACATCCACGCGCGGAAGCCCAGCGTACAGCGTAATGTCCTGGACGAATTTCGACTTACTCCAGCTACGGGTAATTCGAACGACTTCACGGAGAGGACCATGTTCGACGGTTTCGATGCTATCCAGCATTGTCAGGTTCGTTCCGTACTTTACGTAATCTTTATCGATATTCCAGGCGTCCTCGGCCCTCAGGCTATCAACGCCGGCTTTCGTTATTTTCTTGCCCGTATCAACGTATGCTTGCAACATATTTCCGCACTGACCGGCAACAATGCTTTCGAACTTTGAAACCTTGTTGTAGAGGCTGTTAATGCAGCCGGTCTTTGGGTCCAGCACAACGCGCACCAACGAGTTTTCCATCGTAAGGCCATTCATCGTGAGATCGCTGTCGACCTTGCGCTGGCCTGAGACAGCATGCAGCACCGTGTAGCCCAAAGACGGTACGCTCTTCGGTCTCAGCAGTAAATGATAGGTATTGGTCCTCTCGTCCTTCGACAAAACCTGCATCAGCACAGGTTGGTTATCGGCATCCAGTACGCTGATGCCGTTCGGCTCGGTGTGCGGCATCTGGACGCTCACGCTCACGACGTCGGTCCGGTTCCAACTCAACGGGTTCCACACAATGATCGGAACACCAGGATGTGTATCCGTCTTGATGTGGCTCTCGAGCTCTTTGAGAGCATTGCCGCTGGCTTCGTTTGTGATCCGGTGAATCGCGTCAAAGTCATGTTGCGCATCTACATAGTCCTGGGCGATTGCCGTTCCCGCGGCAGCATCATGGAACTGATTGAATGCTTCTTTCTTCCAGGCCTGCGTCAGTTGGCTGCCCGGATAGGTCAGTCCTCCAAGCCATGCAAGCGAGGAATATTTCTCGGCATTCAACAACCACTCTTCACTGTGCCGCATGTTCGCTTTTTGCCTGGCTTGTGAGGTGTAGGTCCCCCGATGATGTTCAAGATAGATTTCGTCGTTCCACACCGGCAAGCTGATCTTGCCTGCGGGGGGTGCGGGTAACTTCGTTTCACCTGCAGCAAATGTCTTGTAATTCCATGTTGGCATACCGCTTGTCGCGATCCGCCCGGTCATATCTTCGAAGAATCCCTGCGAGGTGCGGAACTGGAGCTTAGGAAATAGTCTGTCGGGTTCGCTCCAACTCATCCCATTCTCGAAGACTTCCCGCGCCGGGGTGACGTCCAGTCGACCGAGACTGGGCCCGAAGACGTGCATCAGCTCGTTCTGACCTGGATTCAGCGTTACGGATCTCGCAAGGTCGGCCGACATTTCCAGCGGCGGAGTTCCTTGGACAATTTCGTACGGGAAATAGGTTAGGACGCGACTTCCATCGGGGGCTTGCCACCAGAACAGTTTCAGCGGCAGCTGGTTGGTATCGTTGTACCTTAATTTCTGAGTAACGAAATAATCGATTCCAGACTTCTTGTAGATTTGTGGCAATTGCCAGTCATAACCGAAGGAGTCGACGTTCCACCCCACCTTGACATCCACACCAAAGTGTTTCTGGAAGTAGCGCTTGCCAAGCAGAAGCTGTCGCACCTGCGATTCGCCATCCGGCATGTTGAGATCCGGCTCTACCCACATGCCACCTACTAACTCCCACCGCCCCTCCTCTACTCGTTTCTGTATTTCCTTAAACAGGTCGGGAAATTTCTGTTCCACCCATTCGTAGTACTGCGCCGAGGACTGGGAAAAGGTATATGCGGGATATTCACGCATCATCTGAAGCACATTCGCAAAGGTAAAATGTACTTGGTCAACTCCCTCGGACCGTGTCCAAAGCCACTCCGCGTCAATATGAGCATTTCCCGTCATCTGAATGAAGTAGCTTTTTAGAACAGGCCGTAACGATTCCAGATGCGCTTGTGCCTCTTGCAGCGATGCATCGAAGGCTTGCTGGTTACCTTGATCCAGCGCCGACAGGCTGATTGCACTTGCCGCGGCTTCCAGGATCTTCTCTCGCGAAGCCAATTCAGTTGCACCTTGCGGGATGACGGGTAGTAACTCGGCCGCGGAAACCAATTCCACCCTCACGACTTCAGGGTCAGGCCTGTTCTTCAGAAAGTGAACTTGCACACTTGCTCGCTCAAAATGCTTTGACTGCGAGGTTGCTGGCATGTTCACAGCGACCAAAACCTTGTCTCCCGGCTTTGCGCTCGCCAGAAGGACTTGGCTGCCCAGATGCGTTCCCTCAACGATTCGCTTGCCGTTGAAGTAGATCGTCTCATACAGATATCCGCGTCCCGGCCCATCTCCCCCAACGTCAATTTGGAAGGAAATATGAGTGCCGGTCAGATCGTAGCCGTGCAGGGTCTTTGGGATCTCAATCCATCGACGCAGCCAGATTTCCTGACCAGGCGCTACAAACGGGATGTGGACCGTCTTCCAGGCGCTAGTGTTGAGAGCGGGACGCTCACCATCCGGAACGGCACCTTCATAATATTGCCACTCCTGAGAATTGATCGAACCGAGGGTGCCTAAACGCTGGATAGCCGCACGACTCTGCTCAGAAAATTGATACGGCTTCGCAACGCCCTGAGCTAGCAGAGAGCCTAGGGATGCGACGGTTACGGTCAAACAGAATATCGCGCGAATAACAGAAGTACACACCTTGGACATCAAGCAGGCCCTCAATATATGAGACATGTGCAATTGGTATGCTTTACGTATACGTTATGATTTGGAATAGTTCAACAGCACATCGGAATCGATGCGATGCAAGGAAGTTTGAACTTCATTCGCTACCGTGAGAGTCTTGTTCGTGAAGATTGAACGCATGAAAAGGGGGGACTGACCATGATTGCGGATGAAAAAAATCGGACTACGCCGTTCAGCCGGCGCGATTTTCTAGTGGGAGCGGCGACCGTTGGCGCCGCGGCAGCGCTTGCGGGCTCGAGCACGAACAAAGCCTTTTCCGCAATTCTGCCGAAGCAGACCGCGCCACTCGATACGGGCGGAATCTCTCCGGAGCATTTTGAAGCTGCTCGCCGGCGTGCCGCCGCCATGGTGTCGAAGATGACCCTGGATGAAAAGATTTCGCAGTTCGGCGCCGGATCTCAGGCGATTCCTCGAGTTGGGCTGTCCGCTTATGCGTATGGTGAGGGGGAAGGGCTCCACGGGTTCACCAAAAGCGGACCGATTACTTCATTCCCCTTACCCCTCGCGATGGGATGCTCCTGGAACCGTACCTTGATGGAACAGGTTTTCACAGCCGTCTCCGACGAAGTCTGGGCATGGCACAAGAAGACGGGCAGTAACTTATCCTTGTTCTCGCCGCCGACCGTGAATATGGGCACGCGTGATCCGCGTTGGGGACGTATCGGAGAGAATTATAGTGAGGACCCTTACTTAATTGGGGAGTTGGCGGTTTATACCATCCACGGCATGCAGGGCCACGATACCCGCTATCTCAAAACCACCTGTTCCACGAAACATTACATCGCAAATGACACGGAGTCCGATCGCCAGAGGACTTCAGCAACCGTGGATGCACGGAGTTTCTGGGAATATTACAGCCGCGGTTTTGAGGCATGCGTGAGGGATGGGCATACCTTCGCCGTCATGTCGTCCTATAACGCGCTGAACGGCATACCCACCACCGCCAGCCCGTTCCTGCTCACCGAGTTGCTGCGAGACCGGTGGGGATTCCGCGGATACGTGGTCTCCGATTGTGGCGCAGTTGGGGACATCTTCGAGAAGGACAGACATCATTTTGTGCCCACTGGGGCCGAGGCCGCGGCGCTGGCCGTCAACGCCGGATGCGATATAGATTGCGGGGATGTCCTGCAGAAATATTTGGGCGAGGCTGTGCGGAAAATGCTCATCAGCGAATCGACCCTGGATACCTCCCTTACCCGTGCGCTTACAGCCCGCGTGCTGCTGGGGGAGTTCGACCCGCCGCAACAGAATCCTTATAGTGGTACACCCGTCTCCTGCCTAGGCAGCCCTGCCCACCAGAAACTAGCCCTTGAGGCTGCGCGGCAGTCAACGGTGCTGTTCAAGAACGAGAAACATACCCTACCGCTCGATAAGAAGAGTCTCAAGACAATAGCCGTCATCGGTCCGATGGCCCCACTGTGCCAACTGGGGAATTACAGCGGCGGCCCCAAGTTCATGGTCTCACCGCTCAAGGCAATCAACGACTATTTCGGCATTCCGGCTGCGCCAGCTTATTACAAAAATGCCAACGAATTTACTCAGTTCGGCACTACCAAGGGCCCGACTCAGATCGGCGGCCATCCCAAGCTGGAAGGTTCTCATGAAGGGGGCGAAAATCTAGAGGATATTCATGACGGGGACTGGGCCGCTTGTCCCCATGTACTTTTCACCGGCGCGACAGAATTTCATGCTCGCATCGCGAGCGACCCGACCGTGGGGACGATCGAAGTCCATCTGGACAGCCTCGATGGACCGCTTATCGCCAAGCTGAATGCGCCCCTCACGGGTGGTGGACAAACATGGCTCAACATCAGCGTGCCGCTCCTGCAGCCGGTCAGCGGCGAACACACAGTTTTCCTGCTGTTCCGTGGGGAGACTTCGGGAAGTCTGTTCAAAATCACATCCTTCAGCCTGACTCCGGCGCCGCTGACAACAGTGGGAACGTCCGGTGGAGTGAAAGTCATATTCACGGTGGGCTGCGGGGTGGTGGGAGAGAAGGATCCGGCCCTGTTCCGCGAAGCTGTCCAAGCTGCCCAGGAAGCGGATGTTGCACTGGTGTTTGTCGGGGTCAACGAACAAGTAGACAAGGAAAGCCACGACCGCAGTTACATTCACTTGTCTGGCGCTCAACATGAACTGGTGCGCGCCGTCTATGCCGCCAATCCCCGAACCATTCTGGTGGTTTCGTCCAATGCCCCAGTGGCGATCAACTGGGAGCAAGACAACCTGCCGGCGATCGTGGGCGGCCTTTTCCTTGGGGAACAGCAGGGCAATGCGCTGGTTGACGTCTTGTTCGGTCATTACAACCCCGGCGGCAAGGTGGGAACGACATGGTACCGGAGCGTCGAGGATCTGCCCGACTTCCATGATTACAATATCCGCCACGGCCGCACGTACATGTACTTCCGAGGCCAGCCGCTGTATCCATTCGGCTATGGCCTCAGCTATACCGAATTCAAGTACAAAAACCTGCGGCTCAGCGGTAAAACGCTGGCGCCCGGCGGTACAGTGACTGTTTCATTCGACGTGACCAACTCAGGCGACCGCGATGGCGATGAGATCGTTCAGCTTTATGTTCATTGCGCCGGAGGCACTGTGGAACGGCCCATCATGCAGTTAGCGAACTTTGAGCGCGTTCACATCCAAGCCGGAGAGACCCGAACGGTCAGCCTGGAACTGGCTCAAACGCATAACGCCTTGCGGTACTGGGATGAAGACAAGAACGAATTTGTCGTAACGCCTGGCACCGTGGACGTAATGGTCGGCGCTTCGTCGGCAGACATCAGGCTCAAAGACACGCTGCATCTCATCGACTGACTTATTCGTAAGCTGGCGATTCCCCAAGACTAAAACTGCGAAAGGCAGAGCGTGAATGGCAAAGCCAGTTTGAGCCATATCTGTATTCACAGCTTGATCGAAGAATGGCATACAGCCACAGAGGAAGAAATTAGTTGGCAAATCGTTCGGGAGATTTCTGCCAAAGCTGCGGGCCTGCTTCAGTCTGTTTTTGAGGCCCACAAAGGACGTAATGGACGGCTCTCGATCCAGACTGATCCCCGGTTCTACCGCAATACGCGTATGAT
The DNA here is from genome assembly GCA_021793405.1 of Acidobacteriota bacterium. Taxonomy (GTDB): domain Bacteria; phylum Acidobacteriota; class Terriglobia; order Terriglobales; family Acidobacteriaceae; genus JAKAAZ01. The sequence continues at coordinate 8,078 of JAJYSV010000086.1, forward strand.
CCTCCAGCAGGCAGAAGACTTTCATCGCATCATCGCCCCCAATATGATTGTTAAAATTCCCGCTACTCGCACTGGAATTTCTGCGATCAAGGAAGCCACCTACTGCGGTTGACCGACTATTCTTAGTAAGCTTTCGTCGTAAGGCTCCGCTCATTGAGCGACCTTTGAACGCTCCGGAGTCGGGGCTTTCTTATTTAGGGCGTGTTAACACTTAGCGAAGTGCCTCGACGATGAAGGCGAAGGATAGGAAGCCAAGGAAGACTACATCCAGCTTTTCAAAGCGGGAGAAGATTCGTCGGTAGCCCTTCATTCGGCGGAAGAGTCGTTCGATCTCATTGCGTTTCTTGTAAAGAGTACGGTCATATCGCCAGGGATCGACGCGGTTAGATTTAGGTGGCACAATGGGAACCATGCCGAGCGCGAGCACGAGCTGCCGTGTCTCATCCCCCTCATAGGCGCGATCCATCAGCATGGGAAGGCCTTCCGGCATCGGCCCCAGTTCCCGGAGCAGTTCGCGGCCTTCCGGCGCGTCATGTGCGTTGCCCGGCGAGAGCGCGAAGGTTATGGCCGTTCGAGCATCCGCGGCAACCAGATGAATCTTGGTGTTCCATCCGCCGCGCGACTTGCCGATGGCCTGCGGTCCGTTTTTTTTAACGCCCCCGTGCCATCCGGATGCACCTTGATCGAGGTCGAATCCAGCGCGACCGCCTCGATCTTGATGCGCACGATCTGCTCCAGTTGAAGCTTCTCAAAGATGCGGTCCAGCACGCCGCTCTTCGACCAGCGGTTCATCCGGGTGTAGATGGTGTGCCAGTTGCCAAAACGCTTGGGCAATCCGCGCCACTTGCATCCATGCTCAGCCACATACAGCAGAGCGTTCAGCAATTGCAGGTTCGACAGGCTTACATTGCCCCGCTGTACCGGCAGACTTTCCTCGATCCTTGCGTACTGCTCTTCCGTGATCTCCATTCCGACAACCTACACCAGTTGCTTTGCAGTAGTGTTAACACACCCTAGCGAAGCGTCATTGCTATGGATTGCAATAATATGGCGGCCGGGGTTCATCCCGCAAAAGCGCGTAAGGTACGTCCATTGAAACCCGTAAAGTTCGATGGCAGAATCCGGCGGCCTATGAAGATCGGCGAAGGTGTGCACCCTGGCACGGTTGAACGGGAACGCCTGCAAGTCCAGTGACGCGAAGAGGCGCAGCACTTTCGAGAGATACAGCAACAGCGGGAGCCTAACCGCAAAGATATTTGCGAGAACATCCCGACGACCTATTCATTCTTTCTGCTGCGATGGCTGGTGCGACTGATCGCCACCGTGCGCGGCCGTTGAACCAAAGTACGAGGCCACCAGGGTTCATCCCCCGGTGGCCATTATGTTTCGTGGGCACTCCCCATCAGCACCTAAATCCCCTTTGTAAGGTAATTCCCACTTTGTAAGGTAAAAGGGCAAAACCACCTTACAAAAGCGCATTGCGTTGATTATCCTGACTGCGTTTCTCTCATCTAAGTGTTTAATAATAAGCAATTTATGGGAAGAATGAAGAACTTAGCAAAGCTATGGCGGAGAGAGTGGGATTCGAACCCACGTTACCTTGCGGTAAACACGCTTTCCAAGCGTGCGCCTTCAGCCACTCGGCCATCTCTCCCGGCAGGTTACTGAACTCTGAATCTATCACATCCATACCAGAGTGTCCCGCAGAAGGCTGAAGGGAGTGGCCAGAGTTGCCGCCGCAGACGACGGTATTAATTTGTCCAGCACAGCTCTCATTGGCCAGAGGCAGGATTGTGATGGCCGGATGCGAGTTGCCCTCGATGCGCATTTCGGATCATTTTCTGAAGCAGCAATGGTGTGACGTGAATGGAATGGCTCTCTCTACTGGAACGACTCCCAACGGTTCTGAATGGAAGAAACCTGGCTAACGGCACGCCGATTTCCACGTCCAAACGAGTATCCAGAGAGTGAGAAGGTCCCCTCTATGAAACAGATTCGCAGGTGCGAATTTTTGGATGCTTAGCGTTATACTGACTGAAATGCCAAAATACTCCGTCGTTGTTCCGTTCCATAACGAGGAAGAAAATGTTACCGCCCTCTACGACGAGCTGAAAGCCGTGATGGAGCAGGTGGGAGAAACATTCGAGCTGATCTTTGTCGATGACGGGTCGCTGGACCGCACCTACCGGCTGCTGGAAGAAATTACGGCCGTCGATAGCCGTGTCATGGTGGTCAAACTGCGGCGCAACTTCGGCCAGACCTGCGCGCTTGCCGCAGGATTCGATCATGCGCAGGGAGATTTCATTCTTGCGATGGACGGCGATCTGCAACACGATCCCGCGGAGATCCCAGACTTTTTGGCCAAGCTCGAAGAAGGCTATGATGTGGTTAGCGGCTGGCGGAAAGAGCGCATCGATAACTTCATGTTGCGTCGATTCCCATCCCGCTGCGCCAACTGGCTCATGGCCAAGTTGTCGGGCGTGAACATCCATGATTTTGGCACCACCTATAAGGCATATCGCCGGGAAGTGATTCACAATATCCCTCTGTATGGCGAAATGCACCGTTTCATTCCCGCTCTAGCGTCCTGGTACGGAGCGTCCATCTGCGAAATTCCAATTCGGAACGTGAATCGCGAGCGCGGTAAATCGCATTACGGAATTTCGCGAACCTTTCGAGTCTTTTTTGATCTGATGACGATTCGCTTTCTGCTGAAATACGTGTCGCGGCCGATGCATTTCTTCGGCTCTTTGGGTGCGACCAGCATGCTTGGCGGACTTGCGCTTTCCATGTGGCTGCTGATGCTGAAGCTGTTTACGCATCAGCCTGTCATGGACCAGCATGGCCCATTGTTCGTCGTCGCTGGCGTAACCATATTGGCAGGGATTCAACTGTTGGCCATTGGTTTGATCGGGGAACTGCTGGTGCGGCATTTTTATCAAGGTCAGTCCCGCGCGCCGTACACAGTGGACCGCATTGTTCGTTTAAACAGCCCGGAAGAGCCAAGCATTCTGCGGGGCGAGTAAGCACGGCACGACAGCGTTCCTCATGGCTATGGCATAGGCTGCCCATGAAAGCTATTCAGATTGCCCAAACCGGCGGCCCGGAATCCATTCATCTGGTAGACCTTGACCGCCCTGTTCCCGCGCCGAATCAGGTGCTGGTACAAATCCACGCGATCGGCGTCAATTTTATCGATATCTACTATCGCGAAGGGGTCTATCCAGCCACGCTTCCCATAACTCTGGGCCAGGAGGCGGCTGGGGTCATCGTTGAGGTTGGCAAGAACGTGGAACACTTCCGCGTTGGCGAGCGAGTTGCCTGGTGCACCTACCTGGGCGCGTATGCGGAATACGCAGTTGTTCCAGAATCCCATCTGGTTTCTATTCCAGCCAAGCTTACATTTGAACAGGCTGCGGCGAGTCTGTTGCAAGGAATGACCGCGCAGTATCTGAGTTCCTCTACATTTGCGCTGAAAGCCGGAGACACAGCATTAATACACGCCGGTGCGGGTGGTGTGGGATATTTACTGACGCAGATGGCCGTCCAGGCGGGCGCACACGTCATTTCCACCGTTTCGACAGAAGAGAAGGCGGATATCGTGCGCTCCATCGGCGCGCATGATGTCATTCTGTACACCAAGGAAGATTTTGAGTCCGCGGTGAAGCGCATCACAGGCGGTCGAGGCGTGGACGTAGTGTACGATTCCGTCGGTAGGGAGACATTCGATCGATCGTTGAAATGCTTACGGGCGCGCGGCATGATGGTGCTGTTTGGCGCTTCCAGCGGTGCTGTGCCGCCCGTCGATCCCATCCAGCTATCGCGAGGCGGCTCTCTATTCTTGACTCGCCCCAGCCTTGCGCACTACACCCAGAGCAGGGAAGAATTGGATGCGCGCTCGTCGGATGTCTTTGGACGGTTGGAGCTGGGCACGCTCGAACTTCACATTCATCAGATGTTCCCGCTGTCTGAAGCTGCCCAGGCGCAGGAAGCCTTGCAATCACGCGCCACAACAGGGAAGTTGCTGCTGGTTCCTTAGGTTCTGTAGCGCGTATAGGATGGAAGTGTAGCCCACATCTGATCGCTGAATCTGGGTGCCCCTCAATCCTTCGCGGTCGCCGGCGACAGGGGTGGGATTGACCCCACTCAAGCCAACAGCAGGCTGAAATGGGGCACCTGGCAGTTGGTCCACCGGGGTCGCCCGCAAATCTCAACGAGACAGAGTGTCTCACAGCAAGCTTCAGTCGAGCTTGAGGGGAATCGGCTGGGTCGTGCCATCTGGTCGCTTTTCGAGCTTTTCCGCGGCAGTTAGGTTAAGCACATAGAAGCGTTGGTTTGGATCCCAGTTCAGAGTCCAAACCAGAGAATTTCTTGCAGCCGCCGATATTTGCATCAGAACCTTTCGAGCCTGGATCGAGACATCGGAGCCGGTGTCGAGAGTCACTCGCGTTTGAATCATCATGTTGGGAGGGATCGTTCCGGGAGTCACCGATAATCCTGACGCCTTCGTAAGTTCAACGCAAAGAGCTTCCAAAATTTCCTCCGCGTTGCCCTGGCGTAATCCACTAACGTTTACATCGGTGTCGAGCAGAGCATGAGCGGCGATTAGCCGTCCGTTTTGATCGCGCATGGATGTGCCCACAACCGACAGCCGGTGCGGACCATCAATCCTGACAGCGAATCGGCCGGGATTGTTGGATTGATTGTAGTCGGCAGTGATTTTCTCGAGGGCAATCTTAGCCGACGTGTCTAACCGTGCTGGAACTATTTCAGGGAAGTCGCTGCTAAACGCGCCGCCGGACATCCCTAGATATGGCTGGGCGTTCGGATGCTGCGCCCGCCATTTGGGATTCGTGACATCCGCTACGTCGTACGAACTAAAGTAGGGTGGCTCTTCATAATCGATCAGTAATCCGTAGGTCTGGCGCATTCCCTCAACCACCTGTCTCATGGGGCGCGGATCGTTCACAGAAATGCGGGCCATCGATGGCGAGAGGTGTTCCACAATCGCACGACGAAAATATTGCGCGTGAACCGGTATATTCACGACAAGGAATGAGACCGACAGCCAAATTACCAGCTTATAAATGCTCCGTGACCACATAGCTGCTTCCCTCCCAAAAACTTCTAATCCGCCGCTATCGCGAATCCGTGCTTATGCCACCGTTTCCAGAGGAACCACCTGGCGACGTGGGCGGGAGGACCGTGTTGTTGATCGGTGGAGAGCATTATCCCTCCCGACAATCGGTTACGGTGGAGCGGTAGAGTTGTCGTCTCCCGCGAAGGAAACAGTCAAAGGCGAAACACGCTATGTACGTCGAAACAGCGACAAGAGACCGCGCTTTTTGGGCGCGGCGGATTCTTCTTCCAACGCTCTCGCGGGCTCGGGTTGCTCCGCCAACGGTTCGCCTAGAAACACTGACCGTGGATTTTGCACGCACATCCGCTCTGCTTCCTTGACGCTGTAGTGATGCGAGAGAAATTCGTAGGCCTTGCTCATCACGGGAGGGCGCGAAGTGGTATTGTGCGCATCCGTGGCGATGATGTGTATCCAACCCCAATCGAGCAATTGCCGCGCGATTCGCAGCGGCCCCTTGCCAAAACCTCCTGTCAGGGAACCGGCGGTTACCTGCACCAGGCAGCCCATACGAAGCCATTGCGCCAATTTTTCCGGTTTCTGCATCAGCGTCAAATTGCGTTCTGGATGGGTAAGGATCGGAACCATTCCGGCGACAGCCATCTCATAGAAGCTGGACGAAATATTTTGCGGAATGCCGAAATCCGGAAACTCGACCAACAGATATCGTTTGCCATTGACGGAATATTTGGTCGGATGCGCTAGCGCGTCTTCGATATTGTCGTAACTTAAGTGGAAGTCGCAACCCAGCCCGAGCGTCAGGCGATCGCCGATCTTCTCCTGCAGTTCCGACCGCAGCGCTGCATTTGTTTCCGGAAAAAAACTGTAGTCGTTATTTGCATGGGGTGTGCAGGCGATATGAGTGATGCCATCGTCGATGGCGATCTTCGCCATTTCAAGAGACGTCTCCAAGTCCCTGGCACCGTCGTCGAGCCCGTACAGCAAGTGGTGATGAACGTCGATCATAAGTTGTGGATGAAGCGGTGTTCCTTTTCAATCTTGCGCTGTCAGCGTCGCCACCATCGACTGGAAGATACGCAGACCGTCGGCTGATCCCAGTATGGCCTCGCTCGACCGATCCGGATGCGGCATCATGCCCAGCACGTTGCGTCCCTCATTTAGAATGCCGGCAATGTTCGCGAGCGATCCATTTGGGTTCGCCTGCGGTGTAATTTCTCCTGTCGCCGAAGCATAGCGAAAGGCGATGCGGCGCTGGGCCTCCAGTTGCTTCAAGGTTGCGGCATCGCAGAAATAATTGCCCTCCATATGGCCGATCGGAATCTTCAGCAAGTCGCCCTCACGCAGCAGGCTGGTAAAGGGAGAGTCACTCGTTTCCACACGGAGGTACACCTGCTTGCAGATGTACTTCAATCCAGCATTGCGCATCAAGGCGCCTGGCAGCAGGCCACTCTCCGTAAGAATCTGAAATCCGTTACAGATTCCCAGCACCATGCCGCCGGAAGCGGCGAACTTCTTCACAGCCTGCATGATCGGCGCGAAATGGGCGATGGCTCCAGTGCGGAGATAATCTCCATAGGCAAAGCCTCCTGGCACAAGGATGGCATCACAGTTTTCGAGCGTAGAACTCTCATGCCACAGAAACACAACCGGCTCTCCGACAACCTCGGAGATGACATGATAGGTATCCTGATCGCAGTTGGAGCCGGGGAAAACAAGCACGCCAAATTTCATTTGCAAGTAGTCTAGCAGCCGGGGCGTTCAGACAAGAATCGATTGTGCCGGGGACCACCATCCGATGAATGTGCCAGACAATAGACTCGCCACGGTCCGATCAGCGAAGGTAGACGGCAATCCTTTGACAAAAGCCGGGGGAGCCCTGGTGAAGTGGTGGCGCGCGATGACGCTCGACGCGTTGCTGGTTGGACTTTTGTGGTTCGTAGGCTTATGGCTGCTGCAAGTTCCACTCGCGCCAATGTGGGCAGTTTTGGGAGCACTGGCGCAATTCATTCCCAACATCGGCGGCATGCTGGCGCTGGTGGGTCCCGCGCTTAGCCTGCTGTTCGCCGGCCGTAATTGGGAACAATTTGGCTTGCTGTTGGGTCTCTATGCTGTCATCGTGTTGATCGACCAGCTTGCCCTCCAGCCATGGCTGATGAGGAGGGTTGCGAGGGTTCCCATCTGGGCGTCGATTGTTGGCCCGATTTTTCTTGGCATTCTCATTCCTTTCTGGGGAGTTTTGCTGGCGCCCCCGCTGCTGGCCGTTGTCTTTGCCTTTCGCAAGCCCAGGGCAATCGCATTTGAAATTCATCAGTTGAACCAGGGTTGGTACTTACGGTAGAGGTTGGCAGGCATGAAATTTCTTGCAGGGGGATTTCATGTCCAGCAAAGAAACACTGGAGCAGTTTAGT
>JAJYSV010000087.1 GCA_021793405.1 Acidobacteriota bacterium
AGATTTGAGCAAGAGTTGTTAGCATGGCAACTCCCACGCCGACAATCTCGATCTTGTGGTCAGCCCGCCATTGTGCCATGCTTCATTGTCTACCTGCCGTCCTTTGTGCGGCAAGTATATAATTGCCTAATTTAGAGCCGGTATTGAAGGATGGTGTTCCGTATCGAATGACTGAGGCGAACGATGTTCTTGGCGGCGTTCAAGGCGCGAGCAACGCTTATGCCGCAGCACTCTGGGCGCTCGACTACATGCATTGGTGGGCTGCCCACGGCATGGCGGGCGTGAACTTCCATAACAACCCATGGATCGGGACCGACACCATTGTTCCGAGTCCCAATCCCTGCCCAACAACAGGTTGCGGAAACTACCACACGACCCCGAAAGGGTACGGGATGAAGGCGTTCGATCTGGGCGGTCATGGGTATGTGGAGCCGATCGCGATTTCCAATCCGAACAATGTCAATGTAACTGCCTATGCCGTGGGCGACGCGCGGGACTTGTATGTCACCGTCATCAATAAGACGCACAACTCGACCAACGATAGTGCCGATGCGGTCGTGACGATTCGGCCTGACGGATTTCCGGCGGCGAGCGTCGCGTTGATGGTGCTCACCGACGGTGATCCTGGAAACGCCGGATTGATGACGGCGAAGATCGGCGACGCGTCCATACCCAACGATGGCCGGTGGCCCGGACAATGGATCGCTCTTGACGCCGAAAAGAACGGTCAAGTGATCGTGACAGTGCCGGCGACGACAACGGCCGTGGTGAGAATTCACGCTGCCGGGCAGGATGCCGGGCCCATCCAGATGAACCAGAATGGCGCACTGGAAATATTCGGCATCGATCGACACGGAAGAATTTGGCACAACTGGCAAAAGGGCGCGGCTGTACCAAACAGCAGTCTGGTCGATTGGAATGGCTGGACGGTTCTGGGAGGTGGAGTCCGCTCCAGCGCCGCTGCAGCCGTCGCGCGGAATCTAGATAACACTCTGGAGATGTTTGTTCCCAGCCGCACTGGCACTGTGTATGACAATCATCAAATAACGCCAGAAGGAGCCTGGAGCGGCTGGGCTGACATGGGTGCGAGCAGCAGGGGCATAACAAATCTGCAGGCTGCCAACAACGCAGATGGCAGCCTGAGCGTTTTTGGAGTCGGTGCTGACGGAGACCTCTGGTGTGCGAGCCAGAGCGCACCCGGCGTCGGTTGGTCTGACTGGACGGGCTTGCGCGGAGAACAAATCAAGCCCGGCTTTGTGGTCGGACAGAACTTGAATGGGCGCGCGGAAGTTTTTGGAGTAGGCCGCGATGGTGATGTATGGAACAACTGGCAAGCAAGCAGCGGCGGCTGGAGTGGGTGGAACAGGTTGCCAGGAGAAGCCATGAACCCACAGCTTGCCATCGCAAGAAATCTAACTGGCGAGATATTCATTTTTGGAATTGGAATCACAAATGAAGATGTCTGGTACGCCTCGCAGAAGACACCTGGAGGAGCCTGGAATCGCTGGCGCGATTTGGGAACAGATGGACTCAATGGAGTGAAAATTCAACCAGGTTTTGTTGTCGGCCAGAACGCCGATGGCCGGTTTGAGATTGCGGGCGTCGGAAGCGACGGCAAAGTCTGGCATACGTGGGTCACGAAATCCGGCGATTGGAGCGGCTGGGACAGCCTGGGTGGAGTCGGTATCCATCCGCAATTGACGATCGATAACACCGCCGATGGCCGCATGCAGCTGTTTGGCATCGGCAGGAACAAAGATGTCTGGTCCATCTGGCAGACCAATCCGGGCGGAATATGGAGTGTCTGGTCTGACTTTGGCGAAAGGGGGATGAAATTCTATTCCAGCCAATTATAAGATTTTTGACATGTCGTTCAGCAGGAGGCGGGAACTGCCTGAATTTCCTGTCCATGCTTAAGAACTTTTAATCCAAAACCAGCATTTAACTGCCGCCAGGCGGAAGAGGAGAACTTCAATGACGCTGATGAAGGGAATGTTCACCATTCTATGTATTGGGTGCGTTTCGACGGGGGTTGGGTTGGGGCAATCCACACCGACCGCGCCAGTTACTCTGACAATTGCAACAACACCGGTGGCCGCGCCTCATGGCTATGCGATCCCGAGCGATTTCAGCGGGCTGAGTTTTGAAAGAGGAACGCTAAATACCAATAACGCGGGAGCTTCCGGCTATCTATTCAGCCCCACGAACACGCAACTCGTTACCTTGTTTCAGAACATCGGGATCAAGAGTCTTCGCGTCGGTGGCGGCTCCGTGGACGACGAGGTTCCCGTCGGTTTCAACCCTGACGGCTTCCTGGGGATAGATAGTCTGTTTGATTTCGCGCAGGCTGCGGGCACAAAAGTAATCTATACGATGCGTCTGCTCAACACGCACAACGCCTATCCCAATCTGAAAACAATGGATGCCGCCGTCGCCAGCCATATATGGCAAAGGAACTCGTCGCTGCTGGAAAATTTCGCACTCGGCAATGAACCGGACTTTCACTCCTATCACACATATTGCACCAAAACTGGATGTACCTGTACGTATCCGGCCGGCTGCACGGGAACCTCCACAAATCTGCATATTGAGGATCCTGCGATCTATGAAACCTTAACCATCGGCAACACGACGGCGGGCACGGCCTACCCCTCATACCTCGCCGACTGGCAGAATTTCGCCAATACAATTCTTGGCTCCGTACCAGCGGCAACGTTCTCCGCGCCGGATACGGGAGCTTATAGTACGTTGACCTATACCCCGAGCTCGGCGAGCGGTGTGTCCTGGACACAACAATTTGCCGAGGATGAAAAGAGCGCGAAGAATGGAGAAGGCGCGCCACTGCTGGTCGATGCTACGCAGCACTATTATGTGGGCGGAGGCCCAGGAACTACAACCGCTCAGCAAGCCATCGATAATATGTTGTCGACGGCATGGGTGAACAATACTGCGATCGCTACACAACCCTCCGGCGCCGGGGATGGCAAGACAACTACCTACGCGCCCTATCTTTGGCTTTATGACAACAATATGGCTCCAGTGGCGGCCAACGGCTTGCCCTATCGATTGACTGAATCGAACGACTATCTTACCGGGATCAAAGGCGCGAGCAACGGATATGCCGCGGCATTGTGGGCATTGGATTACATGCATTGGTGGGCCGAGCATAATGCTGCTGGAGTGAATTTCCATAACAAGCAGTGGATTCCAACCGATACGATTGTTCCCTCTCCCAATCCATGTGTGGGCGCCTGCGGAAACTACCAGACGGCACCGAAAGGGTATGGCATTAAGGCATTTGACCTGAGTGGACACGGCTATGTGGAGCCGGTGACGATTTCCAATCCGAACGGAATCAACGTGACTTCGTATGCCGTAGGCGACGCGCAGGATCTATACGTCACCATCATCAACAAGACGCACAGTACTACGAATGATTCGACAGATGCTGCGGTGTCAATTCAGCCGAATGGCTTTGCAGCCGCCAGTTGCGCGTCGATGGTTCTAACGGACGGCGATCCGGGCAACGCCTTGAGCTATAACGCCACACTTGGCGGCGCGGTTATCGCCAACAATGCACGGTGGGCTGGAACATGGACGCCGTTAGCGCCCACAGATAATGGTAGTTGCGCCGTTACAGTACAACCAACCACAGCCGCCGTGGTCAAGGTACACGCCGCCAGCAATTATGTTGGGCCGATCCAGATCAACCAGAATGGCGCGTTGGAAATTGTCGGAATCGGCATCCACCACGATAGCTGGTACGATTCGCAAATTCCCGTCGACGTTCCAAATAGCGCATTGAATAACTGGAATGGCTGGGTAAATCAGCAGGGAGGAGTCAAATCCACCGGCGGCTCTGCAGTTGTCAAGAACCTGAATAACACATTAGAAGTCTTTATTCCCAGCACAACCGGTGACGTGTACTACAGTTATCAACTGACACCGGGAGGCACGTGGAGTCCGTGGACCGACATGGGAAGCACCAGCGCCGGCGTCACGGATCTGCAGGCGGCCAACAATGCCGATGGAAGCTTGAGCGTCTTTGGCCTTGGGACCAACGGAGACGTATGGTACGCGAGTCAAAACGCACCTGGCGTTGGATGGTCCGATTGGACGGACCTGAGCGGCGAACAAATTCAGCCTGGCTTTGTGGTTGGCCAGAATCTTAGTGGACTGTTGGATGTCTTAGGCGTCGATGCGAGCGGGAATGTCTGGGACAACCGGCAGATGCCGACCGGAGAGTGGAATGGTTGGAACAGCCTGGGTGGAGAAACTTTCAACTCCCATCTTGCGATTGCCAGAAACCTGGACGGCCGTCTGGAACTATTCGCCGTAGATAGCAACTTCAATGTATGGCACAATTCGCAGGCGGTCTCCGGGGGCAGTTGGAGTGGCTGGTCGGAAATCCCAGGCAATCAATTGAAACCCGGCTTCGTAGTCGGCCAAAACAAAGACGGACGACTCGTGCTTATCGGCGTGCAGGCGCGCGCTCAAGATGCCTTGAGTAGCGCAGGTGTGGCCGGTCAGAGCGGATACGGGCAAGATGTCTGGAGCGTATCACAACAAACTCCCGGTGGAACTTTTGCAGCGAACTGGACAGACCTGGGCGGAGCCAACATAGATCCTAAGTTAGTGGTTGGTAACACTGCAGACGGCCGCATACAACTGTTCGGTACGGGCTCCAATCAGGATGTGTGGTCGGACTGGCAACTGAACAGTGCCGGTGCTTGGTCAGGCTGGACCGACTTCGGAGGAAAGGGAATACAATTCTAGCCGGGCTGAAGGTATAACTCGTCTAGATGGGCAAGTTCTGACATGCGGAAGCGATGATCTTCCGCATGTCAGATTTGTTTTCAGGTGCTCTTTCCGTCTTGCTCTGACAAGTGACTACTCAAAGAACCATGGAGAGTAGTCACTTGGGATTCATCGTTCCATTACGACAGCTAACGAACGCGCTGGAATTTGCAAGGTGTTCGATGTAGGAGCCGTATCAGGTTTTTCAGGGGTAGCGACGACCAGATCGCCGGGGTGAGGCAGGTTCACCGTCGCCGTGATGGCACGATCCGGGTGATTGTTCACGACAACGACCGCCCGTTTGCCATTAGAAGCGACAAAAACTGAATGGCGTGGCGACCCGTCCGAAGTGATGCTGGCACCGAGCGTGTCCCGGAATTCTGCATCCCATAGGTAGGACTTATATTGTTTCCGCAGAGCATCAATCTTCTTGCCATAGGCGAGCGTGAGCGGAAAATCCGTGAGTCCGCCCTTGAAGTTGTACGGCTCATAGCTGATGATGTATCGGTTGAGCAGAATCAGGTTTAACATCTCGCGGTCGTCGAAGCCTGTGACGGCCACGATCAGCGGCGCAGCGGAATCGATATAGCGAGCGACCGGCCGGGATCCATTGTTGATGCGGAAGTAGGAGACAGGATAATACTGCATTAGCCAGTCCTGCGGTCCTTCGCCTGCAAAGATGAAATCCGGATTGACCTTATCGGCCGTCGCGCGCAGCTGCCTGGACATTGGCAGATCACCCGCATAAATATATCCAGGCGCCTCGTAGCCGTGATCTGGACTAAAAGAATATTCCACTGGTCCGTGGTGGCAGATTTCATCGAAGAGCCATCCAGCGGCGCCCAGGGCCAGGATCTTTTGAAACTGCTTGGCGGCGATATCGCGATAGGCAGGGCACAGAAAATCCATCACCTCGCGGCGGTGATTATTAATCGCGGCAAGCTGGGTGGGAGTTACATAACTGTACCCGCCTTGTTGATACGGGATGCCATAGGGATCGGTGGCGGCATACTTATATAACTCCTTCTTAAACCACTCCGTCGTCATGTCGGCCCAGTTCAATTTGCCAAACATGATCATTTTTACTCCCTTACCCTGGGCATAGGCGACCGCATCGTGCAGTTCCCGCCAGGTTCCCAGTCCTGGATCGATGTCCAGAGAAGGGTCGCCGCCATCCTGGCCCTCAATATTCCAGCCGACCAATTGAATCGCTCCTACCCCGTTCGCCACACATTCATCAATGTACTTTGGAAGGTCACGATAGGGAATGCTGTAATCCTGCTCTGGCGTATTGACCTGCAGCTGCTGCCAGGAATTGACACCCATCACCCAGTCGGCAATGTGTGGCTTTTGGAACCATGTGGCGCGCCATTGCTTATATAGGTCCACACCCGCGTGCCAATCTCCGCTATAACAACGCAGTACCACAGGAACCAGCTTCTTCGTCGTGTTAGGATGAGTGAAAACAAAGTGGCAGGTGCGGAATTCCAGGTGTACTGGAATCCCGGAAATTTCGTGTGCTGTCGGGACCACATTGTTAACTGAGTCGAGCACTCCAGGATGTTGTTCAAAGGTAAATTCCAGCAAATACGGCTGATTGGGGTTGTGCATCTCCACGTACATGCCTTGCTCGGGGCACTGGATCAAACAGAACAAACTTTGTTTGGATTCGATCGTCTTGGTCGGGAAGTCCACGCCCCAGTATCCTTTCTCGTTCCGGAAATCTGGATAAATGGCATCGCCGACTAGATTGTCGTACCACATGTGATCGCTGCGCATTGGCGTATCACGCGCGGGCGAACTCAGGTCGCCCAGGTATGGATAGTCGATGGTCTCCACCGTGAGCGATGAGTCATTGACCAGCGTGCTGTCAAAGGTGACAGCGCCATGATCCAGCGTTACCAACGCCGTGAACGTCATGGGTAGGACACCCCCGTGTTCGCTCACCAGGTTCTTCCACTGCAGACGTACTTGCTGATCCGAGAGCTTTTTCACCTCCACGGCTCGCTGCTTTTGGCCCAGGACAAAATTGTCGCGACGATTGGGCAGCGGAGCGAAAAGGCGAAACGAGATTCCCAATTCCGGACGCCGTTGGATTGACCATTGGGTGGATTTTCGGTGGAAGCGCGTAAGCGCCCCGGAGTCTGCGTCAAAGGCAATCAGAACTTCCCGGTCCTCCAGCACGATCTGGTTCGATGCGACGGAGGAAAGTCCTACGGAGTTTTCAGTCACACTTGGAGGCGGAGTGGTTTGCTCCGCGCCCATGTCCAGTACATTTCCAGAAACTGCTCCGATGGCCGCAACGCCGGCCAATTTGTTAAAGGTCCTTCTATCCATCGTTTCTCCTGTCCAGTATTCTCCATACGGAATCTACATCCTATGGGGGAATTGGTATCTCCGGGTTGGTCGAGGATTGTCTCCGTAGATTCGACCATCACCTCGACGGCATCCATTCTGTTCAAAGTTGGACGGCAAACAGAGCATGACGCCCCGAGTGTAGACCATCTTGCTATGGCCGCGCGTTTTTTGCCTTTTTTGTGGTTGAGGCTCGGCTGCTTTTCGCTGACATAGAAGCCTGTAAACGTCGATTAACGTGGAATGAGAGACCGATCTCTCAAGAGCAGCCCCTAGACTATTACCCGAAGAACGGCGGTGTCAATATTGAAACTGAATATACGGATGAGAGTTGATTTACTATTGCTATGCCCCGTGCAATTCATCTCAGATGGGTTATTCTTGACGGGAGAATCGTGCCGCTATCCGTGGCATCGGTGTACACCATCGTAAAGTCCGCTTCACCAACCATCATTCACGCGCGTCCAGAGGTGCTGCTTCCATGAATCCTGCGAATCGACCGATCCGGCTTATAGTTATGTTCTTACTGACCGGATGTCTTTGTTCTGTGGCCTTGCTTTCTCAGACGACGTCGACGACTAAGAAACCGGTCGATTACGCCAATGGGCTGGTCGGAACCGCGCCTCTGGATAATCAAAAACTCATTGGCAACGCGCCACCTCCGGGCGAACATCTGTATTCAGGATTCACATCGCCGGGAGCGGTATTGCCTCATAGCGCGACCGACATGGCTCCCATCAATAACAATCTGGACCTGGCCTATCCCGCCGGAGTAGGAGCGTCCTACTATTATCCAAATCGAACCATGGTTGGTTTTTCGAGCGGATCGTATGACGGCCCCACGGTGATGCCGGTCGTGGGTAACTGGACAGTGCCGCCGGAGCGTAGTTTTTCCGTCTACGACAAGACACGCGAAAAATCCTCGCCTGGGTACTATTCGGTCTATCTCGACGACTTCAAAACCAGGGTAGAGATGACCGCGACCACATGGACTGGAATCTATCGGTTCACGTTTCCTAAGACAGCAAAGGCTCACGTTCTGCTCGACCTCGGCCATATCGGCGGAGACATCGAGGTCGTAGGCGACCAGACGATACGCGGCCAGGCCCAACTGTCCGCGAGGCGGCAGCGAGGCGCGGGCGCCGACGAGGCGTACTTCGTTGCGGAGTTCTCGCGACCGTTCAAGATATTTGGCACATTCAAACAGGTTCCCCCGCCACCGGGACAAACGCGAGGGTCATTCCTGGGTGATAAGGATGTTGAACCCGACGGGCGAACCATATCGGGGCACTATGCGGGGGCCTACGTGCAATTCGCCACCGCGGAAGGTGAACAGATCCTGGTGAAGATCGCACACGGACGAAGCTATGCCGATGCCGAGACAAGGCTGCGGTCGGAAGATCCAGGTTGGGATTTCGATGCTGTGAGACGGCGGGCCGAAGACGCATGGGCTAGAAAGCTCAACCTGATCGAAGTGAAAGGTGGAACGGAAAAAGAGAAGATGCTCTTCTACTCCTGCCTGTATCACTCTTTTGCCAGCCCTCGCCTGATTGCTCGAAAAGGAGAGCAGTTTACTGGGCTGGATGGCAAGGTCAGGACGGCGGAGTATGACTTTTATGGTCCTGTACCGTTCTGGGATACGGGTCGCAAC
Source organism: Acidobacteriota bacterium (assembly GCA_021793405.1). Classification (GTDB taxonomy): domain Bacteria; phylum Acidobacteriota; class Terriglobia; order Terriglobales; family Acidobacteriaceae; genus JAKAAZ01. The sequence goes on from JAJYSV010000087.1 coordinate 8,804, forward strand.
CAAATCGTTCTACTCACTCTGCTGGAACCTGACGTCAAGGTGGATATTCTGCGTTCGCAACTGGATATGGCTCGCGAGTCAGGGTACATGGGCACCTCGTTCCATGGTGACAATGCTGTTTTTATGTATCTGGGCGACTGGGAGCGTGGCCTCAATTTCGACAGAGCCGCGGTCTACGAATACCTGCGGAAGAACGCCACGGATGTGAATGGTCCGAGACACTATCTGGCGGAGTACATGAAGCAAGGCTGGATTTCAGATGTCATCCCCGACGGCAATCCTGATCCACCCTATGCCGGTGGAAAAGCAGGCGTGGCGACGACGCTGGAATATAGCTGGGACGACCATGCGATGGCGCTGTATGCCAAGAAGCTTGGCAAGGAAGACGACTACAAAATGTTTCTGGCCAGAGCGCACAACTACCAAAACGTATTCGATCCCTCGGTTGGTTTTATGCGCGGCAAAACGGCGGACGGCCAATGGATTTCGCCATTCGATCCGGGAGAGCCGTACTACAACTTCATGATGAAGGAAGCCTCGGGTTGGTCCACACTTTGGCTCGTGCCCCATGATGTCCAGGGCCTGATCAACCTGCTGGGTGGGCGCCAGAAATTCGCGGCGAAACTCGATGAGTTTTTCAGTACTCCTTATGATCCGAAGGGTATTTGCCGGGATTGCACCGGGATGATCGGTCAATATGTGCAAGGGAACCAGCCGGATCAGCAAGCCGCCTATTACTACGATTGGGCCGGACAACCCTGGAAAACGCAGGAGTTGACGCGGAAGATTCTAAGTCTGATGTACGGTAGCGACAAATATGGCCTGGCATTTCCGGGAATGGATGATCAGGGCTCAACTTCCTCCTGGTATGTAATGAGTGCGATGGGCTTTTACCCTGTCGATCCATCGAGCCCGAACTATATTCTGGGCAGCCCAATCTTCGATGAGTCAACGATCCATATAGGCGACGGCAAAACGTTGGTCATTGTCGCCCGCCACAACTCGGCGAAAAACATGTATATCCAGTCGGCCACCCTGAACGGCAAGTCGTGGAACAAACCATGGTTCAGTCAATCCGATATTGCGAATGGAGGAGTCCTGTCACTCAATATGGGACCGCTGCCCAATAAAGCGTGGGGGAGTGCTCCCGATGCGGCTCCGCCGTCCATGTCGGAGGGGTCCCGGTAAGATCTAAACCAGTTTTAGCTCTGTTGACATTCTCTGAGCAAATAAGCGCTGTCGTCCTCAGCGGAACGAAGTGGAGCGAAGGGTCTTGTGGTTTTCGGAGAATCGCGAGGTCCTTCGCCTGCGGCTCAGGATGACAAACTGTTAATAGCAGAGGATGTCAACTGAGCCACCAGTTCTCCTGTTGCTAGAGCGGCGAAGGGTGATTTTGCTTATCACGATCGGAAATGCCCGCTATCATAGGCAAGAAGCGCATCCGTTTCCTGCCCAAGCTGGGCTAACCATCGCGCCCGAATCTCCGTCATAATTCTACGGATGAATTCCTGGAGGAATCTCTGCCACAAGCGCGCGAATCTCAGATCCATTCCACACGGATTCCACCCGCGTGGCTTGTCGGCATGGCCATATTTCCCTTTGGCCTGGTGGTCGGGTTCACGATCACCGCACTGCCTTTTCTGCTGACCAATTTGGGCATCCCGCTGTATAGAGTCGCCACCACCAGCGCTGTCGTGATGTCGCCAACCTTCTGGGGATTTCTATTACAGCCGGTGATGGATACGGGACTGACGCGTCGCGCCTACTGCTGGATTACCGCAGCCATGGCGGCGATTTGTCTGGCGGCAGCGCTCCTCCTGCTTTCGCCTGCTCATCTGGGACCAACAACCGCATTGCTGTTGGTGGCGGAGTTGTCCATGGTGTTATTTGGCGGCGCGGTCAGCGGCTGGACTGCGGAATTTACACCGGACTCATTGCGCGGCTCGGTGAGCGGATGGACCAATGTCGCGAACCTCGGCGGCGGTGCGCTCGGCTCATTGGCCGTTATGTCTCTGGCGCCGCATATCTCTCTGTATCGGATTGGATTGGGTTTGGCTGGATGCATTGGGCTTGGGACCTTGCCGACCATGCTATTCCCGGAGCCCAGAAAATCCTCATTCCGCTTCCGGCAGATCTTTACCGATGCGGTGAAAGCCACATGGCGAGCCTCCAAGACAAAGGAGTGCCTCACCGGGTTTGCTCTCTTCCTGGCCCCGGCCAGTGCTGTAGCCGCCATTAACCTGTTTTCGGGAATGGGCAGGGACTTCCATACCAGCGAACATACGGTCATTTGGATCACAGGCGCAGGTTGCGCCGTCAGCACGTCCCTGGGAGCGCTTCTGGGCGGCTATGCCGCAAACAGGATCTCACGCGGGTTCCTCTATCTCTCCGCCGGCATAGGGGCCGGCTTGACTGCGCTGTCATTGGCAGTCGCTCCACACACATCTATGTCGTTCATTTGGGGGGCGCTGCTGTACAACGGCATCGCGGGGGTTGCCTATGCTGCATTCAACGCACTGGGCTATCAATTGGTCGGTCAGAAAAGCGCTGTCGCCAGCACGCAACTCGGCCTGTTTTCCGCGGCAACCAATGCGGCTATCGTCTATATGACCTGGGCAGACGGGCAGGGCTACAAGCACTTCGGGCTGCGAGGGCTTTTGTTGACGGATAGCTTTGCCAGCATCATCTCAGCGTCCCTTTTGCTGCTGCTCCTATGGAAGCATCTGAAGAATAAACCGATCGATGCAATGGAACCGCCTGATATGTCTGTCGCCGCTGACGGTTGGCCTCTGGAGTCGGAGGCGTAGAGCCGATGCGACTCGGTCGCCGCGTTCGGAAGGACCCGCGCAGAGGAACATTGGGGGGAACCGCCAATCAAAGCAATGCCCGAAGACCCTCCCCGTGTTACCTGCGGCAAAGTGCCGACGCGCTTTCCCACCTTGACCAACGCCCAGCCACCCCTTAGCGTAGAAGCATTGAGAAGCGGTTGCGGATGAACTCGAAGACTCGATGAAAGTGTTGGATTTTATCCTGCGAAAGTGGCGGAATTGGCAGACGCACCAGACTTAGGATCTGGCGGGGAAACCCATGAGGGTTCGAGTCCCTCCTTTCGCACCAACAACTTATAGCCGTTTTCAGAATCGCCCGTAATGTATTGTGCCTAAAATTGTGCCCACCCGCGAAAACGATGGACTACGGCTCCCCCTGCCTTCCTTGTGCGGACGGCGTAAAGCCGTGTTGAATCTGGAATGGTGCTTGGCGATGCTCTCTCCAAATCGGCGGAACTACAGGCTGGGAAAATGCGGAGATGGGCGCTCCCGCCCATGCCGGATCACCACATGAGCAAGTATATTCGGATGCTTGCTTGACGTACCCAAATGCTTGCATAAATCGAGCATCGAAACCGGGACATTTACTAGAGCGGATTTGCGCCTGAAACAACGGACGCTCTTTGATGCTCGAATCTAACTTTTGCACACAGTTCACAGAGGCATCTGCTCCGGAGGCAACGAGGCTTTTGAAACGGCAAAACGGCTCTCCCTGTCACTCCCAAAAGCATGGCGCAATCTAACCAGCGATTGCCATGCAGGACGGTGGTAAGGCCGGAGGCCCGCCAGAGCCGCCAAGGGGCAGCAAACCCACTCCAAGGTCGATTCGCGGGCAATCTCCCCGGCCCCGCAGGAGTTGGTTTTCAGTTGTCCGCCGTCGCGTCCTGCGGGAAAGGCTAGGACCGATTCTCACTCTCCGGACCGAATAAGCTCTGAACCAAAGGCGCAGGATAATTGCTGAGGTCTTCAGACAATTGGATTGAATTTGTGATGCGGCGCAAGGCGCGGTAATTAGCGAAAAGAGCAATTTGTGTCGCCTTTTTGTGTCGAAATCTCGCAGATCAATTCTTGCGACCAATTCCCGCTCAAAACTATTTTGGGCTGGTTGTGCCTAGCTTCAAGCTCGCAGAAACGGTCCCATGTAGACCTGTGCGGCATCACGTGACCGCGTTCAATTTCGCAAATCGACTGTCTGCAAGTCTCAATGAGTTCGCCCAACAGCGATTGCGATATGTGAGCTTTTCGGCGCAGGGCCTTGAAGCGTCTGGCAGTTTCGGATTTTTCCCACGGCCTAGGATTCATTTTCCCGGTTCCTATCGGCGATTGTGCCACAAAACAGAATCAGAGCCGTCCGAATAGGTCCGGTAGGGGCGTTTTCAGCCCTTTAGACACTCTTTCGATATTCACCAAAGAAACGTTCCGAACTCCGCGCTCGATACCGCTGTAGTACGTCCGATGGAGCCCGCATCGCTCCGCAGCCTCTTCCTGATTGATCTCCTGTTCCTCGCGTATGCGACGGATTGCACGACCAAACCGAATGCGAATATCGAGCGGCATTGGTTTTGATCTTCATGTTCCGTATCCGATGCGTACACACCCGATGAGTCACATTGATTTAGACTTGCTGGCAAGCCGTGTTTTCTGGATTTCCCGTTGAGAGGTGTTTTCATGCCAATTGTCCAGCCTGTTACGGAGAGCGCATTTCCCAAGCGGTTGAGCTTATTCATGATCCTTACACTTTCGATTGCCCTGCTCTCTTCTGGCTGCGGTGGCGGAGGCAATTCAGGCAGTGGCACGCCTCCCACGCCAACGCCTACGCCAATTGCCGCAGGCGAATGGACTTGGATGAGTGGAAGCAATACCCCCAGCGCAGGGGGAGTTTACGTCGCTGTAAATGGCGGTGCCCCGACCGTTCCCGGCGCGAGAATCGGTGCCGTAAGTTGGGCGGACAGCAGTGGCAATTTCTGGCTCTTTGGCGGCGTAGGTTTCGATTCTGCTGGGACAGACGGCGAACTCAACGATCTATGGGAATACAATCACACAAATCCACTGAGGGAGTGGACGTGGATAAGCGGTAGCGAAACCGCAAATGCAGTTGGGGTCTACGGTACACAGGGTGTAGCAGGAACGAGCAACGTACCCGGCGCACGTCAAGGTGCGGTTAGTTGGGCGGACAGCAGCGGCAATTTCTGGCTCTTCGGAGGCGACGGCTACGGCTCTACAGGCGGCGGAGGCCTGCTCAATGACCTCTGGAAATTTAGCCCCGGAACGAAAGAGTGGACATGGATAAGCGGTAGCGAAACCGCAAATGCAGTTGGGGTCTACGGTACACAGGGTGTAGCAGGAACGAGCAACGTACCCGGCGCGAGAATCGGTGCCGTAAGTTGGGCGGACAGCAGTGGCAATCTCTGGCTCTTCGGCGGTGCCGCCAACGGTTACCTGAATGACCTATGGGAATTCAATCCAACTAACAAGCAATGGAAATGGATAAGCGGAAGTAATGCGGCCAACGCAATCGGCGTCTACGGTACGCAGGGCGTAGCCGCAGCAAGCAATGTTCCCGGCGGGAGGGACTATGCGGTTAGCTGGATCGACAGTAGCGGGAACCTTTGGCTGTTTGGAGGCCAAAACCAGAATAGCTACTTCAACGATCTTTGGAATTTCAACCCTAGTATTGGTAAATGGACGTGGGTAAGCGGAAACAGTTATACCGATGGACCCGGCTCTTATGGTACCCAAGGCACTGCCTCCGCTGGCAACCTACCCGGCGCACGGTACAACGCTGTCGCGTGGATCGACAGTAGCGGCCACCTTTGGCTCTTTGGGGGCGGCGGTTTCCCTGGCTTAGGGAATTTTGGCTATCTCAACGACCTTTGGCGTTACCAGCCTTAGCCAAAGAAACTTTGCTCATTACTGGAAGGAGATGGCATGAATAGTACAGCGGGAATCTGAGGCGGTAAGCTCCACAGTAGAGTTGTGGGGCAGGCAGGGTGCGGGCTGAATATGTGCGATGAGGCCACAGGACCTCGTGAAGGAGATTA
>JAJYSV010000020.1 GCA_021793405.1 Acidobacteriota bacterium
GCTCCTTTTCTCGGCATTCGACTACGCCTGAACAACGCAGTTATGCCATAAAAACAGCGGCCTTTTGCTAATTATTTTTGCCCCCCGCATTTACTCATCGAATAGCACCGTGAGAAATCGCGGCTAGTGTGGGATAGAACGAAGCCCTTGTTACAGTAACCGTGAAAATGCTCTAAATCCCTGTCAAAGATTGAACAATTCACGCAGCCGCTTCGTCTGGCCGCGACTCACGGGAATCTCGGTGTGGCGCCGATCGTCCATACGTAACTGATAGCTGGATTTGAACCAGGGCACGACTTCCTGAATGCGATGAATATTCACGACGAAGGAGCGATGGGCGCGCCAGAAGAGTTGTGGGTCCAGTTGTTCGAGCAGATCCTCCAGCGTGCGACAATTCGAGTGACCTTCGATGGAGTGAGTGGCAACGCTGATCGTGCCTTCTTCAATGGAGGCGAAGCAAATGTCCCGCTGCTCCACCAGCAGAAGTCGGCCGCCAACTCGGAGAACAACTTTTGCGGCTGTGCTTTTGACAGGGGCCTGCTGCTGCTCCAGGAGCCGCACCAGAGCATCCAGCCGATCGTCGACTGCATTCGCCGCATGGATCGATTCGCTCGACGCGTCCTTCAATGGAGGCAGCTTCGGCGAAGGACCTGCGGCGCCGGAAGAGGCCGCTGCGGCCTCGGCAAGTCTGCTCCTAACTCTGTCGAGTGTCTGGCGCACCCGTCGCTCATCGAAGGGCTTCAGCAGGTAATCGACCGCATTCACCTCAAACGCGCGAACCGCGTATCGGTCAAATGCCGTGGCGAAGACGATGTTCGGAAGCGGTAATTTCCGGCCCTTTTCGAGCAGCTTTTTGAGCACCGCAAAGCCGTCCAGCCCTGGCATCTGCACGTCGAGAAAGACAACGTCCGGCTGATGCGCGCGCACCAGTTCCACCGCCTCCACGCCATTGCTTCCCTGGGCAACGATTTCTACATCATCGGATTTGCGGAGAAGGTACTCCAACTCCTGGCGTGCCAGTTGTTCATCGTCGACGATGACAGCGCGGATCGTCATGCTTACGACCACTCTACATCAGAGAAAGATATTTCGAGCAATTCCACTCTGCTTGCAAGGTATCGGATTGTATCGCATCGACGCGCAGCGAAGAGTGCTCATACGCGTAACAGGCTTGCTGGATAAAACGGCGGACAGGCAGGAAATTGAGCGAAGCTCAAACACCGTAGGCGCGGAGGCGCGCCGGAGTGTTATCTTCGCTCAGATCATGTCCGCAGTTCGTGCAGTACAGGTCGGTGATACGGACGCTTTCATGGCAAACGCCGCAGTTTGGCGCTACCCGATACGCGCATTGCGGACAGTAGTTGAAATTGCTGTCCACGCGGGTTCCACAGCAAGGACATTGCGATAGGATCGGCTGCCGCAACAGAAAGTAAATCACCGGACCAATGCCGCCCTGCAGGATGATGCACAGCAGAATCCAGAGCCATTTCCCCATATTTCGCCGCGGTGCATCCTCGCTGATGTATCCAATCATCAGCACGTACCCGGCAACCAGCGCGCCCCAGCTGGTCCCAAAGTAGATGTGCACCGGTAACGGCGCGTGCTGGTGATGCGGCTGTGGCATGACGAAGAAGAAAAGGTACTGGATGCCGATGAAGGCCACAAAGGCGAGCACGATGGACCAGCGGGGAATGAGTTTGAGCTCTTCGCTGACGGAAAACGACGAACTGGAATCGCCACGTGCCATTTTGACTGAAAGCTACTTTCCCGGCCGGCAAGAAAATCGACGGGCTGCCGGCAACCTGGCCAAACAATGAAACCTTAGGACATCTCGCTATGGAAATAAAGAAAATTCTGCAACGCAATTCAACTTTATTACCGAACCATCGAGCCCAAACGGGAAGCCACCCGATGATCGATCTGGCGAACACCTCCTCGACGTGCATCCGCGCCTGCGCGGGTTCGCATGAAAACCAGAACCAAAGCCATCAGCGTGACTGGAAACAGACATCCGATCAGATAGGCAAACTGCATTTCGGACTCGCTCTCCAGATGCACGAGACTCCAAACCACCGGCGTCAGTACCAGCAGCAGCAGGGAGAATCCTAGGATCGTCAACCCGACGCTGTGGCGTAAGCGCTGGCGCCGTTCGACCATTTCCATCGCCCGCTCGCGCACGCAGCGCTGGACGTGACACACCATGCCGCGGTCGGCAACGCCTCCGACGGTCAGCAGAGCGGCGGCAAAATCCTGCTCCTGCAATGGGGAGATTTCCTGCACGCCGCTGCGGTCGGCTTCGCGCTGCGATACTCTCAGGTGGGCATCGGCTTCGATATGTTTCATGATGGCCGCGCCTCGCAATTTGTCCCGCGATAGGATTCCAGCACTGGCTTCAGGGCCGCCATTCCGCGATATAGGCGAGACTTGACGGTGGAAAGCGGCGCGCTACTGACCTGGGCAATTTCCTCCAGGGACATTTCTTCATGGAAGCGCAGCACGAGCACTTCGCGATATAAGGGGTGCAGCGCCAGCAATGCGTGGCCGACGCGGGCGGCTTGCTCTCCCGATTGAAAATGGTCGAACGGCGAAGGTATATCGGCGGCGATTTCCAGGGGTCGGTCTTTGTCTGGGTCTGTCGCTTCATCCAGGCTGACTGTCGTGCGCTTCCGGGTTTGATCGATCATCAGATTGCGGGCAATCGCGAACATCCATGTCTCAAACCGGGAGCGCCCGCTGTATTGCGATCCACGCTCCAACACACGCAGCCAAGTTTCCTGAAACAAGTCCTGCGCCAGATCGCGGCTGCCGGTCAAAAAAAGCAGATAGCGAAACAGCCGGTGTTGGTAGAGCTCAATCAATTGCTCCATCTTTTCCGGATCATGACGGCGTAGCGCGGCCACAATTTCGGCATTCGCGGTGAGCGATTGTTCGGTCTGGGTCAGCGAAGCTGTGCGAGTAGCTACCATGGTCTCTTTGCTAGAGACGCCGGTGGGTGTCAGAAAGACGCGCAAGGAGTTGAAATTTTCTTTGAGCCACATCTTCGCCATTGTCATTATCCTTGCACGATTGGGCGGCTGGATGTTGAAAATTTCATTTTGCGCCATGCCGACTGGGGCGAAGATGTGGCGAAATGGGCGCTCGCCTAACGGTACACTACAAAAACTATGCAACTGTTGTATGGATTGCATCCGGTGGAGGAGGCCATTCGCTCGGGCAACCGCCGCTTGGAATCCGTCTCGATCGCTCGGCAGCGCCAGGATGCGCGCCTCAAGAACATCGTTGACATGTGCCACGCCGCAGGGATACCAGTGCGGCTGGAATCCAGGGAAGGGTTGACACGCCTGGCTCACACCGACGCTCATCAGGGCGTGGTCGCCATGGTGGCCGAACGTGGATATTCCTCGCTCCAGGAGCTTTCGCAGCCCCGTGGCCCGCACCTGTTTTTATTGGCGCTGGATGGGGTCGAAGACCCTCACAACCTTGGTGCGTTGCTCCGAACAGCGGACGGCGCGGGGGTGGATGGGGTGATCCTGCCGGAGCGGCGGGCAGCCGGAGTGAATGCCACCGTCGTGAAGACCTCGGCGGGTGCTGCGGAGCATGTTCGCATTGCGCGCGTCACCAATCTGGTGCGCGCTTTGGAAGAATTGAAACGAGACAACGTCTGGTGCGTTGGGCTGGAGGAACGCGGCACGATGAACTATGACGCTTTCGACTACCGCTGCAACTTCGTGCTGGTTCTAGGCGGCGAAGGCGGCGGACTGCATGAGCTTACCCGGCGCACCTGCGATCATCTGCTACGGATTCCCATGGCGGGTCAAGTTTCGTCACTGAATGTATCCGTTGCTGGAGCCATCGTGATGTACGAGGCGGCGCGCCAACGACGTGCGGCGTCTGGATTGCCGGTCACCGACGAGTCCACTTCAGTGGCGTCTCGATCCGGACGACCGCTCAAGGGACTGGGTTCATGAATTCTCGGTTGTATGTGTCAGGTTTCTTTCTTTTGTTGTTCGCAGTCGGCAGTGCGCTGGGGCAACAGGCTGTTCCGCCCACTCACAACAAACCCTCCTCCAGCGGTGGCCAGGTCATATTTTCTCGGGGAGAAGACAGTCCAAATTCCGCGGAAAACGCTACGGGAAATCCTTACACTCAGCAACCTGTGTCTTCGCCAAATGCGCCGCAAAGGGCCGCGCTGGTTAGCGACGCCGAGCGTACCGCGCTCACGTACAGTTCGTATAACTTTGAAGTGCATCTGGAGCCGACTCAGCTCTCGATCGCCATTCAAGCACGTCTGAAGGCCAACAACAGCAGCGATAAATCTCTGGACCGGATCGCGCTGCAACTTTCCTCCTCGCTCCACTGGTATTCCATTCAGGTGGATGGCAGGCCGGTGAAGTTTCAAACCGAGACGGTCGAGAGCGACATCGACCACACGGGTGCGCTCACTGAGGCCGTTGTCACGCTGGCCACGCCGCTCGCGCCAGGAGCCGCGATTGAGATGAATGTCATCTACTCAGGCACAATGCCACAGTCGGGGCAGCGGTTGCTGCGCCTGGGTGCGCCGGCCAACATCGCCGCATCCTCCGAATGGGATTCGGTCGGCACAGACTTCACCGCGCTTCGCGGCTTCGGCAACGCGATCTGGTTTCCGGTCTCTACGGCTCCGGTGCTGCTCGGCCAGGGATCGGAGATGTTCGATTCCGTGGGTAAGTGGAAACTGCGCCAATCCGATGCCCATGTTGCCATGCATGTATTGGTCGAATATCTGGATGTGAAACCGAGCGTCGCCATTCTCAATGGCTGCGTGGTTCAGCCGGACGGCGCGTTGTACGAACAACCTGCTCCTTCGCGAGTCTCGCCATCCCCCGCGAAAGCGCCAGCCCCAAGTAGGCAATCGGCGATGGCCCAACGCCCTGCTTCTGCCGCGCCGCCCGAAACCATGGCCGGCAATTCTGTCCTGCAGGTCGCCTCCTTTACTCTCCCATCGACCCGGCTCGGCTTCTCTCCACTCAGCTTGTTTGTGATCCATGCGGGCCACCGGGATATTCCTGGGTTGGACATTTACTCGCGGGTTGGCAATGAAGCGGCTGCCGCGACATATCAAAACGTGTTCCAGCAGACTCGTCCGCTGGTCGAACAATGGCTGGGTCCGCGTCCCAGGCGTCCGGTGGTGTTGGTCGATCTACCGGACGCCGATGACCTGCCGTTCGAGGAGCGGAACATACTTTTCCTTCCGCTAAAAACCGGCGCGGCAAACGACAGCGTGGGTCCAGTTATGGCGCACATGCTCGGCCACTCGTATTTTCAATCGTCGCGCGTTTGGCTAAATGAAGGCGTAGCGCAATTCATGACGCTGCTGTGGATCGAGCAGCGTGCCGGCTTCGCCACGACCATGGCGCAAATGGATTCTCGCCGCGCCGCGCTCGCGATCGCCGAAACTTCAGATCCGGGCGTCGATCCCGGGCAGAGCCTGATCGAGCCCTGGAGCGACATTTACTACCGCGACAAGGCCGCCAATGTCATATGGATGCTGCGCAATATCGTTGGAGATGAGGCCCTGGCCAAAGTGCTTCAAGCCTACGTTCCGGCGAACGACCATGAACCCAGTTATTTCCAGGAATTGCTTCAGAAGGTCTCCAGGAAAGATCTGGAATGGTTTTTCGATGACTGGGTATATCGCGACCGCGGATTGCCCGACCTGCACGTCGTCAGCGCCTATTCGCGCCCGATCCTGAGCAGGAACGGCACCAGCAAAAGTTATCTCGTCTCGGTCGATGTTCAGAACAACAGCTTTTGTTCCGCGCAAGTGCCCATCACGGTGGAGTCCGCATCGAGTACTCAGACACGAGAACTGCTCGTCCCATCCCACTCCAGCGCCTCGATGCGTGTTTTGATCGACGGCAAACCGTCGCAGGCGGTTGTGAACGACGGCAGCGTGCCGGAAGTCCAAACCAGCAGCCACGAGCAGGCCGTTCTTCCTGCTCAGTAGCCGCACACCATAGACCACTCCGCCTCATGCGTGTGGGGTGGTACGCCAGTCAGCAATCTATAAGAGAATCAGGCCGCGCGTGCGCCGATGTTGCGATGCTGCCATTCGTCTGCCAACCGGCGCGCCACGGCGGGTACGCCGAAGACGGCGCTTGTCAGCAGCGTTGTTGCCAGCACGTCATTCCGATAGAAGGCAAGTCCGGCCGCATAGCAGGTTGCTAGGCCGCCCACCGTGTGTGGGTAGACAACCGAACCAGCCCAGACTGCAAAATTGCTCGCCAGAAAAAACGATGTGGAAGAGGAGAGCGCTGCACCCACGACACGGCCAGCATTCGCCCGTTTCCGCAGAAAGGCATAGCCCATCCAGCAAGCGCCCAGATACCAGGCCCAAGTGACCAGATAATCCTGTATGTGGAATGGATAGCTGTAGGCGAAGACGGTCAAATAGTAATCCGCCGCCGCCAGCGCCAGTACCGGCAGAATGAACAGTTTCGGCGAGCGGCGCGCGCCAAATACCAGCAGCGAAGCGCCAACCGCCGTAAAGCCGAACCACGGATGTGGCAGGATGCGGCTGAAAATCGCCATCAAAACGAAGAAATAACTGAACATTCAGGTCCTCTTACTACGGAAATGCGGAAAGCCTTGCAGGTTTCCGGTTGGAGATTTCATTGTTTCCGCCTATTGAGATGAGGTCAAGGCAATTTTGACAAGGTCAACATAAGTTTTTGCTGGGATAACAAATTCCCGCCCTGTAGACCCTCACCCCAAACTGCCGGCGAGCTATTTTTGAACTTCGCCGCCCATTTCCATCTCGTCCACGGTTCCATCGGGCGCAATGGTTACCACCCCGCTCAGCGGGCTGTTCATACCGCCGCGCAGGAACAGGACGGAATAGGCGAAACGCAGATCCTGAAATTGCACCCGAGTATAGCGCGCCCCGTTGGGTAGCGTGCCGAAGACGCCATTCTCCTCCACATGCGGGAACTTCGACCAGTCGAGAAACGCTTGTCCCAGCCAGGAACGTTTTGCCGCAAGAATCGCGAGCGTCTGCGGCTGTTTGTAATAGAGATCGTCGGGCGCCTGGCTGGTGAAGCTGTCGGTTCGTGTGTTCAGCAGCGCGGTTTGATAGAAATCCTTCGTCTCGACGATGCCGAACCATTCGAAGGGATCCCCCGGATAGGGGTTGACCGTCATCTGCAGTACGGGTTCATTCTGGTAGCTCTGCTCGGCGAGGAGGTGCAAGGCGCGGTCATGCTCCGCCCAGCGCCAACAGCCAAGCATCACGCCACAGCAGAGCGCGAAAATCGCCCAGCCGCGGCCACGAAAAGCTGGACGGCGCACGCCAATCTCGCGGTCGGCCAGACCCAGGATCGCAGGCATCAGCATGGCAATGAGCAGCGCGCCAAACAGTACCGGCTCGAAGAGGAAGAAGATGTTGCCCGCATACCAATGCGGATTGAAAGGAAAAAACGGGCGCACGCCGTAATTATTCGTCCAGTCCAGCAAAATATGGCTGAAGTCGGCAAGCAATGCCAGGAGCCAGATCCAGCCCCAGCGCACCGGCGGAGTATATCCGGCTTTCGTCAGATGGATGCTCGCATGGCTGCTGGTCTGTTCGTCTCGATTCCGGGTGCGCCAGCGATGCCACAGCCAGACGGCGCCCGTTACACCCAGAGCCATGAACGGCGCACCCAGAAACGTATGCGTGATGCCCCGATGATGTTCAAACTCCGCCAGCCGTCCGCGAAAGAACCAGAACATGTCGATGTCCGGCGCTTCGGCAGCCAGGACCATGGTCAACGTTGCGTAGGCGGTGGTGCGATTAAGCCCCGATCGCCCCAGACATGCGCCCGTAAGAAGGTGTGTGACTGGCTCCATTCAATTTCTGAGCATACACGGTGACCGTCGCAAGTCTGCTGACGGTTGCGTTCAGCGCCTATCTATAATTCGAGTGATGGCCAAGCACCCGCCGACCAAAAGTGCAGAGGAACAGATCGAGGCTCTGCGCGAGACCCTGCGGCATCACGAGCATCTCTACTACGTGCTCGATGCGCCTGAGGTTTCCGACGCGCAATATGATGCCTGGATGCACGAGTTGCGCGCGCTGGAAGACGCGCATCCCGAGCTGCGCACGATGGATTCGCCCACCCAGCGGGTCGGCGGGAAGCCAAAGGAAGGCTTTGCCAAAGTGCCGCACTCGCGGCCCATGCTTTCCCTCGACAATGCGTATGACGAAACAGAGTTGCGCGAATGGGACCGCCGCGTTCACGAGTTGGCGGGCGACGAGCCAATTGCCTATGTCTGCGAATTGAAACTCGATGGTTTATCGCTGGCGCTGACCTATCGGAACGCGCAACTGGTGCGGGGCGTGACGCGCGGCGATGGCGTCATCGGCGAAGACGTAACCACCAATGTGCGCACCATTCGTTCCGTGCCCCTCAGCATTTCTCCCGCGAAGCTGCACGCCTCGGGCCTGCCGGAGAATTTTGAAATTCGCGGCGAAGTCGTTCTGTCGCTGGCGGCATTCCAAAAGCTGAACGCGGAGCGCGAAGAGCAAGGGCTTGCTCCGGCCGCCAATCCGCGCAATGCAGCGGCGGGAACGCTGCGCACATTGGAGCCGAACATCGTAGCGCAGAGGCGGCTGGACTTCTATGCCTACTTCGCGTTGAGCGAACCAGGCTATATTTTTCCGTTGCAGAGCCAGTCGCTCGATGCTCTGGCTACAGCCGGTTTTCGCGTCAATCCGCAGCGCACCTTGGCTCACACGCTCGAAGAAGTGTGGGATTTTATCGCCAAGGCTGAAGTCATGCGCGACTCCCTGTCGTATGAAATCGACGGCGTGGTGGTGAAGGTCGACAGCGCGGCGTTGCAGGAACGGCTGGGATTCACCGGGCGCGCTCCGCGCTGGGCCATCGCCTACAAATTTGCCGCTCGCGCTGGCGTAACACAGGTAGAGAACATCCTCGTGCAGGTCGGTCGCACGGGAAAGTTGACGCCGGTAGCGGCCTTGAAGCCGGTACTGATCGGTGGCACCACAGTCAGTCGCGCCACCCTGCACAATGCTGACGAGATCGAGCGCCTGGGCCTGAAGATTGGAGATTTTGTCGCCGTCGAGCGCGGCGGCGACGTCATTCCCAAGGTGGTTGCCGTGCTGCGGGAGAAACGCCCCGTCGATGCGCATGACTTTTCTTTTCCCTCCCAATGTCCGGAATGCGGCAGTGCGCTCGTTCGCGAAGAAGGCGAGGTCGACTGGCGCTGCATCAACGTCAACTGCCCGGCGCGCCTGCGCGAGAGCCTGCTACATTTTGCCGCGCGCGGTGTGATGAACATTGAAGGGCTCGGCGAAGCCGTGGTGAATCAGCTCACCGAGCGCGGTCTGGTCCGCAATCTGGCCGATATTTATCAGCTTGACCAGTCGGTTCTGCTGTCCCTTGATCGCATAGGAGAAAAGACCGCGCAGTCGTTGTTGCAGCAAATTGAACGCTCGAAGAAAGCGCCGCTCGACCGTGTTTTGCTTGGGCTTGGCATCCGGTTTGTCGGGGAACGCACGGCGCAATTTCTCTCCGACGCCTTCGGAACCATGGACCGCGTCATCGAAGCGAGCGCGGAAGAACTGGAGCGGGTGCAAGAGATTGGGCCGCGTATTGCGCAAGCCATGCTGGAATTCTTTGCGCTGCCCGGCAATCGAGAGTTGATAGAGAAACTGCGCTCCGCGGGTTTGAATTTTAATGCCGAGCGGAAAAAGACTTCGTCCAAACTGACCGGTTTGACATTTGTTCTGACTGGAACCCTGCCCACACTGACCCGTGAACAGGCCAAAGAGCGCATCGAGCGCGAAGGCGGCACTGTCGCCGGCTCCGTGAGCAAGAAAACAAGCTACGTGGTCGCGGGAGAAGATGCAGGTTCCAAGCTCGATAAGGCAAACAAGCTGAATGTTCCCATGCTCGATGAGGCAGGACTCATGGATTTGCTGGAGAAGGGCAAGCGATAAAGTTTCGTCCCAGACTCGCTGGAGCGCCGCGGATCGGGCGTTTTTCGTCACACCGCGCACCATTGCGTTTCTGCCGCTTCCAACAATGCGTGAAGGAGTTCAATTCTGCGGCTCCGCCGTCGCAGCTTCCTGTTCCATTCCCATCAATTCGTTTTCACTCAGCCGGTTGACTTTGCGCAGCGATGGAAACAACAGCGTCCATATCCCGGTGACCGCAATCGCACCGATGCCGCCAACCACCACCGCCGGCACCGCACCCCACCATTGCGCGGTCACGCCGCTTTCAAAGCTTCCAAACTCATTGCTGGCTCCAATGAACAGGGCATTCACGGCGCTCACGCGCCCTCGCATTGCCTGCGGAGTGGCGAGCTGCAACATGGAGGCCCGCACAATGACGCTGACCATGTCCGACGCCCCCACGACAAACAAGGCTGCCAGCGATAGCGCCATGTTGCGCGAAAGCCCGAACACGATCGTCGCCGCGCCAAACAACACCACGGAAAACAACATGCGAACTCCCGCATGACGATTCATCGGCCGCCAGGTCATCAGAACGGAGACCATCAGTGCCCCTAGCGCAGGCGCAGCGCGCAAAATTCCCAGGCCGCTCGGACCGGAATGCAGAATGTTCTCAGCGAAGATTGGCAGCAGGGCGACTGCTCCGCCCAGCAGTACCGCAAACAGATCCAGCGTGGTCACACCCAGAAGCAGCTTTTTGTGCCACATGTAGCGGAACCCCGCGAGCAGCGTGTCGACCGAGATCGCCCGCTGTTCCTGTCGCCCCGGACGGACCGATAGAGAAGCCAACAGAAGCAGAAACACAATCAGCGTGGAGAATGTGAATGCATACACGATGGCGCCTCCAGCCATATGAGTGCCGAGTGGTTCCGGCAGCCAGCGCGCTAGCGGCAGAGTGAACAGCAGACCGCCCAGCGCGGGGCCGACAAAGTTCGCTAATTGGAAGATCGATGCGCC
Source organism: Acidobacteriota bacterium (assembly GCA_021793405.1). Lineage (GTDB taxonomy): Bacteria > Acidobacteriota > Terriglobia > Terriglobales > Acidobacteriaceae > JAKAAZ01. The sequence goes on from JAJYSV010000020.1 coordinate 10,952, forward strand.
CCACGAGACGGCGTTGACAAAATTGTCCTTCGGGACCAGATGCGGCAGCAGGGCCGAACTCGCCGGCCCGCTGAACGCCCTGCCCGTGCCGATCAGGAACAGCACGGCAAACAAAGCAGCGGCATGTTGGGTGCCGGTCCATGACAAGTAAAACAAAGTTCCGGTGCAAAGGCATTGCAGAGAGTAGCAAACCAGAATCACGTTCCTGCGGTCGTAGCGGTCCGCGGTGTGTCCGCTGATGAGCAAAAATAAAACGCCCGGCAGGAACAATGCCAGGCCCGCGTACCCAAGATCGATGGCTCGATGAGTAATGGCGTAAATCTGCCATGCGACTGCCACGGCCTGAGCCTCCGCGCCAATGATGACCAGCAAACGCGCTAGCTGATAATGGCGAAAGTCGCGGGAGGCAAATGCAGCGGCGGCTCGGGGAGGGTCGTGCGAAATCGGCATTCCTTCTATCGTGTCATAGTTTCCTGACGTTATGTCTTCCAAACGATTTGGATCTCGCCGCCGCCCAGGATGCATCGAATTGGACTTCTGACATTGGACGCTTCCCGCCGGGCATTAGCTCCGCATATCTGCATGGCGTGATACGCGATTCAGATCGGTCGTGAAGCGATAACGTATCAAAAAAAAAACGGGGAGTTTCACGTTTCTTGGGTGAGAACTACGCGGGGATATACTGGTCCGGCGAAGAGTAGCAAAATCAAAAGTTTAAGGAGATTCAAGTGGAATTGAGAGAATCACTGGCAATACTCCCAAATTGCTCGCTCCCGATCAGGGTTACGATGTCAGGCAGAAGATTGTGTGCGGGTGGCGCGGCTGCGGTAGCCGTGTTGGCAGCTTTCATTCTGCTCTCTGGGTCGGCGTGTGCCCAATCGGCGCAGACCCAGACCCTGCCAATACCCGGCTACGCGGCGAGAGATATGCCCGGCGTCAAAGCACTGCCGGATCCGACAATGACCTATAAGGTTGTTTTCGACATCGGCAAGGCAGCCGCAAAACCTGACGACGTCAATCCAGGCCTCACCACTGTCGCCCGGTATGTCAATACGCTTGCCAAATATGGCGTCCCATCGGACCACCGCGACATCGTAGTTGTGTTCCACCAGGGTGGAACCGAGATCATCCTGAATAACGACGCCTTCAAGGCGCGCAACAATGGCTTGGCGAACCCGAATATCGCTCTCATCCAAAGCCTGAAGAAGGCGGGCGTAGACTTTCGCGTTTGCGGCCAGGCGGTGTTGGGAAAGAAGATCGACCCGAAGACCATCCAACCGGAAATTGAGCTCGATCTCTGGGCCCTAACGACGATCATCGATCTCCAGCTCCGCGGCTACGTTCACGTGAGCCTCTAGGCTTTAGTACGAGCTCACTTGCTCCAGGCTGGCTCTCATGCCGAGCTTCAGAATCGATTCCACATAACTGTTTACCGCCGAAGACATGCCACGAATTTGTCGCAGGTCCTTGCCCCACCAGTCTTCCCGTCGCAGAACTGCGTCAGTGAGATCCTTTACACCGGCGGTCGACCCATCAAAGTGCCGCCACAAATCGGCAAACGTCTCCAGAACCCGTAGTTCATCCTGAATGCGGTATTCCTTGCCATCGCGATGTCCGATTAGCGCGCCATCCTGTATGACCGTGCCGCGATAAAAAGTGATCAGCGCAGCCAGCCCGAACGTCAGGCGAGCGGGCACCTGCCCCCGGATCGCAATGTACTGCTCGACCGATGGCAGCACGCGCGCCTTGTACTTCGAAACGGAGTTCAAGGAAATGCTCAACAGTGCATGCCGGATAAATGGATTGCTGAAGCGCTCGAACACTGCCGCGGCGAATGCTTCCAACTCATTTTTCGGCAGCGTCAGCGTGGGAATCACTTCATCGTAAATGGCCTGTTTCATAAATCCGCGGATCAACGGATCCTTCATGCATTCGCCCACCCCATCTTTGCCTGCCAGGTATGCGGCCAACACTGTGGTGGTATGCGCGCCGTTTAAGATGCGCACCTTTCGGTCGCGATAGGGTTTCATGTCATCGGTGAAGATCACATTGAAGCCTGCTTCCCGCAGAGGCAGTTCCTCGGGCAGCGCCGTCGGGCCCTCGATAACCCACAGATGGAAAACTTCGGAGGTATTGAACAGCTCGTCGATGTAACCAGACTCTTGCCACAAGGTCTGAATCTCGTCGCGCGGAAATCCGGTAACAATGCGATCCACCAGCGTGTTGGTAAATACATTGGCTGTCTCGATCCATTCCACGATCTTCGGATCGAGCTTCCAGTTCGCAGCTGTTTCGAGGACCGTTTTTTTCAGCGTGTCGCCATTCCGCTCAATCAACTCACAAGGCAACATCACAAATCCCTTGGTCAGGTCGCCACGGAATGCCTTGTACCGTTCAGCCAGCAACAGCGTCAGCTTCGCCGGAAACGACGTGGGCGGCTGATCGCTCTGTTTGTCTTCCGCGCGGTAGACAATGCCGGCTTCCGTCGTGTTGGAGACGATATAGCGAAGATCGGCATTGTGCGCGCACTGCAGATACTTGGCGAATTGCGTGTATGGGTCGATGCCGCGGCTGATCGAGGTGATGATCCTCTTTTCCTCGACTAGCTTGCCGTTCTCCAGCCCGCGTGCCAGGTGAGTATACGCGCCACTCTGCTGGTTCAACCTGGTCACCATTTCCGGTGTGATCGATGGCACCACCACCACGCTGCCGCGGAAGAGTCCTTTCCGGTTCATGCCGTCTACCATCCAGTCCACGAAACCCCGAAGAAAAACTCCTGCGCCGAACTGCAGCACTTTTTCCGGCAAAGGATGGCTGGTGGCTCCCGGCACCAGCTCGGGATGGCTCCGTAGAAATTCGGCATTCAAGTGCGGCAAGGTCGCAGCCGTCGAGCTTTCCATGTCCATTGCCCCACTTTTCTCCCTCGCGCTCCGCGATTGTGACTCCGTCGTTTCCTGGCGTACTTCACAAGGGTTTTTTGTATGCGTGCGGCCCGAAAGCACAAGCTCCAGCGTAAATTAGAATAGACGACGCGGCATACACCCAAGATTGTCCAGAGAGCTTCTTCCAGTCTGTATCCGCGCTGCGGATTCGGTCCTCAGAGCTTCGCCGAAGTCCTCGTGGATAGTTTGACTCGCTCATAAACGGAGCGCAGAATTTCAAGCGTAGTGGACAGCAAGCGTCTCGTCGAGAGCCGCGCGCATCTCACTCAGATTAGATGGGCAGCAACCATTGCCCGCGATCCTCTGTTCGGAAATTGTCGATAATGAACAACAAATCGTTGCATTCCGCTCTCCGCGCCAATCACCCTGATGCATCCTGCACCATCGAAATCGATGGCGTGACCCGTGCTGCAAGCGCCGGCGAATCCCTCGTGGATGTGCTGAATCGAATCGGCAGGATCATCCCTCAAGTCTGTTATCACCCGCAGCTCGGTCCCATCGAAACCTGCGATACCTGCATGGTCCAGGTGAATGGAGATCTGGCCCGCGCCTGCGCAACGGCGGTTGCCGCCGGAATGGTCGTGGTCACCAAATCGGAGCACGTGGATGTGGCGCAGCGCGAAGCCTTCGATCGCATCCTCGGCAACCACATGCTCTATTGCACGGTGTGCGATAACAACAATGAAAACTGCACCGTGCATAACACGACGGCGCTGCTGGATGTGAAACATCAGAAGCGGCCCTATCTACCCAAACCATACCCAATCGACAACAGCAATCCCTTCTATCGCTACGATCCGGATCAATGCATTTTGTGCGGGCGCTGCGTGGAAGCCTGCCAGAATGTCCAGGTCAACGAGACCCTGTCCATCGACTGGGAGTCCCAGCATCCCCGCGTTTTGTGGGATGGAGGAGAAACCATTGCGGGTTCCAGTTGCGTCTCCTGCGGCCACTGCGTCACAGTATGCCCGTGCAACGCGCTCATGGAAAAGTCGATGATCGGCCACGCCGGATACTTTACCGGCCTGCCGCGCCAGGCCCTCGACAACATGATCGATGTGGTCAAAGGCGTCGAGCCTGAAACCGGCTACGGTCCGATTCTCGCCGTCTCTCAGGTGGAAGCCGCGATGCGCGAACAGCGCGTCCGCCGGACCAAGACGGTTTGCACCTACTGCGGCGTTGGCTGTGCCTTCGATGTTTGGACGAAGGACCGTCACATCTTGAAAATTGAGCCGGCGGAAGGCCCGGCGAACGGCATCTCCACCTGCGTCAAGGGAAAGTTCGGCTGGGATTACATCAACGCGCAAGATCGATTGACCAAGCCGCTGATCCGTGATGGTGAAACTTTTCGAGAAGCTAGCTGGCGCGAAGCGCTCGAACTGATCACGAACAAATTGTCCGCCATCAAGAACGAGCACGGTCCCGATGCCATTGGCTTGATCGCTTCCTCAAAATGCACGAACGAGGAAAGCTATCTGATGCAGAAACTGGCGCGCGCCGTAATCGGTACCAACAACATTGATAACTGCTCGCGCTATTGCCAGACACCCGCCACCATGGGGCTCTCCCGCACGGTAGGCTATGGCGGCGATAGCGGTTCCATCGCCGACATTGAGCGCGCCAGCCTGGTCCTGATCATCGGCAGCAACACGGCGGAGAGCCATCCCGTGTTGGCGACCCGGGTGAAGCAATCGCATAAATTACGCGGTCAGCGTCTGATTGTCTCCGATCTGCGCGAGCATGAAATGGCACGCCGCGCCGACCTTCTCCTCCGCCCGCGGCCTGGAACCGATCTGGTATGGATCTCCGCGGTTACGAAATACATCCTCGAAAACGGTCTGGCCAAGATGGAATTCATCGACCGCTGGGTGAATGGATTTCAGGAGTATCGCGACAGCCTGGCACAATTCACCATGGAGTTTGCCGAGCAGGTGACGGGCATTCCCATCGTCACCTTGCAACAGGTCGCACAGGAGATTGCCCAGGCCAACAGCGTCTGCATTCTCTGGGCCATGGGCGTCACGCAACACTGCGGCGGCTCTGACACCTCAACCGCAATTTCGAATCTACTGCTGATCACCGGCAACTACATGCGTCCCGGCACCGGCGCGTATCCACTGCGCGGCCATAACAATGTCCAGGGAGCCAGCGATTTTGGCTCCATGCCGAACATCGTCTCCGGTTATCAAAAGGTGGACGACCCTGAAGTGATCGAGCGTTTCGAGCGTGGATGGAACGTGAAGCTGCCGACAAACACGGGTCTGGATAATCACCAGATGATCGACGCCATCCACCAGGGAAAATTGAAAGCCATGTATTTGAAGGGGGAGGATACGATCACCTCCGACGCCAATGAAAATGACGTCAGAGCGGCCCTCGAAAAACTGGAGTTCTTCGTTGTGCAGGATGTCATTATGAGCGAGACGGCCCGCTACGCCGATGTGGTGCTGCCGGCCAGTCCGAGCCTCGAAAAAGAAGGGACCTTCACCAATACCGAGCGCCGCATCCAGAGGCTCTATCAAGTACTCGAGCCACTGGGCGAAAGCAAGCCCGACTGGCGCATCATTCAGGACATCGCAAATGCCTTGGGCGCACATTGGAAGTACAGCCATCCTTCTGAAGTGATGGACGAAGTCGCATCGTTGACGCCTTTGTTTGCCGGCGTCAACTATCAGCGTCTCGAAGGCTATAAATCTTTGCAATGGCCCGTGGCAGCCGATGGTTCCGACCAGCCTCTGCTCTTCACAGAAAGATTTCCCTTCCCCGACGGCAAAGCGAAACTCTATCCGCTGGAATGGATCGAACCGTGCGAACAGGTGAATGAGGAATTCGACCTGCACTTGAATAACGGACGCCTGCTGGAACATTTTGAGGCGGGCAACATGACCTTTCGTTCCAAAGGAATCATGGAAGAAACGCCGAACCAGTGGGTGGAAATCTCTCCCGAGCTGGCCGCCGAGCGGGGAATCGAGACGGGAAGATGGGTCCGTCTGCGCTCGCAGTATGGTCAGGTCAAGGTGCAGGTACTGGTTACCGACCGCGTCCAGGGAAAACAGGTCTACCTTCCGCTGAACTCAAGCGAGCAGCCGGTGAATCGACTGACAGGCGCCGGCCTTGATCGCGCCACGCATACTCCCGCCTACAAGGAGACCAGTGTGCAAATGATTCCATTGTCCGAGCAAGGAGCCAGTCCGCTGCCCAGAATCAATTTCCGCTTCGGACACCCCACTCCGCAGAATGGCGTGGAGGTCGAGCGCAAGTGGAAGCGCAGCGATTATCGCTTGCCCGGCACCGCGGTCGACGACAAATTGGTGCAGATCGCCAACACACAGGTCTAATACAGGAGGACTGCCATGGCCCAGCCGATTCGCGCGTATACTCCCCAGCGAAATATTCACGAGGAACTGCGAACCAAAGTGGAGAGCGCCCCCATCGATCACGCAGACGCGCTGCTAGCCGCCTACCAACTGCTGCAGGAGGCGCAGGACCATGGCATACTCGATGTCCTGCGTGGCGCTATTGGAGCTGGAGATGCCATCGCCGATAAGGCAGCGGAATATGCCAGCTCCCCCGAAGCGATCCGCGCGATGCGCAATTTCCTCGCCTTGTCGCGTGTCTTCGCCAATCTCGATCCCGCCAAAGTGGATGCAGTCGCCAACGCCATCACGGAGACTCAGTGTCGAGAGGGAGCGCAGGGCTGTGAGCCCCCTTCGCTGTGGCAAACATTCCAGCGCATGACGGGCCGCAACAGTCGTCGAACCCTGGCCACCATCGCCGCCGTCACAGAGGCTTTCGGGCGAGAGCCGGAAACCTCTGACGTGGGCCCACTGTTCAGCAGCGGTCCCATGCTTCCCAAATCCGTGCTTCCACTGGTGGCATTGGCGCTGGTCGGGGTCGCCGGCTTCTGGATTGGCCGCCGCAGCTAGATCGCTGCTCGTCTGGTCGCCGCACCAATTTCGCAGCGCGTGGCACCCTCCTGCCTCGCAACGGAATCCTAGTGTCTGGTAGAAAATTCAGAAAAGGGGCACCGTCCATGGCACGCCCATATTGGTCTGGACAGATTAAAATTTCCCTGGTTTCCTTCGGTGTTTCCTTGTTTCCTGCGACAGAAGCGGCCAGCCAAATTGCGTTCCACCAGATTGACCGCAGAACGGGCGAACGAATCCGCCATCAAAACGTCGCGCAGGATCAGGAATCCGTCGATCGCGCCGACATCGTCAAAGGATATGAAGTTCGCAAAGGCGAATACGTCACCATCGAACCGGAGGAGATTGCGCATCTTCGCATTCCCAGCAAGAAAACTTTGGAAATCGTGCAGTTCGTCGACGTCGACGAAATCGATCCAGCATTTTTCGAGAAGCCATATTTTGTTGTTCCCCAGAATGATGCCCAGGCGCAGGCATTCGCCGTCATCCAAAAGGCGCTGCGCGAAACTGGCAAGGCTGGCTTGGGTGAAGCTGCTTTTTCCGGCCGCGAGCACCTGATCGCGCTCATGCCGCCCAGCGATCCAAAATTGCGTGGTCTGATGGCCTACACCATGCGCTATCAGGCCGAACTGCGCGACGCCTCCGAATATTTTTCCGACATAAAAGATCGCAGCATCGACAAAGATCAGCTTGCCCTGGCGAAGGAACTCATCAAGCGCAGCACCGCAAAATTTGTACCCACCAAGTTTGAAGACGACTATGAGGTCGCCCTTCGCGAGCTGATCGACGCCAAGATGGAACATCAGCCCATCCCCCAGGAAGAAAAAGCGCCGAAGCGCGCCAAAGTCATCAACCTTATGGATGCATTGCGCAAGAGCGTTGGCCAGGAATCTTCTTCGCGAACCACCCGGACGTCCGCGTCGAAGACTGCTCTCGCAGACAGGAAAGGTAAGTCAAAGTCCGGCGGACTCAAGCTCGTGAAATCCCACGCCCGGCGAAAGAAGACCGCGTAGAGCTATGACGCACATTCCACAGAAGAAAAAATCTTCGCGTGCCCGCAGTTCCACTGCGGTCGAGAAACAGCTCTCTCGCTATCGAGCAATGCGGAACTTCGACCTGACCGCAGAACCGCGCGGCGACGCCGCCAAAAAATCGAAAGAAAAAGTGAGTGACAAAAATCCGGAGTTGCCGTTTGTTATCCAGAAGCACGCGGCGACTCGTCTCCATTACGATTTCCGCCTCGGTTGGCGCGGCGTTTTGAAGAGTTGGGCCGTCACCAAGGGGCCCAGCTATTATCCCGGTGACAAGCGGCTCGCGGTCCAGGTGGAAGACCATCCCATCGAATATGGCGGCTTCGAAGGCATCATTCCCAAGGGCCAATATGGCGGCGGAACGGTCATGCTGTGGGACCACGGAACCTGGGTGCCTCATGGCGATGTGGACGAGGGCCTCGAGAAAGGACGTCTGAAATTCACGCTGAAAGGCGAAAAGCTGCGCGGCGACTGGGCGCTGATCCGTATGGGTGGCAAGGCGGCGGACGAGAAAAAATCCAATTGGCTCCTGATTAAAGAGCACGATGGCAACGAGCGCGGTCCCGGCGATCCGCCTGTCACAGAAGAAGAACCGAATAGCGTGGTGACCGGACGCGACCTGGATGCGATTGCAGAGAACCAGGATCATGTGTGGAGTTCGCACGGCAGCCAGCAACAAAAAGAACAGAAGAAATCAGCATCGCCTGCTTCCCAGAAAAAATCGGCGACCGCCTCGCACAGCAACAACAATCCCGTAGCCAAGCGTCGCACGAGTAACACGTCTGCCTTGTCACTCGACAGTGAATTGAAACGTGCGCCGAAAGAATCCCTGCCGGAGTTTGTTCCTCCGCAGTTGGCGTTGCAGGTGGCGGAGGCGCCCGAAGGTCCCGAGTGGCTCCATGAATTGAAGCTGGATGGCTATCGCATGCAGGGGCGCATCGAAAACTCTGCAGGAAAGAAAGCTGCCTCGGCGACCTTGACCACTCGCGGCGGTCTCGACTGGACCCATCGCATGCTGGACATCGCCGCTGCGTTGGCGGAACTGCCAGTGAAAACCGCGCTGCTCGACGGCGAAGTTGTGGTTTTCGACCAGCAGGGAAGAACCAGTTTCGCGGACCTGCAGGCCGCGTTTCAAGAAGGGAAAAAGAAGCCGCTCACTTACATCATCTTCGATCTGCTCCACCTGAACGGCCATAATCTGCGCGGTCTTCCGTTGGAGCAGAGAAAGGAAATACTCGAGAAAATCCTGGCCCACATTTCCAACTCCGAAGACGATGCCACCATTCTTCGCTACAGTGAGCATCTCGGAACGCGTGGCGGCGAAGTGTTCGAAAAGGCATGCCAATTGGGCGCGGAAGGCATTGTTTCCAAAAAAGCATCCGCGCCCTACTCTTCCGGACGAAGCGGTAGCTGGCTCAAAATAAAATGCGTCCGTCAGCAGGAGTTTGTGATTGGAGGATTTACGCCGCCGTCGGAAACCGGCGTGGGAATTGGCGCGCTTCTCCTCGGCTACTACCGCGACGGCAACTTGGTGTATGCGGGTCGTACCGGTACAGGATTCACACAGAAGGGCCGGCTCGAAATACGCAAGATGCTCGAGAAAATTCTTCAGCCACGTTCACCGTTTGAGAACGTGCCCGCCGACGCCGCTCGAGACGCGCATTGGGTGCAGCCGAAATATGTTTGCGAGGTAAGGTTCGCAACCTGGACTGCCGATAATCTAGTCCGTCAGGCATCTTTCCAGGGCTTGCGAGAGGACAAGCCTGCCAGGCAGGTAACGCGCGAGTTGCCTGCAGATTTGGATGAGTCCGAGGGTTTGGGCCGGGGAAAAAACACAGAACCAAGTCCGTCGAACAGTGCGGGCAAGAAACCCAGTGGCGCCCGCGCAGCGGCGAGAAACCGCCACGCAATCACAGCCGGGACGCGCTCGACTGCCTCGAAAACAAATCTGCGAGAATCAATACCATCCGACGACCCGTTTCCAATTCCGCTGACGCACCCAGACAAGCAGGTCGATTCAGAATCCAAGCTGACCAAGCGGGGGCTCGCCGATTATTTCTGGGCTGTCCGCGAACACATGCTGCCGCACATTGCCAATCGCCCGCTCAGCATCGTTCGTTGTCCGCAGCGAAGTATCAAGCCCTGCTTCTTTCAAAAACATGTGGCCGGCAATTTGCCGGATGGAATTGATGGAATCGACGTACGTGGGCGCCGGAGCGGAAAGATTGAAACCTATATCACCATTTCGACACCGCTCGGATTGGCCGGGCTGGCGCAGATGGGGGTGCTCGAAATTCATCCCTGGGGCTCCAGCAATAGCGATATCGAGAAACCGGATCGGCTGGTGTTTGATCTGGATCCGGATGAGGCCATCCCCTGGAAAACCCTGGCTGAAAGCGCGAAAGAAGTGCGTGCACGACTCGAGCAATGCAAATTGGAAAGCTTCTTGAAAACAACTGGAGGGAAAGGTCTCCATGTCGTGGCTCCCATCGAACCCGAACATGATTGGCCCGTCGTCAAGGAGTTTGCGCGAGCTTTCGCAATCCAAATGGAGGTGGAAAACAAGCGCCTGTATCTGACGAAAATGACCAAGACTGCGCGCGTGGGAAAAATCTTCATTGATTACCTGCGTAACGATCGCGGCGCCACATCGATTGCGCCTTTCTCTCCGCGCGCACGCCAAGGCGCACCGGTCGCGGTTCCCATGGATTGGAAAGAACTGGATGCAGCCAAGCCGCCTCGATTTTTGGTCGCGGAGTTTGCGGAATGGAATACCAGACTCCGACACGATCCATGGAAGGCAATGCTCAAGAAACGTCAATCCATTCCCGCGCATCTGTTGGAACGATTTACTTCCGGTCAGGCGTCCGGTTCACGTCGTTCGGCGCGGAAGGATTGATCTCGCCCTTTTCCGTCTCCGGAGTAGGACTGCGCACCGCAGGATCCGCAGGGCCGGCGGTTGCTGGATTTTTACCGTCATAGCCTGAGGGCTGTACCGCGTGTTTCTGGTCTTCGCGGCGGTTCTCAACTTTTTCGTTTTCCTGGGTGGTCATCCTAATCCTCGCTTGGGTGGCGCTTGCGCACTCATACGAAAGCCAGCCCTATGGGGTGGATGCTACCTGGGATTCACGGGTGGCTTGCGGCGGTCGACATGAAGGCTGGATTCGACTAGGAATGCCCCAGAAAGATTTGTACGAGCAGCCATCCGTTCAATGCGGCGATGAAGATAGCCGAAACCCATCCAAGAATTCGGAGCCAGGGTCGATTGACGAATTCACCCATCTTGTCGCGATTGCTGGTGAAGGCCACCAGGGGAAACACGGCAAAGCTTAATTGCATACTCAGAATCACCTGGCTCAGCAGCAGCAATCGCGCAGTGCCGGACATCCCCCACAAGGCCGTCACAATCACTGTCGGAACAATCGCGAGCAGTCGTGTCACCAGGCGTCGCTGCCAGGCGGGGATTTTCAGATTGAGGAAGCCCTCCATCACAACCTGCCCTGCCAGTGTGCCGGTCAGCGTCGAATTTTGTCCGGAGGCTAGCAGTGCAATGGCGAACATCGTGCTGGCACCCGCAACCCCCAGTAGCGGCGTCAGCAGTTTATATGCCTCGCCAATTTCTGCCACCTCACTGTGGCCGCTGCGATGAAAGACCGCGGCCGCCACGATCAGGATGGCCGCATTCACAAACAGCGCCATGGTCAGCGCGGCGGCGGAATCGAGGCTGGCCAACCAGATGGCTTCGCGCTTGCCTTTCAGCGTGCGCGGATAATCGCGTGTCTGCACGATCGAGGAATGGAGGTACAGGTTGTGCGGCATGACGGTCGCGCCCAGGATTCCAATGGCGATATAGAGCATTTCGCTGTTTCTCAGAATCTCGTGCGAAGGAGTGAATAAATTCCAGGCAAGGGAACTCCACTGCGGATGCGAGAAAAAAATCTCAATCGCAAACATTACGCCGATGGTGGCGATCAGCACCATGACCACGGCTTCCAGGTAACGAAATCCGCGATTTTGCAGCAGCAGAATCATCAAAACATCCGCGCTGGTGATCAGGACACCGACAAGGAGCGGAACGCCGAAAAGGAGCTGGAGAGCAATGGCCGAGCCGATCACTTCCGCCAGGTCGCACGCGGCGATAGCGATCTCGGCAATGACCCAGAGTCCAATGGTGACAGGCCTGCTGTAGTGTTCGCGGCAGGCCTGGGCCAGATCCTGCTCAGTCGCCACGCCGAGCTTAACGGAAAGCCCCTGCAGCAGGATGGCCAGCAGATTCGAGATCATGATCGCGAACAACAGAGTGTATCCGTAGCGCGAGCCTGCGGCCAGGTCCGTGGCCCAGTTGCCTGGATCCATATAGCCGACAGAGATGAGAAAGCCGGGGCCGATAAAGCCCAGCGCGCGACGCCAAAGCTGGGGCGACGTTGAAACGCGCACGCTGGAAAACACGTCGGGCAGGGACGGCCGTCGCGCCGTAGTTTCCAATTCAACTCGGGATGGGCTTCCGGGCATGCGGTGAAGGCAACCTCTTACCGCAGTATGCCACAGTTTGTTAACGATGGTTAAGTCGAAACGGTTAATTTATGGTCACCGTTTTCGTCGCTTCACCCAGACTTTTTCTGCGGCAGGTCTACCCAAAGTGATGGTCCCGGACGGTGTTTGGATAGTCACGGTCTCGTCGTAGTTTCGCTCGATGACTTTCACCCGCGCATTGGGGCCGATACCCGAATGGTGGAGAAAAGCCAGTAATTTGGGATCCCGTTCGTGCAAACAGGAAACCGTGTAATTCACGTCTAGGGTAGCCTCGAATAAGGGGACAAGGCCGCGTTTTTTCAACTGCTCCGGGCTTTCCGGAAGAATGGAATTGCCGTGGGGGCAGAGACCTTTTTCTCCAAGTCTTTCGATCAGCTTGGCTTCGAAGGCGGGCGACACCGCGTGTTCCAGGCGCTCCGCTTCATCATGCACGCGATACCAGTCCATGCTAAACATTTCCGACAGCATCCGCTCGATCAGATGATGGCGGCGGGCGGTGTGATACGCGGTTTCCTTTCCCTTGGGCGTCAGCCGCACGATGCCGTCGCCTTTCACTTCTACATATCCATCGCGCTTCAGGCGCTTCAAGGCCATAGTGACTGCGGGCGGCGAAACAGAGAGCCAATGGGCCAGCGTGGAAGAGATGACAGTCTGGCCTTCCGACTCTGCTTCGAGAATGGCCTTCAGATAGTCTTCTTTTGAGATTGTGATGATTTCTTTCATTGTGTTTTTCGGCTCCGGAGCAGCGCCTGCCAGTCTATGGTCATGGTATTCCATGGGAGGATCCAGGCGATCTTTTGACGGTAATTTCGAGGCGCGCACAGCCCGCTAAAATATAGTTGCCTTAGCAACTAAAATATGCGAAGTAGTTGCCAAGGCAACTATTTTTTTTCAGACGGGATTCTTGTCTCAAGAAAATATTACGGATTGGTGGCGCAAAATCAGTTCATCCGGTGTTCTTCGCTTTCCGGAGTGCGATCCATGCACCTGGTCCGGCCTCTCGGGGGAAGAAATCCGCGTTGGAATGGACGATTCGAGGCCTAGCCTTTCCATCACGCTCCCGAAGGAATAAAATCATGAGTTCAGTTCATTTTCGCGCTTCGGAAAGTCGCCCGGGCAGCAATTTACGCACGGCCGGGATATTTTCGTGTGACGGTGAACACTGACGCTGAGCAAGACAGCATGAGAAGATGCTGAAAACGAAGAGTGAGACGTGGACGAAGTGAGATTCAAAATGGCGGTATCCCCAGACGTTATGCCGGTTCCATCCCGGAGTGTCTCCGGCGGCTCTGCCCGCAATTTTTAGTCGCAAGATTAGGCGCCGGCTTTTTAGCCGGCGTTTGTTTTTTGAAATTTGAAAAGGGGACAGGCGCGTGCCGGTCCTGAACCGAGTGGAAATTGCCGGGCCGTGCTTGACGCGGTCCGCAGAAATAGAGGAGCGAGGATTTCCGATGAGTGCAACTACCTTAGAGATTTCGACGGGCGCGGATACGGCGGAGCGCAATGGAGCGCCAAAGTCAAAACAACCCAAGATCCAGTACACCTACTTCTTTGGAGGAGGGTCCGCGGAAGGCAATGGCGGCATGAAGGAAATGCTGGGCGGCAAAGGCGCCGGATTGGCCGAGATGACGAACGCCGGGCTGCCCGTACCTCCGGGCTTTACGATCCAGACGGATGCTTGCCGGGAATATATGAAGGGTGGACTGAGTCCGCAGGTCGATATCCAGATGGACGCGGCGCTGCAGCGGCTGGAAAAGCTGCAAGGGCAGAAGCTGGGTCAGGGTGAAAATCCTCTCCTGGTGTCGGTGCGATCGGGCGCGAAGTTTTCCATGCCGGGAATGATGGACACCATTCTGAACCTGGGACTGAATGACAAGTCGGTTGAAGCGCTGGCAAAGAACACCAACAATCTCCGCTTCGCCTACGATTCCTATCGCCGCCTGATCCAGATGTTTGGGAACGTAGTACTGGACATCGAAAAGTCTCATTTTGAAGAGGTATTCGATGGAATCAAGAAGAAGAAGGGCGTCAAGCTGGACATGGAGCTGAATGCAACGGCGCTCCAGGAGGTCATCGCGGAATACAAGAAGCTGGTCCGTAAGTACACGAAGATGGATTTTCCGCAGGATCCGCATACGCAACTGGTCATGTCTCGCGACGCGGTCTTTCGTTCGTGGAACAACAATCGCGCCAAGACCTATCGCCGCATTAATCAGATCGATGACATGCTGGGAACCGCCGTCAATGTCCAGGCCATGGTGTTCGGCAACCTGGGAGATACGAGCGGGACGGGAGTCGGCTTCACGCGCAATCCTGCGACCGGCGAGCATAAATTTTTCGGCGAATTTCTGATGAATGCACAGGGAGAGGATGTCGTTTCCGGCATTCGCACACCGGAGCCGATCAGCGACCTGGAACGCCAGATGCCCAAGGTTTACGAGCAGCTGCAAACGCTGACGCGGAAGATGGAAAAGCATTACCGCGACGTGCAGGATTTTGAGTTCACCATTCAGGACGGCATCCTCTACATGTTGCAGACGCGCAATGCCAAGCGCACGGGACTGGCGGCGGTACACATCGCGATCGATATGGTCGATGAAAAGCTGATCACGGAAGAAGAAGCCATTTTCCGCGTTGAGCCCAACCAGCTGTACGACTTTCTTGTCCCGCGGCTGGATGAGAAGGGCAAGAAGATTGAAGTTCTGGCGACCGGTCTGCCCGCTTCGCCGGGTGCGGCGGTGGGCCAGATTGTTTTCAGCGCTGAGGATGCGGTCAAGTTTACGCAGAACGGAAGCATGAAGTCGGTCATCCTGGTCCGCTCCGAAACGACGCCGGAAGATATCGCAGGTATGGAAGTTGCCGCAGGCATCCTGACGGCGCGCGGCGGCATGACCAGCCATGCGGCCGTGGTGACGCGCGGCATGGGCAAGTGTTGCGTGGCTGGAGCCGGCGACATTAACGTGAGCGAGAAGAACCAGGAAATGCGCGTCAAAGGCAAGGTGCTGAAGCAGGGCGACTGGATTTCGATGGACGGTACGACTGGCCGCGTGATTTTCGGGAAGCTGGGCATTCTGCCCGCTTCGCCGGACGATCCAGTCCTGGTGCGCTTCATGGGTTGGGTCGATCCGCTGCGCAAGCTGCGGGTTCGCGCCAACGCCGATATTCCGCGCGATGCCAAGCAGGCCATTCAGTTTGGAGCGGAGGGCATTGGCCTGTGCCGGACCGAGCACATGTTCTTTGCCGAGGATCGGCTGCCCCATATGCAGGCAATGATTCTGGCGAACAATCTGAAGGAACGCCAAGCCGCGCTGAAGAAGCTGCTGCCCATGCAACGGGCCGACTTCACCGGACTGTTCAAAGCGATGAACGGTCTGCCGGTTACGGTTCGGCTGCTGGATCCGCCGCTCCATGAGTTTCTGCCCAAGCGGGAAGATCTGCTGGTGGAGATTGCCCGGCTGGAAATCACGAAGCCGCGCTCTCCGAAATTGAAGGAACTGCGCAAGTTGCTGCATCGGGTGGAAGAGTTGCACGAAACCAATCCCATGCTGGGACTACGCGGCTGCCGTCTTGGAATTGCATTTCCAGAGGTCACCGAGATGCAGGCACGCGCCATTTTCGAGGCGGCGGTCGGCATCAAGAAACAGGGCAAAGATGTGCATGTGGAAGTGATGGTTCCGCTGATCAGCACCATTGAAGAGATGAAGAACCAGGCGGCGATTATCCGCCGGGTGGCGCAGCAGGTATTTACAGAAAAGGGCGCAACGGTGGACTTTCTGGTGGGAACCATGATCGAGTTGCCGCGCGCCGCGCTGGTGGCCGATCAGATTGCGAAGGAGGCGGAGTTCTTCAGCTTCGGGACCAATGACCTGACGCAAACGACCTTCGGCATCTCTCGCGATGACATCAACCAGTTCCTGCCGGCGTACATGGAGCAGGGAATCTTCAAGCAGGATCCATTCGCGGTGCTGGATCAGGAGGGGGTGGGCCAGCTGGTGAAGATGGCGACCGCCAAGGGACGCGATGCGCGGACAAACCTGAAGGTTGGAATTTGCGGCGAGCATGGGGGCGAACCGGAGTCGGTGAAGTTCTGTCACCGGATCGGTCTAAACTATGTTTCCTGTTCTCCATTTCGCTTGCTGACGGCACGGCTTGCTGCCGCGCAGGCAGCGGTGGAGGAGAAGCAGTCCAAGAAAGCCGGTTCGCAGGTGACCGGTGACACTCGCTAACGCAGGTTCTTAACAGTTTGCACCAATGCTGTCGATTGTGAATTTTTCCGCATGGGGCCTTTCTGGAAGGAAAGGCTGCATGCGGATTGTTTTTTGTGCGAAGGGAACGTTCGGACGAATCCCATGTCTCAGAAGCGAGACATTGATGGGATAAGGACGAAGGCTTCAGCGATGATCGAGTAGTTTGTGGTTGAGGACCATGAGCTGCTGGATCAGGAGAAGCCTTCAATGAAAATTATAGGATGTGATTTTCATCCGAGTTGGCAGCAGGTGGCGGTTTTCGATGCGGAGACCGGTGAGATAGCCGAGCTGAAGCTGATGAACGGTGATGGAGAGGCAGAGCGGTTCTATCGGGGGCTGGAAGCGCCGGCGCTGATTGGGATGGAGGCGTGCGGGAACAGCCAGTGGTTGATCGAGTTGCTGGAACGGCTGGGCCATCTTGTTTGGGTAGGAGATGCGGCTCAGATTCGAGCCAGCTATGTGCGTCGGCAGAAGACCGACCGGCGCGATGCAGGCCACATACTTCGGTTGCTGATGGAAGATCGGTTTCCGCGATTATGGACGCCGACGGCCGAGCAGCGGGATCTTCGCCAGTTGCTGATTCATCGGCACAAGCTGGTGGAGATTCGCACGCGGGTGAAGAACGGGCTGCAGCATCTGGCGCTGAACCGTGGGGTGCAGAAGCAGAGTCGTCTGTGGAGCGTTCGGGGGAGGGCTTGTTTGGAAAAACTACCCCTGGAAGGCTGGACGGCGCGGCGGCGCGAAGACTTGCTGCAGTTGCTGGCGGAACTGGACCGGCAGATCGGCGAACTGGACAAAGCGGTGGGCGATGCGGCGGAGCAGCACGCGCAGGCGCGACTGCTGATGACGCAGCCGGGAGTGGGGCCGATTACCTCGCTGGCCTTTGTGTTGACCATCGGGGATGTGAACCGGTTCAAGCACAGCGGTCAGGTGGCCAGTTATTTGGGGCTGATTCCACGCGAGCATAGCTCGGGCGGCAAGCAGCGGCTGGGCTCGATCAGCAAGCAGGGCAACCGGTTCCTGCGCCAGTTACTGGTCGAGGCAGCACAGACAGTAAACCGGTTGGATGAAGGATTTCGCAGGCAGTATCAGGCCCGCTGCCACCACAAGCCGAAAGGCGTGGCCAAGGTGGCTGCGGCCAGAAGATTAACTGTGCGACTCTACTGGATGCTCAGGCAGAACGTTGGCTATCCAGAGATCGTCCATATCGAGAGCAGCTCGCGGGTGCCCCTGACCGGCAGATGCCAGGTCGCGACGTTGAATGAGCGCTCTCGCATCCAGCAATAGGCTGGATGTTCGCATAGAAGCATCATGGCCTGTGGTTAACGGCCGGATCGATGGTTGGTGGGGCAATTTGTCCACCGAAGGGTGATGCATCGTGAATCTACCGGAGCTCTGGTCCTCAACCTCTCTGGCTGATCAAGCGGTGCTCCCGCACCGCCCAGGTGATTTGCGCCTTGACAAAGCCTTCGTCCTTATCGAGGGGCACCCAGATTTTCTTTGCCCGTGGTTTCGCCCCACTCAAGCCCAAAGGATGGCTTGAATGGGGCACGCCGGACATCAGCTGCGCAGGGTGGCGAGAGCGGGGTAGAGTTTGCGATAGGTTTGGTAGCCGTGCTCGTACACTTCGCGGGCGACGAGATCGGGCTGAATCGTTTCCGCCACGCGAATGGAAGATTCGCAGGCGGTGTCGACATCGGGCCATGCGCCTGCTCCCACGCCGGCGAGCAGCGCCGCTCCGTAGGCCCCGCCTTCTTCGGCTACGAGGAGTTCCACTGGGCGGCCGTAGATGTCGGATTGAATCTGGCGCCAGAGGGGGCCGCGCGCGCCGCCGCCGCCGAGGCGCACACCGCGCACAGGAATGCCAAGCTCCGCAAATAAGGTGAAGGTGTCGCGCAGACTGTAGGCCACGCCTTCGAGGACGGCGCGGACGAGATGCGGTTGACGATGGGATGCGGTGAGCCCGACGAATGCTGCGCGAACTTCTGGATCGAGGTGTGGGGTGCGCTCGCCAAAAAGATAGGGCGCCCAGAAGACACCGGCGCTGCCAGCGGGCGCATCGGCGGCGACGGTCATCAATTGTTCGTAGGACGCCGGTTCGCCCTGAACGCCCGCGCTGACGACGTCGCGAAACCAACGGAGGGAAAGCCCCGCGGCCTGGGTGACGCCCATGACGTGCCAGCGACCGGCAACGGCGTGGCAGAAGGTATGGAGACGGCCGAGGGAATCGCGCACCGGCTGGTCGGTCGCGGCGAAGACGACGCCGGAGGTGCCGATGGTGGCGCTGACGGAGCCGGGCTTGAGGATGCCCATGCCAACCGCGCCTGCTCCTTGATCGCCCGCGCCGGCGACGATGGGCGTGCCTGCTACGAGGCCGGTTGCGGCGGCAGCGGACTGACTGAGGGTGGCACAGATGTCGGCGGACTCGAACAATTGCGGCAGCCACTGCAGCGGAACACCGGAGGCTTCGGCCATGGGCTGCGACCAGCGGCGGTGGGTGACGTCGAGCAACAAGGTGCCGGATGCCTCCTGCACATCCATGGCGTAGACGCCGCTCAAACGAAGGCGAACATAATCCTTGGGGCAGAGGATGTGGGCGATGCGCGCGAAGACCTGCGGCTCATGCTCACGGACCCAGAGGATTTTAGTGAGGGTGAAGTTGGGCAGTGCGGGGTTGCAGGTCAGCTCGATGACGCGCTCGCGGCCGAGCGTGGCGTGGAGCCAGTCGCACTGCGGCGCGCTGCGCGTGTCGCACCAGATGAGCGAGGGGCGAAGAACTTTTCCTTCGGTGTCGAGGAGAACAGCACCATGCATTTGACCGGTGAGGCCGATGGCGGCGATACCACCGGGCTTGCACGCGGCGGCGGCCAGCACGGCGCGAATCGATTGCTGCGCCGCGCGCCACCAGTCTTCCGGGTCCTGTTCTGCCCAGCCGGGAAACGCGGATTGAAACGGCGCGTGGTCGGCGGCGTGGGACGCGACTACTTTGCCAGCTTCATTGATCAGCACGGCGCGCGTTCCGCCGGTGCCAACGTCGATTCCTAAAAAGAGCATGAAATTCCCCCTTGAGAAGTTTCGGGTAGTTTGGAGGAATTTGCAAAGTTCATCGAAGCATCCGATACAATTCCGCAAAGTGGCGAATCGTTTTGTGGGGTCGTTGAGGCTGTGCATGAATCCATGGGCACGATGAACAGGAAACCGATCGAGATGCCGGAGTATAGAGTTCACGAGTTTGCGGGCCTATGACCCTGAAGCCGTCCGCGGACGAGGAAGAGCAATCCGGATCGCAACATTTCACGCGCGGTCTGGGCCTGTTCGACTCGACGATGATCGTGGTGGGGATCATGGTTGGGTCCGGCATTTTCATTGTGCCGGCGGAGATGGCGCGGCTGATCGCCAGCCCAGGATGGCTGCTGGTGGCGTGGGTGGTGACTGGCGTGTTGACCGTGACTGCCGGGCTGACGTACGGAGAACTGGCGGCGATGATGCCGGAGGCTGGCGGAATGTATGTGTACCTGCGGGAAGCATTTTCGCCGCTGATCGGATTTCTCTATGGCTGGACGCTGTGGACGGTGATTCAGACGGGTACGATCGCCGCCGTCGCGATTGCGTTTGCGCGGTTTGCTGGCGTGCTGATGCCTGCGATTGCTGAAAATCATTACCTGGTTGCGCCGCAGCATATTGTGGGGAGCTACTCTGTTTCACTGTCGACCACGCAGCTGGTGGCGATTGCGATCATCGTTCTGCTGACGTTTGCCAACACTCTGGGACTGAACTACGGTCGCATTCTGCAAAACATTTTCACCGTGGCAAAGATTGGAGCGCTGCTTGCGCTGGTGGTGCTGGGCTGCACGATTGGGATTCATCACGCGGCGCTGGCGGAAAATTTTCATCATTTCTGGGCCGTGCGCACTCCCATTCCGTTTGCCAGGGGAATGGATGCTTCGACTACGCTTGGATTGTTCCTGGCCATCTGCATCTCGCAGTCCGGGTCGCTGTTTTCCGCCGATGCATGGCATGACATTACCTTTGTCGCGGCGGAAGTGAAGCGGCCGTCTCGCAATTTGCCGCTGGCGCTGGGCATCGGGACTTCGTCTGTGATCGCGCTGTATTTACTGGCGAATGTAGCGTATCTGCTGACGCTGCCCTTGATCGCGATTCAACACGCGCCGGCGGACCGCGTGGCAACCGCCTCGTTGCAGAGCATCTTTCCCTACGCAGGCGCGGCGATGATGGCCATTGCGATCATGATCTCGACCTTCGGCACGGTGAATGCGATGACGCTGGCGGGTGCGCGGGTATTTTACGCCATGGCGCATGACGGGCTTTTTTTTCAGCGGGCAGGGAAGTTGAATCGCGCACACGTGCCGGGATGGGGATTGGCGATTCAGGGCATATGGACGGTCTTGCTTGTATTGCCGCGCACCTGGAATCCGCTGACCGGACAATATGGCAATCTGTACAGCAATTTGTTGGACTATGTAATTTCCGCTGCGTTGATTTTTTATATTTTGACGATTGCGGGCGTGATTCGACTGCGCAAGATGCGTCCGGATGCGCCGCGGCCATATCGGGTATGGGGATATCCGTGGCTGCCCTGCATTTATATCGCGGGTGGCAGCGTGATTCTGGTGGTGCTTTTTGCGTATCGTCCCGCGACGACATGGCCAGGACTGGCGATTGTGGCGACAGGCATACCGATTTACATGGCGATGCGCTGGCGGAACAAAATTCGAGCGGGCTGATGCAGGCTCAATTTTTTGCTCGCAATTTCCAGAGAATCTGGCGCAGGATGCCGAGCCAGGTCGAGGCGTCTTCCGAAGAGAGATGCATGCGCCGCACCATGCGGCGGATGCTGGCCTGCTTCGAGTCGGGAGATTCGGCGCCGATGTATTCGCTGGCTTGCAAGGTGTCGAGCAGAGTAGTGGATACGCGCTCGACTTCCGCCGAAGGCGCAAGGGTAGGCGCGGTGGATGGGATCGCGCTGGCTGTTTCACGGGTCAATTCGTACAGACACACCGCGACAGCCTGGCCGAGGTTCATGGAGGGTTGGGCTTCGCTGGTTGGGATGTGCATGAGCCAATGGCAGTGGCTGAGGTCTTCGTTCGATAGGCCGAACTTCTCCGAGCCAAATAAAAGTGCGACGCGATTCGGAGCGCTGGCCGGGGCGCTCAGTTCTTGCAGGATGAGCGGTGCTCCATCTTTCAAAGATTGGAGAGGATGCTGGAGTTGGCGATGTCCGACGGCGGTGGTGCCAATGACCAGCGTGCAATCGGCGACGGCCTCGGCGACGGATGGGAATTCTTCCGCAGTGGCCAGCAGAGCGGATGCGCCGACGGCCGAGCGCGCCTCACGAAACGCGGTGTCGAAGGGATGGACGAGCCGGAGACGCTGAAAGCCGAAGTTGGCCATGGCGCGTGCCGCCGCGCCAATATTGAGCGGATTGCGTGTGGCTACCAGGACAATACAGAGACGGTCAGATTCCATGGTGCTGGGCATACCTAGTGATTCTAGTATTGTGATCGTGTGATTTCGTATGTGGGGACTGGAGAATCCCAGGTCTCAGAAGCGAGACCTGGGGCACCCACAGTTAGGTACACAACAAACGATCAGAGACCTAGCGAGTCGGAAATGCATTGCGGTCAACCTCAGCATTCGGTGTTGAACGACAACCGCAGGTCCCTCCACTTTGGTCGGGATGACAATACCTTCAATCCCACTCAAGCCATGAGGAAGCTTGAATGGGCCACAGGCCGGTCCGCGCCGCCACTCAACGGCGGTGAAATGTGAGCACGGTGACGCTGGCGTGGGGGAAGGAGTAGGAGATGTTTCCCGATGGGATCTGAATGGTGCTGTCGACTGGGACGACTCGATTCGGGTCCACCTCGTCGTTGCCGACGCCGATGCTGCTCGCGGTCAGGGTCTGCGCGGTGGCTGTGGGCGCGGCGCGGAATTGTTGCAGGTCAATTTCTGAGGGAATGTCCTGTTGCAGATTTCTGTTGACGCAAAATAGTGTGAGGGTTTTTCCCGCAGGGTCGAGAGCGGCAACAACGTCGAGATAGGGAACATCCTGAATCTCCGGGAAGCGGGTGATTCCCTGGTGCACGGAATAGCTGCCCGCCTGGGTGTCGACGGCAATTGGCTGGGTGGCGCCGGTAGTCGAGTACATGCGAAATGCGTAGTAGGCGGGCGATGCGTAGACCTGGCTGCGCTTTTTCCAGATGCCGCCGAATTCCATCAGCCCGGTCATATCGGAGATGGGAACGATGTCGGCGTCGCGCATCAACATATTGAGAAAGCCAGCGGCGGCGATGGCGCCGCCCATGTTGCGGAAGCCGGGGGCATCCGGGTGGTCGCGGTTGTTGTAGAGCCATTCCGTGAAGGCGATGTGAGCTTGCTTGTCGAATGCGGGTGTTTGGTTGATCTGGGCCTGCATGGTGCGTAGGGTACGACCGAGTTGGGTCGATAGCGCAAACGTGGCCTGCGCGAGGAAGTCGGTTGTGGGGTTGGGTAAAGCGGCGTTGGTGCCGACGACGAAGTGGGTCGAGAGGAAGTTGAATGTACCCGCTGGGTTGGTGAGTTGCGCGGCGTTCCATTGCTGGTAGTGATCGGGGTCCGCGCCGGTGGCAATCAAGGCCGCGGCGGGGTCCACTTTTTTGATGGCCTGGCTAAAGGCTAAAGTTCTGCCTGGGATTTGCTCCAGTGTGGGCCAGCCAAGATTCCAGTTGCCCCACAATTCATTGCCCAGCTCCCAATGCAGACCGCCGTTGCCGTGGTTGAAATGGTCATCGACATACTGGACCCAGTCGGCTGCCTCCTGGGGAGTTCCGCTTCCCAGGTTCAACGCGATTTGCGGCTGAGCGCCGATCAGTTTGCAGAAGCGCAGAAATTCATCCGTGCCGAAGGTGTTGTACTCGGGAATTCCCCATGCGGTGTTGAGCATGCTGACGCGTTTGTCGGCGGGACCGATGCCATCTCTCCAGTGGTAGCCGGAGGTGAAATTGCCGCCGAAGCGCAGCAGAGGTGTGTGCATGGCTTTGGCCAGGGCGACCTCATCCGGATCGAGGCCGTCGATGGCGTCGGAGGGGAACAGGGAAAGCTGGTCGAGTTCGACACGCTCATTTCCATTGAGCTCGACAACGAAGTCTGCCAGGTCGAGACGGTGCAGACTGCCGGGCGCAAGCGTGAGAGAGAAATTGTATTGGGTCCAGACCGCGGCGTCGGCGGGGATGGCGGCGGAGGCAAGCACGTCGTTCGAGTCTCGGCGACGAATCTGGATCGTGAGTCCGGTAGTGCCGCTCAAGTGTTTGGCGTAGAGGCTGCCGCGATAGAGAAGGGTCCGATGGACGGGGAGATAGATTTTTTGCTGGATGCCGGTGGGCTGACCGGGCACGCCGATGACCTCCAGCGAGCGCCAAGAGTTGGGCGCGTTTCCATAATGCGGCTCGTAGCGCATTCCCTGATGCGGATCGAGAGGCTCCCAGGGCAGCGGCAGGGCGAGATTGGCAGCTTCAACAAGAGAGGGTTCCGCGCTGAGCATGGCGGCGGTCTTCAATGGACTCCACAATCCAGTTTCCAGGCTCGGGTTAGCGAGGATCTGCGCCCACAATCCGTTGTAGGTGGAATTTCCGATGGGCTCGAGAAATGTGCCGAAGATTGTCCGCGGAATTTTGTAGCTCGCAGGTTCGTTCGCGCGCACGACAATGCGAGCGGTCGGCGGGATTGGAGTTGTGACGACGATCTGGGCACGGGCGGCGATGGGTGGTGTGCAGGAGAGAAGGCAGAGGACAAGGAATCGGCGCGCGGAGAGCATGGCTGATGATATAACCGGTTGCGATCCAGGGAGGAGTGAGGTATGCGCATGGACCACTCTGCCATCACCCTCTGGATTCTTCCCACAAGATCAGAATGACTCAGCTCTTTGATTGGGGTCTAGGCGAAGGGCTGCCTATCGTTCACTTTGCGGGCAGGGACGCCGGCGTAGATGGTCCAGGGTTCTAAATCTTTGGTGGCCACGGAGGCGAGACCGAGGATGGCGCCGTCGCCGAGATTGACCCCCGGAGAGACGCAGGCGCGTGCCGCGACCCAGGCGTAGCGGCCGAGGCGCATGGGAAAGGAGATCACGGGGAATTTCGGGTCGTTGTAATCGTGCGTTGCGCCGCAAAGATAGGCACCTTGCGACACGATGGCGTGGGACATGAGAACCATGGGCGCGGGATTGTAGAGTTCGGCTGTGTCGGCCACCATGACCGTGTCTTCACAGAGCAGGTTCCACGGCGCCCAGATGCGGGACGCGGGATAGAAGCGGCAGCGCGGGCCCAGTTTGGCGCCGAAGCAGCGCAGCAACCATGCGCGCCAAATAAATGCGATGCGTGGAGATGGACGATAGAGAACGATCCAGACGATGCTCCACAGTTGGCGTTGCAGACGGTTGGCGAAAGAGTATTGCGGCGATGTGTAGGGATCTTGCGCGTCCATTCGATCGGAGGCAGGAGCGAACGAGTTGGTGGGAGGGATGGGATCCATGGGCCATGGCCGTTACTGCATGCGTTGAAAGAATCGTACTAGCTCGGCGACATTTTGATCCAGATTATAGCGAGCCTCAAAACAGGCCCGCGCCCTCAGCTGCATCTGCTGGCGCTGATCCACGGAAAGAGCCAGCCACTGCCGCAGCAAATCTGTTGTTCCTTCCAGAGTGTCCGGCGCGACCAAGCCAGCGCCGTCGGAGTGGATTTCCGGCCAGATATTGACCTGATCGGAGATCAATACGGGACGGCTACAGCCCAATGCCTCGGCGACGGCAATGCCAAAATTTTCCTGATGCGAGGGCAGGATAAATGCTTCGCTGGCATGGAACGCTCCCCACTTGGCATCGCCGATGATGAGGCCGGGCCAGTGCACGCGGTTGGACAGGTGGGCGGCTGCAATGCGCGCCTCCAGGCCGGTGCGCATTCCGGCGTCGGGACCGGCCATGACAAGATCGACGTCTGGAGCATTCGAGGCAATGGCGATGAAGGCGTCGATGAGCAGGTCGCAGCCCTTTTTCGGATGGATACGCCCGAGGTAGAGGAAGAACCGTCTTCCTCGCGCGGCGGGGCAGGCGGCATAGAATGCCTCGATCTGCTGCTGCGAGTCGCCGGTTGGCATTTCGGCGCCATAGGGCACGACGGCTGCATTCCACGGAGGCATGGGAAAGCTTTGGGGTGCGAGGCGTTGTTCGGTATCGCAGGTGAAAAGAATCGAATTGGCATCGCGCAGCACGCGCTGTTCGGCCAGGTTCCAGTAGATCCACTTCTTGACGTGCTTCAAGGGATAGCGGCGCTTGAACCACGGGTCCAGCATTCCGTGGGGGAAGAGGACATACGGTTTTCGTCCGTGGATGGCGCGCCAAGTTCCATAACTTTGGTACTGCCAGATACCGTGGATCACGACGCCGTCGAAACGATCGACATTGGCGCGCAACCACGGAACCCAGAGGCTGGAATACCCGTAGGTGCCGCCGCCCTGGCCGAGCGCGTGGACAGGAAACTCGATCTCGCGCAGAAATGG
The DNA here is from genome assembly GCA_021793405.1 of Acidobacteriota bacterium. Classification (GTDB taxonomy): domain Bacteria; phylum Acidobacteriota; class Terriglobia; order Terriglobales; family Acidobacteriaceae; genus JAKAAZ01. Next base: position 37,180 of record JAJYSV010000020.1, read on the forward strand.
CTCAGACTCACGATCGAGGCACGCGACTTCACCTTCCCAACCGAGGCGCGGACCGGCGGCCACGATGCAGCGCACCAGTTGGGCGGGCCCACCGTATTCCGGGTGGAGAGAACGGATCACATGCAGAATATGCATCCGGGCTGTCCTTTCGTGCTGGGCGGGATGGTCATTCGATGGGAGAGGGTGGTTGTTTTGATGATTTTCTGTGTTGAGCGGCTGCGGCAAACGCCTGCATCAGTCCGCGGACGTTGGCGTCGAAACTAAATGCCTGGATACGTTCCAGACTGCGCTCGCCCATGGTACGGAAAGCGGCTGGATCGGCGAGAACGCGTTCCAGCGCGTCGGCCAGCGCGGAGACGTTTTGCGCCGGGAACACGTAGCCGTTGTCGCCATCGACGACCAGATCCGGCTGACAGCCTACTTGATCCGACACGAGGATGGCGCGGGCGGCGTTCATGGCTTCATTGACGACCAGGCCCCAGGGTTCGTGGATGGACGGCAGAACGAAGATATCGCAGAGATCATAATAGCGGGGCAGCTCCGACTGATTGCGGAAGCCGAGCAGGCGGATGCCTTCGCGGTCTGCCGGAGTTGCGGATTGCAGGTGCGCTTCGATCCGCGGGCGCTCCTCGCCATCGCCGACCATGAGCAGATAGGGTAGCGGGCGAGATGAAGTTGCGGAGCGATATCGCGCGACGAGTTCGAGATAGGCGTCCACCAGATCGATGCACCGTTTCCTCGGCAACAGTTTGGATGCAAACAGGAGGATGGGCCGGTTGGCCTCGATCTGAAGCTCCTGACGAAGTTGTTCACGGGTGGTAGAGGCTGCGCGGCAACGCTCCTGAAAGAATGCATTATCGACCGCATAGGGGATGGGAAAGACCGGAATATCCTGGCCGAGATGATGGCGCCAGTATTCGGTGTTGCGCTGGCCGACGCTGAGAACGCCGTAGGTGAATCGGCGGAGGACGCGAAAGAAAATGTCTTTCAAGGCGAGCTTCAGCGGACCGCGGGGATGGTCAATGAGCGTGGAGTCGGTTCGCAGCAGAACGGGAATGCCCAGCACACGCGCGGCCGCCATCGCGATCCAGGAATTCAACGTGGCGTAGCCATGGATCCACAGGACATCGAAATGCCCGCGCCGTAGATGACGAAAGATGCCATGATTCAGCGGACGGAAGAAAGAGATGTCGTTGCTGTCGAGAAGGCGGGGCAGAAACTGGTGGCGATATCCGCCGAGCAGCGGCACATCCCATGCGACGGGAACGCCGAAACCGCGATCGCGATAGCTGCGCAGAGAGAAGTCTGAAGTGTAGAAGACGGTGAGGTCGAGTTGCGGCTGCTGCGCCAAAAGACGCAGCAGAGGAGACTGATACTGAATCGGATGACTCAGAAGATAGGCGACTCGCAGCATAGCTTTCCGCAGATGTTCCCGCCATTGAGGGGCAACACGAAACGCGCATGGGCATGAAAGGCGGTTCCATCCATCAGCTCAAGGAAGTAATGGAATCAGGTACAGCAATCCGATTGCAATCCCAATCCCGCCACCTTTGATCGCGGCCTTCATCGCATTCGTTGGAACCATGATGATGTCATCGTTTTGCAGGACCGGATCGGGTGCTTTTCCTTTCATGACCTTGCTAAGGTTGACACGAATTTCGCGACGGGTTGCGCCGGTGGTCCGAATGATGCGGGTGTCACCGGCTGCCGCCTGATACCCTGTTCCGCCAGCCAACGTAATGGCTTGTATCAACGTCAACGGAGTGTCCGGAGTAACTGGATACGCGCCCGAATGCAACACCGCTCCAACCATATACACCACTCCTGTGCGGGGCACGATGACGCGGTCGCCTGGATAGAGCGGAATATTCTGATTGACGGCGTTGGCCGGGTTGGAGTTGAGCACTACCAAGAGCGGCTGATCGACGCCCTTGCGGAGGATGGAAATGCTGTGGCTGGCATCTGGTTTGAGACCGCCGGCGGATGACAGCGCATCCAGCAGGCTCATCGGGGCATAGGCTGGGATGGCCTTGGGGGAATTGACTTCACCCATGACGCCGATGATGTCCACCATCGAATCCGCGACGGAGATGAGGACATCGGGGTTGAGAATCATTTGGCCGTCAATCAGCTTTTGCGCCACCTTCTGCTGCGCCTGCTCGACAGTCATGCCGGCGAGGTGGACCGCTCCAATGAGCGGCAGATCGGCCACGCCATTGCCGGCAATGCGGGCATTGAGTTTGTAGTCCGGCACGCCGTAGACGCTGATACTGATCAGATCGCCCGGATGCAGGACGATTGCGGTTCCGGGCAGAACCTCGGTGGGCGCTCGCTCGACCAGACCCTTGTTCTCCGGGTTGGGGCTATCGGCCTTGGTGGGAGCTGGACCGCTGTATTGCGCATACGTGACCGCCGCATGGGAGAGCATCGCCAGGACGAGAAATAGCGCGAAACTGCCGTAAAGCGCGGATGTCATGCGGGACCGAAAGATTCGCGGAAACATTTTCTTGGATCGCGGGGCGAACATCAGGAATCCTCCCGGCGCCAGAAGAAGGGCCATTTTCGCTTGCCCATGCCGTTGGCGGGCGGGCGACCGTTGGAGTAGGAATAGCGCTGATATCCGTAATATCCGTAATAGCGCTGAGAGGCGGCATCGACGGCGTTGATGACCGTGCCGCCGAGGCGGGTTCCGGCGCGCAGCATAAGATCGCGCGCGCGGCGCACGGAATGCTTGCTGGCGCGGCCATAGCGAACCACCAGCAATACCGCATCGGCGAAGGGCGCGAGAATCAACCCGTCGGTGATGGTCAGGATGGGGGGCGAATCGATGACGATGTGGGTGAACCTTTGCTTGGCTTCCTCGAGCATGCTGATCATCCGATTGGACGAGATCAATTCCGTTGGGAATGGCGGGACGGGGCCGCTGGGAAGCAGGAAAAGGTTGGGAGCCTCGGGAACGGTCTGGAGCGATTCGTCCAGTGTCGTTGTTCCTGACAGCAGGGTGGAGAGCCCGACACGGCCAGTGATGCCAAAGCGGCTGTGAATCGTGGGCCGGCGAAGGTCGGCGTCGATCAACAGAACGGTGGCATCGCGGAACGCGAGGACTGCGGCGAGGTTGCTGGCGATGGTGCTCTTACCTTCCGCGGGAGTGGAACTGGTGATGAGAATGGTCTGGGGCGGTTGACCCACGCCGGAAAGCAAGAGAGAGGTACGAAGCGATCGGAAGGCCTCGGCAAACTGTGAATTGGGCTCGCCAAGAACGTCGACATTTCTTTGGGCCGTGGAGCGAGTGTCTTCCGTGAGACCGCGCGGAAGAATTTTCCGGGCACGCGGGATTACGGCAAGCGACGGCAACTCCGAGATGGTTTCAATATCGTGGACGCTGCGCAGACTGGTGTCCAGACTGTCGAAGAAGAATGCCAGGGCGACGCCGCCGAACAAGCCAAACATCAGGCCGATCAACGCCCGGGAACTGCGGCGCATGCCACTTGGGAGTAGAGGTTTGCGAGCAAAATCGACGACATCGATTTCGCTGGATTCCAGGCCAGCCTCGATGCCGGCTTCGCGCAGCCGCCGCAGCAAGTCGTCGTAGAGAGTGCGGTTGGAGTCGAATTCGCGCTGCAGGAGCACGAACTGGATCATGTCATCGCGTTTCTGATAATCCTTGGCTTCCTCTTGCTGCAACACCTGAAGAGTCATGTCCTCATTCACAGTGGCGGCGCGAAAGGCGTTGTTCGACTGGGCCAGCACGCGGGTCTGCTCCTTGTCGATGGCCTTCTGGTTTTGCAGCATTTCCGCTTTGAGCTGTTTGACGGCGGGATAATTGGGTCCAAATTGAGAGATGAGTTGCGCGTACTGAGCTTCCAGCGTGGCCTGACCGTTGCGCAGGGTCGCCAGCAAGCTTCCTGAACCGGAACCGAGCACGGAAGGGCTGCCGTCGAGCAGATCCGGACTCATCGACGTCAACATGCGATAGCGGGCTTCCGACACGATGCGAGCGATTTTTGCATCGGCCGCTGCCTTCGACAGGTCGTCGAGCGTGTCCAGGTTCAAGTTATGCGCCTGATCGCCGAAGCCGAGCACCCCCAGCTTTCTTTGCAGTTCCGCGAGTTTTTCCTGCTCGTTTTCTACCTGCTGTTTCAAGTCATCCAGTTGCGTGGACAGCCATTGAGAAACGCGCTGCGTCGCGGCGTAGCGGGTCTGAAAGCTGCGTTCGATGTAGTCGTTGATCAGAGTGTTGACGACGCGAGCGGACAGTTCCGGCGATAGGCTGGTGAAATTGATCGCGATCAACTCCGTCTTGGGAACCCGGCCGATGGACAGGCCGCCGCGCAGGAAGCCGATCATCCAGTCCTGGACCGCGGGATCGTTGGGATCGACATGGGTCACGGTGGCTTTGGGGCCGAGGAACACCGGATTGTCTTCGAGCTTCAGCTCTTTCGCAACTTTGAGCAGAAGCGAGTCGCTCTCCAAGATGGCAGCTTCGGTTTCCAGGCGCGTTCCAAGATCCTGCGGCCCGGAAGATCCATTTCCTATGCGGTACTCGTTAGAGGAGCCCGGTCGTACCTGGATGGTTCCTCCGGCGATGTAGGTTTTCGGGGTGGTGACGGCGCGAATGACGCCAAAAACAGTACCGATGAAGACGCAGGCCAGGACGATCCACTTCCGCTTGCGCAGAGTGAGAAGGTTTTCCGCCAACGCGTTTCCTTCCTCGTTGGTGACCCAGCCGCCGCCGGTCTGGAAGGATCGAGGCTTAAACTCTTCTTGACGAGCTGCGTTGTCTTCGATTGGACTCATGCGAGGAAGGACCGCTCATTCATTCTTGCGCCAGGTTGCTGCATGGAGATGGATCTGGAACCTCTATGTTGGGGCGTGCTTCGCGAAAAATTGAGGCGGCGGTTCCGCCCGATAGTTGTGTGGGATACGGCCATGATCGCCGCGCTCATGATCTTCCGGTCACCCCACGTACTCGGCTTGCCGTTATGACTACGCTCCGCCGCCCTCTCAGAAATGCAATGCCGGCATGGATGGAACTCGGTGCCGACGGATATGGAGCGGATTCTGTGCAAGCGTTTTGGCAATGCGTACCCTGAGGATAGGTGGAAGCGATGTCGCACGTCAATTCCCCAGGAGGGCGCGCAAAAAATGAAACTTTGTAGGAAAAGGATACAAGATATCCAGGATAAAGGTAGAGCAACTGTTCCATGGGTTCTTGCGGAAAAGCAGGAAAAATCGAGGCCCTCGCGGATTGGCTGACTGCCGCTGGCTGCAGGGGCGGGTTGTGCGTGGTTCACCTGCGCCGGAAGCTGTGAGCCGGCCGCTGGTATGATCGTGCAGTATTGGGCCAAGAAAGGCTGTTGCGGGGTGAGAGCCAAAGAATGGATTTGAGTCGTCCCATTGTCGTCGTGGGCTCCGGATATGTCGGCCTGGTAGCCGCGCTGTGTTTTGCGGAGATGGGATACCGCGTGCTGTGTGTCGACAGCGATCCGGTGAAAATGGCAGCGCTGCAGGCAGGTCGGGCGACGATTCACGAACAGTTTTTACCGGAATTGCTGGCCCGCCACGGGAACCGCAATGTGATCTTCACCACCGAGCTGGGAGCGGCAGCCCGGCAGGCCGAGCTTATTTTTATTGCTGTGGGCACGCCGCAGGCGCGGGGCGGCAAGGCGAACCTCTCTTACATTGAGTCCGCTGTGAGGGAAATCGCCAAGAATATCGACCATTACACGGTCATCGTAGAAAAGAGCACGGTCCCGGTGTACACGAATGAGTGGATTGGGGACTTGATTGGGCGCTGCGGAGTTTCGCGCGATACATTCGACGTGGTATCCAATCCGGAATTTCTGCGTGAAGGCAGCGCGGCGACGGATTTTCTCCATCCCGACCGGATCGTGATCGGATGCAACAATGATCGCTCGGCCTCACTGGTCGAAGAAGTGTACCGGCCGCTCACCACGGGCGCGTACTACGAGAAGCCCGACAGAATTCCCGGACAACGCTTTCCCGCCAAGCCGCCCGTGCTGTTGCGAACCTCTCCGCAAAGCGCGGAGTTGATCAAGCACGCGTCGAATGCGTTTCTGGCGATGAAGGTTTCCTTTATCAACGCGATTGCCAATCTTTGCGAAATTGTGGGCGCCAATATCACTGAGGTGGCCCCCGGCATCGGCATGGACCAGCGGATCGGGACGCAGTTTCTGCATCCTGGCATTGGCTATGGAGGTTCCTGTTTTCCCAAGGACCTGACCGCGTTTCGTTCGATGGCGACGGAGTATGGGATCGATTTCAGCCTTCTAGGGGCCATCGAACGGATCAATGAGTTGCAGCCGTTGCGATTTCTGGAGAAAGTGCGGGGAGCGTTAAGGGGAATCGAGGGCAAGCATTTCGCTGTGCTGGGATTGGCGTACAAAGGCGGGACCGACGACGTGCGTGAATCACCCGCGATGCGCATGGTGCAGTTGATTCTGGCGGAGGGAGGCACGATCGCGGCCTACGATCCGGCAGCCATGGAACGAGCGCGGGAGGTGCAGCGGCCAAGCGCCACAATGCGCTACGTGACGAGCGAACTGGACGCGGCAAGAGACGCCGATGCGCTGCTGGTGCTGACCGACTGGCCGCAGTTTGTTTCGCTGGATCTGGAGGTTTTGTCGAGAACGCTGCGCGAGCCGCTCTTGATCGATGGCCGGAACCTGTTCTCACCCGAGGATGTTGTCCGGCAGGGATTGAGGTATCTGAGCATCGGACGTCCTGGAGCGGCGGCCACGGACGGCGAGGGGCAGGCAGAGCGGCCGGAACCAGCGCCAGCGGATGCCGGGATTGGGTTCGTGGAGCGAGGCGGCCGGAAGGAGGGCAAAGCAGCGCCGTATCTGGTTGCGGCTGCGCCGCGCCGGAAGAAGAAGATGCGCGTGCTGCTGACGGGCGCCGCCGGTTTTCTTGGCTCCCATCTGACGGATCGATTGCTGGCGGACGGCCATCATGTGGTGGGCGTCGATAATCTGTGTACCGGGCATTTTCACAATCTGGCGCATTTGAACAACGATCCGCGCTTTGAACTGATCGAGCACGACATCTGTGAGTTCTTCGATCCCGGCCCGGTCGATTACATCTTCAATTTCGCGTGTCCGGCCAGCCCGCCCCAGTACATGCGGCTTGGCATTGAGACACTGCGCGTCGGGTCGCAAGGGACGATCAACATCCTGGAGCTGGCGCACAAGTATGGGGCGAAAGTTCTACATGCGTCCACTTCCGAGTGCTACGGAACGCCGGAAATCCATCCGCAGCCGGAAACGTATTGGGGCCATGTGAATCCGGTGGGTCCGCGGTCGGTGTACGACGAGGCCAAGCGGTTCGGCGAGGCGGCGGTGATGGCATATCGCGCGCATTTCAATGTCGATGGGCGGCTGGTCCGGATCTTCAATACCTATGGACCTCGCATGCATCCCGACGATGGGCGCGTGATTTCGAATTTCGCGATGCAGGCGCTGCGCGGAGAGGATGTGACTGTCTACGGAGATGGCTCGCACACGCGCAGCTTCTGCTACGTGACCGACCTGATCGAAGGGATCATACGACTCTCACGCATTGAGGAAGCGCTGCCGGTGAATCTTGGCAATCCGGCGGAGAACACGGTACTCGACTGCGCTCGACGCATCATCGCGCTGACGGGGTCGGCCAGCAGGATTCGGTTCGAATTGCTGCCGCAAGACGATCCTCCGCGCCGCCGCCCGGACATTACGAAAGCGCGGCAATTGCTGGGGTGGGAGCCGAATGTTTCGCTCGACCTGGGGTTGAGCGAGACGATCGATTACTTCCGGACGTTGCCGGCAAACATGATCGTTGCTGGATGAAGCATTTTTGCGGTTAGCCTGATTCGGGCATGGCTCTATGCCACCCTGGCTGCGCCTGAGTCTGAAGTTCATTCAACAATTCGATTCGTGGAAGTGATTCGAACAGCAGCGCTCAGGGGCTAAAGCCCATCTGTTTTGCGCCATTTACGGCCCGACTGAAGTCGTGCCCTGATACAAGACCGAGAATCATTCCGACTGAAGTCGTGCCCTGATATAAGACCGAGAATCATTCCGACTGAAGTCGTGCCCTGATACAAGACCGACAATCATTCCGACTGAAGTCGTGCTCTGATACAAGACCGAGAATCATTCCGACTGAAGCGTGCCCCGATACAAGGCCAAGCGAGCACAAGACATTTCAATCCGTTCATACAATTCTCCTCACTATCGTGGGGAGGGCTAATCGATTTGTCCCCACGGGATCGACGGTAGCGTCTCAGGCGATCGTGAGTCTGAGCAATAGGGGACAGATATGGCGGGTAGTTGAAATACGGAGACAACAAGGGTGGTGCAGTTCGCACCGTGAACAAGATGGGGCTTTCTCGAGGGCGGAAGCCGAATGTGGCCAATGTGAGCAAAATTGACCAGTTTCCTATTTTCGGTTCAAGCGATACTCTAGAGTATGTCGGGGAGCCGACACTGATGCCCAAAGGGCGTCTTGACTCCAGCCAATGAAAGTTTTGACTGAAGCGGAGGATTCCCTCCTGGACTCATTTTGAAGCGTCGACGAATTCGTGGCAGGCTCCAATGTTTCTGCGCGAGGAGGAGCCATGGCAATAGTTGAGTCCGAAAGCAGAGCCTTTGACGCAGCCGCATTTCTTGCGAGCGCGGGTCTGGGACGAAGAATTGTCCGGCTGAAGCCGGGGCAGGAATTCTTTGCCCAAGGCAGTCCCGCCGACTCCATTTTCTTTCTTCAAATTGGCAGCGCGAAGCTTTCCGTTGTGTCGGCCAACGGGAAGGAAGCCACGATTACGCTGCTTTCCGCTGGAGACTTTATTGGAGAAGAGGCGATTGCCGCCGTGGGTGGGCTGCGGCTGGCGGCGGCCAGGGCCATGACGGCCTGTACCGCGCTCAAAATCGAGCGGGAGGAAATGATCCGCGTGATGCACGAGGAGCATACGTTCTCCGATCTGTTCGTGAAGTTTCTGCTGGCGCGGAGTATGCGAACCCAGGCCGATCTCGTCGATCAGTTGTTCAATTCCAGCGAAAAGCGTCTGGCGAGAATTCTTCTGTTGATGGCGGAATTCGGCAAACCGGGTGAACCGCAAGTGCTGATTCCGCCGATCACGCAGGAAGCTCTGGCGGAGATGATCGGCACCACTCGATCCCGCGTCAGCTTCTTCATGAACCGATTTCGCAAGCTCGGGTTTATCGAGTACAACGGCCGCATCCAGGTGCATAAGTCGTTGCTCAACGTGATTCTGCACGACGGCTTTTTCGAGCAGAATGCCGTCAGCGCTCCGCTGCTGACTCCGCCAGACGGTCGAGCGAAGCGGTCCCGAGGCAAAACCGCGAGGGTGGGCAAAATTGCACAGACCGCCGATTAGGGCGGTGACATACTTCCACCAGGCCGCATCTTGCTCACTGCCATCCTTACACAATCTGGGTATACAGTCCGGGCGGCGGAGGATGGCTTATCCGCTCTAACTGCGATTCGGCGCGAGGTTCCGGATCTGATCCTCTCCGATCTCTACATGCCGGGGAAGTGTGCGAGTTCCTATGCGCGCGGAAACGCTGGATGAGCAGAATTGACCAGACTTGAAAATCCCCCTATGAAAGCCTTGAAGCTTAAGCGTGTTGGTGGGCGACGGCGAAGACGAGTCGTTCTGAAGAAACCGGCGGCGCTTTGGCTCGCACGCGATTCCTCGACCCTGTGGATACTTTGTTTCACTGAGGATGGCGAGTATCGCAACCCGTAACGATGAACTTGTGAGGAGAGAAGGCGTAGCTTATGGAAGGACTTGCGATGATGGCCGACGAATCGAGTTCCGTTGCCGAACGGAACGGATTGCCGACCAGGCCGAAGGTTTTGCTGGTGGACGATACCGAAGCCGTGCGCGTGACCCTGCAGATGGTCCTGGAACATAACGACTTTGAAGTGGTCGCGGCCACCAATGTGAACGATGCCCTGCGCCTGATCGCTTCTCAGAGATTCGACGTGTTGCTGAGCGACCTGCACATGCCCGGGGCAGGGGATGGGCTGACTGTGGTGAGCGCCATGCGCCACTCCCACCCCAGCGCGGTGACGGTGATCTTCAGCGGCTATCCCGAGATGAAGGAAGCCGCGGCGGCGATCCTGATGCAGGCGGATGAAATTCTGGTCAAGCCTTTGGATCCAAAGTCGCTGGTGGAAACAATCCGTGAGCGGTTGAAGCGAGGGGTGAAGTCAGTGCGATCTGTAGAAAACGTGGCGAATATCCTTGAACGGGAGACGCAAGCGACAATTGACGAATGGTTTTTGCGAGTCGAGTTGGAACCGACAGTCATCTCTGTCCCATTGGACTACGAAGAGCGTAGCGGTCACCTGCCGCAGATGTTTCGCGATCTGGTGTCTCGACTTCGCTACCCGCTTCCATTGGGCACGCGCGCGCTGGTGTCTCCGTCTGCGGCCAAGCATGGATTGGCGCGACGGAGGCAAGGATACAGCGCCGCCATGATTGTGGAGGAGTCGCGCATGCTGCAGGTCAGCATCTTCCAGACACTGCAAAACAACCTGCACAAGGTGGACTTCAGCCTGCTGCTGGTGGATGTGATGGCGATTGCCGACGAGGTGGACTCGCAACTGGCGCAAACCATGGCGAGCTATGTGGCCGAATCGCAGATCGACGCGTTGCCGGTATAGAACATTTTCACTGTCACTGTGACGCGGGCATCGCTCTATCCCACCCTATCTTCGCTAGGATGGGGCATCCAGAGGTTACGCTATCAGTGAAAATGCTCGAGGCATGAGTCGGCGGGCATTCATTCCAATATGGCCTGAATACAGCGCGCGGATCGACCGATTCAGGATTTCGTCGCCGCGGGCGCGTTGCGGCGCACCCGCAGATTGTCGATGGCGTAGTCGATGTACCGCGGCTCAAAATGCGGCGTTTGCCCCATGAACCGGCAGGTCGCCATCACCTGATCGACGATGAATTTCGGCTGGTATGCGGCGAGATCCAGTCCCCGTTCCTTTCCGACCCTGGCCACGATAAAGTTAAATATTTTGTCGGTAAGCGGCAAGCCCTGGCGTTCACACTCCCTCTCGAATATTTGCCGGTAAAGTTCGGGAGTGGGCGCTCCAACCTCGATTTTGTAGGGAAGGCGGCGCAGGAATGCGGGATCCATCAGGTCTTCGGGCTCCATGTTCGTGGAGAAGATAACCAGTTCCTCGAATGGGATGGTGAAGGTCTTGCCCGTGTGCAGCTTCAGGTAGTCCCGCCGGCTCTCCAGCGGCACGATCCACCGGTTGAGCAGGTTGGCCGGGCTTACCAACTGGCGGCCGAAATCATCGATGACGAAACATCCGCCCAATGCCTTCATATGCAGAGGCGCCTCGTAGCACTTTGCTATGGCGTCATATCTCAGGTCGAGCATCTCCAGCGTCAGTTCGCCGCCGGTAACGACAAAGGGCCGCCGGCAGGGGACCCAGCGGGCGTCGCTTTCCTCGCTGCGGATGAAGGAGAGGGTTTCCTCCTGCATCGGAGCGGCGGAACGCGGCAGGTTGTGAACGCTCGGGTCGTGGACGCGGATGATCTGACCGTCGACCATCACCGCGTAGGGAACGTAGATGACGTCGTGAAACACGTTGGCGAAACTGAGCGCCACCGAGGTTTTGCCGTTGCCGGGCGGACCGTAAAGAAGCATGGCGCGGCCGGAGTTCAATGCCGGTCCGCTTTGTTCGATCATGCTGTCGGAGAAGCTCAGGCTGCCGAAGGACTTCCGGATGCGCTCGAAGGTGACCAGCTCATTGGTCACCTTCTGAAGGTTCACCTGATTGGAGAATTCCTCAATGGTGACGGGAGCGGGCCCGACATATCGCGACTGCTCGAGGGCGTCCGCCGCATAGCGCCGGCCTTGGTCGGTGAACGCGTAGCTCATGTCGACCAGGCTCTCGGACTGGCGCGTTCCCAGGGCGCGGAGCAGTTGACGGTCGATGGCCATCTGCACCAGGTCGAGCACAATGTGATATGGCAGCTTGATGGCGTCGACGAACTGACCGATGGACTCCAGGTGGCCGGAGTAGATGAGCTTCATCAACAGGTCCAGCAGATCGGTCTCGCCGATTTTGGTGGCCGCCACATTCGCGGGCTCTGCAGGCATGCGATGAAGGAAGGCATCCAGCGCCTTTTGCCCGATCGCGCCGATCGCGACCAGATGGTCGCCCAGGCGACCGCCGCGGTCAGCTTGAATTTCGAGTGCCTTTGTGACCTGCGCAACTGTGACCAGCTTGGCCTGAATCAGCAGGTCACCTAATCGGATTCGTGCTTCGATGGCTTCCCTCCTGGGCGGCAGCGCGATCGCTCCGGGATCTAGCAGGTTGATCTTAAACCTGGTACACACTCGCATTCACCACGAAAATGTGTGGTGCTCCGCAGGCTCGACCCAATACGGCGCGGAGGAGCTATTTGTGTCAATCCATCCGGACGACGCGCGATTTGCGAGGAACGAAACGCGCCTTGCCCGCCGATATGGCGACACCGGATTTCGCCGCCTGGTATTTCGCGATGCATTCCAGCCTACCACTTGCGCAGCGTGCGTGTCAGTTTCGGATACCACGTGATTTGAATGTTCGTCGTCACGTCGGACTGGCCGCCGGGCTTGTAGACGGGAGCATTCCAGCGTTCGTACTGGAGCCACGCGTTCAACTCGACTTGAGGCTTGAGGCGCTTGACGACGGTGACGGTGAAGTCGTTTTGGGTGGTGCCGCCTTCGACCCTGGGGCCGCCAGTGGCAAATGTGTTGCCGGGGATGAAATCCTTGGCAGCCTTGGCGTTTCTGTAGGACAGCTGCACCATCTCGCTGGGGGAAAGATGGTAGGTGAGCCAAGCCTGGCCACCTTTGGCTTCACGCCCGATCCAGTCGCCGAAGATGTTTCCCTTGTTGGTGTAGCCCTGCCGCTGAATCACCTCGATGTACATGAAGCTGCCGTTATAGCTATTCGAGACAGGGACGTCAGAGTAGACGCCCTCCGCGCGCAGGTCGAACTTGGGTGCTCCTGGGATGCGCGCCAGATAGAGACCGGAGCGGATGGCGGCGCGGCGCGGCGCGCTGACGGGGGTGACATCGTCGTGCGATTCCGCGTCGGTGTAGAGCGTCAGTAATTTACTGGCGTAAGGCAGGCGCAAGGTAAAGTCAAAGGTGCTGAAGCGGGCGCCGGGGTCGTTGCGGGAGTATTTGGTCGCTACAGAAACATTCTGGAAACTGGTGAAGCTGTTCCAGAAGCTGCCCAACGTGATGGGGACATGGCCCTTGCCGCCCCAGATGACGGTGCGCGAAAAGCCAAACTCGAAGCTGGGGGTGGGGTTGAAGGCGAACTTTTCCATGTGGACCCAGGGATCGTTGGGATCGGTGTGGCCTTTCAGGCTGCCGACCAGAAATTCGTATCGGACCGGCCCAAGCACGTAGGAGAGGAACGGAATGTGCAACGGCTCGACGCGGTTGATGCGGAAGGAATAGATATCTTCCGCGTTGTTGCTCCAGTCGAACGCTCCGCCGGTTGCGGGGCCATCCCATACATCGCTTTTTCCAAACGAGATGTCATGGTTGAGGACGGTGGCGGAGAGGTTCGCTTCGATGAGCCGAAAATAATTCTGGGTGGCGATGGGTCCGGCGGGAATGGTGTCCTGGGGAACGTCGGGAACCAAGTCGAGATTAGCCAGGGTCTGGGCAAGAGCGGGGGAGTAGCCGGCGGCGCTGGGCGCGTGCTGATATTCGCCGCGGACATAGAGCGCAAACGGACCCGAGGTCGCGCGGGCGCTGAAACCGGAGTAGTTGTTGAATCCCTGTTCATAGGGGCGGCCATAGTTGTTGATGATGGTTTGGCCGAGATGGAAGCTGTCGTTCAGGGGCGTTCCGCCGATGGGCATGGCGCGCTCATAGAGCGACTCCAGGGTGGCGTTGGTTGTCCAATAGCTTGTCGCCGGCACATCGGATTCCAGTTCCGCCAGGACCGCGTCGTATATCTCCAGCGCTTGTTCGTTATTGCGCTCCGAGTGAATTCTCTCCTGCTCGGCATACAACATGCGCAGCACGCTCATCCGGGTCCAGGGGCGCATATCGACGAATGCGCTGTCCAGGTAGCCGAGGGAATAGAGTCGCAAGAGCGCGTTATAGATCCAGCTGTCGACAGGAATGTAGGTCGAGCCAAGATTGGAGGCCAGTTCCGACGCGGGCACAACCCGGTACGGAGGGAAGGCTTCGTCCATGGAATAGGAGCCGTTGGATGGAACTGGAGGGGTATAGGAGTTTGGCGAAGCGGCGTTGGGCTTGGCCGGTGGCGGCTGACGATAGGCGGGCATACTCTGGTCCTGCTGTGGACCGAGCGCTACCGGAGAATCCATGGGCTGCCAGGACAGGTTGGCTAAGAACGCCGAGGCCGGGCTAAAGGCTATCTGTCGCGGTGCCGGGTTCGAGATTTGCTCCTGGGCTTCCGCCTGCCGGGGTTGCAGCGCGGTGAATCCAATGGCTACTCCTGTACAGAGCAATCCTGCCAAAACTTTCTGAATGCTACGATTCTTCACTCGCACCTCATCGAACGATTTTTGGGCTCCCGCCCGGTGAAATGTCCCGTCGGCCGGAGTCTGCCAAAGGTTGAACGCACACTTCAGAGTAAGATGACTTTCGCGCTGCATGCGTTGATTTTTGGCATCATCGTTCTTTCGCCAATGTATCAACTATTTCCCATCGATGTCAGGGAGTACGGGTCGGCAGAGGACGGAGCGGCGGTCGGGATCTGTCTACGCGAATGCCGGGGAGCGGGTCTGGCCGCTCGCGGAGGCTTGTTCGGGGGCGTTCGCGGCCCATGAGGGGAGGGCGCATAACCTGGCGAAATAGTCTCGATAGAAAATTTAAATTCGACCTTTTCCTTGTGTCCGGTCGAAGTAGACATTAGACTTTTCCATTAGCCCTCTGAATTTCCTTGCTTCGCTTGACGCAACATTCGAATGCGACTGGCTACAGCCGTTCTGTTCGATTCTGTGGAGATTTTTGGCTTTCGTTTCGCGAAGCGGCCATGTTTTTCACCAACTTTTCGCGAGTCAGGTTACGTGACGCCATTCTTGAAAGACGGTGGTACATAAGTATGCGATGGATTTTGGCGCGCACTTTCTTTGTGTTTGCGCTGGTTGCGGGATGTGGGACAAGCGCGTGGGCGGTGGTCGCCGCAAGTACGGGCAGCGGCGTGCAGCCGACGCCGCAGGAGATGCAGCAACATCTGCTGCAACTGGACCAGGCGGTGCGCAATGCGCAGCTTTCCGCGGACAACGCCTGGATGCTGGTGTGCGCGGCGCTGGTATTGCTGATGACGATTCCCGGGCTGGCGCTGTTCTATGGCGGGCTGGTGCGCAAAAAGAACGTCCTGAGCACGATGATGCACAGCTTTGCGATGACGGGCATCATTACAGTGGTATGGGCCGTGGTCGGCTTCAGCTTGTGTTTCAGTTCGGGAACGAGTTTTATCGGCGGACTGGATCATGCGTTTTTGCGGGGGGTCGGGTCGGCGCCCGACCCCGCCTATGCGGCCACGATTCCGCTGGCCACGTTTATGATCTACCAGCTGATGTTTGCCATCATTACGCCGGCGCTGATCTCCGGGGCATTTGCGGAGCGGATGAAGTTCAGCGCAATGGCGCTGTTCACCTTGCTGTGGTCCTTGTTTGTGTACGCGCCCATGGCGCACATGGTATGGGGCAAAGACGGACTGCTGAATGCGTCGCTGGCGGGAGGCGTCCGCACGTTGGATTTTGCCGGTGGCACGGTGGTCCACATTACCTCCGGAGTGTCGGCGCTGGTGTGCGCGATCTATCTGGGGAAGCGGTTGCACTATCCCAAGGAGCGCATGCCGCCGCATAGCGTGGTACTGAGCTTCATCGGCGCGGGGTTGCTGTGGGTGGGCTGGTTTGGATTCAATGCGGGCAGCGCGTTGTCAGCGGGCACGCTGGCCACCAGCGCCTTTGTGGCCACTCAATTTGGCGCGGCGGCGGCGGGCCTGGGCTGGTGCCTGGCGGAATGGCTGCGCAATGGCAAGCCCAGCGCTCTGGGAGCGATTTCGGGCGCGGTGGCGGGGCTGGTCGCCATTACTCCGGCGGCAGGGTTTGTCGGGCCCATGTCGGCGCTCGCTATCGGGTTCCTGGCCGGACTGTTCTGCTATTTCATGGTTGCCAAGGTGAAGCAATGGTTTGGCTATGACGATTCGCTGGATGCCTTTGGCGTGCATGGAGCGGGCGGCACTCTAGGCGCGATTCTGACCGGAGTGTTCGCTTCGCGGGCCATCAATCCTATCTTTCAGGATGGGCGGGGCCATGCGCTGCCGGTAGGCTGGATGGACGGCAACTGGATGCAGGTGCCGCATCAACTGCTGGGAGTGGCGATTGCATGGACGATTTCCATAGTAGGCACGCTGGTGTTGCTGAAGGTGGTGGATATGCTGGTGGGGCTGCGCGTCAGTTCCGCAGAGGAGCACGAAGGACTGGACCTGAGCCAGCATGGTGAAGAGGGCTACGATTGGGAAATTGCAGCTTCCTAATCTTGCTCTGGTATCTTGGCGTTGAGCGAAGACGGACTGGAAGGCAGACGTTCTTTGTTCCAGGAAGACGAGGAAGCGAGATATGCAGAAGATTGAAGCAGTGATTCAGCCATCGAAGCTGGACGCGGTCAAGGACGCGCTGATTGAAATCGGGGTGGAGGGCATCACGATTCTTGAGGCGCGCGGCCATGGGCGTCAGAAGGGCCATACCGAGTTTTACCGCGGCCGGGAATATGCGGTGGACGTTCTGCCGAAGATCAAACTGGAGATAGTGGTTGCCGATGCGATGGCGGAACGCGCCGTGCAGGCAATCCTGACCGCCGCGCGCACAGGCAAGATCGGAGATGGCAAGATCTTTCTTTCGCGGGTGGAGGACGCCATTCGCATTCGCAACGATGAACGTGGAGAGTCCGCCTTGTAGACTGTATTGGTAAGGAGCCTTTCATCCCGATACACGGTTCATCCTCGATGACGGCACTGCGTCTGGAGTACCAACGCAACTCTGACCAGATGCGGGAATCCTTTGCGGAATCGCAGAATGGCTCCGCGCTGGTGCAGCGCCGGGCTGAACTGGTGGACGACCTGATCGAGCGCCTGTGGCTGGAGCACGTTGCCGCCGAGGAGTATGGACCGCAGGGATTGACCCTGGCAGCCATTGGCGGATATGGAAGATGCCAGCTGTTTCCCTACTCGGACATCGATCTGCTGTTCATCGCGAACGACGCGGGGGTGGAGGGACGCTACAAGGTTGCGATACGGCGACTTTGTCAGGACCTGTGGGACATTGGCTTACGGGTGAGCGCCACCACGCGCGCGGTGGAAGAGTGCGAACGGATCAGCGAAGAAAATCCTGAATTTACACTGTCGCTGCTCGACAGACGCTATATCGCGGGAGATTTCGCGCTGTTCGAGGATCTGGATCTGGAGCGGATTCCGTCGCTGATCGAGCGCCGGCGTTCCCAATTGCTGGCCGCGATTGCGCGTCTGGCGCATGCCCGCCAGGCAAAATTTCAACGAACGCTGTTTCATCTGGAACCCAACGTGAAAGATGGCGTGGGCGGATTGCGCGATTTTCACATCTGCACATGGTTGGGTCAGGTGTTGCCAGAGAGCGCGCGGCATTCGTCGAATCGTTATGAAAACGAACTGCTGGTCGAGCGCCAGGATGATTCCGCTCTGGCGCATCAATTTCTGATCACGGTTCGCACCTTTCTGCATTACCGAAGCCAGCGCGATGACAACATGCTCTACTGGCAGGCGCAGGACGAGGCAGCGGCGCGGCGACTGGGACTTTCGATCATGCAGTCCAAGCTGGCAGAAAAGCGTCCCCCGGATACGGCGGGCTGGATGCGGCAATATTTTCGTCACGCGCGGTCGATCGATTGGCTCACCCGCCAAATGCTGGACGAAATTCCGAGCGGCCGCCTTTCCTTGATCGATCACGTTCGCCAATGGCGCAGCCGGACCGTAGTGGACGGGTGCCCGGTGTCCGACGGCAGAATCTCACTGAAGACGGCCGCGGAATATGCCGATCCCGATCGCATGCTGACTCTGTTTCAGATGCTGGCGGAGCAGCGGCTGCAACTGAGCCGGGAAGCGGAAGGGCATTTGAGCGAATCGCTGGCGGTGCTGGCGGAGCGACTGCCTGCCGGGGCCACGCTTTGGGAAAGAGTACGTCGGATCCTTCTCGGGCCGGAAGTTGCCAATGCGCTGCGCGCCATGCATGCGCTGGGGATTCTCGAGCTGATTCTTCCGGAGTTCCATGGGGTCGACGCGCTGGTGGTTCGGGATGCCTATCACCGCTATACGGTGGATGAGCACACGTTTTTGATTCTTGAAAATCTGCATTCCTTGGCGCAGCCGGCCTACGAGTGGGAAGAGCGTTTTTACGCGATCCTGCAGGAGGTGGAAGAGCCCGAACTGCTGTATCTTGCCGCGCTGTTGCACGACACCGGCAAAGCGCGCGGGGAAGGCAACCATACTCTCCATAGCATGGGGATTGCCGCCGCGGTCTGCGAGCGCTGGCATCTGACGGCGAACCAGCGTGAAACGGTGTTGCGCCTGATCCGGCAGCACCTGGAAATGTCTCTGACGCTGCGGAAGGACATTTTCGATGCGGAAACGGTGCGGACTTTCGCGGAGATGGTAGGCACGCCCAACAACCTGCGGCTGCTGACGCTGTTGACGTATGCCGATGTCCGGTCGGTCAATCCGGAGGCGCTTACACCGTGGAAGGCGGAGAATTTGTGGCGGCTCTACATGGCGACATCGAATTATCTGGACCGCAATGTGGATGAGGACCGCATCGAGGCGGATGCCGACACGGTGGCGATTCAGGAAGTGATTGCGCTGTCTCCGAACGATGCGGCGGAAATTCATCTCTTCCTGGCCGGTCTGCCGCAACGATATTTGCGCACGCGGTCGGCGCAAGAGATCCTGACGCACTGGCAACTTGCTCGTCAGCTGGAAGCATCGTCGTCGGAAGTTCTGCTGACGCATGCCGGGGCATCGTGGGAATGTACGCTGATTACGCGCGACCGTCCGTTCCTGTTTGCCGATATGGCGGGTGCGTTGACGGCGTGGGGGATGGATATCATCAAGGCGGACGCGTTCTCGAATGCGGCTGGGATCGTAATCGACAGCTTCCGCTTTCTCGACCGCTATGACACCCTGGCCCTGAATCCAGCCGAGACGACGCGGTTCCAGAAGAGCCTGACCGATGTTGCCAGTGGAGCCGTAGCGGTGGCGCGATTGCTGGCGTCCCGGGCGCATTCGGCGCGCGTCCAGAACAACAAGATGCAGGTGGAAACACGGCTGTCCGTCGACAATACCTCTTCGACTCACAGCACGATCCTGCAGGTGATTACGCAGGACACGCCCGGACTGCTGCGGCGCCTGAGCCTGGTGTTGGCGGAGATGCAATGCAATATTTCCGTGGCGCTGATCGATACCGAGGGCGAAGTTGCGATCGACGTCTTCTACCTGACGAAAAACGCGCATGGGCAGGGAATCGGTTCCTCCGGTGCCGAGGCGGAAAATGCGAAGCTCGATCCCGAGTTTCTGGAGCGTTTGCAGCAGGCGCTGACGGAGACGTTGCAGACGACGGGCGTACCACACTGAGGCGACCCGTGCCAGTGGGAGAACTTGGGCCTTTTCTCGGTTACTGTGATGTGGGCATCGTTCTATCCCCACCCTAACTGCGCTAGGATGGGCGCCCATAACATCCCACCATCTGTGAAATGCTCTAAGTTGGCCTTTTTCTCGCAGACACCCACCGGATTCCGCCCGTGCGCACCCCGGAGGTACACTGATGAGGTTGTTAGCGGCTGAGGTTCCCCTTGCATATTCGCGGGTGAGCTTTGCGAGCGCTCGCATGGTTCGACAGAATGCATCCTGAACCGGAGAGTTCGGCGTCGCGAACGATTCAATCCCTGGAGCAAGACGCGATCTCGCCGGGGGATGGAATGTCATTGATGGAAACCAAGGTCCCCTATCGCCGGTTGCGTATCCTGTGCTTGTGTGCGCTGCTATTCTGCTGCTCCGGTTTGCCGCTGGCGGCGCGCGCCCGCAGCAAGCCGCAGCGGCCCGTAAGCAAGCAGGGAAAGCCGGTGGTGCAGCAGGTGGAGCCGCCCAACTGGTGGAGCAATTTGCCGAACCCTATGATTCTGCTCTACGGAAAAAATCTGACCGGTGTGCGCATCAGCAGCAGCATGGCGGGAATTTCCGTACGGCGAACCAAAATTTCCCAGAACGGACATTGGGCTTTCGTGTGGCTGGACACTTCTCAGGCTCCGCCGCAGAAATTCGATCTGGTTGTCCGCACCGCAAGCGGGCAAACGCTAGCGCCGTATGAATTGGATAAGCGCCATGCGCCGACCGATGGGTTTCATGGGTTCACGTCGTCGGACGCGATGTATCTGATCATGCCGGATCGATTCTCGGACGGAGATGTATCGAACGACCAACTGCCGAAGGCCCCGGGGACCTTCAATCGAAGCAATCCGAACGCCTACCATGGCGGTGATCTGCGCGGAATTGAAAATCATCTGGACTATATCCAGAAGCTGGGCGTGACGACGGTCTGGATCACACCGTTGTATGCCCAGGATCCCGCTTCGCAGGATTACGACGGATACGAGCCGGTCGATATGTATCAAGTCAATCCGCACTTCGGCACGCTGGCGGATTATGAGGCTCTTGCGGCTGCGGTGCATAGCCAGGGCATGAAGTTGGTGCTGGATATTGTCGCCAACCATGTGGGGCCAACGAGTCCGTGGGTGGCCGATCCGCCCACACCGGATTGGTTTCACGGCACGCTCGCGAATCATCTGGAAGCGAGCGAAGATTTCGGTTCGATCACCGATCCTCATGCGGCTCCGGCGGCGTCCACGGCGGCGGTGGACGGATGGTTTCGCAATGTGCTGCCCGATCTGAACCAGTCGAATCCGCTGGTCAAGCAATATCTGATTCAAAACGCGATCTGGTGGATTGAGTCGGGCGCGCTGGACGGCTTGCGCCTGGATACGTTTCCCGATGTCGATCGCTCTTTCTGGCAGGACTTTCATACTGAGCTGCAGGCGTTGTATCCAAACTTGACGACCGTGGGCGAAGTCTACAGCCTCGCTCCCACCGTGGTTTCTTATTTCGCCGGCGGAGTGAAGCGAGCGGGCATTGACAGCGGCGTGTACTCTCTGTTTGACTTTCCCTCGTACTTTGCGTTGCGCGCGACGCTGGCTGGCACATCTCGGGCAGGCGGCGGGTCGATGAACACGCTGAAAAGCATCCAGCAGCAGGACTGGCTCTATCCGCATCCCGACCGACTGACGATATTTCTTGGCAATCAGGACACGGCGCGGTTTATCTCAGAACCGGGAGCAACAGCGGCGCGGATGCGGATTGCATTTGGATTGGTGGCCACCATGCGTGGAATGCCGCAAATTTATTCAGGCGACGAAATTGCCATGCCGGGCGGCAACAGTCCGGATAATCGGCGCGATTTTCCGGGAGGATTTCCGGGCGATACGAACAATGCATTTCTAGCGACAGGACGCACTCCGGCGCAGGAAGCCATGCATGCATGGGTGGAAGGGCTGCTGGATCTGCGAGCCCATCATGACGCATTGCAGACCGGGGCGCAGCAAGATCTGCTGGTCGATGATACTGGCTTCGTATTTGCGCGCACGGCCGCCGCGACGCCGGGGAAGACCGCGCCTGCGAACGAGGAGGAGGGAAGCGTACTGGTGCTGATGAATAAATCCGATAGCTCTCGAACATTTCACCTGGATTTTTCGGGCACCGCGCTCGATGGAGTGAGTTCTCTTATTCCTTTGTGGAATACGCAAGGGCAGGTGGGGGTTGACCAGAATCATTGTGATGTTATTGTGGGCCCTGAGCAATTGGTCGTTTTCGGAGCCCAGTGAGAAGGCGCGATGTCGATGATGCAAGTGAAAAATATGGGAAAGCCTCGGTGCATAGCGGCAATTGGAGAACTTCTTTGGGATATGCTTCCGGCAGGTCCACAATTGGGCGGCGCGCCCGCGAACTTTGCCGCGATGCTGGCGCAACTGTCCGTCAGCGCTGCCGGCACGCCAGCGGATACAGTCTTCCTGGTAAGTCGCGCGGGTAACGATCCGCTTGGGTTGCAGGCGCGGGATCAAGTGAGCGCGCGCTGCGTGCGGACGGATCATATTTCTCTGGACCCAATCCATCCCACGGGAACCGTCGCGGTAGTGCTGGATGCGCAAACCGGACCCAGCTATGTGATTCACCGAGACGTGGCGTGGGAATACGTGCCGGAAATGCCGCAACTGGCCGCGCTGGCGCCGATCCTGGACGCGATCTGTTTTGGAACGCTGGCGCAGCGGGCACCCGTGACGCGAGCCACACTGCGCCGTCTGGTTGCGGCCACCCGTGCGGATTGCCTGCGTGTGTTCGATATCAATCGGCGGGCGCCGGATTGGACTGCGGATGCCGTGCTGTGGGGTTGCGCGCACGCGACCATACTGAAGATGAATCAGGAAGAAGTTCCACACATTGCCGAGGCGGTTGAAGCGCCCGCGGATGATAGAAAGCCTCTTCAGGTGGCGCGTTTCCTGCTGGATCAATTCCCGATCGAGATGGTTGCAATTACCCGAGGTCCGGAAGGGAGTCTTCTGGTGACGCGAGAGGCGGTTCACGATCATCCCGGAATGCCTGTGACTGTGGCGGACACAATCGGCGCAGGCGATTGCTTCACTGCTGCGCTCACCTACTATGCTTTGCGGGGTTGTCCGCTGCCGGCGTTGGCGGAGGCGGCGAACCGCTGGGGAGCCTGGGCGGCAACGCAACGGGGCGGGATGAACTCTCTGGATGAAATGACTCGACGCAATGTCGAGGACGCCATAGAGAACGCAACCCGAGCATAAGAATTTTTGAGGCAGAGAGTTTGTTGCATGATCCGGTCGATATTGTTGGAGATGCGGGGCCCGCGCGCGGAATCAGGTATTTTCACTGTTCCTGTGATGCGTTCTCTCCCACCTAGCTGTTTGGTCCCGGAGTTTGGTGGGTTGGATTCAGGCTGAAGCGTTGGGGTTCTTTTTGCCGTTGTTGTTGCTTTTGCCGTTGTTCGAGGACAGGGCCAGCATAATCGTGATCCGTCGGGAGCTGCCTCTGACTAGCTGGACGGCGAAAATGGCCGCGCAGGATGGAATGAAGGGAAGGGAAGAGTCTGCGGAGTCTGCGACGGGCGAGCAGGGGGAAACAGAAAAGCCACCCGTTGAAAGGTGGCTTTCTTTAGAAAATAATGCCGGCGATCACCTAATCTCCCACACTCAAAAATGCAGTACCATCGGCCCAGCGAGACTTTACTTCCGTGTTCGGGATGGGAACGGGTGTTGCCCTCGCAGTATAGTCACCGGCAAACTGAGA
>JAJYSV010000088.1 GCA_021793405.1 Acidobacteriota bacterium
GTAAAGTCGTCCGCAATGATGCCACGCCAGCCATCGGTGCCGAATTTCACGGGGCAGGAGCGGGGAGAATCCGTGGCTGTCACAGTTTCCATTCGAGGGGTCGATCAGATCAGTTTGTCTTGCTTGTCCTGCTGCAGTTGCTTAACCAGCTTGCCAACATCCTGGCATCCGGCGTGGGTTGTGATCAACAGCACATCGCCGGTTTCCACCACCACCAGATTGTCCACGCCCACCAACGCCACATGTTTTTGCGGCGCGTGTACGTAGTTGCCGTGGGACTCCAGAAGGCTCTGCGCCGCCGCCTCCATTACATTGTCGCCGCCTTGCACGTGCTGGCCCTGGGAAAGCTTATGCTCGTACAGTGCGGCCCACGAACCAAGATCGTTCCATCCGAAATCCGCCGGCAGGCAATACAGGCCTGAACGATGCTCCCCTTTCGCCGAGCGTGGTTCAATGATTGCGTAATCGATGCTGATGTTCTCGCACTTTGGATACAACTCCGAGAAGGTTGATGCGAACTGCTCTGTACCGAACGTGCCCGCGATCTCTTCCAAATACGGCGCGGTCTCCGGCAGGTGTTCCCGTACCGCGTTGGCAAGGGTGCGCGCCGTAGCCAGAAACATGCCACTGTTCCAAAAATAATTTCCAGCCGCCACAAACTCTTCCGCGCGCTCTCGATTGGGCTTCTCTGTAAAGCGGCGAACGCGTAAAGAAGACTCGTCCAGCTTGTCGCCGGTCTCAATATAGCCATACCCTGTCTCTGGTCGATTTGGATTCACTCCCAGCACGATGATGTTGTCTCCCGCCACCGCCAAATCGCAACCCGTTCGCAAGACCCGCTCGAAACTTGCCGCTTTCTCGATCGTGTGATCGGCGGGAAACAGTCCCAGCACCGCATCTGGAGCCTCGCGCTCCAACAAAAAAGCTGCCAGTCCCGCGGCCGGCGCCGTGTTCCGGGGCACAGGTTCCGCCAGGATCTGCGCGGGTGGAAGATCTGGCAACTGCGCCGCCACAGCGGCCCGCAGCGACTCATTGGTAAGAATCCACATTCGATCATTGGTTGCCAGTGGAAGCAGCCGATCCACCGTCTGCTGCAACATGCTGCGCTCGCCATTCAGCGACAACAGCTGCTTTGGATGACTGCGCCGGCTGAGTGGCCAAAACCGTGTGCCGCTGCCACCGGCAAGAATGAAGGGTCGAAAATCCATCTTGGGATTCAAGGTAGGTTTCATCGTAAACGAAACAAGTTCGGTCGGCCTGATGCAAACGTACCGTTACGGCAATTTCACATGCAAGTGAAACAGACCAGGTTTGCTATTGCTATTCAGGAATGGCTCGCAGGATTTCCATCGGCTCGGAAGAAGTCATACTCCAGTCCGGAGCACATGCGGGAACGACAGCCAACTCCCCGCGCCGCAGCTGGATCGGCTCTTCACCCTGGGATTTCAGAGCGCCCGCTCCCGCCGCAACGAAAATCAACTGCACCGACCCCGTCTGGGACTGCTTGCGTGCGGGAAGAGAAAAATCTTCCGTGATATTCGCGTTCGCAATCCGGGTCCGATCGACGCGAAAATACTTCGACTGAACCATCAGCTCGCGGCTCGCGCCCGAGGCTTGCGCGCCATCGCCAAATTCCATCTTCGGCTGGACCGTGCCCGCATCGGTATGCAACCGGATTGCTTGCAGTCCATCCTTCAGGTGCAGCTCGCGAGGACGACCGTAATCGTACAGCCGGTAAGTCATGTCGGAATTTTGTTGCGTCTCCAGCACCACCACCCCGGGAAAAATAGCATGGACCGTTCCGGCGTCGACGAAGATCATATCGCCGGCGTGAACGGGAACCGATTGCAGCAGGGTTTCAAGCGTTTTATCCTCAATCGCCGCCTGCACCGCGGGCAGCGTCGTACCCGGTCGCAACCCAAGCGCGACCGTGGCGCCCGGTTCCGCTTCGAGCGTGTACCAGCATTCCGTTTTTCCGTGCGGCTCGCCATGTTCGCGCGCCATGGCATCTCCAGGATGCACCTGCACGCTCAGCTTTTCTTTTGGGAAAAGAACCTTCATCAACAGCGGAAAACGCTCCTGCGGATGAACTGTGGGACCGAGCAAGTCTTCCATGTGTTCGTGGAACACGGCATCCAGCGTCTTTCCCGTCAATGGCCCTGTATCGACAACGCTGGTGTCCCCGCTCAGCCACACTTCCCCAATCGGTTCGCCAACCACCTTGTCGTACCAGGGAGCAAGGTTCCGCGTGCCCCAAACCATGGGGCGGAACCAGGGACGCACACGAAATGGCGAAAGACTTGGCATGGCGGATGTTTGACCGACCGGAGAATCAACCCAACTTTGCGAAGAAGGCTTTCATCCGTTGTACACCTTCGTCGATATCAGCGTGGGACACGGCATAGGAGAGACGAATGTGCTCGCTGGTGCCGAAGGCCTCACCGGGCACAGTCACCACATTGGCCTCATGCAGCAGCCGCGTGGCCACCTCAGCCGCACTGCTCACCCCTTTGCCAAAGAAGGCGGAAACATTGGGATACACATAAAACGCGCCCTCGGGCACGGTGCATCGAATGCCGGGAATCTCGCGCAGGCCGGCCAGAATCTGATCACGCAAGGAAATGTAGTCCTTGCGCATCTCCTCCACGCATTGCTGCGATCCCGTCAACGCAGCCACGCAGGCCTTCTGCACAAAACTTGCCGCGGAGGACGTGCTTTGGCTTTGCAGCTTCGACATCGCCTGAATGATCGGCTTGGGCCCCAACGCAAAACCGGCCCGCCAACCCGTCATCGCATAGGTCTTCGACAAGGAACCCAGCACCAGGACATGCTCTTTGCAATCCGTAAAGCTGCCGCCCGATATGGGCACACCCGTGTACTGCAGATACGCGTAACACTCATCCAGCAACATGTAAATGCCGCGAGCATGAGCCAGCCGCACCACTTGTTCCAGATCCGTGGGAGCAATCACCGCCCCAGACGGATTCGAAGGCGAATTCAGAATGATGGCCTTGGTGCGCGGCGTAATCGCCCGCTCAATCGCGGCGGCGGTGATGCGAAAGTTTTCCGCCTCGTCGGTTTCCAGATACACCGGCGTGCCACCCGCATATTGAATGATGTCTTTGAAGGAAACCCAATAAGGCACCGGCAGCACCACTTCATCGCCGTGGTCCACCAGCACGTTGATCGCCTCGAACAGCGCCAGCTTGCCGCCCGTGGCGAAGATCGCCTCTTCCGGCGAATAGCTCGACCCGAAATCCGCGGCGTGGCGCTCGACGATGGCCTTGCGCAACTCGGCAATGCCGCTCACCGTCGTATAGCGCGTAAAGTTGCCTTCAATTGCGGCGATCGCGGCGTCTTTAATATGGCGCGGCGTGGCAAAATGCGGTTCGCCTGCGCCATAGTCCACCAGATTGACACCCTGGGCACGCAGCTTGGCTGCCTCCGCAGTCACTGCCATGGTCGCAGAAACCTCGATGCGGTTGATGCGATCGGCGAAGATTTTCTGGGCAACTGACGTGGTCATAATACCTCTAGTTTCGCAGAGATGACGGACCAGAGCAATTCCGTTCCGCGGATATCCAGCCAGCGTCTTTGCGGCGCGGCTGTTCCAGCGCCCGGTAGACTACTTTTCCGATTCGGTCAGGCTTGTCAAAATGCGCGTGCGCAGCCGTTCCACCACGGTGGGAGGCACCAGTCCCTCCACCGATCCACCCAGCCGAAATACTCCCCGGATCAAGCGGGAACTCAGATAGGAATACTGTTCCGCGGGCATCATAAACACCGTTTCCAGCTCCGGCGCCAGACGGCGATTCATTAACGCCATTTGCAGCTCATACTCATAGTCGCTGATCGCCCGAATGCCGCGCAGCAATGCCTGCGCATGTTGCAGGCGGGCAAACTCCACCAATAACCCGTCGAATGTGCTGACGGATACATTGTCGAATTCGCGCGTGGTTTCCTGGATCATGTCCACCCGTTCCTGCACGGAAAACAGGGGCTGCTTGTCGGAGTTCTTGAGGATGGCCACGACCAGGTGGTCGAAGATTTTCGAACCGCGGGCAATCAGATCAAGATGACCGTTGGTGAGCGGATCGAAGGTGCCGGGATAGATGGCGCGGACAGTATTCACGACACACTGGATTGTATGGGGCAGCGCACTGCGTTGCAATCTAGAAGACGCCAGACTGCCGTGCCGCACTCCGTTTACTCATATCTCAGCGCCGTCATGGGATCGACTTCCATGGCCCGCCGCACCGGCAGAATTGCAGCGAGCAGCGCAATTCCAACGACCGCCGCAACCACGGCCACCATCGTCGTCGGATCATGGCCGGAGACACCGTAAAGCTGGTCCCGCACCCAGCGCGTTATCAACCACGAGACAGGCAGAGCCACCGCCACGCTGAAAATAACCAGCCGTAATACATCCATCAAAACCATGCGCGCGATGGACGCACGGTTGGCTCCCAGCGCAATGCGCAATCCAATCTCGCGCGTCCGCTGCGCTGTGGCATAGGACAGCACCCCATACAGGCCCACAGCGGAGATCAACAGCGCGAGAATGCCAAAACTGATGGCCAGCAGCGCGACCGTGCGTTGCGAATCGAGATCTTCGTTGATTTGATCGCCCATCGTTTCCAGCGAATTCAGTACCAGCTTTGAGTCAAGATCATGCATCGATTTCCGAATCATCGCCATGGCGGCATCCGGCGCCTGCCAGGTGCGCATGTAGAAGGTCATGCCCCGGAACCCATTGGCCTGAGTATACGGAATGAAAACACTGCGAAGAATGTGAGCGTCATCCACGCTCTCATGCTTCGTATCCCGCACGATACCTACGATTTGAATGTCCGTCTTCCCCGTATACCCGCCGCCAAAACCGAAGATATGACCGAGGGCATTTCGGGGATCGCCAAAATAATGCCGGGCAAAGCTCTCGTTCACGACGGCCACTTTAGACCCCGCCGCATTGTCCGCATCCGTAAAAGTTCGTCCGGCCAGCAGCGGCATTTGCAGCGCAGCGAAGAAACCGGGGCTGACATTGGCATGCTCCACGATCATATCTTCGGTTTCCGTGGCTTTGTAGCCGGCAATGGTAATGTTGCCGCCGTGCTCGTCACCTGTGAGTTCCGGATCGTCCGTCACTCCCACCGCGTGAACTCCCGGCAGTCCACGCAAGGTGGTCAGCATTCGTTCGTACAGGGGCTTGACCGCGTCGGGCGCGTATCCGGCCATCCATGGAGCCACCTGAAATTCAATCAGGTGATCGGTGGAAAATCCCACATCGATCGACTTCAGGTTGTAAAGTGTCCGCACGAACAGACCTGCCGCCACCAGCAGCAGCACGCTCAACCCAATCTGCACGCCGACGGCCACGCGCTGCAACTGCAACGATCCGCCGGATACTGTGGGAGCCTGTTGTTTCAATACCGGCGAAACGTCGGGACGCCAGAATTGTAGCGCCGGGGCGAGGCTGAACAGCAGGCTCACGGCAATCGACAGCACCAACGTAAATGCCAGGATCCGCAAGTCGGGATGGGTTGAGAATGGCAGCTCGCCCGTGGTTTGGTCCAGAATGCTCCGCTCCAGCAGCGCCGCTACCCGCGGAGCCATCCACAACCCCAGCGCACCGCCGGCCAGCCCAAGCAACAGTCCCTCCATCAGCAACTGCTGCACGATCTGGCTACGCTTTGCGCCCAATGCATAACGAACCGACATCTCGCGCACCCGGCCCGCGGCCCGCACCAGCATCAGGCTGGCGACATTGGCGCACGCCATTAGCAGCACCAGCGCGGCCATAAACATCACAATCAGCAAAGGCATGCGCAGATTTCGCAGATTCGGTGCAAATCCCCTGGAGCCATCCTCCAGCGTCAAATAACTTTTGTCGAGAAAGGCGACGCGGAAACCCGCTGAGTGGTCAGATCTCTTCTGTAGTTCCTCCGCCCGTAGAGAATGCCACAAAGGCTCGATTCCGGCCTGCGCCTGCGTTCGGGATATGCCTGGCTTTAGGCGCGCGATGATATTGAGCCAGCGTGACTGAAAATCGAAGAGGTCATCGACGCCTGGCTCCACTTCCCGCTTCATCATCATGGGGACGAAGACGGCGGGTGTAGCACCACCACGTACGCTGTGAAAACCCGGCGCGGCTACGCCCACGATGGTAAAGGGATGGCCGTTGATGCCGACGGTCTGGCCCAGTACGCGCGGGTCCGAGCCAAAGCGCCGCTGCCAGTAACCGAAACTCAAGACAACAACCGGGCTGCCATTCTGTACCCGGTTGTCAGAAGGCAGAAGCAATCTGCCCAATGCTGGCTCCACCCCGAGCACGTCGAAATAATCGCCGGAGACAAGCTCGGCACTCACCTCCTCCGGCCGGTCACGCCAAACAAGGCCAACGTTCGCCGGGGTGGTCGCCAGCACCCCGCTGAAAACTTTATTCCGGTCGCGCAGATTCAGATACATCGGATAGGAAAAATAATTCGACGCAGCTCCGCCATAGGTATTGGTGCGGTGCCCGCTCCATGCACCCGATCCGTTCAGCTGCACCAGCCGATCCGGGTTGCGCACCGGCAGCGAACGCAAGAGCGCCTGATCGAGCAGCGTGTAGATCGCGGTCGTGGCCCCGATGCCCAGCCCCAGAATCGCCACCGCAACAAAGGTAAATCCAGGACTATTCTTCAACTGCCGCAGAGTGGAACGCAGATCGATCCATATTCTTCGCATTTTGGCGACGACCCCAGTTTCAGCGTAGGCTACGCATGTTGCATCAGCATTTTGAAGTCCAATACGCTTTTTTTGAAAGCCCATGGATCAATTGAAGTTACCCGCAACGGCGTGAGCACTGACCCGCAAAAACTGTCCAATTTCAGAAATCGCTGTCCAGAAATGGACAGGATGAATCCGGGGCCGGTAAAGAGACGACGGACGCTACCAAAAGCAACGGACAGCCAGTTTTTTGAACTGGCCGCCCGCGAATCTGAATACAAACTGAAAAGCGCTGCTACTTTTTCCCTGCCGCCTTCACCACTTCATGCGCAGCAACCGCTCCGTTCAGCGGAATGGGCGGCACCTCGGGCACGTCGCTCTTTCCCCCGATACCCATCTTCTGGCGCAGAGTGGACTCGACCCGCGCGAACGTGTCCTTGTTGTCTTTAAAATATTGCCGGACATTTTCCCTGCCCTGGCCGATGCGTTCCCCAGAGAAGCTGTACCATGCGCCAGATTTCTCGACGATATTTTGCAGCACCGCCTGGTCCAGCACATCGCCCTCGCGCGATATGCCTTCGCCGTACAGAATGTCGAACTCCGCCTCACGAAATGGTGCAGCCACTTTGTTCTTGACGATCTTGACCTTGGTCCTTGACCCGACGACAACATCGCCCTCTTTTACAGCGGCGATGCGGCGAATATCAATGCGTACCGAAGAATAGAACTTCAGCGCGCGGCCGCCGGTCGTTGTCTCTGGATTGCCGAACATCACGCCGATCTTCTCGCGAATCTGGTTGATGAAGATCAGCGAGGTGCGCGACTTCGACACCGTCCCGGTAAGCTTGCGAAGCGCCTGCGACATGAGTCGCGCCTGCAATCCCATGTGGGAATCGCCCATCTCGCCGTCGAGTTCCGCCTTCGGCACCAGCGCCGCCACCGAGTCGACCACCAGCACATCGATCGCGCCCGAGCGCACCAGCGCTTCGGTAATCTCCAGCGCCTGCTCGCCGTAATCCGGCTGCGAGATCAGCAGATTGTCCACATCGACGCCCAGCTTCTTCGCATACTGCGGATCGAGCGCGTGCTCGGCATCCACAAACGCCGCCATGCCGCCCGCCTTCTGCGCTTCGGCGATAATCTGCAACGTAATCGTAGTTTTTCCGGAAGATTCCGGCCCGAAGATCTCGATCACCCGTCCACGGGGAACACCGCCCACACCCAGCGCCGCATCGAACGAGATCGACCCAGTTGAAATAACAGAAATCGGAACAATCGCCTCTTTGTTGCCGAGGCGCATGATGGAGCCCTTGCCGAACTGCTTTTCAATCTGCGCCAGTGCCAGATCAATCGCACGTGCGCGTTCTTTGTCGTCTGCCATTTCGAATCTCCGGGGATGAGTTGGAATTGAATTGTCCGCGACACGCTACGACTGCTGCTGGTATCGAGTAAAACAATTGAAGTCCACTTTGGTTACTGGCGGGATTTTAGCACCAATTTGGGAATAGGCGAAGCAATAGCGAATATCTTCCGATCCTTTTTCCATACTAAAGTAACCGACAACGCTTTCCGGCCTGGCGTTCACGTCGCATGTTCTGTGACCGGCCTTATCGCTGCAACGGATCGACCGGAATATTGACATCGGTAATGCGAAAATTCTTCGCCAATGCAGGATGTCGCTTCGCGATCGCCTCATACATCTCCCAGGCAACACGGCGATAGGAAATGTGCCCTTGCGGGGCGCTGCGCAGTTCGGCGATATACAGGGCCTCGGCGAAATCCATCTTGAACAGCGAACGGCACCGCGTTCCCAGCGGCAGCAGGTATTGCGCGGTCTCCTTCGCCTCCGGAATGTTCGCCTGCGATAGCTGCAGGAAAGCCGTGTGTGCCTCGCGGACGGCCTGCCCATACGGCTCGCGCAGATCGGACTCAGACAGCAGTTCGGGAACTTCGTAGCCGTGCGCGTTGGTAAAACTTTGCAGAGTCTGCACGCAGCGGCGATGCCGATGCATGTCGCGAAAGCCGCCGATGTCCATGAGGATGTCGAAGCGAAACTGATAGCCCGAGGAAAAGGCGCGGAGCAGTTCATCGTGACGTCCGCGATGCCGGGTGCCGAGAGCCAGCAACTCATCCCGGCGCACTGCATCGAGCGCGGCAACCTGTTCGCGAATCTGGCGATACGAATAGTGACACGCCCCATAGAGCAGCGTCGTCACAATCTCGATCTCCATCGATTCCTGCTCGCCGTGGTTGCCGCCCAGGTGATTCTCCACCAGGTCGACCAGCGGCGCAGGCTCGATCGGCGCCTGCCGCATCAATTCCTGCGCCGCCTGTTCCAGATCAGCGCGGGTTTTCTGTATGTACTCAACCGGCGCGGCATATTTCACCAGCGTCGGAGCGACCGCAACCTCGCGCAGCAGCAACTCCGCGGCGCGCTCGCCAAGCACCGGATCGGCAGCCGCAATGTCGCGCTGCAACGCTTCCAACGCAGCCCGCTGCACGTTCCAGCAAGGGGTAGCGGCAGCCTCGCGCAATTTTTCTCCCAACCGGCGAACCTCTGCGTGGGGTTGCGACAGCAGCCGCGAGACCTGCGTCTCCAGCGTGCGAGCGTTCACAATCTCGCCCAGAGACGTGTTCGCCGCCAGCGGTAAAAGGTACCGTGCCCCGTCGAAGGCTCGCGCCCGCAGGGTACGCTCATACGCCTCCTGCTTCATTTCAGCGGGCTTCGGAACCTGAGCACGCAACAACTCGACCGCGCCCCGGGAAATTTCGTCGTACTTTGCAAACAGCTTTTCGATCTGTTGCGTATAGAGCTGACGCGCCTTCCCGTCGGTACCGAATGCTGGCAGATACCAGCCGCTTTTCTTGAAATCCTGATAGCGGGTGGAGCGTTCCTGCCCGTCCCAGCGCTGCTCATCGACCAGCACGATAGCCGCCAGCAGCGACAAACGCTCCACGGCAAATGCAATGTGCGCCAGATCCGCGATCGATCGGTGTCCATACTGGAAATAAAATGTGTTCAGGAACTGTTCGGCACGCTGGGCGTTCAATTCGCGCAAAGACTGCTTCATGGAGAGCGCGGAACGGGAATATTTCGCCATCGCATACGCCAGCACCTCGGGATCTGCGCCATGAATGGCATAAATTTCCGTAGTGTTGGGATCGGAGTCCAGGGACGGAGGGATTGAGTCTTCGGGAGGCATATGCTTTCGTGACAATCTGCTCGTTTCAGGATGTTGACCTTCAGAGTATCGCAGGCGAATCCCAGCGTGTCATAAAAGAAAGAACGCCAAGCTTTTGATACTGGCCAGACTGAAAAGCAGGTACCATGCGGTGTGGTGGCCAGTCGGCTGTCTTTGGACGTCAACCGCGGCACGTGCGTAGCATAGTGGAAAGAGCATATGGGCGAAGTCCTTACAATGGTCGCGGACCGGCCGTGGGCACTGCCAAAACGGCCTTGGGTCATGACGCAACGGTGGCACAGCCTGCTGTTTGCGCACTGGCCTGTCGCGGCGGAAGAAATTGCCCCCCTGTTACCGCCCGGCCTGGTCGTCGACGGCTTTGCAGGAACAGGATGGATCGGCATTGTGCCCTTCACCATGGACCGCATTCGCTTCCGCGGACTGGGCAGCGTTCCAGGAGCGCACCGCTTCGCCGAACTGAATCTCCGCACGTACGTACGTGACGAACGCACTGGCACCCCGGGAGTTTATTTTTTCTCACTCGACGCAGCGAACCCGGCAGCGGTTTTGGCGGCGCGTCTTTGGTTTCACCTGCCCTACTATTGGGCGAAGATGCGCGTCGAGGAGCGGGACGGCGGCTGGGTCCACTATGAAAGCACACGCCTGCTCGCCCATGAGCCCGTCCACTTCCGCGCCACCTATCGCGGAATGGGCCCGCAAAGCTCCGGGCGCAGCGCCCGCGACACCATCGAGTATTTCCTGACCGAACGCTATTGCCTGTTCACGCATGACCGCGACGGCGAGTTGCTGCAAGGCAACATCCATCACGCGCCCTGGCCGCTGGAAGCCGCCGAGGCGAACATCGAAGTGAACGATCTGCCCCTGGCGCATGGCATTCACCTGCCCGACATTCCGCCGGTGCTGCATTTCGCCCGCGAGCAGATGGTTTATATCTGGCAACTGGAACCCGCCCTGGCCCTCGGATAAGTGCGTAGGGTTGCGTTGCATACAGCAAGTTGGGAGATCCCCTTGCCATCTATAATCTGGTGGTTATCGGCAAAGACTAAAACTCAGGAGTGGACCCTATGATTTCTTTGAACGGCCGGGTTGCGCTGATCACGGGCGCATCGCAGGGCATTGGCCGCGGTTGCGCGCTGGCGCTCGCCAAGGCAGGCGCCCACGTCGCGCTTGCGGCACGGAACCAAACCCGGCTAGCTGAAGTCGCCGCAGAAATTGAGGCCGCCGGCGGCCATGCGACACCCTTCGAAGTGGACCTGGCCAGCGAAGAGTCGATCAAAGCATGCGCCCGGGCGGTCGTCGCCCACTTCGGCAAAGTAGAAATTCTGGTCAACAATGGCGGAATCACTAGAGACAGTCTGATGCTGCGCATGAAGCTCGCCGACTGGAACGCGGTATTGAACACCAACCTGACTGGCGCATTCCTGCTGACGCAGGCCGTCTCCTCCAGCATGTTGAAGGCGCGCTGGGGACGCATTATCAACATCGCCAGCGTGGTGGGAGAAACGGGACAGGCGGGTCAGGCAAACTATGCTGCCAGCAAAGCCGGCCTCATCGGCTTGACCATGTCCCTGGCGCGCGAACTTGCCTCCCGCAACATCACCGTCAACGCCGTCGCTCCCGGCTATATATCCACGCCCATGACTGATG
The DNA here is from genome assembly GCA_021793405.1 of Acidobacteriota bacterium. Lineage (GTDB taxonomy): Bacteria > Acidobacteriota > Terriglobia > Terriglobales > Acidobacteriaceae > JAKAAZ01. The sequence goes on from JAJYSV010000088.1 coordinate 11,559, forward strand.
TCCTGAACGATCAACAAAGAAGTGCCATGCTGACGCAGATTCCGCTGGACCGCGCCGGAACCCCGGAAGACGTGGCCCACGCCGTCGTCTTCCTCGCCTCGGACCAGGCCGGTTATATCACTGGCCATGTTCTCGATGTAAATGGCGGCATGCACATGGGTTGAAATGTGGTGGATTTGTTCCGGATCGTCGCAATTTGGGACTTTGCGGGATCGTTTTCTTAAGCGCATACTCGGCGTATTGTTGTTGTGTGGAAGCATCCGGTGAACCTGCTCGTCTTCCACACTATCCATCATTTCTTCCCTGGCAAGGATGTGTCTGGATGAAGTCCACTCGTTTGCTGTCCTTATCTTCTTTGTTATTTTTCTGGCTCCTCAGCCTGTCTCCTTCCGTCGCGCAGTCCAAATCTGCGCAAAGCGTCGTCGGTCCCCAGAATGTCAGCTTTGCCAGCGGCGCCGAAACCGTCCACGCCGTTCTATATCGTCCGCAGGGCGCCGGTCCGTTTCCCGCGATCATCGTCATTCACGAGTGGTGGGGATTGAATGACTGGGTGAAGCAACAGGCGCAGATGTTTACCGAACACGGCTATGTCACCGTCGCCGTGGACCTCTATCGCGGTCAGGTCGCGACCGACCCTGAAATGGCCCATGAATTGATGCGCGCCCTTCCCCAGGACCGTGGCGTCCGCTATCTGACGTCCGCCATTGACTATGTAAAAACGCTCCCCTACGTGGACCCGAACCGCCTGGGAGCGGTCGGCTGGTGTATGGGTGGCAGCTTCGCGATGCAGCTTGCCATTGCTGCGCCATCGCTCCGCGCTGTGGCCATCAACTATGGTGCGCCGGAGACTGAGCCGGAGCAGTTGAAAAAAATCCATGCCGCCATTCTGGGCAATTTTGGGGCGCTGGACCGCGGCATCACGCCCCAGGATGTTCAGGACTTTGCCGCGGAAATGCAGAAACTTGGCCATCCCGTCGACGTCAAGGAATATCCCGACGCCGGCCATGCCTTTCAAAATCCGGATAACAAGACCGGCTACAAGCCCGCCGATACAGCCGACGCCGACCACCGCATGTTTGCCTTTTTCGCACGCTATCTAAAAGGTTCCTAAGACGGCTGTGGCAGCGGTTCCGCGCATCGAGAACGCCGAACCGGAATTGCCCTATCGTAGCCGCCGCAGAATCTCCGGACGGATCAGGTAGAAAAAGAAAACGAAATTCGCCAGCGTCATCACCCAGTAATTCTGCTGATGAAATCGCAGGATCACGTAAATGCCGTAGCCGCTGGTGAGGAACGCGGCCGCAAGTGCCAGTGCCCATCCCCACCGCCGCATTTGCAGCAGGCCAAGCCCGGCCAGCGCCAGCAGCGACGCCACCGCCAGCACGGCGAGCCTTGCCCCATGGCTGGCAAAGTGATGGCTGAACACTCCCACCACCCCAATCATCGCCTCCAGCAGCATCCAGAAAGCAATAGCGACCGCGCCGGGGAATTTAGCGGCGCTATCGTCCGGACGGGACTTCTCCTCAGGTTCATTCATAGGGTATGTAGATAGGCCATCAGATCCTGTAGCTGTCGTTCGTCCAGCACATTGCCAAACGCGGGCATCATGTTGCGGCCGTGAACAATGGCCGATAATACACGATCGTCATTCGCCGGAGCGCCGCTCGGCAGATACGGCTTCTTGAACATCCCCTGCAAACCAGGTCCATGCAGTGGTTGCTCCGTGTTGGCGTAATGGCAGGACGCGCACTGCGACTGATAGATCGCATACCCACGCATCTCCGTCGGCGTCAATTCGCTCAACGGTTTCGATGGCGGCAGGTGATGGCAACCCGTCAGAACTACCATGGCCATCGCGGCAGCCATCCCGGGCAATCGAAGGCGGCGTCTCAAATTCCTTGTCCTCCATGGAAACAATATGGAATCGCCGCGCATTCCCGAACTGCCTTCCGAACGGCGGCGTCTCATCTCAAACGCGATAATAATCGGGTCGCCACACCTGGATCGCCTGCTTGATCTGCTTCTCCGTAAGCTTTTCGTTCAATGCGCGCTCCACCAGCGCCGGAATCTCGGCGTCGGATGCAAAGCGCAGCCCAATCAACTGACGTATCTCCAGTTCCCCGATGCGTGCGCGCAACGGCTCCCGCAGCAGCGCGGTCAGACGCAACCTCTCCTCCAGCCGAATCACACGATCCTGTGCCTTCAATGCGTAGGTCCGCGCCTTCACAGCCAAAACAACCAGCGCCAGCGCCAGCACGACATGCCACGCGCTGCCAAGATGTGGGTGCCGAACCAACTGCACTACCGTCGCGACCAGCGTAATCAATAGCACTGGCGCCAGAAAAAAATGAAACCACGGATCGAAGCGCGCATGATTCGCATAGGTCTGCTGTTTTCTTTCCGACATGGTGTCCTCCCATGAATAGTTGTCTACTCATGCTTTAGTTGCGGCCTGTTTTCAGGAGGCCAAGACAAAATTGGGGAAGTCCTCGAACACCCAGTTATTTTTGAGGGTGTGATAGATGACTCCCAGGAATT
>JAJYSV010000089.1 GCA_021793405.1 Acidobacteriota bacterium
AGGTCGAAGAGCAAGATGCTACCTCGCAGCGCTCGAAAGGCTGCGAAGCCTATACTAGTGAGAATGACTAAACCACAACTTCATCGTCATCTCACGACTGGCATATTCAACCAATTGTCAAAGATCCTTAAGAAGCATCGCCTGAGCGAGTTCTTTTTGGATCGAGCCGCTGGATGATTCCAGCGGGTCCTCGAACTTTGCGCGCCAGAATTGTGCTTTTCAGCGTTCATTTCTGTTTTTTGCGCGACCAAACCAGACTATCAATTCTTATGGACTGCTGTCAACTTTACCCGAATCTTTTTCTCGCCAGCCCTGTCAGAAATCAGGATGCCTGACTCTCCGTTTCGTGCCGTTCATTTTTTCCAGAGGCATTTTCGCCGCGCGCCTATCCGTGCATGAAGTCGGACAGGTGGAAAAAATCTCTTGGGTATCTATGGGAAAAGTAGTGCGAACAAGATGCCTAGATTAGGCTGTTCCGTTCTGCTGGCCTACGAATTCTGCTCTAGATATCTAGATGGCCTGGTGGAGTTCCCCATGCCCAGTCATGACATTACACTGATCCCGACGGATTCGCAACACGGGTGCTGTTGAAAAGCTGCCGCCCCTGTTGAAAACCGCGAACCCTGAACCCGGGGCAGGGTCAGAATATCTCCTCGTCGCTATGTGCAGGGGGTTGAGGATGTTCAGATTCCGCCAAGAGCTGCACTCGCATTTTAGCGATTACTCTGCGATTCCAGAAGGCCACGGCGGTCGCTCCAACGATCGCTGAAGCAGCGATGAGAAAGGCCGTCGACCAACGTCCGCGCCCCGGAGCGGCTCCGGTTGGCGGAGTTTGGGTAATCTCCTCAAGTCCTGATTTCTGTATGGATCCTCTGCCTAAGATTCCCATTATTCACTCTGCTTCCGGCCGGAGAGCAATGTCAGTTCCGCAAAATCCTCCAGCCATAGCCAAGTATGGCACACACCGCCCCCAAGGATTTCATATCCCTTTAAAATCAATTATGAAAGGGGGCGCAGCCGCCGTTTCCTATGCTTCCGGGGGCCACAAAGAGATCAATTTCTATGAAATTTGGAAGAAGTATTAAAAAATATATGAAAAATGTGTATTTTTCGTGCATCGTCGGTTTATTTGTGGCATCCTATAACAGTCGAGGAATGAAGCAGCGCTACTGAGAAACTTCTGCACGGCGCTCCATTTCTTAGCAAGTTGCGTCACTGGCCTCCCGGCACGGACAATTTACCGTTCGTGCCGTCTTTTTTTTTCGGAAGGGATGCCGATCAATTGGGACGTCCGTGTCCCAGTCGAAAGTAAATTCTACTTCGCAGATCGTGGACAGAAAGTCTATTCAGCCTGCTTAGTCTGGCGTTTCTGACGGTACATGGCCGCATCCGCTTTCGCGCAGAGCGCTTCCGGGGTTTGCGCGTCGTCGGGATAAATCGCCAGACCGATACTTGCGCCCGCGGGTAATTGCGCTGCGCCCATGACAATGGGTTCATTGAGGTCTGCCATCAGCTTGGCTGCCAGCACCTCTGCCCCGTGCGGCTGCAACAGGTCCGAAACGATTACCATAAACTCATCGCCTCCGGCGCGCGCAATCGTATCGGCTTTGCGAATACGCATTTGGAGTCTCGTGGCGACGATCCGCAGAACTTCATCTCCGACAGCATGGCCGTATGTGTCGTTGATCTGCTTAAAATTATCCATGTCGATCAGAAGTACAGCGACTCTGGCTTCATTGCGCTCTGCTCTTTCGAGAGCTTTGGTCAGTCGATCTTCCAGCAGTCGGCGGTTGGGAAGACCTGTCAGCGGATCGTGCAATGCCAGATGATTCGTGTGATCGATCTGTTCCTCCAACAACGTCAATAGAATTCCGATCGCGACAATATACTTTGGAATGTTCCAAACGGAATTCTGAATATGAAGGCCGGGTTGGAAAATTGCCAACAGGGCGGAGATAGGGAAAACAGACGCCCACGCCACTAGGCCCACCACAGCAGTCGAAGAACCCGTGGACCTCTGCGGGAACTTTCTCCAATACTGAATCCCAGCCATCAAATACACGACAAAGAGAATACAGTTGAGGCCGTAGTCCTGCTGTCCGCGATGGGCTAAAATTCCCAGTGCCACGGCCAGAATTAGCACCGAGAAAGCGTACAGATTGCGCTCGTTGATGGGCCGGTCCGGGTCATGGAAGAGTACGGCGACACCGGTCGCGAAGAGAATGGCGACAGCAGCGTAATAAGAGGGGGCAGATGCGAAGTTGAGGTAGAGAAACAGGATGTAGAGCTGCGTCGCAAACAATCCAGCCCCGGCGATCCATCGGAGCCGAATGCTGCGCTGAGCACCGCCAGCCGCGTAGATAAATGCTGCGCCAGCCAGTTCTAAGGTCATCGATGAAATGGCGTACACGAGTGTTTGAAGGTTACCGGGTCTGCCGCCAAATAGCCGCACGACAAAGTGCAGAAGTACAAAGACCCAGCCCAGGAGCCACGCTTGCAGCTTGGTGCCCGCCCGCCGTCGCAGGATTGACCAGAACACGAAGACGAGAATCGTCAGCGCCAGTAAATCAGGCAGAGGGGCAAAATCAAACATAAGAATTCAGCGTAGAGGTCCCGGTTGCATGATTGCGTAAGCTGGAAAAATCCTGTGACGATCTTTGTCAGTCATCGAATCGACTCGATGATATCTCTTTAACGCAGTATTTTTGTGGAAATCTCCAAGATACGTATTTTTGGAGGGAATTCTATTCGATGCCAACTATGAAGTTGCGTCGTTACCTCAACAATTTCTATGCAACTTTGCGAGACGAATTTTTCCAGCAACGAGGCATTTCAACGTGGTTGTGAGTTTCTACTGTCCGTCCGCAGAGTCGTACAATTTCGGAAGGATCTTCAGGAGTCTTGAATCTCATGCATAGTCGTTTCTGGTTGACCATCAGTATTGCCTTGATCTGTGTGGGCGCCCACGCGCAATGGACGAGTCCAAGCGCCGAAGTTCCAGCGTTCCACCCGACCGCTCCCGCTCCCTCCGCTGTGTTGCCGCCGATTCTTCATGGCAGGCAATTGACCGGGCCTAATTTCCAGCTGGCGTGGCAGGTGAAGGTATATCAGGATGCCGCCAGGATCTCGAAGGTCCTATATCAACTCCCTTGTTATTGCCGGTGCGATATGGCCTTGGGGCATCGCAGCCTGCGCAGTTGCTTTGAAGGTCTGCACGGTGCCGAATGCAGCACGTGCGCCAAAGAAGGCTTCTATGCGTATCAGATGACTCGAAAGGGATGGACGCCTGCGCAAATTCGCTCCGGCATCGAGCGCGGCGACTGGGAGAAAATCGATCTCGAAACCGCTGCGGGAAACATTCCTCACTCTTGAATTTATTACGTGCGGCAGCGGTGTTTGGATTTCATGCAATCGCCGAAGGTTTCCAGGGGCGCTTCACTGGAATGCGGAGTTTATCGTAGACATTTTGCAGCAAACCGCAGGCGCTTCTTCAGTGAAACTTCTATTGCGTCGATATAATTGAAATCATCCAGCGAGTTGCGTTCTCACCAAGGAGAATCACGCCATGCCATTACAGCCGACGAAACATATCTGGCACAACGGAAAGCTTATTCCATGGGACCAGGCCCAAATCCACGTAATGTCCCATGTCATCCATTACGGCTCGTCGGTATTCGAAGGGATCCGCTGCTATAAAACCGAGAAGGGTGCTGCCATCTTCCGGCTTCAGGACCACATGCAACGGATGTTGGACTCGGCAAAAATCTATCGCATGGATCTGAGCTACACGCTGGACCAGATGAATGACGCTGTTGTCGAGACGGTCGAATCCAATGGTGTCGCACCGTGCTATATCCGCCCCATTGCTTTTCGTGGATACGGCGAACTGGGCGTGAACCCGCTGAAGAACCCCATTGAGGTATATATTGGCAACTTCGCTTGGGGGAAATATGTCTCCGGAGATCGCAGCGCCGATATCTGCATCTCTTCCTGGAATCGGATGGCACCCAATACGCTGCCGGCACTCGCCAAGGCTGGCGCGAATTACATGAACTCGCAGCTCATCCACATGGAGGCGAAGATGAACGGATATGACGAGGGCGTGGGACTCGATGTGAACGGGCTTGTGTCGGAGGGCTCCGGAGAAAACCTCTTTCTCGTGCACAAGGGTCAACTGCTGACCTCATATCTTGGCAGTTCCGTTCTTGCCGGAATCACGCGGGCTTCCATTTTGACACTGGCGCGCGATATGGGAATTCCTGTCGTGGAGCAACCGATTCCGCGCGAGCTTCTCTATATTGCCGATGAGGTTTTTTTCACCGGCACGGCTGCGGAAGTTACTCCGATTCGCTCCATTGATCGGATCACGATTAAAGACGGTCTCGCCGGTCCGGTCACCAAGCAGCTGGCGGCCGAATATTTTGGCATTGCGACTGGGAAACGCCCTGACCGATTCAACTGGCTCACCCCCGTGAAAGTGACTGTCAATGAACCGGTATCGGCGTAGAACAGAATTTTTCGGATGAGAAGTGCTCGTCAAAGAGGGAGTTGCGTTCCTCGCCATTCGCGATGGTCTGTTCAAGCTCGTTTTCCAGGAAGAAATCACCCTAAAATGCCAGGCCGGAAAGTTCGAATACGATTAGGGAGTAGGAGTTTCGACAGCTCCCGGAGAATTTGGATCTAGCTGCGTCATGGCTGGGGGCGGCTCGGTCCCAGTCAATTGCCCCCACCCCGGCAGATTCTGACTGCCTGTGATAAGACGAGGTCCGACGGAAAGAGCGAAATACATCCAGATCCACCGCAGCAGCACGATCGCGCGATTGCGAAAGCCGATCAGGAAGTAGATATGGATGGTAAGCCATGCCATCCACGCGGGCAAGCCACCGAGATGCGCGTGGAAAGGCCACTTCACGTCGGCAACGGCGCTATGCCGCCCGATTGTCGCCATGTCGCCTTTATCGAAATAATGAAACGTCGCCCTCGGTTTGCCGGCCAAATCGGCGAGGATCTGCTGTGCTGCATGCACGCCCATCTGCATGGCCGGCTGCGCCACCCCAGGGATTAGCCTGCCGTTTTCGATCACATGGGCTAGGTCGCCGCAAACAAAGATGTCGGGATGTCCGGCTGGATTCAGATATTCGTCGACAACGATCGCCCCTCGCTTGTCCATTTCCGCGCCCAACATTCTGCCGAGCGGAGAAGCCTGGACGCCGGCCGCCCACAAGGTCACAACCGACTCGACTCTTTCTCCATTGGCCACGACATACCCGGGCTGGATATCGGTTACATTTTCGTTACTCCTCACCTCAACTCCAAGGTGTGTCAACTCCTCCGTTGCCTCGCGGGACAGGTCTTCCGGATAGGTGGCCAGAATTCGCGGAGCGCCTTCCATGACAATCACGTGAGCCTTGCTGGGGTCTATGTGGCGAAAATCCTCGCGCATGTAAAGTCGCGAAATGTCCGAGATTGCTCCTGCGAGTTCTACGCCCGTCGGGCCGCCGCCGACGATGACGAAATTCAGCGGCGGATGTGAGCCATGTTCCAGCGCCTGGCGCTCCGCCAGTTCAAACGCCAGCAATACCCGACGACGAATCTCGATGGCGTCTTCGACCGTCTTGAGCCCGGGGGCAAAGGGCGCCCATTCGTCATGGCCAAAGTAGGAATGGGTGGACCCAGTGGCCAGGATCAGATAGTCATACTGCATGTCCGCGGAACTGTGAAGATGGACCGATTTCGCAGCCACATCGATGCCGACCACCTCATCCATCAATACGTCGACATTGTGCTGGTTGCGAAAGAGGGTGCGAATGGGCTGGGCGATGTCTCCGGGCGAAAGAGCGGCAAGTGCCACCTGATAAAGTAGCGGCTGAAAGGTGTGGTGGTTGCATCGGTCGATCAGCATCACGTCCACCGGTTTGCCAGCCAGATGCTTGGCAGCCTCAAGACCGGCGAAGCCTCCGCCCACGATTACGACGCGAGGTCTCTGGGTATTGTTTCCACTCTGCATTCTCATGCTCTACGTTCTTCTTTCGCGGCGGACCGACATCGGCCGACTCTACATGTCATAGATTAGGATGCGATTGGAGCGGATTCTTTTGGATGTAGCCTGGTTGCGGAAAAATTGGGATGTGCCGGACGGAATTCCGGCGATCAAGCCTCGCGGTGCCGGGATCGAATGTGACCAGAATCTTTCGTCCTTCCGGACGCATCCACTCCCGATACACTAGTGAAAAGATTATGACAGACGAAATTCGCGACACCATTATCGTGGGAACCGGATGCGCCGGCTTGACGGCCGCGATCTATGCGGCTCGCGCCAACCTGAAACCGCTGGTTCTTGAAGGGCATGAGCCGGGTGGCCAGCTTTCCATCACAACGCTGGTCGAAAATTTCCCCGGCTGGCCGGAAGGCATTCAAGGTCCGCAGTTGATTGAGAATATGCGGATGCAGGCTTCGCGTTTCGGCACCGATTTTCGACTGGGCCACCTGAGCGGCGTCGATCTTTCGAAGCGGCCTTTCCGACTGCATGTGGGAAAGGAAGTGTTGCATACTCGCACGCTGATCATCGCCAGTGGCGCTTCGGCGCGCTGGCTGGGACTGCCCAGCGAGCAGGCTCTGATCGGTCACGGGGTGAGCAGCTGTGCTACATGCGACGGCTTCTTCTTCTCCGGTCACGAGATCGCAGTGATCGGCGGCGGTGATTCGGCGATGGAGGAGGCGTTGTTTTTGACCCGCTTCGCCAGCAAGGTGACATTGATCCATCGACGGGAACAGTTTCGCGCTTCGAAAATCATGCTGGATCGCGCCATCGGCCACGAGAAGATCCACATCCTGACCAACACTGCCGTGGAAGAGGTGCTGGGTGTCGAGCAGAAGGAAGTGACGGGCTTGCGGCTGCGGAACCTGGTGACACAGGAAACGTCAATTCTTCCCGTCAGCGCCATGTTCCTCGGTATTGGCCACGTGCCCAACGCGAAAATGTTCACTGGGCAGATTGACCTCGACGACGACGGATACATCCGCACGCACGACTACGTTTTCACTCGCGTGGCTGGTGTGTTCGCATGCGGCGATGTTCAGGACCGCCGGTATCGCCAGGCAATTACCGCTGCCGGAAGCGGCTGTATGGCTGCGCTCGAGGCGGAGAAATACCTGGAAGATCACGGCCGTTAAGCCGTTCTCGATGTCGATTGCGGACAATATCGCTCAGGTCGAAGAAGAGATAGCCGCAGCCTGCCGCCGCGCAGGTCGCACGCGTGCAGAGGTGCGGTTGATGGCCGTCTCGAAGACGCACCCTCCAGAATGGGTTATGGAAGCTTTCGCCAACGGCGTCCGTCTGTTCGGCGAAAATCGTGTTCAGGAATATGCTGGCAAACGAGTTGCGCTGGCGGCTGGGGGCCTGTTTACCGATCCAGAACCAGCCAAGGTTCATTGCATCGGCCCTTTGCAATCAAACAAAGCTGCGCGTGCTGTCCAGATTTTTGACGCAATCGATACGATCGACTCACTCCGCCTTGCGGAGCGGCTCGAACAGGCGGCGGCGGAGACCGGCAAGCGCCTGCCTATCTTCATTGAGATTAAGCTGAGCCCGGAAATGTCAAAGCACGGACTGATTCCTGACGCATCTGAGCTGCACCAACTTCTTGAGCGGCTGCCGGAGTTGCATCATCTTGACGCGCAAGGGCTCATGACGGTGCCGCCCTTTGCCGACGACTTAGAACGCGTGCGACCTTATTTTCACCAGTTGCGCTTGCTGCGAGATTCTATTGCGCGCCGATATCCGAGGCTGGCACTGCATGAGCTTTCGATGGGCATGTCTCACGATTTTTCGGTTGCGATTGAGGAAGGTGCGACACTGGTGCGGGTCGGCACGGCTATCTTCGGAGCGAGGCCTTCGAAATGAACGAGGAAAATTCTATCGAGGTATGGGACACGCAGCAGGGAACCGTGTTTGAGGTGCGGGTACAGCCGCGGGCAAAACGCACGACGATTCTTGGCGTTCTGGATGGCAGGCTGAAGATTGCGCTGGCTTCGCCCCCCATCGACGGGCGCGCCAATGAGGAGCTTCAGGACTTTCTCGCAGAACTTTTCGGCGTCCGCCGCAACGCAATCGTCGTGCTCACCGGAGGACATTCGCGCAATAAACGGGTTTTAATTTCGCATCGGCACAGCGCGCAAATCTCGGCCGCCATCGAGCGTGCCCGACCGGGCACGGGTGTAGTCGGTGTTCTGCGCAGCTAATAAAAGGCTAGAACAGCACGCGCTTACTCCTTCTATACACTGGACGGGTCCCTCATAACCTCTTTTTCGGGTGCTGGTACTCATGTCATCGCTCTACGCCGTGATCCTAGGCATCGTTGTCCTAACGCTGCTGGTCGTCTCTATGTCACGGATCCGCGGCGTCAAGACGAAAGCCGATTATCTGCTCGCGGGCCGTTCGCTGCCCGCCTTTGTGCTGGTTTTCACGTTGCTGTCTTCTTGGATCGGGGCAGGTTCTCTGTTTGCCGGAGCGGAAAACGCTTATCGCAACGGGTTTGCCGCGTTGTGGCAACCTGCGGGCGGCTGGGCTGGACTTCTATTGATTTATTTCATCGCGCCGCGGGCCAGAAAATTCGCCCAATACACAATTCCCGACCTGCTGGAGGCCCGCTATAACCAGACTGCCCGCGTGCTCGGAGTCGTTGCCATCCTGTTCGCTTACACTGCCATCGCCAGTTATCAGTTGCGGGGCGGTGGGGACATCTTGCACTTGATCTTCCCTGCAGCCATCACCAGCACCATGGGCATGTACATCATCGCGGCGTTCGTCATCGTTTTTACCGCACTGGCTGGTATGGCCTCGGTTGCATATATGGATGTCGCCATCGGCATGCTGGTTACGGTGGCCCTGCTGATCTCGCTGCCGATTTTGCTGCATCAGGCGGGCGGTATAGCTGGTCTGCATGCCGCGCTTCCGGCGACACATTTCCAGGCACTCGGCTCGATCTCGTTCGCGCGCGCCATGGAGTTCTTTCTGCCCACGATGCTACTGATGCTGGGCAACCAGGCGATGTATCAGAAGTTCTTCTCTGCAAAATCTGAAAGAGATGCGCGCGTTGCCGTGGTTGGCTGGATCATCGGTACAGTGATTCTGGAAACGATCATTGTCGCCATCGCAGTCATCGGATCGGCGCTCTACACCACCGGCGAAGTCAGCCAGCGTCCGCGCGAGATCATTGCCTACACGGCAACTCATGGGCTACCGGCGCTGCTGGGCGCGCTGTTGCTGGGCGCCGTCTTTGCCAAGGTTATCTCTACGGCAAACAATTACCTTTTTTCTCCCGCAACCAATCTGGTAAACGACGTTTTCCTTCGTTATCTGCAGCCTGGCGCCAGCAATCGGAGCATATTGCTGGTTTCACGCCTGGTTGTGGTGGGACTCGGGATCTGGGCGCTGGTCCAAGGGGCCTACACGGTGTCAATTCTGGAAAAAGCGCTTTACGCCTACACGATTTATTCTGCCGCACTCACTCCGGTAATACTGGCAGCATTCTATTCCCGACGCATCAACTCCTATGGCGCCGTTGCCTGTATCGCGGCGGGCACAATCGTCACCGTTGTCTGGGATATCGATTTTGTACACCGCCATCTGTCCACACTTTTTGTGGACAGAGATGCCATCTTTCCCGCGCTGCTGGCGTCATTGATCTGTTTGTTCGTAGTTAGCTGGCTTACACCGCCGCCGCAACCGGAAAAGGTCGCGCAGTTTTTGCCATAAAGCGATTGGGAGCGGGTCGCCGTACAATATGGCTAGGAGTTTTTTTGACGATGCGCCGTGTTTACATGGACGCCAATGCGACTACGCCACTGTTGCCGGAAGTCTTTGAGGCTATGCGGCCGTATTTTCTGGAGCGCTTCGGGAATGCCAGTTCCGTGCACTCCTTTGGTCAGCGGGCACGCGGAGCGGTGGAGGAGGCGCGCATTAGCGTGGCGGCATTGTTGCATTGTCGTCCGGCAGAGATTGTTTTTACCAGCGGGGGTACGGAGAGCGACAATCTGGCCTTGTTTGGCGCGACCAAGCCGGGCGATCATCTAATCACGACGACGATCGAACACCATGCGGTGCTGCATGCGGCCGAACAGCTAGCGAAGCGCGGACGCGAAGTAACGTTTGTTTCCGTCGACGGCAACGGCGTTGTCGATCCCGACGAGGTTCGCCAGGCTCTGCGGCCCAACACGCGCCTGATTAGTGTGATGATGGCGAACAACGAAACGGGGGCGATTCAGCCGGTTGTGGAAATCGCCGCGATTGCCGCCAAGGCCGGGGTACAGTTTCACACCGACGCGGTACAGGCTGCCGGCAAACTGCCGCTGGACGTCGAGAAAATAGGATGCAGCTTGCTCTCTATCTCTGGGCATAAAATTCATGCGCCACAAGGCACCGGAGTTTTATTCGTCCGCAAAGATACGAAGATTGAGCCTCTGCTGTATGGTGGCACGCATGAGCGCCAGCGCCGAGCAGGAACAGAAAATCTGGCGGGAATCGTTGGCTTGGGCAAGGCGGCGGAGATTGCCAGCAAGTCTCTGGCAGATGGTTCTTCACAAAAAATTGCAGATCTGCGCGACCGATTGGAAGGTGAAATTCTAGCCTGCGTCGCCGATGTGGGAGCACATGCGAGCCAAATGCCGCGCGCGCCGAACACGACGAACCTGTGGTTCGATCATCTGGAAGGTGAGGCCCTGGTGATCGCACTCGACCTGAAAGGGCTGGCTGTTTCCGGTGGATCCGCTTGCGCATCCGGAGCAAGTGAGCCATCGCACGTACTGACCGCGATGCATGTGCCGACCGAGCGTGCCCGCGCGAGCCTGCGTTTCAGCTTGTCGAAGCTGACCACTGCGGAAGATGTGGACTTCGCGATTGAGATTGTGCCGCAAGCAGTCGCGAAACTGCGCGAACTCTCGCCCTTTTACAGGAAGAGCGATACATTTTCGACGAACGCCTTCACAGTTGCTGCCATCGAACGATAGCCAAAGAGAGAAGAAGCTTCGTAATCATGCCGACACCCGAAACCATTGCCGTCGCCATGTCTGGTGGAGTCGATTCCTCGACCGTAGCCGCCATGCTGAAGTCCGAAGGCTACGACCTTGTCGGCCTCACGCTCCAGCTGTGGAACCAGCGCCGTCTCGCCGGCAGGCCAGGAATGCCGGAGACCAGCGAGGGTCGCTGCTGCTCGCTCGATGACGTGTACGACGCGCGCCGCGTAGCCGAGCATCTCGGCATCCCCTATTACGTGGTGAACCAGCAGGAGCGATTTGAGCAGGATGTGGTGCAGCCGTTTGTCCTGGAGTATCTGAGCGGGCGCACGCCAGTACCCTGCACGCTTTGCAACAACCACCTGAAGTTCGCCCAGTTGCTGGATACCGCTCGCCAGATCGGAGCTGATCGGATCGCCACCGGGCATTACGCGCGCAATGAATATGATGACGCCCGTGATCGCTGGATTTTGAAGCGGCCCGCGGATACCAGCAAGGACCAGACGTATTTTCTCTTCGGTCTGACCCAGGAGCAGCTCAGCCGGAGTCTGTTTCCGTTGGGCGGATACCAGAAGCCAGATGTCCGCACCATAGCGCGTGAGCAGGGACTGGCGTTGGCGAACAAGCCGGATTCCCAGGAGATATGTTTCATTCCCGGCGGCGACTACAAGCAGTTTCTTGATGCATATCTGGCTGATCGAGGTGAGGCCATGCCCGACACCAGCGGCGAACTTGTCACTACTTCCGGAGAGGTGATCGGGCGTCACGAGGGCATACACAACTTCACGGTGGGTCAGCGCAAAGGGCTGGGGGTTGCTACGGGTTCGCCTCTCTATGTGATTGGCATCCATGGAGCAGACAGGAAAGTAGTTGTGGGCAGTAGCGAAGATCTGCAATCCAAGGCATTGCGAGCGAATCGTCTGAATTGGATCGCCATTCCGCGATTGGAAGGCACACTGCGCCTTCAGGTGAAGATTCGTCACCGCCACGAGCCGGCATGGGCCACGCTGACCATGTCTGCCAGGGATGAGGTCACGGCGAACTTCGATCAGCCCCAACGTGCTGTTACGCCGGGCCAAGCCGCTGTATTTTACGATGGCGATGAAGTTGTCGGGGGGGGCTGGATTCTTTAGCCTGACCTGCAAACGCCGCAGAAACACGTGCGGATCGTGCGGGAAGACTTGTAGGGAATAGGTGGAAGGAGCTACTGGCCAGCGGTTTGTGGCAAGACAGTGATTTCGGCCATCTGTGTAATGGTTTCGCGCATATATCGATGGGGATTGACCGGAGTGTCGTGAATCCTAACTTCATAGTGCAAATGCGCGCCGGTACTGCGACCGCTGAGGCCCACATAGCCGATGATCTGCCCACGCGACACGGTCTGGCCGGGGATAACCGCAATCGAGGCCATATGGGCATATAGCGTGGTAATGCCATGGCCATGGCTCAATGCGACTTCGCGGCCATATCCTGTACCCCAACCGGCTGCAACCACCACCCCGTCGCCTGTGGCATGAATTGCGGTGCCAATGGGAGCGGCAATGTCAATTCCGCGATGAAACTCGCCCTCGCCTGAGTCGTCCGCAAATGGATCAATGCGTTCGCCGAAGGAACTGGTAATGCGACCTGTGACTGGCCAGAGAGTGGGTGCGTCGGCTAGGTTTACCCAATTGCTCATAGAGGATGCTGAACTGAACCCGGACGTGAGGGCGCGCATCGCAACGCCGGAAAGTGCGGTGTCACGGAGCGCGTAAAAGCGATCGAGAGAGCCGTAATAAGAGTTGTTGTCGGCGGACACGCTGCTCGTCGGGCTGGAAACGGCAGATTTCGCCGCGCTCAATTTACTCTGTCGAAGGCCATACAAGGCTGAAACCTCGCTTGCCAGCGAGCCAAGCGACGCCACCTGCATATCTTTCTGTCTGGCGTCCTTCTGCAATTGCTGATACTGCTGCCGGAGACTCTGCTGCTCGCTGCGGACCCGGTTGAACTGTTCTGTTTTTAGCAGCATTCTGCCATAGGAGCCAGCCAGTCCGGTAATGGTAAAAAGGCCGACAACGGCTGCAGCAACGAATGCATAGGCATAACGCATCGGAATCGGAACCTTGCGCAGTTGGCCCTGATCGTCACGGATGACATAAACGATGTAGTGGCGTTTTCGCACGCAGGGAATCGATTCCTTTCAGTCAATACAGTTCTGGATGGTCAACATCCCCGGATATTTGGATTCGGACACGAGTAAGTGCTCATGCTGATCGGGGAAAGCACACTGCGTTAGTTTATCTGCTGATGCTCAAGCCTAGCAAGGCTCAGTCTCTACGTCAACCGAATCGGGTGGTTTCTTGAAGCCCGTAGCGGATGACGAAGAGAACGGAGCTGAGGAGAGGTTGGCAGTGGATTAGCCATTAAATCAATCGTTTAGCGTCTATTCGCCTCAGTTTGGACGGGCATCATCGTGCGACCCATCAGAGACCCCCCGTACCTAGTTGGATAGATCGCCCCACCGCTTGAAATCGGAGATCATCGCAGTCGCGGCTTTGTGGAGCAATCCGCCACTGCGGACACGGACGACGCACCGCATGTTCGGCGTCATCTTGCGCTCTCAGATTTTAAGAAAGATTTTCTTGCGGTACAGTACGGCGACTGGGACAAAGCAAATGGCGACGATGCTGATGGAATAGGCCAACGACGCCAAATGGGGCGAGGGAATCTTCGCGAAACAAAGGTCGAAATAAT
>JAJYSV010000090.1 GCA_021793405.1 Acidobacteriota bacterium
ATCGCTCTCAATCTGCTCAAACAAGACAAGACTTCAAAACGCGGCATCCACGGAAAACGCCTCAAAGCCGGTTGGGACAATGACTACCTGCTCCGTCTGCTCAAGAATTAAGATGCGTTTGCCCTGCAAGGGAGTCAGCTGTCATGCGTCCAGCAAAATTTTCTGCCTTAGCATCTCTAGTAGTAGCCGGTGGGCTCGCATTAGGTGCCGGCATGATCTCTCACCTCGTCGCACCCGTCCAGGCCCAGGATGAAAATCAAAGCGCCGCTATTCCGGCCGATGCGCAAGCGGCAATCCAGGCAGTCGAGGCGCGCATCGATCGCTACGAGGCTTTCTACCTCAAGCAATTTCATGCCAATCCTCCCAATCGAAGCGACCAGCTCGCCAATGAGACAACACTCGGAGGCCTTTTGCTTTACGACAAAACGCTTTCGGTCAAAAGCAATGAGGCTTGCGCCTTTTGCCACATGCCGGAAACGGGGTTCACCGGTCCCGTTTCAACGCTGAATCAAACCACGGGTTCGTATCCGGGATCGATTCGCTCACGATTTGGGAATCGCAAACCGCAGAGCTACACCTACGCAACCTTCGCGCCGATATTTCACTACAACTCGACACAGAAAAACTTCTATGGCGGCAACTTCTGGGACGGGCGCGCGACGGGAACCCGCCTGGCCAATCCTGCGGCAGAGCAGGCGCAAGGGCCTCCCGACAATCCTCTGGAAATGGGCTTTACCGACTTCGCGTGTTTTGTCTATCGCGCTTCACGGGCGCCGTATAGCAGCCTTGCCGAAGATGTTTGGGGCAGTCAAATCTTTGCGATTCAATGGCCCGCCGATACTGAATCTGTCTGCGGCAAACCGGGCGGAAACTACGATCCAAACCATCCCACTGTCCATCTCAGCAAGCTTGATCGAAGTAGAGCACAAGCCGCCTACGATCAGTTGACGCTGTCCATCGCGCAGTTTGAAGCGCATCCTCCGGTCAACCGCTTCAGTTCAAAGTTCGACTACTACCTGGCAGGCGACAAAAGAGCGCAACTCTCGCCCGACGAACTGCAGGGATGGAGGCTGTTTCGTACCAAGGCAAATTGCAATTCCTGCCACCTCGATGGCACCCAAAGCAACGGCCCGACACCCGAACCCGAACCGCGTAAATCCGCTGCACCCGCGCCGAACGGCGCGGAGCCTGTTGTCACGAATCTTGAGCCTTTGTTCACAGACTTCACATTCGCCAATCTCGGAGTCCCCCGCAACCCAGGTCTTCCTTTCCTACACGAAAATCAGCCGGATCCATACGGGTTCACCGCGAATCCGGACGGTCTCAACTTTCATGACGGAGGGTTGGGAACGCTTCTTCAGACAGCAGGTGGAAGCCCGAATCGGCAATGGTCGCGCTATAGCGAAGCCTTCCAGGGTGCGGTTCAGACGCCTACGTTACGGAACGTGGATCTCCGGCCAGGCTTGCCATCGCATGTATTCGTCAAAGCCTACATGCATAACGGTTACTTCAAGAGCTTGAAAGAAGTTGTCCACTTCTATAACACCCGAGACAAATATCAAGTGCAACCCGGTCAAACTTGCGCCGGGAAACGCCTCAATATCGACTGTTTTCCTCCGCCCGACTCTGGCAAAAACCTCGACATGACAATCGGCGATCTTCACCTGACGGACCATGAAGAAGATCAGATTGTGGACTTCATGGAGACGCTTACGGATGGCTACAACCCAGCGACGGGCCGGGTCGAAGTTCCTCTGGAGCCTTGACTGCCCGTTCCCTTGGAGTCGGACCGCAGCCCTTTGCAGAATTGTGGATCTGCGAACTGCGGGCGGATGCCCCACATCCAAAATCTGTGCACCCCACATCTCGAATTTGAGACGTGGGAGATCTGATCTCAGCGCACACGCACTCGGCCTGCTTGTCGTCCGTACGAAAAAAATTCTCCCGAATAAAAAGGGTTTGAACCCAATCGCGCTTACTTGAACTGAATTTTGCAGAGGCCGTCACGAAGAATCCCGCCCTCGCCCTGCTACTCCTGTTGTTCGCGGTCCCTGCCTTCGCAACTGTCGCCATTACCAGCCCAATCAATGGCCAAACCGTAAGCTCTCCCGTGCAATATGTCGCGACCGCTACTACGACCACCTGCTCCAAGGGCGTGGCTGCGATGGGCATCTACGTCGACAATGTTCTTAAATACACCGTGCACGGAATCAGCCTCAACACGACACTCGCCCTCCGCCCAGGCAGCTATCAGACCGTGGTCGAAGAGTGGGATTATTGCGGCGGCGCAAGCTATACCAAGATATACATCACCGTATCCGACGGCAACTCCGGCCAAACCGGCTGATTCTCGGGTACAGCGAGCCGGCCTGATCGGTCGCGTCCCGAACAATGATCGTCTATTGCTCCAGGATCTTTTCTTCCCGAGTTGCCCACAGGATGCCGCCCACTACCTGTGCAATGCCGACGCATCGCGTTAGCGTTGGGTGGCTTGACAGGCACCCCATCAACTTCCGCCACGGTTTGGGCCCAACGTTCCACGCCTGCGCGTCCCGGTCCGGCCGCACGATCGCCATGATCCCATCCCCAATCAACACCATGGCGGCAAAATGCGACAATCTTCGAGTGTCCATCGGTTGCTCCTCTCCCCGGTTCTCTTTCTGATGGTCAGTTGGGAGTGAGGTTATTGGTTCACCGTCAAGCTGCGCTCCAAGTCGAAGGTCACAACGCTCTCAGCCGGCAGCACCAGGTCTCTGTTCCCCGTGAATGCGCTGCCAGCTGCGCCACCGCCGCCACCCACCAGCCCGCCAATCAGGGCTCCCTTGCCACCGCCCGCCAGGCCGCCAATCAGTGCCCCAAGACCCGCGCCACCACCGGTCATGAAGAGGGAACGTTTGCCTTTCCCCTGCTCCACCCGCTCCACGGTACTGGTTCGAACCATATAGGAATATCCGCCTGCCCTCAGGCCATCCAGCCGGATGGCCAGCACCGCCTGGCCCTTGAATCGACCCAGTGGCCTTGCCTCGATGACCACCCCGCGCGCCTGTGCCCCGGCCGGAATAACGGTCTGGCCATTCACCTGAACAGGGCTGACCAACGTTCCATAAAACGGATCACCTGCCTGACTCCCTTTGGTGGAAAGGGTCTGCCCCAGCCGAACCCGCACCCTCGTTCCTGCGGGAACTACGATGCCCTGAGCGCCCTGTTGCGGCGGGGGTGCCCCCTGATATCCAGAGGGCGGAGGAGGAGGCATCCCAGCGCGACTTTGTGCCGACTGGCTGTTCATGGAAGGAGGAGGCGGCGGGGGCGGCGGCATCCCAGGGCCACCCTCCGCCGACTGGCCGTTCATCGGCCCTTCCCCGAGGTTTGGCCCGCCCGCCATGGTCAAATTGTTAATGACCGTCTTCACGCCCGCGACCTTCGACGCGTCATTGCCCGCAAGTTCACGCGAACCTGGTCCGTTCACGCTGCCGGCCAATGTTACCGTGCCGTTATTCGCGGCGACCGAGATCGGCTGCCCTTGCAACGCTGGATCGGCCCCAATTTGCTTCTGTACCTTGGCGGAAAGCTCGCTGTCCGTCGGTTTCTTATTGCAGCCGACACTGAGACATACCATCACAGCCAACACCAACGGTAGAGCCAGAACGTTCAAACGCACCTTGCGAGTCATACCACCTCCATGTGAGCAGATTTATCTCATTCTACACAGCAGTTAAGCATCCAATCGAGATCTCGAATCCGGGGGCGGCCATCAGGCGCAACCCCGCGCCAGCTACGTCGATATTCACGCGGATTCCACCTCCAGTGTTTGCCTGCCTCGGTGAGTCAGGAAATACGTCAGTAGCATCACGCCGGCGACCGTCCCAACCACCACGTCGATGCCGGGCATCCCGCGAACGCCCCAGTGTGCGTACCCCTTGCCATCGATGAACACCATGGCGGCAACCGGCACGTTCCCCAGAGAATTGATGATCGAGTAGCGTGCGCTCCCGCTCTTGCCGGACCGGCCCAGAAACTCCAGCACCACCGCCGTGAATCCCGCATAGCAGGCCCCTATAGTGAACAGAAACAGCGTCGCTCCCGCAAAGTAAATGGACGGCCGGAGCGGTCCAAGCCACAGAATTGCCAGCGTCGCTTCATTCACCAGGCAAACCGTCAGATAGGCTACGGGAGCGCGCACGCGCGCGGGAATCAGGGGAAAAGCAATCGCGCCCGCCGCCATCAGCAACGAGCCTTCCACGCCGTTGATCCAGCCCACCTGGCGGCCGCTGATGTGATAATCCACCGCCAACCCCGGCAGCAGTTGAATCATCGCTCCGCTGCCCATCGGGAACAGGCACGCCAGACTATAGGGAATCGCCTCCCAGCGCAGAAATGTGGCTTTCCCCTCGTGCGCGATACGAGCGACCGTCTCCTTGAACCCGTGCTCGCTGACGATGCGCTGCTCCGGTGCGGCAAGCGCTGCCAACCCGGGCACGGCGATCATGGCGGCGGCGATCCAGCCGAGCGCTCCCACTTGCAGTCGTTCCGAAAAAAAGGTCAGCACGAATAAGGCGGCCGCGCCGAAGCCCAGCGATCCACTCTGATAGAAGCTACTCGCCCGTCGCCGGCTTGCTTCGCTATGCAGCTCGCCCATCATTCCGCCGCAGCCTGCGACGATCAACTGGCCAATGCATGCGCTCAGAAACATCAGTGCGATGGCGCTGTTGCTTGCCAGCAGCGGTTGCTGAAATGCCACAAACATACAAATCGCCGCGCTGATTGCCGCCGCCATCACCCAGGCGCGGCGACGCATCCAGAAGTCCGTGATCGGACTCCACAAAAAATAGATGATCTGCGGCAGGTTCAGCAGCGCGATAATCTCCGACCCGCGCGCCATGCCAACGCCTTGGCCTCGCAGCAGATACGAAAGCCCACCTCCGCCGATGATTCCATTGGAAAGCACCGCCAGGGGAGCGATCAGCAGGCCAAACAGCCACGGCCGCTCCGACGGAGCAGCCGGGATTCCCTTCGCCGTCTGTTTCGAGTCTCTGGGAGCCATCGCCCCGAGAGTATCACGCGTTTTCCGAGAATATTCCCTCAGTATCCGGCGGCCGCCTTGTATCGGGGCGCGGCTTCAGTCCTGCCGCGAGGGTTGCGAAAGATTTGTGGGCTTCAGCCCCTGCGGAAAGGTTTGCTGCGATTCGCAGCCTATTTCATCGGGCCGCGGCAGATCATGGTAGCGACATACGCGGCGCCAAAACCGTTATCGATATTCACCACAGTCACGTTCGGCGAGCACGAGTTCAGCATCCCCAGTAACGCGGCCACACCGTGAAAAGAAGCGCCATAGCCCACGCTGGTGGGAACGGCGATGACGGGAACGCTGACCAGCCCTCCCAGTACGCTTGGCAGCGCTCCTTCCATTCCCGCGCAGACAATCACCACGCGCGCCTGCTGGAGCGTGCCGCGATGGGCCAGCAAGCGATGCAATCCCGCGACGCCCACATCATAGACTCGGTCCACTTCCCCACCAAATATATCGACGGTCATGGCCGCTTCTTCAGCCACCGGAATATCGCTGGTCCCGGCACAGACCACAGCGATCCGCGATGCATCCACAGCCGGCGGCTTCTCCGTTTGACGAAGGGTGATCACGCGGGGCACGGCAAAGTACTCGGCGGCTGCCACTCGTTGCTGCACGGCGGTAAAGGTCGGCGCATCGGCCCGCGTGGCCAGCACATTCACCCCGCTTTCCGCCATGCGCTCGAAAATCTCCGCCACTTGTTGCGGCGTCTTGCCAGAGGCAAGGATGACTTCCGGCAGCCCTGTCCGCAGCGGCCGGTGGTGGTCCAGTTTTGCGAAGCCGATATCTTCGAACGGTAAATGCGCAAGATTCGCCGAAGCGTTCTCCGACGAGATCAGGCCATTTCGGACATCTTCGAGTAGCCGGAGCAGGGTGTTTTTATCCATTCTTGATCACTCTCCCCGCTTCAATTCCTTGGCGCCGACTGATACGCAGCCAGCGCGGCTTGCATGACCAGCTTGAGCGGGACGGAATGTGCCTCCGCGCATCGTCGGCAATCTTCATACTCTGGCGCGGCATTCACTTCGGCTCCGTTCAGCAGGCCGATTTTGATCCTAATTTCGCCCCACACCGTCGCCACCGAGACGAACTTGCGCTCCAGACATGCCCGGCGTTCTTCGCGGATGCGCACGCCCAGCGTGCTGGTTTCTCGAAACAGTAACTGTTGCAATTCTTGCGCATGCGCCCGGTCGCACAAAACCGTGACCAGTGTTGCCAGCCTGTTTTTCTTCATGTGTACGGAAGAGCACATCACGTCGAGAGCGCCGGCCTGCAACGCCCGGTCCGTAAAATCTCCCAGAATCTGCGGATTCAAATCGTCCACTGCTGTTTCCATCACCACAACGACGTCTCCGGAGATCGCATCCGCGTCCCCCGTCTCTCCCATGCTGAGCCGTAGCACATTGGGAAAGCGCTTGGGATTGCGGCTGCCCGCGCCGTATCCAATTTTGTCCACACGCATTGCCGGTGCCGGACCGAAGCTGCAATTCAGCGCGCGCACGAGCGCCGCGCCGGTAGGCGTGACCAGTTCCATCTGCATCCCCGAGGAGTACGTCGGCGCTCCCTGCAGCAAATCCATCGTCGCAGGCGCGGGTACCGGAAATGTCCCGTGAGCGCATTCCACCGTGCCTCCACCCACATTCAGCGGCGAGCATATCCAGGCGTTCGCATTCAGCGCGTGCGCGCCCACCGCGCCCGCAACAATGTCCACAATGGAATCGACGGCCCCGACCTCGTGAAAATGGATCGTCTCAATCGGTACGTTATGAATCTTCGCCTCAGACTCGCCCAGCAACTCGAAGGCGCGGATGGCCGTCTCTTTCGCCACGGAGGCCAGGGGCGCGGTTTCAATCAGCTTGCGAATGACGCTCAACGAGCGGCCATGGGCATGGGCTGGCGCTTCGAGATGAGAGTGTGGATGAGAATGCGCATCGTGGTCATGATTGTGCGGATGGTCGTGCTCGTGCGAATGCGTCGGAGCATGCATCGTCTCCGCGCTCCCTCCATCCACCAGCACATGCGCCTGGCTGGCATGGATTCCGCTGCGATCGACTTTTTCGATTTTCAGCGTCGCGTCCAGCTGCAATGATCGAACCGTCTCTTCCAGCAGTTTTGGATCGACCCCGGCATCCACCAGCGCGCCGAGGAACATATCGCCGCTGATTCCGGCAAAGCATTCAAGATACGCAATTCGCATAGAATCCCACGGTCTGCACCCGCTGCACCTTCATTGTTACTGCACAGCAGCCGCAGCCAAATTAAAGAAAGTTTGCCGGCTGAATTGTTTCCACGGGAAGAATGTCATTCATCGATCCCGAACGATAGCCTTCGCAATCGAGCGACACAAACTTGAATCCCAACGCGCGAAAGCCTTTGGCCATGCGGTCCATCGTTTCCATCGAGAGCGCTCGCGGCATCTCCTCGCGGGCGATCTCGATGCGGGCCATCTCCCCGTGATAGCGCACGCGGAACTGCCGAAATCCCATGCGTTGCAGCAAGGCTTCCCCTCGCTCCACTTGCTCCAGGACTTCTTTCGTCACGGGACGGCCATATTCAACCCGCGACGCCAGGCAAGCCGAAGCCGGTCTGTCCCAGATGCGCAAGCCCGCCTGCTGTGCCAAGGTGCGGATGTCCTGCTTCGTCAGTCCGGCCTCCGCCAGCGGCGCCAGTACGCTGTGCAACCTCGCCGCCTGCTGTCCTGGACGAAACTCGCCGCGATCATCCACATTCATGCCATACGCTAGGTACTGAAATCCTGATCGCTGCCGCTCCTGCTCCATCACCGTGAACAGTTCGTCCTTACAGTGAAAGCAGCGCGTGGCATCATTCTTCACGTAGTCCGGATCATCGAGTTCAGAAGTCGTCAGCACCCGCAGCGGAATGGAATGTTCCCTGGCAAAACTCACCGCATCGTCAAAATGCGATCTCGCCAGGCTGGCAGAGTCAGCGATCACCGCGAGCATGTGGTCACCCAACGTCCGATGGGCAGCATAGGCCAGATACGCCGAATCGATTCCCCCGGAATACGCAACAAGGACGCTGCCCAACTCGCGCAATCGACCTTCCAGTTGCGCCTGTTTCTGGTCCAGTTCCATCGCTCCCTCAAGTCCCTTCTGCAACTATCCCAGCCACTGGGGATTGTGGTACGTCCCGTCAAAGTTGTGCGTCGTCTTATATTGTTCAAACTGGCCATTGCGCGCGACCACCGCAGTCTTCGCCAAAATGGCCGCAACCTCGCTCTGGCTCAGCGGCTTGAAAGTACGCGCCGTCTTCAGCGCCTGATCCAGAATCTTTATCGAATCGCAGCCCGTAATCACCGTGGTGACCGGCAGATTCATCGCATACTGCAGGCATTCCACCGGCGTTGCGGTATTGCTTTGCAAAATGATTTTGTCTCCCATCGACTTCATCCCCAGCGCGCCAATGTTGTGTTTCTGAAGTACCGGCAGCACCAGTTTCTGAAAACTGTCGAAGTGGGCATCCATCACATTCAGCGGCATCTGCACGGAATCGAAAGTAAAGTTGTGCTGGAACGCCACATTCAGCATGTGCAGATGCATTTCGGGACTCTTGTGCCCGGTGAATCCAATGTAGCGAATTTTGCCGGCCTTCTTGGCGGCCAGCAACGCTTCCATGCATCCCCCCGGCGCAAACACGCGCTCCGGATCGTTCATGCGAATAATCTCGTGAATCTGCATCAGGTCAATATGATCCGTTTGCAAGCGGCGCAAGGACTCGTCGATCTGCTGCGCGGCCGCCTCTTTTGTGCGCCCGTCAAGCTTGGTCATCAGGAACGCCTTCTGCCGGTAGCCGTCGCGCAAGGCCTTTCCCATGCGAACTTCGCTGTCGCCGCCGTTGTAGTCCCAGGCGTTGTCGAGAAAATTGATTCCGTTGTCCAGCGCCGTTCGGACGATCTGAATTCCCGTCGCCTCCGACACATCCGGGCGCGCAAGGTGATAGCCGCCAATGCCGACCATGGAAAGCCGTTCGCCCGTGTGTCCAAGCACGCGATATGGAACGCCATCTTTGCTTTCCGCAAATCCAGTCTTCGATGCGATGGCCGATGCAGCGGCCGTCGCCGCAGCGCTTTTAATGAATTCACGACGCTTCATATCGCCATCTCCAGAGCTATCGTCGCTTTGAAAAAATCTCATGGATCGTGAGATGCGTCCATCGTCTGTCAGAGACTACACATCGTTTCCGCGATGGAAGAACGGCTCCACGCCCACAGCCTGCTTCAACAGCGCCTGCTCTTCTTCTGGGTCAAGCGGCTTGTACCGCTGCGCAACATCCATTGCCAGACGAAAATACGCTTCCTCGCCCGGAGGTATGGCAGCAGTGATGGAATGACCCAGCGTATAGCGCAGACCCAGCGAGGCCTGCTGAGGAAATTCCGAGGGCTCATACCAGCATTTGGGATTGGGATGGTTCTTCTTTTCAGACGCCGGCCAGACGGTCTTCGCCATGCTCTTGATGGCAAGCATGCCCACGCCCTTTTCGTTCGCCTTCTGGATCACTTGTGGCCCGAAGTTCGCCTGCGACACCAGTACCCAGTTGATCGGGAACAGGACTGTATCGAACGGATACCTGTCCATCGCCGCCACCGCCGTCTCCACCGAGTGGGCGGAGAATCCAATGTAGCGAACCTTCCCTTCCTTGCGCGCCGCTTCAAATGTTTCCATCGCGCCGTTCGGTCCCAGAATCTGGTCCAGCTCGGTCATCTTGGTCAGCGCGTGGAACTGATACAGATCGACGTGGTCGGTCTTCAATAGCTGCAGCGAATCTTCCAGAGCCGCGCGCGAGCCTGCCTTATCGCGCTTGCCTGTCTTGCAGGCCAGAAAACTTTTCTGGCGATAGGGCGCCAGTGCTGGGCCCAGAAGCAGCTGCGCATCGCCGTAACTGGGGGCCACATCGAAATAATTGATGCCGCGATCCACCGCCTCCGCCACAATGCTTTTCGAAGCCTCCGGAGTGCTGTTCATCACGACAATTCCGCCCATCCCAATAATCGAAAGATGCACATCCGTCTTGCCAAGACGCCGTCGGGCAATGGGAGCCATATTTTTGGGGGTATCAGTCGCAGCCCAGGCCTGGGAAAACTTACCGCCGCTGGCGGCAACGGCTGCGAATGTTCCTTGCTTGAGAAAGTCTCGACGTTCCATAAATACCTCCTGGGGTTGTCATCGACTAGAGCGCAAGTCGCGCAAGAATATGATCCGATTGTCTCACAAACATTTCGCCTCGCAAGGCGACTATGAATTCAGCATAGTCTGTATCAGGACTATATTTCTACCCGGTCTACATCGCCGCACAACAGGTCAAAGAGTCAATGACACAGCCATTTTCCAGCCGCACCGGCTGGAACCTTCAGAAGACTCCATTTGCCGCCGCGCTCGAGGCCCTGCGCGCGACAAGCGAGCCATTCTTCGATTTGACAGCATCGAATCCGACCGCCTGCGGTTTCGAGTATGACCGCGAAGGAATTCTGCGCGCGTTCAGCCGCCCGGAATCCCTGGAGTACGAGCCCGATCCGCGCGGACTTGCCGTCGCGCGCGTCGCGGTCGCCGAATATTATGCCGACGCTGCCTCGGCGCAGGTTACAACTGGGCAAATCTTTCTCACCACCAGCACCAGTGAAGCCTACAGCTATCTCTTCCGCCTCCATTGCGATCCCGGTGCGGAGATTCTGATCGCGCAGCCCAGCTATCCCTTGTTTCAGTTTCTCGCCGACCTCGACGATGTCCGCCTGGTCCCCTATCCCTTGTTTTACGATCATGGCTGGCATCTCGATCTTGCCGCCCTCACCGCCCGCATCAACCCGCGCACCCGCGCGGTGGTCCTGGTCCATCCCAACAACCCGACCGGTCATTTCACTCCGCTTGCAGCAAGGCAGGCGCTGGAACGCATCTGTCAGCAGCACAACCTTGCACTCATCGTCGATGAAGTCTTTCTCGACTACGCGTTCGACTCGACGGACGCATCGCCGCACGCCAGCTTTGCAACTGGTCAGCATCCCGTCTTGACGTATGTGCTCAGCGGATTGAGCAAGGTCGCCGGCCTGCCGCAGATGAAGGCAGCCTGGATCGCCGCCTTCGGGCCAGATTCCCTCCTGGCAGACGCGACCGCCCGGCTCGAAGTCATCGCCGACACGTTCCTCTCGATGAACGCTCCCGTCCAGCACGCGCTGCCCTATCTGCTTCGAAACCGAAGCAGCGTCCAACACCAAATCCTTGCACGCGTGCGAGAAAATCTGGCCACGCTGGACCGGCAACTTGCCAGCGCGCCCACCATTTCGCGTCTCGAGGTACAAGGCGGCTGGTATGCGGTGCTGCGTGTTCCCGCGTTGATGAGTGGAGAATCATTGGCGATTCGTCTCATCGAGCAGCAGCGCGTGATCGTGCATCCCGGCTATTTTTATGGGTTCGATGGAGATGGGCGGCTAGTTCTCAGTCTGCTCCCCCCCAAGACTGAATTTGCTGAAGGCATCAAGCGGCTGTTGCACTCGACCGCCTGATTCGGCGGAACCTGATATTCGCCATTCTGAGCGAAGCGAAGAATCCATCCATTGCCACGAAAAGCCAGGGACTCCATCCGAGACGGTGTCTTTGTTTTTTCTGTCAAAGGTGGGGAGACCGCGCCAGGCATTCTATCCCCATGCGTTTTATCCATGGATCAAAAACGGATTCGTTTCTCGCTCTTCGCCGATCGTCGTCGCGACACCATGGCCGGGCACAACCCGCGTCGAATCCGGCAGCGTCAATATCCGCTCCTTCAAAGAACGTAGAATCTTCTTCAGATCGCCGCCCGGAAGATCGGTCCGGCCAATCGATCCGGCAAACAAGGTATCGCCCGCCAGCAACAACTGCGGTTCCGGCAAATGCAGGCAAATGCTGCCTTCCGTATGCCCCGGCGTATGCATTACCTGGGCCGGCTGCTCCGCGATCCGCAGCGCCAGTAAATCGCTGGCATCGACATCGGGCGCCGCCACTTCCGGCGCCGCAACCCCTAGCCAGCCCGCTTGCACATCCATCATTTTCAGCAGCGGCAGATCCTTTTGATTCATATAGATCGGTGCGCCCGTCAGCCGCTTCAATTGCGCCGCACCACCCACATGGTCAATATGCGCGTGGGTGATGATGATCTGCTCGACGGTGAGGTGGTGGCGTTTCAGAACCGCAAGAATCTTCTCAATGTCCTCGCCGGGATCGATAACCGTAGCCCGAAGCGTTGTTTCATCCGCGAGAATGCTGCAGTTGCAGGCAAGGGGTCCGACAGAGATAACTTCGTGAATCATAGGCAAACATTCAGCGAGGAATCACTGGACAAAGACGTGTGAAGAACGCGTCGGACACCGCGAACCGAACCATGGGAAAGTCTCCATGCTGCCGGAACTCCAGGCTCAGCTCGTAGCCCTTTTCCGATCACTTATTTCCCAGGCTTCGCAGGAGCGCTGCCAGTCCGAACCGGTGCCGATTGCACCCCATGCAACACGGATTGTCCCGTACTGCGACGGGCGACCAGCACGGTTAGAGATATCGATGTCAGCGCAAACACGATCGCCGCCCACGTCGTCACTTTGGTCAGAACATTGACGGTTCCGCGCGGGCCAAAGGCAGTCTGCGAGCCTTGCCCGCCAAACGCGCCCGCCAGGTCCGCGCCGGTGCCCGGCTGCAGCAGGATGATACCGATCAGGAGAAAACAAACGGCGATGTGAAGAATGGTCAACAGATAAATCATAGGGTCACTTTCAAATTGGGAAACTGGATACGCGAGCGCGGCGAAAACCTTACCTTTGGTGCGGAAGGGGGGACTTGAACCCCCATGCCTTTCGGCGCCACCCCCTCAAGATGGTGTGTCTGCCATTTCACCACTTCCGCAGAATGCGCTAAGAGCAACTATACCATTGCGTCCGCATGTTTCGCAGGCGTCCGGCCTATCGGCGAGTAGGTCGGTTTGAAATCCACAGGTTTCAAGATATTCGAAATAAATGAGCAAAGTAGAACAGATTCCCGCGCTGGGTTTCCGTACTCTAGCATCTCTCCTCCAGAGAGAAGGTGCTGCCGTGACCACCGCTCGCAATGCACTCTATCCGCACAGGCGTAACTACGATGGGTCGTTCGATTCGATCTGTCGAATCTGCTTTGCAACCGTAGCTCACGCTCAGTACGAAGACGCCTTAGGCGAACAAGAAGAAAACCATTCGTGCGACCAATCCATCTTGGCTAGTCGGCAAATACCCAGCCCCGGGTGTGACCGTCACCGCCACAGGACTGCGGCGTGACTCAGAATTTGTAGGAGCACCCTCGTCGCCACGGATTCAGTGTGCTAGAAAACCATGGCGGACGGATAGATATACGTTAGTTGCGAATCTACCGTACATCCAAAGAGCGGCCGGGCGAGACTCGAACGCATCATTGCAGGGATCGCGACTCCTGGACTAGTACAACCGGGAGACCCCCCGGCTCTGCCGGGGAGGCAGTAGAAGTTTGACAGATACGGGAGTCCATCCAAGAAACTCCGAGACGTGAGCCGCCAAGCACACGCAAAGGAGAATCTGGATGGA
>JAJYSV010000021.1 GCA_021793405.1 Acidobacteriota bacterium
TGTTTCATCGATTGCAATTCGTCCCGTCTTTGAAGACGGGTCGAACCTTTGTCATCGCGATCTATTTCTGGTGTATGAGACCGCTTCCAGTACTCTAACAAGAGAGTCGAGCGTTGTCAGCGCAATTTCCTGGTTTGAGTTGAGTTGGCGTCGCCAGCCTGGTCGACTGACCCCGCGGATTGGAGCGAACCTCAACCACATCGACGTCGCCTAACTTGCCACAAGCGCGAATGGAGCGCAGACGTCAGGTAGGCTCCTCTGAATCTTGAAGATGCTCTGAGCGCTGGGTTGGGAGATGTATTCACTGCGGATCCGGATTTCAGGCATTTCACCGCATTGCCGTCTGACCCCGTGTCTTCGATTCTGCAAAAGCGAAAACCGCTCGTCGGCGCAATGCTGACCAGGATCGAGAGTTGCTCGACTGCAACGATGCCGGCGAAATTCAACAGCAATTCCGTCCAGTCGCAACCTGCCGAGAACTGGTCAGCGAACCGCAAAGGCGGACAGTGGAGCTGATGATACTCGACTTTCCGGGACACGGACAGCCGTTGCGCTTACCCTCTCGAGCGCAAAGAGCGAGCGATAGCCTGACAAATTGAAGAGTAGGTTATGCCAGCCCGGCGCGCGATTGATGGGCTCGAATTGCGGCTGCGATATCTAGTGCGACAGCGAGCGCGGCACGGCCGTCCTGCGCTGAAACTTCAGGTAGGGTACGTTCTCGTACGGAACGCAGGAAGGACTCCAGTTCAAGCTGCAACGGTTCTCCTGAAGGGACCTCGATCTTGTGCAGGGAGAATCCTGGCGTTGGATGAACAGCTTGCACAGACTGAAACTGGAGCGGCCCCAACGTCGGTGCGGTCGGTTGGCTGGATTTTGGAGATTGCAATGCGGGTACATCGATGCAAAGGACATCCTGGCGGGCGTAGTCGACGGAAATGTACTGGTGTGGCTGAAAAAAACGGACTTTGCGGACGCGCTCCGTACTAACGCGGCTGGCGGTGAAGTTCGCGACACAGCCGGACGCAAACTCAATGCGAACATTGGCGATATCGACTTGCGAGGACAGGATCGGAAGCCCAACCGCATGCAACTCGCGAATCGGGGATTGAGTCCAGTTGAGAACAATGTCAAGATCATGAATCATGAGATCGAGCACGACATCGACATCGAGCGCTCTAGGCGTGAAAACACTGAGCCGATGAACCTCAAAAAATAGCGGTTGATGCAACAAGGGACGAACCGCTCGGACAGCTGGATTGAAGCGTTCGAGGTGGCCAACCTGAAGGATGCACTTGTGACGCTGCGCCAGGCAGATCAGATCGTCTGCTTGTTGGAGAGTAGCTGTAAAAGGTTTTTCCACCAAGACATCCACGCCGGCAGTCAAAAGTTGAGATGTTACTGTTGCATGCAGTGAAGTAGGCACGGCGACTGAAGCAGCGTCCGGGGGCGACTGCGAAGAGAGTATTTCGCTTGTAGAGGCGAATACAGGGAGTTGGTATTCTGCTGTGAGGTTGGCGGCCAGGGTCTTATCCGGCTCCACTATTCCGATGAGACGGACAGGCGCTCCAGCATTTTCGAGAGATCGCCAGACGCGTATGTGATTTCGTCCGAATGCACCGGCACCGACAACGACGATCCGTGATGGGAGCAGCTTCAGCAATCGCGTCGAGCTACTTTCCTTCAACCGCGCGCAGACAACGGGCGTAGAGATTCAACAGGTGACCCACCTGGTCCTCGGTTTTAGGATTTCCGCCTGCGACAAATCCTGCGGAAGGCGCGGTCGGCCGACCTACGCTGGCTGTGACGGCGACGAACTTCAGAAGGTCCAGAGCGATGTCCTCATTGCGCCGGATACCCGTGCTGACAGGGAGTTCTTCCATGAGCTTTGATTCCTCCAAAGGCGATGCTAGCAGATCAGGTCCCTGAACGAGGCATGGTCGAAGAAAAGCAGAAGGCGGCTTGGTGATGAGTGTGCCTTCTCAGAATTCCGATAGAACGTAACAAACCCGGCCTACGATGTGGTCCGCAGCCTGCTCGTTGCCAGCGAGTTCAATGAGTCGCACAGGAATCTGGTGATTTCGAGGTCGTAGAATCAACCGGTTTGCCTCGAACTCCAGGAAGCATAAGTGCAACGAGTCAGATGTATGGACAGCATAAATGGTAGGCAACTGTGAGCGGTACAGGGCCAGCGAATTGTAGTGACGGTCGATGACCGCAATAAAGTACTGGCGCAGGAGAGGCTCCATGGCGGCCGCCTGAAGGGCATCTACGCGAATCGCTACGAAGCGCTGCCAGAGTTCTCTTCCTGGGCTAGGACGGTCTCTGGAAGAACGGGATACGCTCTCCGGCATTTCAACCGTGTCGACCATCTCTGAGGGCTGAATGCGGGCGGATAAAGCCGCAGCAGTATGGGTGACAACGGCAATTGTTTGGGTTAGAGATGGGCCGCGAGCGGGAGCACTGGGTAGAACATCTGCAGGGAGAAGATCCAGAATGGAGAGATTCTGGGCCGTCAGGACACGATCCAGGCCTTCGAGGCTTAGAGAGCGCTTTCGATTCAGGAAATTGGAGATATGAGCTTGTTGGAAATCAGTAGCCCTGGCGAGGGTGGAACCGGTAAGGAGTCCGCGATCGATGCGGCGAAGGATTTCGAGCCGAAGATTTTCATGAAGCGTGTCGAATTTCATGTCCGTACAATAGCATAAAGCTATTTCATAGATCAAGAGAATAGCTAGGAGATACATCTTATCAGCTCGCGTTTACGGCAAGATGTTCCGGAATGAACCATATTGTTAGCTTAGAGATACTTTTATGTTGACATCTTTTCGATCATGAAGTATTAAAAACAGACCCTCCCAATAAAAAGATGAGGTTGAAAAATGCTGATCTTCCTCTCCCAACTCCAGGTCAACACGATGATGTGGCTCCGCATACGGTTTGCTTCACTATGTGGGCAAATTGCGGAACCATTTGCAGGAAGCCTATTGAGTCGCAGTTGGCTTCGAAGACGGCACGCCAGGTTGGCTCGCTGACTTCGGAAGTCCATTGTGGATGGAAAACCACCCGTCAATTGCTTGTCTATGGACTTCGACATCAAAAAACGACTGACGTTCAAATTGGAGACATGCCCACTGGGCCGTAATCGAACCGTAGAGTTCAACTGCTAAGCAGTCTCCGCAAACTGCTCCTTTAGGGCGCAAGGTAAGCCGCGCCTAATCGAGGAGAGTAAATCTTTTCTTGCCTTGGAGAATAGTTACTCATGACCCATTATTATCTGCACTTGAAGATCTGTGAGGGCTGCGGACGTCTCTGGATTCGCAACCACACAGTTACCGGTGTCTACTGCCGTCGATGCACGGTCCGTCTTTCAGACTTTCCCCTGCCGCTCAGCCGCCGCCGCACGGGACGCCCTCAAAAAGAAAAGACATCCATCGCAATATTGAGCACAAAAGGAGGTCAGCAATGAGTGCCGCCCTCACTCTGTACGATCTGCAGGCCGCCGAACAATTGCAACTCGCTTCCCCGAAGGAGCGATTAGCGAAAAGCCTTAAACAAGTTCGAAGTAAAGCGAGCCCCAAGCCGGAACTTGCTTTCTATAGAAAATACACGGAGGCCATGTTGCGAAGGTATATGAGGCTGTCGATGACCGTAGGAAGAATGCCTGCGCTGCTTGGTCACGATGCATTTCGAGGAAAGATGAGTACCTACCGCGTGACGAGCTTCGAGGACTCTGTAATTTTCGTCTATGACGTAGAGAAATGTCTGAAGAGACTTGACGATTTTTCCCAAGAGTTAATTCGGCGTATAGCTCTACAGGAATATACGCAAGGTGAGGCAGCAGGACTCCTGCGTGTAAGCCTAAGGACAATCGTGCGAAGATATGGAGAAGCGATTGATTCTTTGACGCAAATCTTTGTAAACTACCGGTTACTGGAAATAGATCCGATGGATGAGTCAAACACCAACCAACGACGATCCGTGTAACTATATGAAAACGCTCTAGCTAGCAGAGAGGTCCAGTGGCGTGCCATAATGCTCCTCTCTGTTAGTCTTAACTCATGGTGAGACAACACGCAAGACGGGGACGCCGGTCAGAATAGCCTGAGGTTGACTTCCTTGGCTACGCGATCGGCTTCCTTGCTGCTAAGTAGAGTAACTGCGGTAATTAGAGCAAAGAAAGTAAGAGGGCGATCGAAAACGATTGCCCTCTTATCATTTTATAGTCAAAGACAGGATGGTAAGTGTGCCGAAGCACCACGCAGCACGGAACGCTCCCGTGAGGCAAAAAGTCACTCGGAAGAGCGTGCCGACCTTCAATCGCGGCCGACTGAAAAATACAGCATTATCGACAAAAGGCAAGATGCCGTATTGCGAGTTAGCGCGGTCGGAAGTCCTAACCGCATGGCCACAAATTTTAGAAGGTCTCATCGATAAAGCGATGAGCGGTGGATACCAACAGGTCAAGCTTCTATTGGAATTATGCGACTTATCAAGTATGGATCCGCCTGAGTCGAGGCAGCAGCATAAGAGAGAGCTTTGTGATGCGTTGCTTGAAGGCTTGCGCCTGCAATTACCGGAGCCAGAAAGATCGATGGCCGAATGTGCCAGCCGCACAGACAGAAACGCAGGGGAGAAATAATGATAGAGACGGGGAATCTCCTAGTTCAATCAACACACGCATGCCGGAGGAGCCAGCGAGCAGTGCGCATATGCCGATCCATAGGCTTGGCTCTGTGCATCGCTGCTGCTGTACTCCCATGCTACTCCCAGGTCACAACAACCCAGGTGCAGGACACGGTATACCACGCCGACGGCACATTTGCGGCGGGAACAATTCTGATTTCCTGGCCCGCATTCGTAACGGCGAAAGGAAATACTGTGGCCGCCGGAAAACTGGCTGCGCAGATCGGTGCAAACGGGCAGGTCTTGCTCAATTTGGCGCCGAATGTTGGAGCTACGCCAGCTGGGTTGTATTACACCGCCGTATACCACTTGGATGACGGAACAGTTAGTAAGGAATATTGGTCGATACCCAGCGTGCCGGCAACAACGATCGCTGCTATCCGTAGCGTTGTGATGCCGGCTAGCGTTGCTGTTCAAACGATCACGGCTACGCAGATCAGTTCCATGCTTGGAAATTATCTACCGCTTGCTGGCGGAACCCTAAGTGGAGCATTGCAACTATCCTCCAATCCTCAAAGTGCAATGCAAGCAGCAACCAAGAGCTATGTAGATGGCGCGGTTGCTCCGTTGGCAACGCAAGTAACAAAAGCAATTTCATCGACGCCAACGTCAAGTCAAGTAATTCAGCAACCGGCCGGAACGTCACTCTCTGCGAATATATTCCAAGGAAAATACTATGCTAGCACTTTTCAGACGGGCAACCAGAACAACGGAATCGCCAACTTGACAGGGAGCGCGAACTGTACAATGAGCTCCCCTGCGGGGCTGAGCGGCTGCACAGTTGATGTAGAGCCAACATATGGAAACGGGGAGAACCCACAGGGATACGGGTCCTTTTTGTATGGCAATAATACGAATAATATGCCGTGGCCCCTTGACACCCACGTACATGATGAACGGAATGGCGTTACCGCCGATTACTATGAAAATCCGTTCTCAGTAGTCCCCTATCAATCCGCAGGCGAGAACATAACCTCTGGAATTTCTCTAGATTATCAGAAGTGGCCGCCGTACGGAGGAACCGCAGCCGGCTCAGAGTACATTCAAACAACAGACTATGCCGGCGGGTACAATTTCGACAACTATTTCGGTCCCGGCCAGCCAGAATATTTTTTTAAGACGTACTACGACGATCTAGCGCTTGCTACAACGAATTACACCTCCGGTCAGCAAGAGGCCATCAATAATGTGGTCAACTGCCACGGTACAGGCGATTGTTTGGCAATGACTACACTATTGACTTGCGACGGTGGAGAGAACACTAGTAATGATGAAGGTTGCCACGGCGGCGACTTTACCGTGTCAGAAGACCCAGTCATATACAAGGGCACCGTCACCGCGACTACTGCCGTAGGGTCTACTACTGTAGCTACGAATGGAACTGCCGGCCAAGGGACAGAAGGACAAGATCGACAGCTTCTGGATACCAACCCGGCAGACGTTCTTTCCGGTACTTCTATCACGGGGTATGCTGCGTCAGTTCCGACAGGACCCAGTACGAACAGTGCTGTGAATCCAGATTCCGCTTCAGACAGCAATGCTAACTTCCCGGTATCTACGATGATTCAGTTGTGCTATGCAGGCTCGGATAACGGAGCGGGAGGATCGGCAGGATGTGTTGCAGGAAGCCAACCACGTGGTTTTATTCCATCCGCGCCGAATATGATTAATCCCGCTGCGTCTATCGTAACGAATGTGGTTGCTCCTTATAACGCGACCTCCCCTCAGACCGGGCTTCCTTCCGGTTTCTGCACGCCGAGCACGCTGCAGTCCACAAACTCCGCAGCGGCCTGCTATCTGCCCTCCACGGGAACCGCCTGCATCACAGACCAAGAAGAGTATGAGACCGTAAATTACACATACGATCCTTCGGCGCAGCAGATCACATTGCTAAATCTGCGGTTCCCGCATTTGAATGGACTCTTCTTTGCTCACGGTGGTCTGTGCGGCTATGGGGCGGAGGAGCAAGCAGATGTATTTAGCGGAGATGGCAATAATAACGGAATCAGCCAAGTATTCCCGGTCGAGGGTTCTCCGAATTCCACGACGTTTTACTATATCAGCCAAAGGGCTAATCTCGGGTACACGCTGCCAGTGCTCGGCGTAAGTAACAGGCAGGATGGAAATAATATGGTGGGCGGTGGTGAGTGTTTTACGCTGAATGCGTTCATATTTCAGTTACAAAGCGATAATCATACGGTTATTGTAGCTTCGAATGTTCCATTCGATTCAGGGGACTTGTCCGAAGTAAATGGAATGAAATTAAATATTACAACACCAAACTCAACTTACAGTGGGAATTATGTGGTGAGTTGGGGGACTGTTACTGGCAACGCGAACGAGTTTTCGTACTATTTGCCAAGTCCTCCAACGGGAGCTCCGCCGACGTCGGGAACCGCATCATTCTGTAACACCGGCTACAGGCTCTATCCATCTGTTCGAGTCAATAGCGTGCTCAATACAGTTACTAATAAGGTAGACGGCACGATGACGACGATGCCGTTGCCGATTGCGTTTGGACAGAACGATACAGTCATGGAAGCCCACTATCCGTGGATCTATACAGCCCATGACGGTGGACGGGGCGTCAATCAATTTCTCCCTCGCGAGTACAATGGCGGCTCCCTGTATGGAATGAGTTACGGTTATCTGTTGAGCGGCCTTCCGTTTGAAGGATTCGCAATTAACAATCAAACCGATCAAAGCAGGTATCTCGGATATGGGGGCACGCACATACCTCCTGGTACAGGATACGTTCTAGGTGGGGACTGGTACGATTCCTTTCTCGCAAGCCAGGCTCCGGAGGAGTCTGTAATTAAAGTGGGAAGTTGCAAGCCTTCACCGATCGGCTGCAGCAATACGGCCAGCAACTTCAACGTTCTCATGATGCCAGACCTTCAGGCGTTGAATTATGACCCGAAGTTGGCCACGTGGACATTCGGCGCTTCCTATGGCGAAAATCACAGCCCTGTGATCAATCCGGCGGGAACTGTGCAAGCGTATAACCTCCATGCCATCAATGCCGTAAGCGCGCCGCAAGTTGGGGTAGGCGGCACGTACCTGTTCAATGACAACGGAGCGATTGGAGCGACGAATACTCCCAGCAGTCCTGGTTTCAACGAATGGTTCGTAAACTATGCGTATGGCTTTGGTGCCCAGGGTACAACAGAAATTGACGGATACCTCTATCGCGGCTCAACTGCAAACTCTGTGGATTGCGGTACGGGTACTGGTGACACGAGTTGCACATTCACACTCGGTGTTCTGAATGCTGGAAGTTCAGTGAATGCTCCGACGATATCAGCGTCAACCTCGATCACAACTCCAAGCGTAACGGTGGGAGGAGGCTCGCCGATCTCGCACGTTGCTTACTACACGACCGGAGCCGTAGTGCCTGCGGCAGTGGCAGCCCAATCCTGCAGTGACCAGACATTTACGGTAAGTGGCCTTGTCACGGCGGATAATCTTGGGTCAATCCGACCGCCGGCGGCATTAGGTAATTTGAGTATCGAGGGCTACACTAGCTCGGCGAATACTGTGTCGTTGCATTTCTGTAACGTGAGCGGGACGAGCGCCGTACCTCCCGCTGGAGCGTATACATTTCTCGCCATGCATTGATGAACGCGTCCGTCTTTTAAGACACATTCCATCGCAGGCACATCGGAAATCCGATCAAAGAATGTTGGGAATTCTTGCAGTCGCAGAGTTCCTGCGGCAACTTCGGTGCGCGACAAAGAGCGCTTCAAGAGAGAAGTCTTCTATAGGTTTAACAGACAGACTGGAGGAGGCCATGGGATTAGTCAATGGCCTGAATACCATCAGTTCCCAGGTATGGGCAGTCGTATTGATCTTGCTGGGAATGGGGGCATTCGGGATGGCGTGTGCATGCAACGCAGCAGATGTGCGGGCTGCACTTATGAGTTCGGGTACAGGAATGATAGGAGGCGGAATCGCCATGTTTCAGCACGAGGCGAAAGACGCTGAAGCGTCCGCGACCTCATCGACAGTTTCACGGGAGACAACATGAAACGACATATATCAAGCGGCTTTCTATCGCTGGCACTCGTGCTTGCGGGGAGCGGATGCCTGGGATGCAAGGCGGTGAGCACAACGGGACCCGCTACGGCACCGACATTGACCTTCGCTCAGGCGACGAACGCGAGTCTGCAGGCGGCGCACAAGTTTGGGACGGATATTGCCGCAAGCGAGCGGAGCGGCGCCCTGGTGCTGACCCCGGTAGAAAAACGGGCGTTCGATGCGTTTGCAGCGAGCTTGAATTCGACCGATGCATTATTCATCGCTTACTCCAGTGGAGCGGCGACGCAGGCGCAAGTAACAACCAGTCTGGCAAATACGACCAGCTTACAGACGGCGGCGCAGACGGCGCTGGCAGGAGCAAACTAATGGCGACGACAACCGTAACACCCACGTCTCCGACTCCGAACTGGCTGGCGCTGGTGCAATTGTTTTCCAATGTGGCGCTGACGGGGTTGACCGCAGGCGGCGTGTTGCCACCAGGGACATCTCTGTTGGTGTCGGGTATTGAGAACGCGATCTTGCCGTTGCTATCGAACATCCAGAGCGGTCAGACAAAGACGCAGGATACGCTGGCGGCGTTCGGCGCAATGGTTGGGATTCTGCAAGCGACGAGTAAGCAGACTGGCCTGAGTGCGCAGCAATTGAGCAACATTCAAGCACTAGAAACAGCGGTGAGTGACGCCATTGTCGCGTTTATGACTGGAGAAAGTGGAACACCGGATCTGGCGACGCTGGCCGTGCCAGTGCCGGCAATCTAGCGCATTGGTGCAAATAATTTGAGGGAACGATGGGTACTTGGAGCGCGAAAGACAAAGCCGCAATCGAAGCAATGGAGCTGACTCTGGCGAACCTGGGCGCGAGCGCGAATTTGGTGCAATTTGCCAATGAAGACTACACCGGACCTTCGTACAACGTCTTTGTGAGCGCGTGGAGGTGGATACGGAGAAAACTTGGCTATTCACATTAGCTCTGTGGTCGCATCGGGCATACCGAGAGTCAGTAAGGACGATTTCTACAATTTGCTGGTGGGAGGGGACCTCGTTTTCTGCTCTGGACGGGAAGAGGTGAGCACCTGCATCGAGAGGATGACGGATTCTCCTTTTAGCCACGTGCTGATGGCGTGGCTGCCGGCACATGCGAATCAATGGCTCACTATCGAAGCAACGATGAATCGGGGAGTGCATGTGGGCAAGCTCTCCGATTATGTGGATGTCTATGATGGCGATCTGGTTTTGGCGCGGCGACCCATACTGACCGATCATGAAAAGATCGCGGAACTTAACGCGGGATTTACTGTACTGGAAGATAGTTACGATTGGCAGCAGGAAGTCAGCATCGTGGCACATAAGTTGATCGCGGCAGTACCTGTCATCCATCCAGACAACAGGTATTACTGCTCCGGGCTGATGTATCTGATGAGTTTGGCGAGTGGTCATCCGCTGCAGAAACCAGGGCCAAACCTGCCGACGCCAGAAGATAACTGGACCGATGCAACCGTGTTGCCGGTGTGTGCGATGTTACATTCGGCCAAACACAGCGAAGCAATCGGGGCTCAAAGAAGGGCCGCCTGATGTCTTCCTGACGGGTCGGCTTCCGGCAAGGTCTGGGAGCTAGATTGAGAAGTTCGTCTATACAACGATTGTTCGGAAATGGAATGGACAACGACTTTATTGTCTTGCAGGCGGAGACATTTCCCAGCACAAGCGAGCGAACCGATCGCGAACGACTGTGCTGGCTTGGAGAACGACTGGATTTCCGCTCACCAGTATTGAACGGCGACACTGTAGCGATGTGGTTGGGCAGCGTATTGCTGCGGGTCCGCGATCGAAAGGGAGCTGTCGTTCCACTCGAAGCGAATACAGCGCAACAAGCTTATGAGCAGCGGCGTGGTAAGCGGAACATCATATTGAAGGCACGACAGATGGGCATCAGCACCTGGATTGCGGGGCGTTTTTTCCTGAAGACGATTACGCGACCCGGGACTTTAACTGTCGAGGTGGCGCACAACCGGGAAGCTGCGGAGCAGATATTCCGCATCGTTCACCGATTTTACGAGTCATTGCCGGAAGGACTGCGCAGCGGCATATTGCGGGCATCACGGGTAAACACGGGACAGATACTATTTCCGGAGCTGGACAGTGAATACCGAGTGGAGAGCGCAGCGGACGGAAATGCTGGACGCGGCATGACGATTCAGAATCTCCATTGTTCCGAGGTGGCCCGGTGGAAAGGCGACGCTGCGGGGACGATGGCCAGCTTACGGGCGGCCCTCGTCCCGGACGGAGAGCTTGTTCTGGAGTCAACTCCCAACGGTGCGTATGGCCATTTCTATGAAGAGTGGCAAGGCGCTAAAGAAAGGGGGCTGGTTCGGCATTTTTTCCCGTGGTGGATGGAGCCCGCTTACGCTGGATCTGCCGTCCAAGAAAGCGAGTGGACAGCGGAAGAGAGCGCGCTGGTCCAAAGGGACGGGTTGTTGCCAGAACAGATTGGGTTTCGACGCCAGCTACAGAGCAATTTTCGGGAAATGGCGGCGCAAGAATATGCGGAAGATCCCAAGGCTTGCTTCCTGGCGAGCGGCAGTTGCGTATTTGATCTGGAATGCATTGCGAAACGGGCACGAGAGGTTCATGAGCCGCTGGAAAAGCGGTTCAATGGTCAGTTGTGGATATGGTATCCGCCGCAACCCGGGCGCAGTTATATTGCGGGGGTGGATCCTGCGGGGGGTGGTACGGATGGTGACTATGCATCAATCCAGATCATCGAGCAACGATCGGGGATGCAGTGTGCGGAATTCCGAGGGCATATCGACCCACAGGAATTGGCGAGACAGTCTGCAGAACTGGCGACGCAGTTCAATCAGGCATTGCTGGTGGTTGAGCGAAACAATCATGGCTTGGCTGTGCTGGCGTATCTGACCACTGTCGAGCATTATCCGGCAATCTACGAACAACGTGGCCAGGCAGGCTGGCTGACAACCTCAGTGTCACGACCGGCGATGCTTGCACAGTTGGGCGCCGCAATGGCAAACGGATCCGAGATTTTTTCCAGTTCTCGCTTGTTGGCGGAATGTCGAACATTTGTGAGGCAGAGCGATGGGCGCACCGGAGCGGCTGCTGGGGTACACGATGATTGCGTTATGGCCATGTCGATCGCCTTACAAGTTCGGGCAGAAATGGCCGAACGGTCGCGAGTGGAACGATAGAGAAGTTCGAGGACAGTACCGATGTTGAGTCGCTCTGAGCTCGTCTCCGGTTACAATCCGGAAGCAGGCGTGATTCTAGTAGTAGGCACGATTGCATGGGGACTGAAGGGACGTAGCGCTCAGTGGCGGTCACAGCGGTGCAGCAGATCCGACGGATGCGAGGCGGTGCGCAGGGTCATTTGATGCTGGGCTCGGACGGACTGCTCTATGTGGTCAAGTTCCAGAATAATCCGCAGCATTTGCGGGTTTTGGCGAATGAATTATTTGCAACGCGTCTGGCCGAGGCGGTGGGGCTGTCCGTTCCTCCGACGGAGGTGGTGGAGGTCAGCGAATGGCTGATCGAGAACACTCCCGAACTGTATATGGATACAGGCCGCCACCGGGAACGTTGCGTGTCTGGATTGCAATTTGGCTCGCGGTATGTCGGTGGGCTGATGCCCGGACAGGTGGTCGATTATTTGCCGGAAGAGCAGTTGGCCGAAGTGAGGAATCTGACCGAGTTTGCCGGGATGCTGGCACTGGATAAGTGGACGTGCAATAGCAATGGCAGACAAGCCGTGTTCCACCGAAAGCCCCGGGAGAAACGATACGCGGCAAATTTTGTTGACCAGGGATACTGTTTCCATGCGGGGGAATGGAGCTTTCCTGACGCGCCGTTGCGGGGTGTGTATGGCCGAAATCGGGTATACGCTGATGTGACAGGTTGGCATAGCTTTGAACCCTGGCTGAGTCGGATTGAAGAACTGGAACCGGATTCCGTGTGGCAGATTGCGGAAACCATTCCTCCGATCTGGTACGGTGGGGATCTGCGCGAGATGGAACGATTGACGGTGATGCTGTTGACCCGCAGGCAACGAGTGCGGGACCTGATTGTGCAGTTTCGGGATAGCACACGGGCGCCATTTCCGAAATGGATGGGAGTGGAGAACAGAAGTGGCGAGGGACAGTTTCGGGAGCAGAAAAAGATTGAGAATGGTGCAGGGTCGAATGCGGGATGATCGGTAAAGAGGCCCGAACCAGTCAGAACTACTCGCCTGACGGAAGGAATGCGCAACAGGAATGAACGGCGATCGCATGCAGTGTGAATTCTTTCTGGTCCGCTATGTTCCGGATGCAGTGAAGAATGAGTTCGTCAATATTGGCGTCGTGCTGCGCGAAGCAGGGCGGCCGGAGACGGCGCGCGTGCGATTTACCAGGGATTGGGCCCGCGTCCGATGTGTCGATCCGGAAGCTGACACTGGAATGCTGGAAGCGCTGGAAAATGAAGTCCGAGAACGACTCTCCAACGGAGCCATCGAAACTGCGGCGATGATGAAGGCGCTGGAGGAAAGTTTTTCCAACATAGTGCAGATCACTGAGCCGAAAGCGTGCCTGGCAGATTCAATATCAGCAGAAATCGAACAGCTGAGCCGGATGTATATCGAAAGCAGAAAACAGCGGGAGGCGCGCAGAGCAACTGGACGGCAGGCCATCGCGACGTCGATCCGGCGTCAATTTGAAGCTGTGGGCGTTTGGCATGTGATGCGCAAGCGAATCCAGGCGGCGATGTATACGCAGCCTGGGGATCCGCTGCGAATTGACTG
Organism: Acidobacteriota bacterium; assembly: GCA_021793405.1. Classification (GTDB taxonomy): domain Bacteria; phylum Acidobacteriota; class Terriglobia; order Terriglobales; family Acidobacteriaceae; genus JAKAAZ01. The sequence continues at coordinate 13,507 of JAJYSV010000021.1, forward strand.
CGGTTATCGACCCAATGGGGTCATTCGTATGTTTCATGCAGTCTCTCTGGAAGGAGACTTGGAAGCTGCGAAGGTGCTTGCCTTTAGCGCTCCGCAAATGGCGGATGGAGTAGCACGTGTGGAGAATGCAGCGCTGGAATTAACGGCCATCGTGGAACCTCTACGAGGATTGCTCGGTAAGCACTCGGAAGAGATTCTAAGCAGTGGCGCTGAGCAGGACCGGATCGACCAATATAGATTTGGCGTGGAGACAATGGAACGGAACCAAATCCGGGTCATGACCGTGGCAGATCTACCCCGTATCGGCGAGAGGGCCCGCGAAGAATTACGGATGTAAGACATAGATCGGAGAAGTACTGCAAACAAAGAGCGTGGCCTAGGCCACGCTCTTTGTTTGCAGGAAAATCGGAGGATGCAAGCCCACGCGATAGGTACAGCATCGATCCGACAACAGACAAGAAAGGCGGGGACAGTGAGTTGGAGAACAATGCTCGACAGGATCTGGAGCAGTGAAGCAGCGAACGGGGTGGGCCATCCTGCTGCCCAATATGGAGTCGATATGGCGGGTGCCAGTGTCGACGGGGCCCAGCGCAAGACGGTACCACTACCCTCAATCCTAGGGCCAGTGCGGCCTCCGAACGCATTGTTGCCCAAAGGAACGCCCGCAAACCTGCGGCGTTTCGCGGAAAGCCCGGTTCCAAGACGGGCAATCAACGTCATCAAGGACCGCATTGCAAGCATGGACTGGCAGATTCAATTGCGACGAGGATACACTCTGGCCGATGTCCCGGATGCGCATGTCAGGATGGAAATACTGCGGCGGACGCTGGAAGAGCCGAACGATGCAGATTCATTCCGTTCCGTGATGGAGCAGGCGCTGGAAGATGCGCTGGTAGGCGGTTTTGGCGCTATCGAGATGGAGCGAACGGAAGACCCGGAGCGGCCCTTCGCTCTGTGGCCAGTGGATGGAGCGACGATCCAGTTGAATGCCAACTGGGATGGAGATCAGAATTCGCCGCGCTACGCGCAGAACACAAACCGCATCGGACCCGGATCGCAGATTCCTCTTCACGACAATGAGCTGATTTATATCCGCTTAAATCCGCGATCTCATACGCCATTCGGCCTGGGTCCGCTGGAAGTCGCGTTTGAAACGGTGAATACATTTCTGGCGGCGCACCGGTATGCGGGAAGGCTTGCGAGCAACAGCGTCGTGCAGTATGCGCTGTGGCTGAACGAGACAACCCCTGACCACCACAATCGTCTGCTGCGCTGGTGGCAGGACGAGATCGAGGGTACCGGCCGGGTGCCGTTGCTGACCTGCGAGCAGAAGCCAGAAGTATTGAAGTTCACTGGAGGCACGGACGCGGAACTGCGGCTGCAATGGCAGGAGTTCCTCATCCGCATGATCGCGAACGCTTTTGGTCTGCCGCCGATGTTGCTGGGCCTGGAGAACGATGTGAATCGCAACACCGCCCAGGAACTTCTAGACGAGTCGTTTCGCAGCACGATCGCTCCGATGGCGCGGATGTTAGCCGAGCATTTCACTCGCGACCTGTTTTGCAAGCGGTTGGGATGGCGCGAGTTTGAATTCGTTTTCAACGATCTCGATGTGGGGGACGAAATGGAGATGGTTCAGATTCAAACGGCGCTGTTGAAGGCCGGGATTCTGACCGTCGATGAAGTGCGCGCGCAGCGCGGACTTCGTCCACTCGAGCCTACCCTGCAGCTGGAAAAAGCTGCATCGGAATCCAACGACAGGGAAAGTGCGCAATGATCGTCGGCACCGGGATCGAAACTGCGGACGTGCAACCACACACCGCACGACAACAACATCCACAACGAGAATTACGGGAGAGCACATGAAACTGGATGCAATGGCGGTCGAGTTCCCGACCATCCAAGGGCACCCGAACCGGATGCCGTTTGAAGGAGTGCTGACGCTGGTCGATGTGCCTAGCGATCGTGCACCTAGCGGATCACGTGGCCACCGCGTGACACTGAACCGTAGCGCTGCGGAGGCAGCGTTGCCATCCTTGCTAGGAATGGCGGTAGATTTCCGTCCTGACTGGGACGGTCATGACGCGCGCAGCAAATGCGGGATTCTTACTTCAGCCGATATCGTGGGTCAACGGCTTATGGTGGGCGGATATCTGTATGCACGCGACTTTCCTGAGGTCGAAGCAAAACTGCACGATCTCGCAGCCGGCAGCATGGGAATGTCCTACGAACTGGCCGACGCGCATGTAGAAGATATGCGCGCATCGATATGGAAACTGAATCGCGTGACCTTTACCGGGGCCGCGATTCTGCTGCGGGATAAAGCGGCCTACCGGCAGACCTCTTTTCGATTGAAACCTCACGCAATGCGTCGTCATGGAGTTTCCTTGGCAGCGTATTGCGGGGCTGCGTGATGCAGTACCGATGAACACTCAAGAACAGAAAATAATCCAGTGCCGGCTGTCATCCTAAGGCGACAGTCCGGCACCCATAGAAAAAGGAGCAATCAGTATGGAACAGGGAGCAGAACGTTCTCTTGAAACATTGGCATTGACGCTGGATCGGCTGGCGGGCGCCGCGAGCTTACTGGAACAGACAGTGAGCCGTCTGGAAGAGCAGCATCTGACCATGTCTGGCCAAGTGCAGAAAATTGTCGCGACTGTGGAACAAGGCCCGAATGGGTCGCAGGGAGCAGGCAATGAGCGCATCTATGAGCTGGAGCGCAAGTTGCATGAAGCTGTGATGCAGATTGCTGAGTTGCGCGCGCAAAGTGCATCTTCCGTTTCGACCGGACGTAAGACCGTGACCGCGGCTACCGTGTCTTTGCTGGCAAAGCAGGGAATTTCCTCACTTGAGTCCATTGAAGCCGGGTCGTTGGATGCAGCTCTGACCGGACTTAGCATTGAGCAGCGGATTGCAGTGAAGTCACAATTACTGCGGGCTGGACTACTCAGCTAAGCCGGTCGTTCCACGCTGGAAGCAGAATGATAACCACCGTCCGGCCTGCTGTTCTCGCTTTGATACCGACAGGGCAACAAGGGCCATGCTCTTTCCAGACTACGAGATCTACTCATTGCCAACAAAGGCCGACAGGCCAGTGAAAGGACAGAATGAAAGCCAATTTTCATGACATCCATGCCGCCGCAGATTACATCGGGCCAGGTGCGATCGAAGTTCCGATTTACCAGACAGAGATCACCGACATCGTCCGCCGCCGGGGACTTTTCGGTCAACGCATCAAGCAGGTGCCCGCGACGGGCCATCCATCACGATTCTTTGAGGAAACTGCCATTCCAGAGGCCACCGCAGCCACGGGTTTCGTCGATCCTCGTAATATCTCTGCTCCGTTGGTAAGCCCAACGCGAATTGAAAGCGCAGTTCCGTTAAAGGCGTTGGTGGCCCAAATCAACTACAACCTATTCGATATCGAACTTGGCAACCAGCAGAGCCAGTTCGCTTACTTGCAGGCGAAAGACCTTGCCGACACAATTGAAGGAGTGATGCACATTCACGATCTGGCATTGTGGAATGGCACGGATACTTCCCTGAGTACCCCGACTACGGCGCAGTATTTCGGAGCAGCGGCACAGATTGCCGCGAGCGGCAATACGACAACTATTACCACGACCGAGCTGATCGTGGACAATCTGAAATCGACGATTGCGCAAATGGTCTCGAACAGTAGCTTTGCGGTCCGTCCGACAGCGATTTATGCCAATCCAGTCTTGTTGGATCTGGTTGATCGAGAAATGAAGACCGAGTTCAACGTGGTGCTCGATACCAAGGAGATCAACGGAGGATTCAGAGTAAAGACGCTGATCACCCAGGCGGGTGAGTTGCCGCTGATCCCAGACTGGTCGTTGAGCTACACGGGAACGCCTGGCTCGGGAAGCGCGCTACTGCCAGCGTATATTGTGACCGAAGACCTGATCGAATACCACTGGCTGAGCGATCCGAATCCTCGCGTATTTCAACTCGGCGTTCCGGGATCATTGGCTTCACAGTATGTTGTTGTAAAATTTGGTGCTCCCGTTGTCAAGATGACCAGCGCCGGCGCTCACTTTCAAGTCATCGTTCAGCGGTAGACCTGATACGCTGGCGCGCTTTGATTGTTCCTATCACGGCTGGCTTCCTTTTCTGGAGGCCAGTCGTTCTTTTTGTAATTGGCCGCGAATGGCGGCTCCTCGAACCGCTACCGGAGGACATCTTATGGGTTACCTGCTGCCGACCGACTATGCGACTTATGGTCTGCCGGGGGATACAACAGACGATTGGATCACGATGGCTTCGGCTTTGATCGATTCGTATTGCCGTCGAACCAGCCTAAATCCGACGCAGTACGAAGAACGGCTGCGCATCACAGCACATGTGCAAACGGTACGGCTGAGCTATCTGCCTCTGGTTGCAGTCACCCCCAATACCTCTCCGTTGATCTCTGTGCAGGCCCGCTATTGCCGGCCTCGACGCGGAGAGCTGATCGATCCTGCGTACGAGCAAATTGCCTGGGTTTTCGGTCTGCCGGGGGCTTGGAGCACCCTCAATATCGCCGATGTAGATTTTGTTCCCAATACGGGCGAACTCACCTTTCCCATGAATATTCTCGGGCTTCCTTACAACGAGATAGATGCGGTCTACACCGCAGGTCTGGCAACAATTCCCTATACGGTACAAGTGGCATGTGCACAGATTGTAAAGAATGCACAGACAACACCGGGTCTCAACGTAAAGTCCAGCAAGATCGACACGATGCAGATGGAATATTTTTCCAATTCACTGATTGATCCGCAGGTGGCTGCAATGCTGCAGCCGTATGTGGCGACGATGTTGGGGTGAATCATGAGCAGCGACTTAAGTGTACGAAGTCCATCCGCAGGTCCGCAGCGCGCTGCGGACGCGCTCTTGCGTTGTCTGGGAGGCAGAACTGCTTTATTGCGTCTGCCTATAAGCGCGGCGAATAGCTCGAATGCCCAACAATTGGGAGCAGGCAGTCCATCTTACGAAGATATTCCATTGTCCCCGACCGTATTCCGGAGACTCCGACCCAAGCTTCGCGAAGGCAATGTCAATCAGTATGAATTATTGATTTCCGCAGCGTCCGTTCACGCCCAACTCGGACTGCTGCAGTTGGCTTCGACGGACCAATTATTCACCATGGCTGTTGGAGTAGTTGTAGACGGCGAAGTGATGCTGATCGAAGCCGCTGCCGAGGCTGAGGCATTTGGATGTCCTTACCTGTACCGCCTGATATTGAGGGCACCCCAAAATCAAACATTGTAAGAGGAGAAAGTGTCATGCAAAATGCACAAAATACTTTCTACATTGCATTGCGCAATCGCCTCGCAGCGTTAAACCCAAACCGTACGATTTATCTGCGAGGAGTGACGAGGCCCGGCATTCTGGTCGAAAGCAATGAATTGGTAGTAGCTCAGCCTCCCTCAGATGTATTTGTACTGCGATGGATTGGACTGCACAACGATCCCTATCTGTCGGAGGTGCTACTCCAAATGGAGTGCGAAATCGGTTACATGACCGAAGGGACGACAGCAAATCTTGGCATGGACCGCGGAGCGATGTTGACAGAAATGGACGCCGAACTCATATCCATGGTGCAGCCGAATACAGCGCAGAAGATGAACTATTCGCCATCGACCGCAGTTCCAATGGAGACTCAGATTTTTTGGACAGAGCCGACATTTGGACCAGTAAAGATTGAACGCGACCGGTTATTACGAATCGCCACGGTCTCGGTTTTCAGCTATGAAGAGCCGGGGGAGCAATGAGCACGACTGCTATCACTCCAATTCCGCTAACGCCACCTATTGTGCGGAGGATCCGAGCCTATTTTGCTCCCGTCAATCGAACTGCTGGAATTCCAGCGATTTTTGATCCGGCGCAGAACTGTGGCTTTAATCTGGACGCTCCTCCTGCCCCTTGGCTTGACCTAGGATGGCTTGACGCGTTCGAACGTAAGACTGGAACAAAGGTCATTCCACTGCGGAGCGGAGCGCCAGGGCTTCCTTTATCGCAGGTGCGAACTGAGATCGATTCCCTTGTTTTCATCAATTTTATGAACTGGGGAAAGTTGCAGATGGCAGTTACGGCTGGTTCGGAACAGATGAACTTACTGGCCACAGCAGCGGGCGCAGCCGCGAATGGGTCTGGCGGAACAGGCGGTGCCGCCGTGCCGTTGTCAGTGGGCAGCACCGCGACATTTCTGAACGTAGCGGCGAATCAGCTCTCCGCATTTTCTCCGGGGCAAATGGTAACTGTGGATGTCGATTACGCCGGCCAGACAGGCTATGTTGGTAGCGGCGTCAGCTCTGCTTATGTGAGTTCTCCAAGTGCAGTCAATTCCGATGTGAATTATATCCGGCGGATAAGTTTTAATGTGGCCCGGATTACTACTGTAACGGCAACCGGTCTGCAGTTGGCACAGCCGCTGATTGCGGGTGCACCAGTGGCCGGAATGTCTGTGCAGCCCATTCTTGGGTTCGTCGACCGCGAGGGGAGCAATTTTTTCCAGGAGTGGTCCGGGCTGTTTGTTATCCCGGGTGAACAAGGCGACAGAATCCTGCTCCATTATCCTCGCCTACAAATTGCTTCCAGTGCTACCGAAGCGGTGAGGTTGTTGAATGCACCTCTCAGCAAGGTGGACACACTGGGACGGGTTACACAGGTGGCCCAGTTTCGGGCTCTGCCTGTGACAGATGCAAACGATGGAGCGCAGGTAGTGTGTTTCCGGAGTTATATTCCGGCCGCCGCCGCCAATCTCTGGTAAAGTCGCGCGATTCGAGTACCCATCAGGGCAACACAAGGGAGATGCTGGATGAAGGTTACGATTGACAATCAGGATGGCAAAGGTTCCGTCGATTATTCCCGGGCGTTGTGCGCAGATGAAGCGACGGAAAAGGCCGCCGTGATCAATCGTGGCCTGAATCAGCCCACGATGGCGCGACTTCACCTTGACTGCGCAAGCCATGGACTGCCGACACCCGTGATCAACGCTTTCGTTGTGATTACATCAGACAACGGAACATTCTTATTTACGGGATATCTGCCTTCTGCTGCCGAACCGATCTTTGTGGGGTATAGTTCCGCAGGCCCACAGTATCGTGTTGCTGTGAACGCGGTGAGTGAGGATTGGCTATTAAACCGTGACGCTCTGCCTCAAACCGCTCCTTTGCTGGGACAGACGGCAGGCGAAATGGTCAGGATATTGACGAATCGAGTAAATCCGACCCTGGTGCAGATGAACGGCCTCCAAGATGTAGGGACAATCGGATTTTTTGAGCCGATGTCCAGCCTACCTTGGTCAGAAAATGTTGCCGCGCTCGCGAACCAGGCACGTTCTGCTTATCGCGTGCTCAATGGACAGTTGACCCTCGCTCCAGTAGGATCGACCGTTCACAACATGAGCGACACGGTGGGAACCATTGATTATGCTGCATTAAACGCAACCAATGCGAAACAGGTCGTGAACGATGTAACGATTACCGGCTTGAGTCAGCCCATGGAATATGTGACTGAACTGTTTGAGGGGGATGGCGCCACGGTCCTCTTCCAACTACAGCGAGACCCATTTCGGATCATCCGGCCCATTTTATTGGATGAAGAGTTTACGACCTCCAGCCTGAACACGTCGATTTGGCAGGTGAATGATGCAGGAGGATATTTGAGCGTTGGCGGCGGTGGGCTAGCCATGACCGGAGGTGTCGGTACAGACGGTACGACAACACTTACCACAATCGATCCTGTTGAATTAGGCGGAGAGCTTGTGATTGAGTCTGGTTTCGTCCAACTGAACAGCGGCAGCGATGGAGTTTTGTGCGGTCTTTACTCCGGTGCTGTCGGGATTGCAAATTGCCTCGCAGGCTATAGAGTGAGAACGAGCGGCTCGAACACGATCGTTATCCCTCTGGTAGAAGGGAACGAGGTGGGGACCGCGTATACAATGCAAACCGGTCACAGCTACATTCTGCGTATCCATGTTCACAGTAGCGAATTGCAGCGTATGCTGAACAGCTACTTTTCCTATGGAAGCGATGGACCCGCAGTCTACGGTGGAGGTACGGTACAGTCGCCCTTGCAGCTATTGTTTGAGCTGCAAGACATGGCGCTGCTGCCGTACGTCAACATCGGCTCTACCATTTTGTACGACGGCTCTGTCTCAACTTCACCGGCCATCGCATCTTTCGCTTGCGTCAACAGCATAAACCTGCAAGGGAACGTCGGGTATTTCAAGGTTACGCAGCCGGGGACGATGTGGGTAGTGAGCACACCTTCCGGCGGCACCTCCTTCACCAGGAGGATCGGATCCAATACCCAGGGTGCGGACTGCAATGTGCTGCGGAATGGATTTCTTCATTTCTATAAGCTTGCAATACCTCAGCCCGGGGAGATGGTGGCTGTAACTTATCGCGTGGCTGCCCCTTCCGTGGCTCGTTTGGCGAACAACTCCATTCAGCAGGAAGGCGGGACGGGAGTTCCTGCCGTCTCCCAATGGGTTGGACACATCGTTCGGCCGCCCGCGCGAAGCTCCGTGGATTGTGAAAATGCCTGCCAAGCATTGCTGAATTTCTCTTCCAACCCAGCAGCAGCCTGGAAAGGAACATATAGTTACTATAATTTGCAGGATCAATCGGACATTTGGCCAGGGGATGCGCTGAACTTCAACTCTTCCGCCGCAGGCTTCAACGTGAACGTTATCGTTCGCAAGGTGACAATCGCATCCACAAGTAGCTCGCCAGAAGTATTGGATTATGCGATCGAGTTTGCCAACGACTGGGCAGAGACGATTGCCGTGAAGCTGACCGATTCCATTTCCCCCGATGTTTATCTGCCGCAAGAACCGGAGGTCACCCCGGGCGCATATTTACCAAACTTAAACGCATTGCAAGTAGCTTCAATTAGCACGACCGAGATCACAGTCAATGCGAATACGACTCCTCCTGCAAATGGCGGCTTTGAGGTTAGGAGTCGAGACTATACGTTTGGAACCAATGTAGATGAAGACTTGGTTCTTCGTAGCCCAGTAGCGAGCTTTACTATCACGCGTTCAGCCGATGAGGAGCAATTCTATGTTCGGATGTACGACGGATCCAAGCCTCCATTATATTCACGATTGTCTAGCGCGATCTTTACCAATGTTTCTATTTCTTAAATAGCCACGCCGCGGCTGGTGAAGGATGTATTTACATGGATGATTTCGAGATAACTGTTCTTTCAGATTTAGCGGCACTTAAAAGCCAAATGGCTTCGTTGATAGGATTAGGACAGCCCGGACGATTAACAATGCTCGAACAGAGAATGGAGCAGCACGAATTGTATTTGCAGAGAATGAAGGGCTTGGTGGGTGCATTCTTTGTGTTTCTGACAATCGCACAAATCGCCGTCGATTACTTTAAGCATTGAGCGGAGAGGCGGCAATCCCTTCACGCATGGTATATCCGAAGTAATGCGAATGCGTTTTCGAAGAAAGTGGAGAACCATGGGCACATGCTGGCGATCTACTTCATGTACTACAATTTCTGCCGCGTGCATCAGACATTGCGGGTGACGCCTGCAATGGAGGCTGGACTCACCGCTCACGTATGGAAAATTGAGTACATGGTTAAGCTCTTGGAGCCGAAATCGATTCTTGACGGACTTGGAATGTCTGCCTAAAGGCCCGTCTTTATCACGCCAACTCCGGGGAGTGTAAATTCTCCTGTACGGTCAATCGAATGAGATTTGGAATGGTCTTTGCCTGTCACAACGTCTCGGCAAGAGAATATAATCCTTGTCCCGGCAGGATTAAAAGTTGCCGGAAGCGTCCTAAAGACTGACATTATCCAGCCATCGACTATTCCTCCAGTCGGAATTGGCGACGAGGATTGCCTCCCAATTTCTTTGTTCTTTGGAAGAATCATAGTATTGTCCGGGTTGAGGGGGATGCGGATATCTTCTGGAGTTGAAAATGGAATCTCCCCGATCAATTTAGTGGAGTCCGCGAGTTCAAGTTCGGCCTTCCAATGGGACAATCCCGTAGATGGGCCGTGGGGGTTGGACGCAGATAAAGCTGCAAATGTTGCGAAAAACTTATCCCTTGATCCCCACGAGACCATTGCGATTTCAATGCGAATGTCTGGCGTTGCAAGGCGGCTTTGCAATTTCTCACGTTGCTTGTCCTGATCTCTCCACGCTGCAAAGCATGACCAGAAGAGTAAAACACCGGCAATTGCTAACCATAGGTAAGGCGGAAAGGTCTTTACCCATCCCGGAATCTTGGCCGGATCGCCGGTAGCCAAATAAATGTATTGACCAAGGGACAGAATCACGGCAAAGGTCGTGCCGAAGCGCGCCTCCCAATGACCCCAGACCGAAACGCAGAACCGGACGAACGGTAGCTTTCCCATGTCCGCAATCCTCTCACCGGGCACCCCCGTAAGTCGAGGATTTTGATTTTTGAGGAGCGCAAGGCCCTGTGAATCCAAATTGACCCACTACCTAATTTCTACTGAAGTCTTTAGCCTGAACGGTCAAGGCGCGCATCCTCTGAGCCTGACCCGAGACTGATAATTGGACCCGGCGGCGCTCCGAGGCGTAAATGCTTTTGTCTAGACAGTTTCCGGAAAAGTCACTGTACCTGAATCGTCAGACTCACGGTTTTTTCGAGGCCGCCAGCAGCGGCAGTAACGGTGACAGTGTATGTTCCAGATGGTGTCCTCGAGTTGTTGGACAACGGTGCCGGAGTTCCCGACCCAAGTACGCCGCCGCCGTTTCCGCAGGCTACCATCCCACTGATGAGTCCAACTACTAGGATCACCATTACGGGGCGATACATACCTGGTTGCAGGGCAATGTAGTGGCGGCGTATGAACCCAACCAGCGTGACTAGCAGGAGCAATCCCAGAGGCCATGGAATTTGTCCTACCATGCCAGCGCGGTGTATTCGCGCTGAATTTCCAACACCTGTAGCCACAGCTACCTGGATATTGGATGGGCTTAGCAGCGTATCGGTACCAGGTGTGACCGTGCAGGTTGAATTCGGCGGAAGATTGCCGCAGCTTATAGTTGCATTGCCGGTTGAGCCGGTTACGGGCATCAGTTCGAGAGAGTAACTCGCGGCGTGGCCGCTGGAGATAGAGACAGTTGTAGCGCTGAAAGGCAACAATTCAAACGAAATACCAACTCCTGTTAACTGCACCAACGTGGTTCCACCATTCGTGCTGCTGATAGCGGCGGTTCCGGTTTGACTTCCCGTGCCGGTCGGTGAAAATACCAGCGAAAGGCTGCATGTCCCGCCTGGCGGTAGACTGGTGCCGCAGTTGCTCGTTTCGGCAAATGGCCCGCTTGTTGCAATCGATATTCCACTGAGTGTGCTTGTGCTTCCATTGTTAAGCAAAAGCGGTTGCGCTGGCGAAGAGACATTAACGCCGATGGCCCCAAAATTCAAAGTTACCGGAGTAAGTGTGATGTTGGGCAACTCCCCAGTCCCCAATAATGGAATCTGCTGTATTCTCTCTGCGTCGGAGACGGTTAGAACGCCACTATCGACACCGACGGCGTGAGGCGCGAAAGAAACCTCAATCGCGCATATACCTCCTATCTGCAAAGCGGCTCCGCAGGTCGTCGTAAACATGAAATCTGGATTGCCGGACTGTATATGGATCGCGGTTAGCGTCGCCAATCCATTGTTGCTGAGGGTTATCGTCTGTGCCGCACTGAGGGTACCAATCACCTGGTTGCCGAAACTGAGCGACAACGGTGAAAGATTATCTTCCGCCGGGGTTTCTCCTAACGCGGTGAGCTGGATGACCTGGGTCCGAATCGAATCGGCGACATCCACCTGTCCCGTTGCGTTTCCGGAAGTTGAGGCTTGAAAGGTCACTGTGATTGTGCAACTGGTATGCGCCCCCAGGGCGTTCCCGCAGTTGCTGCTCTGTCCAAATCCGGCGCCGATGGATTGAATGCTCAATTGGGCCAGGGCTACATCGCCGGAATTGGTCAGCGTCACTGTTTGCGATGGTGCGCTTTGTCCGACTGGAGTCGCGGGAAAAGCTAGCGACATCGGCGATAATGTGTCCGTCGCCGGAGCGGTCCCCGTTCCGCTCAAGGCAACGACTTGATTGCCCAAGCTGTCTGTGACAGTAATGCTGCCGGTCTCCGCTCCAGCGATGTGGGGAGTGTAGCGCACCGTCAGCGTGCAGGCAGACTGCGCGTTCAGCGAATAGCTGCAGCCATCCGTCACCTCGAAATCACCGGTCGTCTGTACTTCGATTCCCGTCAATGGAGTTCCACCGCTGTTTGTCAGAGTGATCGTTTGAGGTGCGCTCGCCAGGTTTACCAGTGTGGCGGGAAATGTTAGAGATGTCGGAGATAGCGTGCTCGTCGCGGGGCTTTCACCCGTTCCATCCAGGCCGATTGTTTCGGTACCCTGACCAGTTGCAACCGTCAGTACGCCGCTGGCAGGTCCAGTCTGTGTCGGTTGGAATACGACTGCCAGGGTACAACCGGTATTCGCAGCCAGTGGGGTGGAACATGTGTTGGTTTGAATTGCAAACGATCCGGTAACGCTTTCGGAAGTGAGCGCGACAGAACTCGCGCCGGTATTTGAAACGGTTACTTGTTGCGCGGCGGATGTCGTATCGATCTGTTGCCCACCAAAGTTCACATTGTTCGGGAAGAGAACAATTGGCGATTGTGTCGTGCCAGTGCCACTCAGGTTCACGCTCTCCTGACCACTCGCGATATTGCCGGATACCGTTAAGGTTCCCGCGCGCATTCCGGAGGTTGAAGGACTGAACGCCACTTGGATTTGACAGGTGCTGTTGGGTGAAACGGAACTGCTACAAGTGTCGGTTTCTAGGAAGTCTCCGGTGACCGCAACACTGCTCACAGCCAGGCTCACGCTTCCCGTGTTCGTGACGGTGACGGTTTGCGGACTGCTAGAAGTCTGCACCTGTTGCCCGCCGAACGTCAGCGTCGTCGGTGCTAGAGTCATCGTGGTTTGCGGTACGCCGCTCAGCAATGGAACCTGCCAGATCCCCCGCCCATACGTACCCACCCGCAGAAGCCCTCCACCAGCCAGCGTCGATGTAAGTGAAACCGCCGGAGCCAACGGTAGACCCGTTCCGAGGATGTTCCAGCACTGGCCTCCACTCAATGCACAGTTCGCGACATTTTGGGTGACGAACACGCCGCCGTCAGAGGCGACGTATATCACGCTCGCATTGTTTGGATCGACCAAAACATCGTTGAGTGGGAGATCCGGAAGATTTTTCGAGATGTTGATCCAGTCCGCGCCGCCATCCGTCGATAAGTAGAGATGCGGAGCACCGAAGCCCTGGATCGTTGCATACACGGTGTTGCCGGTGGCGTCGTGTGGGTCGACATATAGAGAGGAGACATCGAAGAGATATGGATTGAAAACTCCGTTGTAACTCTGCTCGTTCGCTACCGGCGAAAGCGCGAGATCCATCCACGCCGCTGCGCCGCTTGCTGTGTTGGCTGTTTTTGTCGAAAAGACATGACCGCCAACCCCGGCACCTCCGCCATCCAGCAGTCCCGCCATACCCGCATATATCACCTGTGAGCCGCTGCTCTCCGCGCCCGTCGCCGATTGTACATTTGCGCCTCCCGCGGCGAGGGATCGAATCAACGCATTCCCATTGCAGCTCGGTTGCGCGTGTCCATCGAGCATCGGGCTGATGGCATTTGCCGGGCTCCACGCATTGCCGCCGCTCGCTGGCCCGCGCCACACCCTGCAGGTCCCCACAATCAAATTCGTACTGTCCGCTGGATCCAACGCATATGGCGCAAAAAGCAGCGCTTGGTCGCCACTTGTTTCCGTCGCGCCAATTGCCGGGGCAAAATCTGTGGCTGCGCAGTGGGAGCCCTGTATACACTGCCCAATCGCAACATAGGACCCCATGGTCGCATACCAATTCTCAGGATTTGACGGATCGATGGCGGTTAGTCCGCCTTCGCCATTTAAGAGCTGCGGCCACGCAGTTTGACCATTGTTCGTCATCGCCGCAGTTCCGTTCACGCCAAACCCTGCCAGCAGGACATTGGTGTCACTTTCGCTGTTTGCCATGCCTGTGACTTCCGCTAGAGATCCCAGTCCTCCGTTGAGATTTTGATAATGCGTGGCATCGCTCACCGCACATGCGGCGCCTGTTTGATTCACCCCATCCGTCGACCGCCACAAACCACCATCATTACCAAAGTAAAGCAAGGGCAGCGCTTGCCCAGCCGGCGGACCCAGAAACACAATTGCGTGTTGCGCTGGCGCCACCTGTCCGGAAACGCACGTCGTCGTATTGGTCGTATTGCGCCATGCGCATCCTGCCGCCAGACTGCAACGAAAGATATCCTGCGTGCCGGCGAAAAGAAGTGTGTCCGCGCCGTTGGGTACCGCAGCCAGCGTCAGATTGTATGCGCCTTGTGGAATGGTCCCATTCCCGATGGGATCGTCTAACGGCGTATCGGCGATTTGCGTTCCGAATTGTACAGTCGGATTCGCGCACCCGTTCGGGCCTGCATTGCAGACATCCTGCCACAAGCCTTCATCCACATTGTTTAACCCGAGTGCGTTTGTCCCTATGGTCAGCGCGAACATATCGCCCGTCACCGGCTGCACCGCCAGCACCCCGCGCAAGATGGCGCAGGAATTGCTCCCATTCGTGCCTGGATTCGCTGGGCAATCTCCCGTCGTCAATGCTGTTCCGGGCTGATTTGCCATCCGCGTCCACGTCACCCCATCCGGCGATTGATAGTACCCGTGGAATTGCACTGCGGCAAAAAACATGTTGCGCATGGGATTCCATACCACCGCAGTCACCGGCACTCCCGGGAATACACCAGGAAGCGTGGTTTGCGAGGACTGGATTACCTGATCGGGTCCATCTTCAATGGTGGAAAGGTGCCAGGTTTGCCCGGCGTCGGTCGAGTAATACAGTCCCGCCTCGGCCACGTTGCCAGCACCGCTATTGAAGCTGCTGTTGTTGACGTTGTTGATGAAGCCATCGTAGGAATCTGTCACGGCTGCCACTACAAGATTGTTATTAGCCCCGCTCCAGGCAAAGCCGGAGAAGGCATCTCCCACGAAACTATAATTCGTGACGCCGCCGGAAAATGCATCGCTGCTCTGTGTGATCAGACTCCACGTCGTGCCGCCGTCTGGGGAACGAAGAATTCCAGCACCATAGTAGGAATCCAGCACATCGTTGGGGTCGCCGGTACCCGCCAGCACTATGCCATTCACGCTTGCGCTGGGCTGTACGCTGACCGCTCCAATACTCAGCGAGGTGACGTTGACGCCGGAATATGGGGGAGGGTCATCCGTCAGAGCGTGCCATGTCACCGTAGTGGGGTCAGCGGCCGCAGCATTGGTCGAAAGCCAAACGCCACCCCCTGTCGAGCCAAGATAGACCGTGTTCCCAGACTTGTCCCATGGAGCGATGGCGATGGAAGTGATGCGTCCGGTAACATCGCCAAATTGCGAAGTGACAATTTGGCTGGGTCCCACCGGCTGCCACGGTTGGTCGCTCGACTGCAATCGCGGCAGCGCCAATCGCTGCTGCATTCCACGCAGGCGCAACGCGGCAGAGGATTGCCCGGATATTATCCTGGGCAACAAAAACGACTGGGCGCGTAGCTTACCAGGCCCACTTTGCGATGAAAAAGAAGCGTAGCCTGGAGCGCGAAACCGCGTAGGCGCTTGCGCGCCGAGAACCGTCGGCAAGAAAAGCGCAAGGCAGCAAGCCAGACGCCAGGGGAGTCCGCGCATCCAACACCGGAAGACAATGGAAAAGCTGTTTCCACAATCATCGGAGCTTTTGTGCAGGAGTCAAAAAACTTTCGTAACTTGACAGTCCCGAAACGGTATGACTGATGCCGAGCGGGCGCCACCCTCCTCCTGGCCTCGACAAGGAAAAGTAGAAAAACTACAGCAACAATTGAACTCGAGCGCCTATACGCGTGTGCCGACCGGCTTCCGTGATTCCTGCTGGTGCTGCTCGCGATACCAGTCCACGGTGCGACGCAGACCTTCCAGAAAGTCCACTTTTGGGGCATATCCTAGCGTTTCTCGAGCGGCGGAAATGTCCGCATAGGAATGTTTGATGTCGCCTTCGCGCGATGGTCCATACAGCGGGGGATTCTTGTAGCCGGTCAACTCCGCCATCAGCTTATATGTCTGGTTCAGCGTGTATGGCTTGCCACAGGCGCAGTTGAACATGCGACCTGCCACTTTTTCCGCCGGAGCAGCCGCAGCCTTCAAATTCGCCTGCACGACATTCTCAATATAGGTGAAGTCGCGGCTCTGCTCGCCGTCCCCGTGGATTGTGGGTTGCTCTCCGGCCAACATCATTTTGGCAAACTTTGCCATCACGCCGCTGTAGGGCGAATCCGGCGCCTGCCGCGGACCAAAGATATTGAAGTATCGGAGGGCGACTGTCTCCAGTCCGTACACTTCCCAATAGCTGCGCAAATAGAGTTCCCCCGCGAATTTCTGCACTGCGTACGGGGACAGGGGGCCGGGGAGCATGGACTCTACCTGGGGCAGGGGATTGCGATTTCCATAGGCGGAAGAGGACGCGGCATAGACCACGCGTCTAACCCCGGCGTGGCGCGCGCCTTCCAGCAGATTGAATGTTCCGTCGATGTTGGCCGTGTGGCTGGTGCGGGGGTCTTTCACGGAAAGAGGAACTGAGGGCAGGGCGGCTTCATGGAAAATGATTTCCACGCCTTCGCACGCCCTGGCAGTCGCGTTGGCATCGCGCAGATCTACTTCCAATAGCTCAATTTTCTGCCGCCATGGGGCCAGATTTTCTCTCTTGCCGGTGGAAAAATTATCAAGAGCGCGGACTGTCTCGCCTCGCTCCACCAGCGCCTGTGTCAACCAGGAGCCAATAAATCCGGCAGCTCCTGTAACCAAATAGGTGGCCATACTTCTCCTTCGCGTAGGGGGATGCGTTGGGTTTCGAGGCCTGTTTTTCTACGCAGGCTTTCATCATAACAACGAGAACGCTGGAATTTGTCCTAAGCGAGGCTCTTATTCCTCGATAGTTCGTTACGGTTCAGATACCATAGTGATTGGCAGGCGGCTGGGCGATCGCTGCCGCGATTTCTCTTCCCCCATAAAAACAGGGCTCCGCTCGTGTATCGATGGTATTCTGGCCTCCCCTTTGAAAGCAGGATCCTTTTTTTCATTCTGATCGATTGGAGTACGGCTATGGCAACCGAGCAGGTTCGCCTCGCGGAAGCTCCGAAGCAACGCGGCGTCACGAAACACTCTGGAGTTTCGCGTTTTCTGAACCAGTATTTCTACTTCTGCATGTCGCTGCTCGTTGCAGTAGTAGTCATCTATGGCTTCGGCCATACGGTGGACAACCGCCTTGTCCACGCAACGCCGCCGCGACCGTGGATTCTGTGGGTTCATGGTGCGGTTTTTTCTGGATGGGTGGTTTTCTTTATCTTCCAGTCGGCGCTGGTGCGAACCCATCATGTGAAGCTGCATCGGTTGACGGGTTGGTTCGGCGCGGCGCTCGGCGTATTGATCCCAGTCCTGGGGATTGCGACCTCCATCGTCATGTTTCGTTTTAGGATCGCTCACTTCCATGAAGCTGGCATTAAACCGTTCTTCGGTCTCTCGGTATTGGACATGACTTCGTTCGCGCTTCCGTTCTTGCTGGCGATCTATTGGCGCAAGAAGCCGGAGTTCCACCGCCGCCTGGTGCTGATCGCGACCTGTGCGCTTACGGGTGCGGCCTTCGTGCGCTTCCCGATGATGCCGATGCCGCACAAATGGGCCTATGCAGGCGTCGATGCGCTGATTTTGTTGGGGATCGCGCGCGACTTGATTGTCAACCGGCGAATGCATATTGTTTACCGTTACGCACTCCCGATATTGGTAGCGTGCCAGATCTTTGCTGTGCAGCTTGCGTTCCATCCCCCTGCATGGTGGGTCAAACTCACGAATGCGATCATCGGGTGAGGCGTCGCGCCGCACGCGTATCATTGGGATAGCAGGCGGCTGGGCGATCGCTGCCGGGGAGCTGAAAATGCTCATCGGGAGAGGAAAGTCCGAACTCCGCAGGGCAGTGTGCCGGATAACGTCCGGGACCGGAGCGTCAAGGCTTCGGGACGGCAAGTGCCACAGAGAATATACCGCCGCGCCCGCAAGGATGCGGTAAGGGTGAAAAGGTGCGGTAAGAGCGCACCGCTCCGGCTGTAAAGTCGGAGGCATGGTAAACCCCACACGGAGCAAGACCAAATAGGCGGGAAGCTTGGCGGCGCAAGCTGCCAAGCGCGTGCTGGCCCGGCGCGCCAAACCCGCGGGTAGGTCGCTACGAGCGTCCGCAGTAATGCGGCGCCTAGAGGAATGATCGTCCTCGACAAAATTCGGCTTACAGGCCGCCTGCCTTTATTATCAACAACTTAAGTGCTCAGAATAGGCCATTGTGACGGTAATGTGACATTTTCTCGATCTTTAAGGAAACAAAGGCAAAAACCGGCTGTTGGCTGTCTGAAGGGTATCAGCCTTCGATTGGTGCGTCGACTAAATCAATGGATTTCGCAAATTCATAGAGTGGGACATCTCTTTGACGCAGTTTAACAATCAGCGAGCACTAGGGTCGCCTACGCAGGCCAACCTGCATCACATGAAGGGTATGGCACGAGAGTCCACTGAGATCGCAAGAATTGAACAGCGAATCCGAGATCTGGCGTCTTGGCTTAAAGAAAACGGTCCCGAAGGCGGACTAGAACAAAAACATCTCCAGGAGGGAAGCCCGGAGCGCGTCTATTGGCACCTAGGATATATGGTCGCCCTGCGAGATACCCTATCTTTGCTTAGAGGCCAAGATTCAACTACTCGAAGAGACGGCACGACGGACAGTTCCAGTATGTATTCTGCATTCTAGCGGGATGCACCTTGTTATCCGGTGGATTGAAAGTGTGGTAGAGACTGCATCCCTTTTCAAACGCAGCTTTAGCACTCGGAAGGTATCCGTACTTAAATTCCTTGTATTTTCCGACCCAATCGCCTAAACGACCGCCGACATCACCGTCTGAGCGACCGGCGTAGGAGATATAGAAGGTGATTCTCCTAACACATAAACTCCAGGGGAAATGTTACCGACGTTGCGCCAAATTCCATCCGAAGTTAGAGGGAACGGTCCATTTAATCCGCTTGAGGCCATAATTTTACATCAACTTTCTGGGCATACTCCGCCCGGTTAATTGTTCAGACGATGGGCCGAAGAATTCAGAATGCATTCAAGCGGCCATCAGCTTCTAAAGGGCTATTCAACCTCCACCGAGCCGAACCCCTCTGGTAGTTGTTCCGCAATTCCAGCGGGAATGTTGGCCTCCATCCCAATCAAGCCAAATATATTCGGGCCGGGTCGAGTGAAAATTACTCTCTTACGCACATATGAGCCCAACGAGCCAACTAGAGAGACTCTTGCAGACTTGGTATTTTCCGAACCTATAGCCGCGAGGAGATCCTCAATATACATCGGCTTACCATTCCTATGGATCGCGTCTCTGGCCTTTGATAAGAGTGTCCCGGGCCGTAAAACGGCTTTGCTATCTCCGTCAATATTCGGCGAAATCTCTCGGGGAAGAGCCTTTATAGAGTCTTGGATCGCTTGAAGATAGACACGGGCCATCTCAATTTGTCTCTCTAAATCGTCGATCTCCTGAGACTTCTTGTCGGCTAACCGTTGTAAAGACTCTCGTGCTCCCATCACAGAAATACCTCTCTAGAGAAGGTAAATGGAAAAAAGAGAAAATGCAATAATAAATGTGGCCAAAGCTGTAAGGCATGATTTATCCTTATCTCGTCAGCCTATTGGAGCGTAAAGATGACCCAGCTTACCAACGTTGTTATTGAGCGTTTAAAGGCGATTAAACGCACAACTGATAAAGGGATTTCGCTCTGGTGGGGTCGCGAAATCATGGACGTGCTTGACTATAAGGAATGGAGAGACTTTCGTGAAGTGATCGACAGGGCAAAGACTTCCTGTGAAATGGCCGGAAATTTTTCGGCTGACCATTTTGTGCCCATGCCCGAAATGGTATCGATCGGAAGTGGGGCGCAGAGAGAAAGAGAAAACTTTGTCCTCAGCCACTATGCCTGTTATCTCATCGCGATGAATGGTGATCCTGGCAAACCGGAGATCGCCAGCGCACAGAGTTACTTCACGGAGCAGACCTACCGCCAAGAACAACAGGATTCGCTTTCAGAATCGGAGCGGAGGCTGGTCATCCGCAATCGAGTGAAGGATGCGAACCGAAAACTAAGTGGTGCTGCTAAGGTATCGGGGGTGCGAGGTAAAATGTTCGGCGTCTTTCACGACGCTGGGTACAAGGGCCTGTATGGAGGCCTGGGCGTAGAGGCCGTCAAGGCTCTCAAGAAAATTGATCCCAAGGAGAATCTTCTCGACTGCATGGGGAGAGCGGAACTAGCCGCAAATGAGTTCAGAATCACACAAACCGAGCAGACCCTGACCAACAAAGGAATTAAGGGCGAGCAACTGGCTATTGATACACACATGGCAATCGGCAAAAAGGTACGCACGACGATGAGAGATTTGGGCAATCCTCTTCCGGAGGATCTAGTCGCTGAACCCTCAATAAAAAGGCTTGCGACGTCGAAAGCACGAGAGACAAAACGACTAAAAGCGGATCAATGAAAGTTGCCGAAAACCAATCCGGCGAGTGGTCCTGATTGCTGTTTGATTGGATCGACTCCAAGAAGCTCAAGGCTCTAATCGCTCGGTTCAACAATGGAATTCGGCGAACCCGATTGACCTAATCTCAATATTGAAGCCAATTGAGCTTGGCAATCCTGTGGCGCTTGATGTTCATGTCTGAAAAATAGACAAAATTGACTTGTGACTATTACGTGACGAAATCGCATCCGTATTCATTCGGTTGCGCTGCTTTAACGGTATATGCTCGGTCCATCGTATTTAGAATCAATATGTTGTAAACTCTGCAGTAAGTTCGGCTTACAGGCCGCCTGCTGAAGTCTTACTGTTCGAAATGCCCGAAGATCACGTTCAGCGATTCCGACAGGGTCGGATGCGAGAAAATTCCTTCCTGCAACACTGGATAAGGTAGCTTCCCCATCATCGCGAGCTGCACCATCGCCGCGATCTCGCCGCCCTCCATCCCTAAAATAGCCGCACCCAGAATTTGCTCGGATTTTGCATCGACGATGACCTTCATCAACCCGCGCATCTCGCCAAATTCTCTCGCGCGCGCTACATAAGTCATCGGCATCTTCGCCACGCGTATCGTCCTTTTTTGTTCGCGAGCCTCTTTTTCTGTCAGCCCGATGCGTCCCAGTTGGGGATCGATAAAGATGGTGTAGGGAACCATCCGCCCTACGATGGTGACATCTTTGTTCTCCAGAAGATTGGCGCGCAGAACCCGAAAATCGTCATACGAGATGTGGGTAAACGCCGGGCCGCCTTTCACGTCTCCAATTCCGTAAACGCCCGCGACATTTGTTTCCAACCGAGCGTTCACTCGGACAAATCCCTTATCGTCGGTCGCAATTCCAGCCGCCGGAAGATCCAAATCCTCTGTATTCGGCGTGCGTCCCACAGCGACGAGAAGATGGGTCCCTTCCAGCTTCCTCTGCTCGGTCCCTTGGCGAAACTCCAGCGTGATTTTGTTCGCGTCGCCGCCTACCCGCTGCGTCTTGGCGTCGAGTAGGACTTCGATCCCATCCTCCCGCAAAATTTTCGTGATCTCTTCAACAATGTCGGCATCTTCGTGCGTCAATAACTGCGCGTCCGATTGCACAATCGTTACCCGGCTGCCAAACCGACGAAACATCTGCCCGAATTCCAGGCCGATATATCCACCGCCCAGTACCAGTAAATGCTCCGGAACTTGATCCAGTTCCATGATCGATGCATTATCCAGAACATTCATCAGCGAACGAACTTCGCCGAAACCGTCGATTGGAGGGATAGCCGCACGCGCTCCCGTGTCGATAAAAATCTTGTCTGCGGTCAGAGAGAGAGTCTCGCCGTCGTTTTTCCTGACGAAAATGGATTTCGCTCTCGTGAATCGCGCGTCCCCATAAATCAAATCGAGGTTTTCGGTTTTCAGCAGAGCCCTTTCGTTATTGCTGCGCGACTGCAGCACAATATCGTTCTTGCGTTGGCGAACCCGCTCCATCTCCACGCCGCTCACCCTCGCGAGGACGCCGAACTCTTCGGCTCGGCCACTCAGGTAGGCGAGGCGAGCGCTGGCCACCATCGTTTTCGTCGGAGTGCAACCCGTATTCACGCAGGTGCCACCCACATATTTGCGCTCGATCAGGGCGGTGCGCCATCCTGCATTGGCCAGCGCTTTCGACAGGGGCGTACCCCCCTGCCCGGAACCTAGAATGATGGCATCGTAATGTTCGGCTGAGGTTTCTGAAGACATATGGCCTCGGATGTTTGATTTGGCTCGGCGCGCCGTCGGTCGTTAATACGAAAGAAAGACAGCGCGCGAAATTACCAGGATGCTGCCGCCGATCGCGACTGCATCCTCGATCAGAGCAACCGGAAAGTCGTGCCAGTGGAATGTATGCACCCATCCCTTCCGCACCTCATATCCCAGCAGCGCACCGAGGATCGCGCCCGCCAGGCCGATCGCCGCGCAGGTCTCCCAGTTTGCACCCCAGGCTTGCCCACTCACCATGCCGCAGATAAATCCAAAGATTACGCGGCCGATCATTCCAGGGGGCTTTAACCGGCTTGGCGTATTGGGCATCTTGTCGGCGATCAATTCGCCCACGGCCAGCAGGGTCAGGACCACGACCGCAGCTGTCGTGTGTAGAAAATGAAGCGAACTGCCAGGAATGTGCATGTAGCGGAGATGCAATGTCCAGGCAAGAACTGCGATGGGGGTAAACGTTCGCAGCCCGGTCAACGCGCCCAGGCAAAACGCGACTAGAAGCACCGGCAAAATGCTGTCAGACATACACACCTCCACGCGAGTTCGATGGCGCGCAGCCGCAGAATGATTGCTGGGCCGCCATCTTTATTCCGTTCGAACTGAATTGTAACGGGATTCCGCCCGAACTGAATTGCAGCGGGGATTTGCGATGCGATCAGCGGGAATCTCCGGGACAAGTTCTTTCCGTAATCCCGGCTCGTCTTTCCTGGCGATCCGGGAGTCCAGTCTTCGCGGCGTGATCGCACAGGCTGGGATCGAACCTATCTCACTCCCACGGCCGCCGGCTCGCGCAGCCAGCCGTAGAGCGGGAACCGCTCGGCCATTTCCAGCACTTGAGCGCGAATCATTACCAGCCGGGCCGTATCTCCGCGGTGTTCCAGCGCGTCCACGATCCAGCGGCCAATCACTTGCATCTCCGCTTCGCGCATGCCCCGGGTCGTCAGCGCCGGAGTACCCACGCGGATGCCGCTCGGCTTCATGGGCGGATTGGTATCGAACGGAATCGCATTCTTATTGACCGTAATTCCCGCTTCGCCCAGCGCCTTTTCCGCCTCGCTGCCGAACATGCCTTTGGAAAACACATCCACCAGCATCAGGTGCGTGTCCGTGCCGCCGGAAACCACTCGATATCCCTCCGCCATTAACGACTCCGCCAGCGCCTTCGCGTTCGACACGATCTGCTTGGCATACACCTTGAATTCCGGCTGCAGCGCTTCCTTGAAGGCCACTGCCTTGGCTGCGATAATGTGCATCAGCGGGCCGCCTTGTTGTCCCGGGAACACGCTTCGATCGACACTCGCCGCCAAATCCTGATTGCAGAGAATCAACCCAGCGCGCGGGCCGCGCAATGTTTTGTGGGTCGTCGTGGTTACGATCTGCGCGTGGGGTACCGGTGAAGGGTGCACGCCTGCCGCCACCAGACCGGCAAAGTGCGCCATGTCCACGACGAGAAACGCGCCGACTTTATCGGCAATCTGCCGCATTCGCGGAAAATCGAAGGTCCTAGGATAGGCGCTGCCGCCGCCGATAATCATCTTCGGCTTTTCCCGCTCGGCAATCTGCTCCAACTCGTCGTAGTCGATCACCTCGGTATCCTTGCGGACGCCATAGCTAACCACGCGATACAGCTTGCCGGAAAAATTCAACTTGTGACCGTGCGTCAGATGTCCGCCATGCGCCAGGTCGAGACCAAGGATCGTATCGCCCGGCTGAATGATCGCCATATACGCCGCCGCATTTGCCTGCGAGCCGGAGTGCGGCTGCACATTCGCATGCTCTGCGCCGAACAATTGCTTCGCCCGGTCACGCGCCAGATTTTCGACCACATCCGCGTACTCGCAACCGCCGTAGTAGCGCTTGCCCGGATAGCCCTCGGCATACTTATTGGTGAAGACTGAACCGGCGGCTTCGAGCACCGCCTCACTGACAAAGTTCTCCGAGGCAATCATCTCCAGGCCTTCATGCTGGCGCTGGATTTCATGCTGGACAGCGGCGGAAATTTCGGGGTCGGACTGGGCGAGCGGCAGGTGCATACGGTCATTTGCCATACTGAAATTCTAACCCACCCGCGTTGGCTTCCATGGTTCAGAACCGGGCTCACGAACTAAGCTTTTTAGAAAGCTAGATGGAAAATAAGTTGATGATGAATAATAATAAGAATATTACGACGAATAAGGAGAGCGCCTTCATGCCAAGTGAAAAAGTCAATGACCTTAAAAGGGCTGATATTCTTCGCACTGAGAAAGTCTTCCGCTGGACCCGTCCGCTGCCTAAATGGACGACCATTGTGAACGGCAGAGAACTGCCTGCCCGACCCCTTGTGCTGCAAGCAGCGGACGTTCCACCGAATGATCCGACAAATTCTCATCAGGCTGTCGCAAAGCTGAAAAGTTTCGGATTTGAAGTCCGCTATGAAGGAAGGGCGGTTTAGGAACGATTCTTTCTAGGGCGGAAATCCATCTAAAGTTTTTCGGAGACGATATGGGCTGGCAAGATTTCCTGATGAAACATGGTCTCGGGTCTCCAGGTTACATCGCGAGAACGATGGCCAGGCAATACCGCGCCATGAAAGAGGCGAATCCGTCGTTGGGCGAACGCTCGATTTTGCTTCGATTGTATGCAAACCGAGCAGCTGCTCAGTCTACCTTGGGTGGTCCAGCAGAATATCGAATGAGTCGAAAGAATCCATCTTTGATGCACGCAGCAGTCGAGAAAAATTCGAACCTCTTTTCTATTGTCAGATATGCGGTTTTCATTGAACACCCTGAGCTTCATAACCCACATACTCCGTCGAACAGATTTGAAGTTTTGGATCGCATACTTACTGAGATTCTCGACCGTGAGGCACCCGATTGGCGCAAGGCATCGCAACTACAGGGACAATTGCACAGAGAGCGGGAGAGTCTGGGTGAGCTTCGGGAACACGCTAACTCGGATTCAGTAATTCAGCGGAAGGCTCAGGTTGCAGGATTCCGGGAAGGTCTCTCCATCGAAACATCCCTCATAATGTTCGTTGACGCTTGCAAAGAGCCCCGAACGGACACTCTCTTCATTACAGACTCATGGATTGAACCTCGTCTTCAATCGCTGCAGGAACTGCTCTCTGAGCCGATTACCTCGGAACAAGCTGAGGCACTGAGCGACTCCTTAGCAAAGCGCTCCAAATTGGATGACGTCATCGAGTGGTTGTCGGATAGCACTTTATCTTGGCGCGCTTTCGATCAGCACAAAAAGGAATCTGAGCTGAAACTGAGGAGAATAAGAGTCGAGGAACAGAAGCTGAAATACGAGCAGAAGTTTGCAGAAGCCGAAATGGCCTGGATGACGAAGGCAAACACACCTTGGGAAGCTGCCATGCGGGACAAAGATTTTCAGGCCAAGCACGACCCGTCAGCAGCAGTGCGGAAGTATGGGCATTTAGCCCACAGTTGCCCTAAATGTGGATCTCCCGAAGTAACTTGGTTCTATTATGTCACTCCTCCACCACCGTATGAGCAGCGGATGTTTCACGGGTTAGCGGGTTGGATGACGGCGTGCGAGGGGTGCTGTGTAAAGATAGATTTCTTCCGTGAGCGTTCAGTGCATTATTGACTCTTACGGAACTCGACGTGGAATCGTTGTCCGTGATTGACATGATTCCGGTCGAGTGGTCGGCAACCCGGAAACTGCCCTGATGTGGGTAATCGCGTCTACTGGGAGATGAGTTCCTTCTTGGTTCGTAGCTTCGGCGGCTGCTCGACTCCTTGTTGCGCCAGCTTCTTGAAGGCGTTGTAGACGAACGATCCCAGGTACCAGCCATCAATATATTTGTAGGGAGTTTCGCCTGTGGTGTAGTGACCGCAGGGCAGCACTTTCGCGTCAAAATCGACGCCACGGGTGCGAAATTCGCGCGGAAGTGTAAAGGATGTCCAGAGACAATGCGTAAAAGGATGTCATGGAACTTGACAACACGAGACGTGGGACACCCCTTGTTGATCTGTAGGCAAAATGAAATGTGGATCACCTGCGCCGCCTCCACCTCTGTTCAATATTTCTTATACGCCGGATTAAACTTTGGTCGAGGCTTGGTGTGGATGTACGCCGAGACATCGTAGGCGGTCTGCGCGGACAAAAGACCGGGGCAGGTCTGCGGCATGGTGTGTTGCACGAAGCGCGCCATCTTGGAGATACCGTTCATGCCTGCGCCGTCGTTGAAAGAGTCCGGCCCCCAGAGCGGCGGGATCAATGGGGGGTGACCTGAGCCCTCTTTGCCGTGGCAATTGGCACATTGTTCGGCATAGACTCTTGCCCCGTGCTTCGGGTTCGGTTGTAGCGCGGGCAAATCGATCAGCCCTCGGCCGGTGAATGGCTCGCGAGAGGGTTCAGGTTGCGACAACCACTGGATGTAAGCCACCAACGCATTCATCTCACGGCCATTTTCGGGCGGTGGAGTGCCATTTTCACTTCGGGTGAAACACTCCTGGATCCGCTCTTGCAACGATATGACGTGGCCCGCCCGCTTGTTATACATAGGAAAAAGCGCGGGTAGCCCGACCATTGGCGAGGCGTGCTGCGCGACGCCGCCTTCAAGGTGGCAGTCACTACAGGCGAGTTTATTTCCGGTGTATTGGGGCGCATACACGGGCGTGCTGTTGAATAGTTGAATGCCGTAACGAATGTTGTCTCCGGTTGGGCTGGCTGGAATTGTGTTTGGATTGGGCGCTTGCCATGCCGACCGTGTTGCCTGCTTCCCAGGACGCGGAAACTTCGGTAGTGGAATGTGAATCGATCCCAGTCCAGGCAGGACCACCAGCGCATAGATAACTGCAAGAGAGAACCGGAACGCGAGATGACTGCGCAGCTTCACGACAAGGCGAATATACGCCCGGCAATGTTGCGTTCAAAGACACTTCTCTTAATCTGCGATAAGCGTATGTAATCGATATATGCGATATACGTCCATCTTCGGCTGACTTATTGCTCCACGGGCTGACCGTCCGGCTGCTGTTCGGGTTGTCCGTATGCTTCTTCCGCCAGTTGCTTGAATGCGTTGTAGACGAACGATCCGAGATACCAGCCGTCGATAAATTTGTAAGGAGTCTCGCCGGTAGTGTAGTGGCCGCAGGGCAGCACCTTCGCATCGAAATCAACGCCGCGGGCGCGAAACTCGCGCAGAACGCCCTCGGAAAATTCGCGCAGAAAGGTTAGATCGTACGGAGCATAAATCACCCGCACCAACTTCTTCGGCCATCCGGGGACTTGTTGTTCCGGCGCGATTCCAGCAAAGCGATCCATGTACACCATCGGGCTTGCGCCGCTCCATAGCTGGACGAGATCGTTGTGGGTTAGCCCTGCCTGTTCGCAGGCGGCACGAACATGTCGGGTGCTTTGGCCGGTCCACACCACATCACCCGTCCATAGGGAGGCATGGTTGAATGCGTTCACGCGCAGCCGCGCATCTTGCGCGCTGGCAATAAAGGCATAGCAGGAGCCAAGACTGGTGCCCAGCACACCAAATTGCTCATATCCCTGCTGCTGCAGCCAGTCGAGGCAGCTGCGAATATCGACTACTGCCTGGCGGCACGCGGCCAGCGTCCGTCCAATGTTCGAGCTGACGGCGTAGTCGGACCGTTCGAGTTCCGCTGGGCGGCGAATATCGTGAAAGGGTTTGCTCAGCCGCAGGGCTGAAATTCCAAAGCGGTTGAAAAGACTGCACAGAGCATTGTGGCTGAAGGCATCGGCATTCCACTGCGGCATCACCACGATGGCCTGTTTCGGCTTGCCCATCTGCTTTTCCGGCGGCGCGGGATACCAGCGCGCGTTGACCTGGTCGTTCTCTGGATACGGCGTGCGCAGCGGGGACGTGAAGCGTAGAAACTGCGCCTTGGGCAGCTTGCCTTCCGCCGCCAGTCGCTTCAACTCCGCGTCGTGGCGCAGAGTCTCGGGACGCACGTTGGTCGGGAACAATTGCGGATGGCGTTCTTCCAGGCGAAAATCTTTAGGCGTCGAATATCCGAAAAATCCTTCTGAGTCTGCAATGATGCTTTCGTTCACAGTTAGCATCGCCGCGTGGAGTTGTGCTGCGTCCCCACTGGCCAGCGCGTCCTGTATCGGCAGGTTCCGCGATGCGATCCAGTCTTCCAACCAGTCGAATCCCCATTCCAGCGGGCGGACAATGCGGTTCGTATCCCGCATCGTCAGCTTCGTTTCCCATGCATACATCCATCGTGCATATAGCTTCTTCAGCATTCTTGTTCAATGCTAGCAGCGGATGGGGAGTTTATTCGCAGGTGATGCGGGGCACGCGCGCGCTGATGGCGCATAGAATTTCGTAGGGAATGGTTTCCGCCCAGCGGGCATGATCGTCGGCCGTTACGCGTTGCCCGTTCTGCTCGCCGAGAATCACCACTTCGTCGCCAGCCGCCGCGTTGGGTATATGGCTCACGTCCACCACGGTCAGGTCCATCGACACCCGGCCCACAATCGGAGCCGGTACGCCATGGACCAGCACATGGCCTCCAGGGGACGAAGTCGTCCCCGACAGTTTTCGATTCAATCCATCGGCGTACCCGACCGGCAAGAGTGCCAGGCGCATGGCTGCCGGAGCGACAAAGGTGGCGTCGTAACCGACCGTCGTTCCCGCCGGCACCGCACGTGTGGATACGACCGCTGTCTTCCATGCCAGCACCGGTTGGAGCAGTGCGCGCGCCTGTTCGGCGACCTTGGCCCGCTTGCCTGAAAATGCAGGAGCATACCCGTACAACGCAATTCCAGGGCGTATCAGGCCCTTAGCGCCCCATGTTTGCGCCAGTCCACACTCGGATTCAAGCTGCTGCGCAAGGATGGTCGCCGAACTCCCAGCATGGATCCATTGTGGATGGAATCCAGCGGCGAAAATTTGTTCCAGAGCCTGACGAAATGCGGACTTCTGCTGCCTGGTCTGTTCCGCATCCAGCATTTCTGCGGAAGCGAAATGTGTATAGACGCCAGCCAGCCGCAGCACGGGCACATTCAGCAAGGTATTCAGAAACTTCGCCAGATCCGCTACGCCTACCCCCTGACGGCTCATTCCGGTGTCTATCTCCAGATGGACCGGAACGCTTCCGAAGGCCAGTGCCCGGCGCCGCGCTGCGTCTGTCAGCCAATCGAGCTGCCCAGCGTCCCAGACCGTCGGCGTCAACTGCGCCTCTATCAGTGCCTCGGCTTCGTCGCTCAGCAAACCACGCATCACCAGAATGCGGGCTTTTGAGCAGAGCCGCCGAACGGCCACGCCCTCTTCCACCGATGTAACACCCAGCCATTTCGCGCCTGCCTGGACCAGCCATGGCGCGCACGGCGAAAGCCCATTTCCATATGCATTCGCCTTCACCACAGCAAGCAATTGGCAGCGTTGGCCGAGTTTCCCTGGCGCGGCATGTACAAGGAGCGACCGCAGATGCTCGAAATTTCCGATAAGCCGCGAACGGGAGATTTCAGCCCTAGTAATTGGAAATGGCGGCATCGTGTCCTGTATCCGGATTGTCAAATCGGGTGAACTCCGGTATGTACATCAAGTGAACGACACCGGTAGGACCATTGCGCTGCTTCGCGATAATAATTTCGGCCTTGTTTTTCGATTCAAGATCTTCTTCGCCGTCACCGTCCCGGTTGTAATAACTATCGCGATGAATAAATGCGACCACGTCGGCGTCCTGCTCGATCGATCCAGATTCGCGCAGGTCGGACAGCATCGGCTTCTTGTCGCCGCCGCGTTGCTCGCTGGCGCGGCTCAACTGTGAGAGCGCAATCACCGGCACACGCATCTCCTTCGCCAGGGCCTTCAGTCCGCGAGAAATAGCTGATACTTCCTGGGTCCGATTTTCCGGTCGGCGCCCATTCGGTCCGCCACTGCCAGCGCTCATCAGTTGCAGATAGTCGATGACAATCAGGTCGAGTCCGCCCGCTTGCTGGCGCAGGCGGCGCGACTTCGCTCGCATCTCGGCCAGAGAAATGCCAGGGGTATCGTCAATAAACAGTTTCCCCTCTATCAGCTTATCGAGCCCGCGCACGAGTTTGTCGTGGTGCTCGCGTCCGAGAAATCCTGTCTGGATTTTCCGCATCTCAACCTTCGACTGCGAGGCCAGCATGCGGCGCAGCAGCGCCTCCTTCGACATTTCCAGAGAAAATACGCCCACCACCTTGCCATCTTGCACAGCGGCATTTTCCGCGATGTTGATGGCCCAGGCCGTCTTTCCCATCGAAGGGCGCGCCGCGATGATGATCAACTCCGACGGCTGTAGCCCACTCGTCATGCGGTCGAACTCGATGTAATGCGTGGCTAGGCCTGTAACTTCGCGGCCTTCCTTGTAGAGATTGTCGATCGAGCCGAAGGAGCCCTTGACGATCTCCGAGATACTGGAAAATCCCTGGGTGATGCCGCGCTCGGAAACCTCCAGCAGCGCAGTTTCGGTTGCGTTCAGCACGTCCAGCGCGTCTTCGCTTTGATCCGCGGCCCGTGCCTGTGCCGTAGAGCAAATACCCATTAGCTGCCGCAAAATGGATTTGTCTTTGACGATGCGGACGTAATCTTCAATGCTGAGACGCCGCGGAAGATTTTCCGTCAGCGAAAAGATATACGCCCGGTTGCCGATCGACTCCAGTTCCTTCTGGCGATCCAGTTCTTCGCTTAGAGTAATAATGTCGACGGCGCGGTTGGCGTCGATCAACTCCCCCATCCGCGCATAAATCCTACGGTGCGAGTCCAGCGAAAAATCGTCTGCAATTAGACGCTCCGCCGCCTCGCTATACGCCGCATTGTCCAGCAGGATAGCGCCCAGAATCGTGCGCTCCGCCTCCACGCTTGCAGGTAGTCCATGTTCCAGAGAAATTTGGGATAGAGTGGCCACTGTCTATGAGTGTAGCCTTGGCCGGCTTTCATCAGTCTTGGGAATCAACCGTGGATATCCCGGTACGACAGTGGAAAATCCATGCGCGCGCAGTATCATATAGGAGTGTCCAGCAACAGAGCGAACCGACAGGTTTCACCGATCCGTTGGCCCCATTGCGGCACGAGGAGACATTTGATTTGACAATGCAGCGTTTTCCATCTTTTCCTGGCCTTTCGATTTTGTCCACTGTCGTAGTCGGATTTGCTCTACTCTCCCCGCTGCCATGCCGCGCTCAATTGCCAATTGATACGGGTCAGACCGGATCGGCGGCACTGATGTCGCAGCAGATCGCAGATATCCAGAGCGTGGTCGACCGCTGGGACGAGGCGGTCACCCAGCACGATCAGTACGGGCTGGAACTGGTGCTCGCTCCTCAATACATCGACATCTCGGACACTGGACAGGTTACCAATCGCGACCAGCAGATTTCTGAAATGATGATGAAGGACGCGCCGCGTCTCACGTTCACGCAGAAGGTAGTCAGCGTTCGTATTGTGGGAGACGTGGCGGTCGCCAACGGTACCTATGATCGCGCCTATCAGGGCAGCCGCCTGAGCCGCACCAAGCCACTCGAGCAGAAGGGCGTGTTCAGCCAGGTCTATGTCCGTGCGCGCAATACTTGGGAATGCATCAATTCTCAGCGCACAATCATCCAGGAGCCGATCCTCAAAGGCAAAAAGAAGTCAAAGGAAGACTCGAATGAGAAGCCGCTGAATCACGATCTCGGCTTCCATCTCCCTGGCCTGCATCACAGCTCCAGTTCGAACTCACAACCGCAATAACATCGCACGCAGAGTTCTCTACGCCGTCGCGGCTTCGGCCCTGCGGCCTTGAATCTCAATATAAATATTGATCAGAGACAGGGCCGCAGGCGTCACTCCGGGAATGCGGCTGGCGTGGCCAATGGTTCCCGGGCGAACGCGCCCCAGTTTTTCCTGCATCTCGCGCGACAATCCGCTGACCGTCTGATAGTCGAACCACGCCGGGATCGTGCGCTGCTCGGCACCCTTCATCCGCTCGATCGACTTTCGCTGCTGGTCGAGGTAGCCGGCGTACTTGATCTCCGTTTCGACCGCCTTCCATTCATTCCGAACATGCGCAGGCACATGCTCGGCAGCCATCGCAGTCCGGATCGTTGCCAGATGCATCGCTTCCGCGTCCGATGCAGTCGAGATTGCCTGGTCGATGTTGCTTGGTAAGATTCGTATCAGGAATTCGATGGTCACCTCAGGCCGCTTCATCAGTTGTGCGTAGGTTTGGCCCGCGGCTGCGCTGAGCTTGGCTCCGAGTTCTGGCGATACCGCTGCCAGCCGCTCCAGATCGGGCTTCTGCGCTGTCAGCATCTTTGCGAAGCCTTGCATGCGCGCCTGCTTCGCCTCGAAGTCACCCCATGTCTGGTCATCGATCAACCCAAGCTTGCGGCCATATGGAGTCAGCCGCCGATCAGCATTATCAATGCGCAGATGCAGACGGTATTCCGCTCGCGAAGTGAACATGCGATATGGCTCATTCGTTCCCTTGCTGATCAAATCGTCAATCAGTATGCCGGTATAGGCCTCGCTGCGGTCGAGCACGAATGCCGGCTCACCCTTCAAGTGCAGCGCCGCATTGATCCCCGCCATCAATCCCTGGCACGCCGCCTCTTCGTAGCCTGAAGTTCCATTGATCTGTCCCGCGAGATACAGTCCTGTAATGCTTTTCACCGCCAGCGCATGATCCAACTCCGTCGCATCGATGGCGTCATATTCAATGGCATATCCCGGCCTTAGCATCTCCGCGTGCTCCAGCCCTGGGATGCTGCGCAGCACCGCGGCCTGTACATCCATCGGCAGAGAGGTGGACATGCCATTGATGTAGACCTCGTGCGTGTGTAGCCCTTCGGGCTCCAGAAACAACTGATGCTGCAATTTATCCGGAAAGCGCACTACTTTGTCTTCAATCGAAGGGCAATAGCGAGGGCCGGTTGCCTGAATCTGCCCGGAATACATCGGCGATCGATGGACATTCTCGCGGATGATGGCCAGCGTTTCCGGCGTGGTAAACGCGATGTGGCAACTGATCTGCGGCCGCCTGATCGCTTCCGTCCGAAAGCTGAACGGCGTCGGCTCGGCATCACCCGGCTGCTCTTCGAATTTCGACCAGTCGATGGTTCTCCCATCAATGCGCGGCGGCGTTCCGGTCTTCAGGCGGCAATTGCGCAATCCCAGCCGCTTCAGCGATTCCCCGAGCAAGACGGCCGCCGGCTCCCCGCTCCGCCCGGCAGGATAATGCTCCTCGCCACAGTGGATCAGGCCGTTCAGAAAAGTCCCCGTGGTGATAACCGTGGCACCGGCATACACAATGCGCCCATCGCGCAGCTTAACTCCGCGTACGATGCGATGCGCCTCTCCGGCCGCCGCGTTCGGCACGTCTTCCAGCACCACATCGACGACTTCCGCCTGCTTGATGAATAGGCTCGGCTGCGACTCCAGAACCTCGCGCATCTTCACGCGATACTGCTGTTTGTCGCACTGCGCCCGCGGCGACCAAACCGCCGGACCACGAGAGGTATTCAGCAGGCGAAATTGAATGCCGACTGCGTCCGTTACCTCGCCCATTATGCCGCCCAGCGCGTCCACTTCGCGCACCAGGTGTCCCTTGGCAATGCCGCCCACCGCTGGATTGCAGGACATCTGCGCGATCAGGTCCAGGTTCAGCGCGAACAGGGCAGTCCGCAGTCCCATGCGTGCGCCCGCCATGGCCGCCTCGCAGCCCGCATGACCGGCTCCGACGATAACGAGGTCGTATTGTTCCGTAAAGGCCATAGACCCTTGATTGTATCGTGTGTCGGGAAGGGTATTGAGAAGACAACATCTGCCTCTCTAGTCGTTAAGATGAGCCATTCGGCAACGCGGCTTACGTCAGGATGGATTGTCCGGCCGCTTTTTTGGCCCGGTCCAGTAGATCGCGGACTTCTGCATCGCTGACGCGAGGAAAGTCCCGATACCACTGGCCGACAGCGTAAAAATTCTGCGGGGTATAGAGGCACACCGCATCGACTTCCCGTTCCACATCCTTGCACGCGGCGGACGATGCAACCGGAACAGCCGCGATTCGATCCGGGAAAATCATCTTGCGCCTCTCAGATGAGGCAGCGAGTCGTCTTGCAATCCATTTCTTTTTTCGACTGAGACGCAGGGCGGAACTACTCTAAAATCAGCCTATGCCGACGCATTTCTCTCCGCAAGCCATCCAGTTTCTGCGAGGTCTGGCGCGCAACAATCGCCGCGATTGGTTCGATGCCCGCAAGGCCGTGTACGAAAGCGAACTGAAAGCGCCCCTGCTCGCCCTGATCGAAGAGATCAACGGCGATTTCGTCGATTTCGCGCCGCAGCACATTCGTCCTGCCGAGAAATGCATGTTCCGCATCTATCGCGATACACGATTCTCCGCAGATAAAACTCCATATAAAAAGCACATCTCCGCCTGGTGGGCTCGACAGGGACTGGAAAAGAAATCCGGTGGCGGCTTCTACTTTCACTTGTCAGGGAAGGAACTGGTCATCGCCGCTGGCGTTTACATGCCGGAGCGAGAGCAATTGCTTGCCATTCGCACCCATCTGCTCGAACATTATGAGGAGTTTCGGCGGTTATCCAAGGCTCGCAAACTTCGGCAGATGATGAACGAGTTCGATGGGCTGCGTCTGACCCGTCCGCCGAAAGGCTTCCCGAAGGATCACCCAGCCATCGATTTGATCGCCTGCCGCCAGTGGGGAGTTTCGACTACCTTGCCTGCCGAAACAGCGCTCCAGCCAACCCTGCGCAAAGAGATCGTCGCCCGCTTCCGCGCCTCTGCGCCGCTGATCGAATTTCTGAATCGCCCCCTGACAACACAATCCACCTCCAGATCCACGCACTTGCTCGATTTCTTTTAGCGAATTTCTGAAAGCGCGACCCAGCAGAGCGTTCGCATCGCGACGCTGGCTGCGATCATGCGCTTGGCAGCACGGATCATACCCGAATCACGGCAAGCCCGGATGCGGGATCGAGTTGCTTTTGCAGATGTGTTGGGTTCTCGGTCAGAACCAGTTCGCATGTCGGTCGAACCCAGGCTTCCATCAGGTGACCGCCGTGCGCAGTCCCGTCTCGGCGCCCGACAATCATGTGGGCGTGGACCTCCGGCGTTTCATCGATGATTGCAACGTCTCCGATCAAAGACAGCAATTCCACCTGTTCGTTCAGGTCTGCGCATAGTTCATACTTTTTTGTTTCCCAATGAAACCAGCCAATCTTGGCGCGAGAAAGGGCGCCGATAGCCTTGAAGCTGCTGCCAGCCAGCTTCTGCGCGGATGCGAATCGCTTTAGCTCTGTCAGGATTTCGTCGCCCGCGTCAAAGATGAGCGCAAAGGTCATGGGTCTGTCGGATATCTGTTTGTGACGCATACAACCCCCGGATTTAGACAAGAATTCTACTCATCTTGATTGGATGCCGCGCCTGGTGATCGCCGGAAGTCGAAACGTTACTAAGGGATACTAACCACGCAACTTTTCTTCTGAGATAGCGTTCCTAGTAGCAGAGGAATTCGGACCCCATCGGTTGGCCTGAATCCCCTACAATCAGCAATGCAGAGGCTTACAGGGCTTTGCTGAGGGAGGTTCACAATGCGCTTCGTACGCTATGTCGCTTTACTCGGGGTTCTGCTCATTCCCGCTTCCTATTCGCGGGCTCAGGTCTCATTCGGACTCAGCTTTGGCGGTCCGGGCTATGATGATGGCGGTTACGCCCAGCCGGATTGCCCCTACGGATATTACAACTACTACCCCTATACCTGCGCACCTTACGGATACTATGGTCCGCAATGGTTCAATAACGGCATCTTCCTCGGTGTTGGTCCATGGTACGGCTGGGGATGGGGTGGGGGATGGTATCGCGACGGCTGGGGGCGTGGCTGGGGTGATGGTGGTTGGCGCGGCGGCGATGGATGGCGCGGTGGCGATGGTTGGCGCGGCGGCGATGGACGCGGAGGCTACGGACGTGGAGGCTACGGACGTGGTGGCTACGGCGGACGCGGCGGATACGGCGGCGGACGGGCATATGCCGGTGGTGGCATTCGCGGCGGTGGTGGCATTCGCGGCGGTGGCGGCTTCCATGGGGGCGGCGGCGGGTTCCACGGCGGCGGCGGCGGGTTCCATGGCGGCGGAGGCGGGTTCCACGGTGGCGGCGGCGGATTCCACGGCGGCGGCGGAGGCGGGTTCCACGGCGGTGGTGGCGGCGGGTTCCACGGCGGTGGCGGAGGCGGATTCCACGGCGGTGGTGGCGGTCACGGCGGCGGTGGACGCAGATAGTCCTCTCGTGAATAAATTCTTAGAACTGGCGGCTGTCGGCTCAATGCTGACAGCCGTTTTCTTTGCCAAGGGAACCGAGTGCCATACGGTATGCATTCTGAGACCTGTCGCATCTGCGATTCAACGCACGCTAATCGTATAATCAGCGGATGAAACGAGTTCCGCTGGTCGGCGTGGTCATGGGTAGCCGAAGCGATTACGAGACCCTTCAGCCAGCCATTGAGATTTTGCAGGAATTCTCTGTCCCTCACGAGTCGCGAGTCGTATCCGCGCATCGCACGCCGGATTGGCTCTTTGAGTACGCTTCAACGGCCGAAGAACGCGGTCTCCGCGTGCTGATTGCCGGCGCTGGCGGGGCCGCCCATTTGCCTGGAATGCTGGCCGCCAAGACCCATCTTCCCGTCCTGGGAGTGCCCATTCCGGCAACCATGCTGGCCGGTGTTGACTCGCTGCTTTCCATCGTGCAAATGCCCAAGGGCGTTCCTGTCGGCACCCTCGCCATCGGCAAGCCGGGCGCGGCCAACGCAGCGTTGTTGGCGATTTCTATTCTCGCGTTGACGGATCGTGCTTTGCGCGATCGGTTGTGTGCCTGGCGGGAAACCCGCAAACAGGGAGTGCTGGCGCAGACTCTACCGATGTCGGAACGTCGCGACTAATGGAACCCCACACCCATAAAGCCATCCTTCCCGGTGCAACCATCGGCATCCTTGGCGGTGGTCAGCTGGGCCGCATGATGGCGATGGCGGCTCGCTCGCTTGGCTATCGCATCCAGGTTCTCGATCCCGATCCCTCGTGTCCAGCACGATTTGTCGTTGACGCTTGTTTTGAGGCTGCGTGGAATGACGCGCGTGCAGCCGCCGACTTGGCTCGCGGATGCGATGTGGTTACGCTCGAAATCGAGCAAATTTCCGTGCCTGCCATCGAAGCAGCGGAGCGTCATGCGCCCATGCGCCCCAGTTCGAAGATGCTGGCCATCATTCAGGATCGCATTCTGCAAAAAGATTGGCTGGTCGCGCATGGCTTGCCCATCGGTGAGTATCGTGCCGTATCTGATCTGACGCAGTTTCATGCCGCAGTTAGGGAATTGGGTGGCCGGTGTTTCGCGAAGAGTGCTCACGGTGGCTATGACGGTCGTAGTCAGGAAAAGCTGGGGTTTTCGCAATCCGCGGATGCAGCCGCCATCGATGCCGCGTGGAAATCGCTTGGGCAACGCCCCATTGTGGTCGAGCAAGCCATCGAGCTCGAAATGGAGATCTCCGTTATGGTCGCCCGCTCGCCACGCGGAGAGATGAAAGTCTATCCCGCCGCCGTCAATCATCATCAGCAGCAGATTCTTGTCTGGAGCGCGATTCCCGCCGACATCCCTGCCATTATCGCGAAACAGGCGCGCGAGCTGGCGCTGTCGATTGCGGAGCAGTTCCATCTCGAAGGGCTGCTGGCAGTGGAAATGTTTGTGGCGAAAGACGGCCGGCTATTGGTGAATGAACTTGCTCCCCGTCCCCACAATAGCTATCACTCCAGCGAGCGAGCCTGTACCACTAGCCAGTTTGAACAGGCTGTGCGTGCTGTCTGCAATCTGCCTCTTGGAGAGGTGGAAGTGATCCAACCCGCGGCCATCGTCAATCTGCTGGGCGATGTCTGGCTCGATGCGAATCCGGAAACCGGCCCGCGCTTCGATCTTGCATTGGCCGTTCCCGGTGTGCGATTGCATCTGTATGAAAAGCACGTTCCCCGCGCCGGTCGTAAAATGGGCCATCTATCCGGAGTCGGCAAAACTGTGCAGGAAGCCGTGCAGTCTGTCCTTGAAGCAAAAAGCAGACTGCAACGATAACAGCTGCATCAACTTTCATTCGAAAGAAAAAGCAGGCCATGGCCTGCTTTTTCTTGATACTTGTCAAACCTTCTTACCCGATATCGCCGTCCCAGTTCTCCAGCGTTTTCTTCATCTCCGCCATGAATTTCCCGGCATCGGCGCCGTCAATCACGCGGTGGTCGAAGCCCAGCGTGAGTCGCATAATATGACGGACAGCAATGCTGTCGTTGCCGTCGGCATCCGTCACGACCGTGGGTTCCTTAAATAGTCCGCCGACCCCAAGAATGGCCGTCTCTGGTTGGTTGATCACCGGCGTTCCGAATTGTTCGCCGAAGATTCCCGGATTGGTAATCGTAAACGTACCCCCCGAGGCCTCGTCCGGTTTCAGCTTTTTCGCGCGAGCCCGTCCGGCTAGATCAGCGATACCGCGCGCCAATCCAAGGAAGCTGCGATCCTCCGCCTGCTTGATTACCGGAACAATCAGGCCCCAATCGAGCGCGACAGCGATGCCGATGTTGATGTTCTGGTGGTAGCGGATGGCGTTGCCTTCGAGCGATGCATTCACGATCGGCATCTTGCGCAGGCAGCTGACGACCGCACTGGCGATAAATGGCATATAGGTCAGCTTGACGCCGTTCCGTTGTTCGTACTTCGACTTTTCGCGCTCGCGAATCTTCACGATTCGCGTCATGTCGATCTTGAAGACGCTGTGGACATGGGCACTGGTGTGCTTCGACTCGACCATGCGCTGCGCGATGATGGAACGCATCTTCGATAGCGGAACCAGTTCGCCGGGTCTGGATACCGCTGCAGGCGCGGAGGCGGTCAAGGAAGGCGCAGCCGAGAGTGTGGGCGCAGCTGTTACTGCCTGGCTGGCGATAGCCGGAGTGACCGAACCTTTCCCCTGCTGGCTCAGATACGCGAGCGCATCCTCTTTCGTGATGCGTCCGCCAGCGCCCGTGCCCCTGATTTTCGAAAGATCCAGGTTATTGTCTTTGGCAATGCGCCGAACCAGCGGCGAAGACCGGCCATGCTCGCCAGCCTCAGTGGGAGCGGCACTCGAAGGGGCGGAAGCTGCCGCTGGCGTCGCGCTTGGTTGCACCGCTGCCTGCTTCTCCACCGTCGCGGCTGCGGCTGGTGCGCCTGCACCCGCTGTACTCGCGCCAATCACAGCAACCACCGTGTTGATCTCGACCGTGGTCCCTTCAGGCACCTTAATCTCCGTCAACACACCTGCGGCGGGAGCCGGAATTTCGGCGTCCACTTTATCCGTCGAAATCTCAAACAGAGGCTCATCCCGCTGTACTGTATCGCCAACTTTCTTCAGCCACTTGGTAATCGTTCCCTCGAAGATCGACTCGCCCATCTGCGGCATCACAATGTTCGTGCCGCCTGTGCTGCCCGCCGTCGATGACACCTCTCGCCCGCTCGACATATCCGCCGAACCGCCTGAAGTGGGCGCAGGTGCTGGTGCAGTTGCTGGAGGAGGAGCCGGTTCCTTTGCCTTTTCCGGGGCTGTTGCGACGGCGCCTTCTTTGGCCATTTTCGCTGCGTCAATTGTCGTCGCGGAATTCGATGCCGCCGCTCCGTCGCTTTCGCCGATCACGGCCACGATGGTATTGATCTCCACTGTCGCGCCCTCGGACACCTTAATCTCCGTCAACACT
Organism: Acidobacteriota bacterium; assembly: GCA_021793405.1. Taxonomy (GTDB): domain Bacteria; phylum Acidobacteriota; class Terriglobia; order Terriglobales; family Acidobacteriaceae; genus JAKAAZ01. Next base: position 53,669 of record JAJYSV010000021.1, read on the forward strand.
CCGGACGCTGGCGCAGGAATTTCGGCGTCTACTTTGTCGGTCGAAATCTCGAACAATGGCTCATCCCGCTGAACTGTGTCCCCAGCTTTCTTCAGCCACTTGGTAATCGTTCCCTCGAAGATCGACTCGCCCATTTGCGGCATCACTACGTTCGTTGGCATGGATTCCTTCCTGCTTTCGTTCAGCTTTCAGATTGCCTTTGTTTTCAAATCATTCGATGCGGCGTCTGATCCCCGCCCGGGCCAGCCACAACATTTTGTCCACAGCTGGACTTGGATTTCGATTCAGGGATGGTAAGGGATGGAATTTCTATTTTCCTTGTCGCCATAAGACGATTTTTCCTGCCGTTTTGCACCAAATTAAATTCTATATGACAGGATGCCGAACAGCGATCTCGCGGCTAGACCCCATATGTCTCTCAAAGGAACATCTCGCCTCCATTTTTCCGGGACCTGCCCTTTCAGTGTGAGCTGCGGGCTTTACCCGGCAGAGATTTTTGCAGCAGCGCTTCCACCGATTCCGTCCACAACACCTGCCTGCCAAAAATTCGTCCAAAATTCCGCGCCACCGCGTGCATCGCCTGCTCCATTGTTGGCATGGCGCCGGAATGTTCGTCGATTTCCTCTTCCAGGCTGGTGACAGCACAGTCGGTGATGCCGCAGGGAACGATCAGGCGAAAATCCCGTAGGTCGGTCGTCACATTCCACGCGAATCCGTGAGAAGTAATTCCCTGAGAAATATGCACGCCGATGGCGGCAATCTTCTTCTCTGGGATGCTGCCGCCAGGTATCGTCCAGACGCCGGTGCGTCCCGCGATGCGCTGGGTCAACACCCCATACTCCGCGCAGGTTCGAATCAACACTTCTTCCAGGTAGCGGACGTATTCGACAGCGCCCAGATGTGGGCCCTTCTTGCCGGGAAATTCTCCGCGCAAATCCAAAATCGGATAGCCGACGATCTGACCGGGCCCGTGATAGGTCACATCGCCACCGCGATCAATCTCATGGACGCTGATCCCGCGCCGCGTCAACTCCGCATCGGTGGCCAGGACATTGGCCAGATGCGCATTTCTACCCAGCGTGAGCACCGGCGGATGTTCCAGCAGCACCAGCACGTCCCCGATCTTCTGTTGCTTGCGCAGCGCCACTAGCTCCTGCTGAAGCTCCAGCGCTTCCGGATATCCAATGCGACCGAGATGGAGCAGATGCAGCAGCATGAATAAATATCGCGGAATTGCAGGAGACCTGCGGGTGCCCACATTCGCGAAACTAATGTGGGATTCTTTCACTCTTATGCATTGATCGCCATATTTTCGACGCTGCCAAAACCGTCCAGCATGGCCTCGGCCAGCGTTGGATGCGCATGGATTGTAAACATCATCTCCTCGACCGTCGCTTCCAGTTCGATCGCCGTCACCGCTTCAGCAATCAACTCCGTCGCCTGCGGCCCGATGATGTGGACGCCAAGAATCTCGCCATATTTTGCATCCGCCACAATCTTCACAAAGCCATCGTGCGAGTCCACAATCGAAGCCTTCGAGTTGGCCGTGAACGGAAATTTCCCCACCTTCACCTGCAAGCCCTTTTCCTTGGCTGCGGCTTCCGTCAGGCCCACGCTGCCAATCTGCGGCTCGCAGTACGTGCAGGCAGGAATGCGATCGCGCCGTACGGGGCGCGCATATTTTCCCGCGATCTTCGCGGCCACCACCATGCCGCACATCGCGCCGACGTGCGCCAACTGCGGCAGTCCCGCGACAATGTCGCCAATCGCGTACACGCCCGGCTCCGTCGTTTGCATCCACTCGTTGACCTTGATGAATCCGCGATCCGGCTGGATGCTTGTCTTCTCCAACCCGACATTCTCCGTGCGCGGCGCGCGCCCCACAGCCACCAGCACCTTCTCCGCTTCCTTCACCATCTGCTTGCCGTCGGCACCGGTCGCCGTCACCTTCACGCCATTCTTGGTCTTCTCCAGCTTCTCGAACTTCGTGCCGGCGAATGATTCAATCCCGCGTTTGCGGAAGGCCCGCGCCAGTTCCTTGCTTACGTCTTCATCTTCATTCGGCACCAGCCACGGAAGAAATTCGATGATGGTGATGTCCGCGCCAAAACTCTTGAAAATCGATCCAAATTCGACCCCCACCGCGCCCGCGCCAATCACCACCATGGACTTGGGAATCTCTTTCAGCGACAGAATCTCCATATTCGTCAGCACGCGGCTGTCCGGCTCCAATCCCGGCAGCATCTTGGCATCCGAACCCGTCGC
>JAJYSV010000022.1 GCA_021793405.1 Acidobacteriota bacterium
CCGGGCGTGGGTCCGATCACAGCGCTGGCGTTTGTGCTGACGATCGGGGATGTGGGCCGGTTCAAGCACAGCAAGCAGGTGGCCAGCTACCTGGGGTTAATTCCGCGCGAGCACTCGTCGGGCGGCATATGAGTGCCTTCTTTGCCAGTATTGCATGCCGCGGGGTGCCCCCTATGTACCGCCGTCGTGCCAGTGGACGTGGGCGGCCTCGTTCGTCGTCACGCCAGAATCACTTGCCTTTGTAATCCTGAAATAAATCCGGAAATTCCTTCTTGAGCGCCTCGATCTTTGGCCGGTCGCAGATTTGGATATAAGGATTGTCAGGATTGTGCAGCGCATAATCCTGGTGATACGCCTCGGCCGTATAAAAGCCCTCAAGCGGCACCACCTGCGTCACAATCGCTTTAGGAAACACCTTCGCCGCGTCCAGTTGCGCAATGTACGCCTTGCTGATGCGCTCCTGTTCCGGGTTCGTATAGAGGATCACCGACCGGTACGACGAGCCAACATCCGGCCCTTGACGATTGAGTTCGGTCGGATCGTGCGCGACCGAGAAAAAGATGCGCAGCAGTTGCCCGTACGTAATTTTCGACGGGTCATACACCACCCGCACCGACTCCGCGTGCCCGGTATTTTCCTGCGTCACCTGCGCGTAGGTTGCCGTGGCCGCCGATCCGCCCGCATAACCCGCCGTCGTCGCCAGCACGCCTTTCACGCGTTCAAACACAGACTGCGTCCCCCAGAAACAGCCTCCCGCAAACACAGCCGTCTGCTTGCCGGGCTTCTGTGCAAGCGCTGCATCCATCTTGGCCGCAGGCACAGGCGTCTTCGCCGCGCTGCATCCCAGACAAAAAACAAACCCAATCAGAATCGTAAAGATCGTGCTGCGCCGCGCAAAAGAACCGGTCATGGAAATCTCCTCGAGCGTCACCGTCAACGCCCAGCCATCAGACGCCACCACACAATTAGGTTACAGCCGGCATCGCTACACCAGTTGCTCCCACATCGATGACTTCTCCTGCAGCAGCCGAATCGCGGCAACCCCAGCAGCACCGGCACGAATGCAGTCCGCGGCGTTCTCTGCCGTCACTCCGCCCAGCGCAAACACAGGCACGGGCGCAGCCGCGCGGCACGCTGCTTGCAGCACCTCCAACCCCGTCCCAGGAAGGACCGGCGAAGCCCCTCCAGTCGCGGCCATTCCTCGCTCACGCAGCACCTTCTCAAACACCGGCGCGAACAGAATGCAGTCCGCCGATTGCCTCCGCGCCGTCTCCACTTCCTGCATCGTATGGCACGATACGCTGATGATCGGCGGCTGCACGCGCTCGGCGGCGGCAAAAATCCTGCGCACTTCCTCCGGCGTCAATGCATCCGGACCCGCAGGCAGATGAACACCGTCCGCGCCAGCAGCCAGCGCCACGTCCGCGCGGCCATTCACCAGCAGCCGCGTCGCCCGCGGTCCCTGCCCCGTTGCTACGGATCGGACTCCGCCAGCAAAGAGCCCGTCGCCGGCAGATCGCCAACCCACCGAGCTGATGGTCATCAGCATCGCCCGCGCCAGCTCCACCTGCTCCCGCGCTGTCAGGTCCTTCTCCCGCAGTTGGATGAACGCCACCCCGCTCGCCGCCCACTCCGCCGCTAGCTCCAGCAATCGCACGCGGGCGTTCGCCTCGCTCTCCGCATACAACCGGCGATCTGTAATGGCGTACAGCACTTCTTCTCTTCTCCCGCGTCCAATCAGTGTAGGCCACGTGCCAGGATGCTTTCATCGCAAGAGCATGTGGTAGTGTCGAAAATACAACCGGAGGCGGGCAGCCCGTCCACTCCGGACAAATTGTTGCTTGTTGCGGAGTTCAATCTATATGACCGCTGGCCCTGCGCCGGCAGAAACACCATCCGCCTATGGAAACATACGATCTGCTCATCCTTGGTTCCGGCCCTGCCGGGCAACGCGCGGCAATTTCGGCCTCCAAGCTGGGCAAGCGCGTCGCTGTCATCGAACAGCGAGAATTTGTCGGAGGCGTCAGCGTCAACACCGGCACCATCCCCAGCAAGACCTTTCGCGAGGGCGTGCTGCACCTGTCCGGCTACAATTTCCGCTCTATCTATGGCATGAATTATCGCGTCAAAGACAAGATCACCATGGCCGATCTTGCCTTCCGCGTGCAGCACGTCATCAAAACGGAAGTCGACGTGACCGAGGCGCAGCTCTCACGCAACAACGTCGAGGTGCTCACCGGCACGGCCAGCTTTGAAGACGCCACCCACATTCGAGTGACGAATTCGCGCGGCTCCAGCGTCTACGAAAGCCGAAACACTCTGATTGCCGTCGGCTCGCGCCCCGCCACCAATCCCAAAGTTCCGCTCAACGGCCGCAACATCATCAACAGCGATCAAGTTCTTTCCATGCCCGACCTGCCCAAGACGCTGATGGTGGTTGGCGGCGGCGTCATCGGCGTCGAATATACCTGCATGTTCGCCGTGCTCGGCGTGCGCGTCATCCTTATTGAAAAACGTCCCAAGCTGCTGGAGTTTGCCGACCAGGAAATTATCGAGGCCATCAGCTATCACCTGCGTGACAGCCGCGTCACCATGCGGCTGAATGAAGAAGTGGAGAGCGTCGAAGACCTTGCCGATGGCTCCGTGGTCGCCAACACGGAAAGCAAGAAAAAGATTTCTGCCAACGCGCTGTTATACGCGGTCGGGCGTCAGGGCAATGTCGATGATCTCAATCTGGCCGCCGCTGGTTTAGAAGCCGACAAGCGCGGCCGCATCACCGTCGACGAAAATTATCGCACCAAGGTGCCGAACATTTTTGCCGCCGGGGATGTCATCGGCTTCCCCGCGCTGGCCTCCGTTTCCATGGAACAGGGACGCATCGCCGCTGCGCGCATCTTTGGCGACGACTGTGTGACGTCGAATCCAAAATATTATCCCTACGGGATTTATACGATCCCGGAAATTTCCTTCATTGGCAAAACGGAAGAGCAGTTGACCGACGAGGATGCGCCGTATGAAGTGGGCATCGCGTACTATCGCGAGATCGCACGCGGTCAGATTCGCGGCGACAGCACCGGCCGGCTGAAGCTCATCTTCCATCGCGAGACGCGCCACCTGCTCGGCGTCCACATCATCGGCGAGGGCGCCAGCGAGCTTGTCCACATCGGCCAGACCGTCATGGCGCTGAATGCAACCATCGACTATTTTGTCGATACGGTCTTCAACTACCCGACCCTGGCGGAGTGCTACAAAGCCGCGGCCTTCAACGGTCTGAACCGCCTCAGCAAGACGGTTGAGGAGATCTGAATCATGGGAAAAAGTCTTGGCATCCACTTGACCGGACGCATCACGACGGGCGTCATCGAACAACAAAAACCTTGTTCTCGGCTGTTTCATTTTCCTGAAGATCGCGACGATGCCGATTCGCTGCTGGATATGCCGCTCGATGGCCTGATCGATTTAGTGCGCGAGGAGGCGCTGCGCGCCACCGGAGAGTGCGGTCCGATCGACGCCGTTGGCCTGGCGTTGCCGGGAATCGTGCGCGACGGCGTGGTGGAAGATTCACCCAACCTGGCCCAGTTGAAGGGCGCTCGTATGGCGAAAAAAGTGCATCGCTCCCTCAGCGATGCGGGCATTACCGCGCCTGTAACCGTGTTGAACGACGCCGCCGCCATGGCCGCTGGAGTGGCCGCCAAATACGACCGGCTCGATCATTTCATTCGCCTGTGGGCGCTGGGCTACGGCATTGGATTTGGTCGCTACCCCTACGCACCAGGAATCTGGGAAGGAGGCCACTGCGTGGTCACGCTCGATTCGACAGAAAACTATTGCGGCTGCGGCGGGCGCGGCCACCTGGAAGGTATCATGGGCCATCGCGCCATGCGGCTGCGCTTCCTCGACATGGAGCCGGAAGAGGTTTTTGCCCATGCAAAAGCGGGCGATCCGCGTTGCAAGGAATTTGCGCGGCTCTGGCATCGCGGTCTCGCGGCCGCCACCGCCAACTCCATCCATATGCAGGGGCCGGGCCGCTTCTACTACACCGGTTTCAATGTCCGCTTCCTCGACATGCAACTGCTGCAGCATTATCTGCAGCAGATGGTGACCATGAGCCCCCTACAAAATTACACCCTGGAAATAGTCCCGATGAGTGACGATCTGGCCGTCACCGGTGCCGCCATCGCCGCCTCCCAGGCCGCCGCAACATAATCGTTAGAGCGAAATCCTGGGTGCCCCAGGTCTCGCTTCTGAGACCTGGGGTTCTGTCGCAGCGCGTTCCTACGCACTGGCGCATTTCGCGGGAACTTCCCCTCGCCCTCTTACTTCTTCTTCGTGAACAGACTTAGATCGATCGAATCCGCCATCGCCTCGTATCCCGCATCTTTGGGATGAAGATGGTCACCGGAATCGTATTGCGCGGCGAAATGCTGCGGATTCTGCGGGTCGCGCACGGCTTTGTCGAAGTCCGCAACACCGTCGAAGATCGGGCTGGTGCGGATCCAATCATTCACCGCATTGCGTACCTGATTGCCCGCATCGGAATAATATCCGCAGCCCTGATACGGAGTGATCGTCGCGCCAATCACTCGGATTCCGTGTTGATGAGCCTGCGCGGCAATCTGCGCGATGCCCGCCTCCAGCCTCTGCGTCAGATCGCCGTAGGGTTGACGATCGGCTTCAAATGTCCCTATATCGTTGATGCTTTCCAGCACGATCACATAGCGTGCGCCGCTGCGCCCAACAACGTCCCGATTGATGCGCGACACCGCATTCGGCCCGGCGCCGTCCAGCAGCACGCGATTGCCGCCGATGCCGACATTCACCACGCCCAGCACTCCCGCTTTTTTCGTGTTCGCATCCGCGGCCAGGCGTCCCGCCAGGTAGTCCGGCCAGCGATGGTTTTCGTTCACCGTGGCATAGGCCCCATCGGTGATCGAGTCTCCAATCGCAATCACAGTGGAATCTCCCGGCGCATCCACATCCACCCCGGAGACGACATACCACGACTTCTCCGTCCAATCCTTCCCCACCAGAGTGGCCGCATCCACTTGATTGCCTGTCGCTGCGTACGAGATTTGCGCGGCATAGGAATGTTCCGTCGTCGTCATCGTGTGGTCCGGGAAATACATGCTGACCGCCAGATTGGATAACGCTGGCACGTCCAGCGTGACCGGATCGCTCACTACCTCCGCTCCGGGAGGAATGATGACCGAATCGCTTTGGTTGAACGTCAGGGCCCGGTCCGTCCCCGCCGTTATGCCGCTTTCCTCTGCGGTTCCGTCTGGATTAACACCCGCGCTTCCGCTCGCGCCGAGTGCGACATGCGCCGCTCCCACGTGTAGCGGCTCGCTGCCGAAGCGGTTGGATAGCCACACCCGAACCTGGCTGCCGCCCACGCTGGTATGAACGATCTCGCGCAGCGTTTGCCCGGTAATATCCCGTCCTCTGCCCGACGTCATGCCCGCGCCCCAGGTCGCAACCCATGGCGAGCGAGGCACCCCATTCGCGGCGTAGCCAGCCGGAACAGTCCATATCAAAGTTGCCAATACAAAGGCTGAGAAGCCGACGGCTCGCCGGCACACGACGCTGCGACCGCGCCCCTGAAAATACAATAAAGTTGGAATGAAATCCATGCGTTCTCCTCCAAAAATTTGGTCAGAAAATACAACACGCGATTCTACATGCACGAAGCCCCCGCGTTTCATCCGAAAATCAATTCAATGCCCTGCGGACCCCCCACGGGCGGCTTTCGTGAACATGTTCAGATCGATGGCATTCGCCATCGCTTGATAGCCCGCATCGTTCGGATGCAAATGGTCCCCCGAGTCATATTGCGGCAGATAACGCTGTGGATTTTCGGGATCGCGCGTCGCCTTGTCGAAGTCCACCACGCCATCAAACACCGCGCTGGTGCGAATCCACTGGTTCACTTCCTGCCGAACTTCATCCCCCGCGGCAGAGTAGTAGAAACAATCCTTATAAGGTGTGAATGTAGCTCCGAACACCAGAATGCCATGCTGATGGGCCTGCATCACCAGTTGCGCCAGGCCCGATTCTATTTGCTGCGCCAGGTCGCCGTACGGTTGGTGGTCGGTGGCAAACCGTCCAATATCGTTGGTGCCCTCCAGCACAATCAAATACCGCACGCCGCTCCGCGCCAGAACGTCCCGGTTGAACCTCGACGACGCATTCGAGCCGTAACCGTCCAGCAGCACGCGATTTCCACCGATCCCAACATCCACCACTCCCAGCACTCCGGCCTTTTTCGTGTTCGCATCCGCCGCTAGACGCACCGCCAGGTCATCGGGCCAACGATGGTTATCATTCCATGTGGAGTGAAACCCATCGACAATCGAGGCTCCCATCGCGATCACCGCGGATTCTCCAGGCGCATCCACGTCGACGCCGGACAGAACGTACCAGTGTCTCTGTGGCCAATCTTTCCCCGCCAGATTCGCCGCATCCACTAGATTGCCTGTCGCCGCGTACGAGGTTTGCTGCGCGTCTGTGTGTTCCGTCGTCGCCATGGTGCGGTCTGGAAAATACATGCTGACCGCCAGACTCGATAATTCCGTAACATCCAGCGCGACCGGATCGCTGACCACCTCCGCCCCAGGAGGAATCACGACCGAATCGCTCTGATTGAATGTGAGCGCGCGGTCGGTACCCGGCTCAATGCCGCTTTCATCCGCGCTTCCTTTTGGATCAGCTCCCGCACTCATACCCGCACTGACCGCAATGTGAACCGCCCCCACGTGCAGTGGCGCACGACCGAAGCGATTCGACAACCACACGCGAACCCGCTTTCCGCCAACGCTGCTGTGAACAACCTCGCGCAGTGTTTTCCCGGTTAGATCCGGCGCGCCCCCCGGCGCCGTAGCCACCATGCCCGCGCCCCAAGTCGCAACCCATGGCGAGCCCGGCGTTGCATCCGCGGCGTGTCCAGCGGCAACTGTGCACACCAAAACAGCGATCGCCAGTACAGCGAAGCCAATAGCTCGCCGACACGAGACGCGGCGATCGCGCCCCGGAAAATCGAAAGAAGAAGAAAGGAAATACACAGCGCTCCTCAAAACGGCCTTCCGAAACAATCTACCAGCAAGCAGGCCGCAGGAGCGAGGGTTGTATTTCAGCCCGCGGAGAAACGCGTTCAATATTCGCGCTGATACGTGTGCGTAATGCGGTCATGCCAGCAGAGATTGTCCTCATCGACAAAACACCAGAGGAATCCTATTCCTAGCGGCAGCAACGAAAGCCACCACGCTCCGAGGCGCAGCCGCAACGCCGCTCGCGGAGGGTTCTGATCGTCGAACGTACACAGCGCAATATGCGCGTACAACATACCCGCCGTCGCGCCGCTCAGTGAGAAGAACAGCATCTGATACAACACCCACAACGCTACGTACACCGCGCCCGCCAGTACCACGGCAGTCAGTCCCGTAGGCAAGTGAGGAGTCGCAGTTGCAAAGACTGCAAGAAATCCTAGAAAGCCGGCGGTCACCGCGGCAAAATCCACAGCGAACGCCATCACACGGCGATCGATGGAAGCCGGATCGACCATGAACGGCACGTAGTCCGCAACGCTGGTTTCAGCGCGGCGACGGTACGACGCCGGTTCCTTATCGAGCGAAATAGAAGCCCATTCCAACCCCCGAAACGTGTTTGCCGGCGGCGTCTTCGATGCCGACGACGCGACAGTCCCAGATGTCCCCCTGCGACTCTCTCCCGCCGCGCTGTACGTCACGCGATTCGCCGCGGGATGAAGCGGCGCGGATGCAGACTTGGAGCTTGGTGTGGAGATGTCGCCCGAATTTGGCGCTGCCGCTAGCGGGGCAACTTCACTCAAGACCGGATCAGTCCCGCCCTCCACCGCAGTGTCAGGCAAGCTCGGCAGCAGAATCGAGTCTTGTTCCGCTGTTGCTGAAGCCTCGGCTTCCGGTTGCACCTCAAAGATGCGGAGCTGCTCCGTTTCCTGCTCCTGAAAGAGTAGGTCCTGTTCGCCGCTGGGAACTTCCGGCAGGTGGGGTCGAGTTCGACGAGAGGAGACCAGCTCACGCGGAAATTCGATCAGCTTGGAAGGTAGCATGGCTCTCGGCTCGACCAATGCCGACGCCAGCAAATCTTCCAGCGATGGCTCCGGTTCCAGCGCAGTCTGGTGCAGATGCATCTCTCGAGTTCGCGCCGCGAACTGCGGCATCACCGCTTTTCCAGGAATGACGGGATGCAGCGGTTGAGTGACAATGGCAGAGCCATACCGGTCCGAAAACGCTCGTTCTCCATCGCCCGACCGATTGCTGGACAGTGTCTCCGTCGAAGTCAAGAAAGGCGAGGGCTTAATGCTGACGTGCGAATCTAAATCCTGAAACAAATTCCTCGCCGACTCCTGCGCGGCTTCCGCGGCTTGCTGCAAACGCCGTTCTTCCGCAGCCTGCGCTTCCGCACGGGCGGCCGCTTCGGCTTCGGCAGCTCGCGCGGCCGCAGCCAACAAGTCACTGTACGTGGGGGCAGCGGCATACCGCGACGCAACCGCACGAGCTATTTTCGTAGCTCGCGCATTGTCCGTCGTGCGCGCCGGAGCCGGAGGTTGGACCGCTACTCGCGGACGATGCGACCTGTATGCATCCAGACGCTCCGCCACCTCCTGTTTCCAGTCATCGCACAGGAGCTGCTGCTGGGGAACCAATGGGGACTGTGGCGCGGACAATGCTGTACTCACCCTTTATTCTCCTATTTATAGCCCAAAAATCGGTGCAGTTTACAATAAAAAAAATTCGCTTGCGAAACTACTTCCATGGCAAACGGCAACCGTTCGCATCAGAAGCATTCCGCGCACACACGCGCACTGAATTGAGAAGAAAGTATCGCGGAGAGACTAGTAGGATTGGGCGCGCCCAAGTACAGCACGAAAGCGACGTTGATCCAGGTTTGTCTTGTTGCCAGAGCGGCGGGTCGGAAATCGATTGGCCAGAACTTTCATCGCAGCAGGAACGTTTACACTGAAAGTGTTCCGGCCAATGAGAACCCGTGTTTGTATCTGTACCATGCTGCTTGCGTTTTGTCATGTGCGAATGAAAGCGCAGGCATTGACCATGCGGCTTCCGCCGTTCATTTCCGGAACCCAGCGCGCTGTCGTCTCGACGCCGAAGAGCCAACCGACAAGTTCAAATTCAAGTGAAGATTCCTCTTCCTCCTCGTCCTCTTCATCTGCGGTGCTTCCCGATGCGCCCCAGGCGGCACTCGACAACCTGCCTATTGCCGTGCCCATCCCAGCGCCGCCCACCGGCGTGCCCGTTACCATCCGCGCGCGCCAGCAGGAGAGACAAGACGACACATACAATCTTCGCGGCGAGGTGGAAATCGACTACGAAGATTACGTCATCCTCGCCGACCACGTGCAATACAACTCCGCCACCGGCGACGTGAAAGCCGACGGCCATTTGCAGGTCACTGGCGGACCCGATCACGAGGACTTTGCCGCGGATCATGGCACATTGAATCTGAACCTGCAGACCGGCCACTTCTACGACGTCATCGGATCGGTGGGTGTGCTGCACTCGGCGGCGGCGGGTAATGCCTTTGTACCCGAACTTTTCGGACTTGGGCCGACCAGCAATCGCAGCTTGTACACCTCAACGAACCCCTTCCTGATCACTGCCAAAGAGCTCATCAAAAAAGGTCCCGACAGTTATGAGTTAGTCGGCGGCAGCATGACCTCCTGTCGCCTGCCCAAACCCGATTGGCGCATTTTCGCGCCTCATATCGTCGTTGCCAACGGCACGGCGAAGGCGGCAAACGCCAATTTCCGTGCAATGGGATATCCGATCTTGTACCTGCCCTATGTCACCCATGGCATCGATACAGCCAGCCGGCAATCGGGCTTCTTGATTCCCGCGCTGGAAGTCGGCTCCACCATCAAAGGCACCGTGATTGGCGAGGAATACTACTGGGTCATCGGCCGCACTGCGGATTTGCTGGTGGGCTTCCAATATTATTCCCTGCGCGGATGGGAGCAGAACGCCGAGTTTCGCTACAAGGGTATGGGAAAAACCTTCGTGCATGGGCTGTATAACGGACTGGAGGACCGCGGTCTTGCGCCTCAGTATGTCAATCAGGGCGGCCAGGACACCATCGTAGCCGCGCGGCATGACATGACGCCCTATACCCGCGCCATCATCAATGCGGAGTATCTCAGCTCCTACCTATACCGGCTGGTCTTCGCGGAAAACTATTCACTGGCCGTCGCTTCCGAAGTCAAATCGTGGGCCTTCCTGGCGCATGAAAAAAATGGCTTCGCGAGCAGTTTCGAGATCGATCGCTATGAGAAGTACGCCAGCACTGTCTCTGGAGATGAGGTACACATCTTCCATTTGCCGCGACTGGAGTTCGACACTGCGGACCGCGGCTTGGGCCGATCGGGAGGACTGGCGGGCGGAGAAGCATCCTTCGGGATCCTGGCGCGCTCAGAGCCATATTATCGATCCCATCACGTCGCCCGGCTCGATTTGTTCCCGCACGTCTCGCTTCCCTGGATCGCCGATGGATGGACGTTTCGCCCAACCCTCGGATTGCGCGAAACCGCGTATTCGCACAGTCAGTTGCTCGGTCCAGTCCCATCCACGGTAACGCCCCAGCCAGCTGCGGCGTTGCCGGGTGAAGACGCTGTGCCGACTGCCAAAGATGCCGGGATCAATCGCGCCGCCATGGAAGCCGATCTCCAGATTTTGCCTCCAGTTCTGGAGCGCGATTTCGATGGACCCTATCTGGCGAACCATTTCGGAGTCACCCTCCGCCACACCATCGAGCCAGAAGTTAACTACCGCTACGTGGCCGGCATTCACAACTTCAACCGCATTCCACGCTTCGACGCCACAGACATCTACAGCGACACCGACGAAGTGGAATATGGCGTGACGCAGAGACTCTTTCTGAAACGGCTTCACCCGGCACCGTGCGACAAAGATCTTCTCCAGGCAGAACCACAGCCGTCTGAAAATCGCACCTGCGGAGAAGGTTCGCGGCAACTGTTCTCCTGGTTTGTCGGACAAAAATATTTTGCCGACCCATCTTTCGGCAACGCCGTCGTAGCTGGACGCCGAAACGTATTTACCTCGACGCTGGACTTCAGCGGCATCGACTACCTCACCGAGGCGCGCGACCTCTCCCCAGTGGTCTCCAGGCTGCGAATCGATCCCAGCTTCACCACGAACCTGGAGTGGGATGCCGACTACGATACGAAAACGGGCCGATGGGCGGCCAGCGATGTGTACGCCGATTACCATCGCGGCAATTTCTTTTCCGGCCTTGGCCACTCTCTGCTCAATGCCGTCGGCGAAACGCCCATGCCGCCCGGCCAGCCGCCCAATGTTGTGAACTATAACCAGATGCAGCTCCTGCTGGGTTACGGAGCCATCACCAAGCCCGGCTTCAGCGCGGCGGCGAAAACCAACTTCCAGTTGGAAGGACGCGCGCTCGAATACGGAGGCCTGCAGGTAACCTATAACCGGAATTGCTGCGGTCTTACAGTCGAGGTCCAGCGTTTCGCGCTGGGCGCGGTCCGCAACGAGACCTCTACAACCTTCAACCTCACGCTGTCCGGCGTGGCCGCGGTCGGCAGCCTCGTGCGCGCGGAACGGTTGTTCTAAGTGGACTCCTTACGCCCTATAGAGAGTCAGAAATCGTTGCCGTGTTAGGAAACAGTCTCCGGCGCGACGAACCGCCCGGCTCCTGCCATTCTCGCGCACCGTCCAGCAGCAACAGGGCTCTGCGTGTGATAATGGGGAATAATACAGTCGATGGGGAACTCGTTGCGCATATCTCGCTTTTTCATGATTTTTTTCCTCGTTGCCGGAATAGGCTGCAAGGCGCAGTCGGCGCCCGGCAACAATACCCTCCAGGCCAAACTGGACCGCCGGATTGAGCTGACCATCCGCTCGCAATACAATGTGCCTCCGGACTACACCGTAACACTGGGCCAGCGCGCCAAGAGCGACGTGAATGGATTCGACACCCTGCCGGTGACCTTCAGCAACGGACCGCAGAAGAAGACCACAATTTTCCTGATATCGACCGACAACAACACTCTGGCGCGCTTGGAGAAATTCGATCTTTCGAAAAATCCGGCCGCCAGCATCAACACGCTGGGGCGTCCTATTCGGGGGAACCCGGCGGCGAAAGTCACGATCATCAGCTTTGACGATCTGGAATGCCCATTCTGCGCGCGCATGAATCAGGTTTTGTTTCCCGCCACGGAACAGCATTACGGAACGATGGTTCGCTATATCTATAAAGACTTTCCTCTTCCGGAACATCCCTGGGCCATGCATGCCGCGGTTGATGTCAACTGCATGGCGGACCAGAGCCCAGTCGGCTACTGGAACCTGGTCGACTATTTCCATGACCACGGCAGCGAGATCTCCGGCGAGGGCAGCCAGCAGAACGTCGCTGCAAGCTTCAAGAAGCTCGACGATGCTACTCGCGCGGAAGGGCAGCGCGATAATGTCGATATGGGAAAATTGAACGCCTGCGTTGCCAAGCAGGACGACTCCGTCATTCGCGATTCCATCAAAGAGGGCGATTCGCTGGGCATCGATGGCACCCCGACTCTGTTTATCAACGGAGAGCGCGCCGTCGGCGCACTTTCTCAGGCGATGCTTTGGACCATTGTGGACCGGGCCATTCGAGATGCAGGCGAGGTCCCCCCTCCGCAAACAAATAGCACTGCAGCAACATCTCCCGCGCCGCCCAGCAATTAGCAGCTCGCAGGGAGCGGATTGGGACACACAGTTTCAGGCAAGGGCCCGAGGCAATTGGAACACCGGGCAGGCATGCGAATGGAGAACAGATTGAACGTCATGATGCGGAAATCCTTTTTATCTTCCAGCTATGTTGTCTCTCGCGGGGCCTCTGAAATCGCCCTGTTGCCCACCCGCAGCATCGGCTTGGCCGCAATGGCCAGCGTATTTTTCCTCGTCGCGCTCGCCGGTTGCTCGCGCACGCCGAACCCCAATGTTTGGGCCACCGTGGACGGTCATCCGATTATGAAATCGGAGGTGGACAAGTATTACCAGGCAAAAGTCAATTCCATGCAGCAGCAGCCTACGGCGGATGAGGAAGCCACGCTCAAGCTGGATATCCTGCATCAGCGGATCGGGGAGGAAATGATTCGGCAGCAGGCGGAAAAACTGCATCTGGTGGCGACGGATGCAGAGGTGGATGCCAAAATCGCGCAATTGAAGGCGCCTTATACCGACGAGCAATTCGACGCCAAGTTGAAATCCCAGGGACTCACTCTGGCAGATGCCCGCCGTGAAATCTGGCTGAACCTGACCGAGGAAAAGGTGCTCAATAGGGAGATTGAATCGAAGATCAACATCACCGACGATGACGTCTCCAATTTCTACAACCTGCACAAGGCCGACTTCAACCTGATTGAGCCGGAATACCACCTAGCCCGAATTATTGTCACTTCTTCTCCAAACCAGCAGGTCAAGAACCTGCAAAACAGCAAGGCTCGCAATGACGCGGAGGCGCGAAAGGAGATCCAGGCCCTGCACAACCAGTTGGAAACTGGCGCGGATTTTGGCACCCTGGCGGCGAACTACTCCGAAGACCCCAATACCAGCTCTAGCGGAGGCGACATGGGCTTTATTCCCGAATCCCAACTGAAATCCGATCCGGCGGTTTTTGGCGCAGTCAGCAAACTGCAACCCGGGCAGATCACCTCGGTCCTTCCAATTCTCCAGACCGGTTCCAAACAGCCCGCCGGTTACATGATTTGCAAACTAATCGCCATTGAGCCCGCTGGGCAGCATCCGCTCAGCGATCCACGCGTGCAGCAGATGATTCGTCAGCAACTGCACGACAGCCGTTCCCGCCTCCTGCAAGGCGCCTATCAGGAAGTGCTGCGCGATCAGGCCAGAGTGGTTAACTACTTTGCGGAAGACATTCTAAAGAACGCCCACTAGCTAGAGCAGTCCTGCTGCGATAAGGAAATAGCGCCATTCTGAGCACAGCGAAGCATTCATGCATCGATTTTCCCCAGCAACATAGATATACGTCGCTTCGCTCACAAACTCGCAGGTTGAAATTCAACGTGTTGTCCCCGAACCCAAGAAAAGTGCCGTTCGGCTCTGGCACCTTCAGTACGTCCGGGTGAGCGTCGCAATCTGCAACAGTATCTTCCGGATCATGGTCGGATCGCTGCCATAGGAAACTCCCACAGGAACTTGGGCGCGCATCTTCCAATCGTTCGCCGTCCAGTTGGTCACCTGCTTCTCGACGAATTCCGAGTTGGGTACAATGATCACCGCGTTGTCGCCGGTCCGCACCCAGGTGCTCCGCCCCTTGCTGGCGATGATGTCTCCATAGAATGATCCCAGCGCGACCCTGTCCCCGCTGCGCACCGGCTGCTCTACCAGCAGAATTACCCCAGCACAAAATTGGTGGCGATCGGCTGTAGCCCAAGTTCCACCCCCAGGCGGAGCGAGCCACCCACCACGACCAGACTGCTCAGATTCAGCCAAGAACTTCCAGTCCGATGATCCCGCCGAAAACGAAAATCAGATATGAGACGATGCGAGCCACCGCGTACTGCTGCGACACAGCCAGCGATGTGTGGATCCTGACCTCGCTCGCTAAAACACGCAGCGTGAAGCGCGATAGCAGGCCAAGCGCGACGATGAAGATCGTAATCTGGCTCAAGAAGAGCAGCGTGATCGAGGTATGGCCCACAGAAAACGGCGGCGCATAGAGAGTGTGGCGGAGTTTTCTTCCGAGATCTCCCAGCAACGGCGACCACAGGCTGCCAAATCAATGCCAACGAGCAGTAGGAGTAATACGGAAAAGATGATCGAAATGAGCCGTCGACTGGAAATACTCATCCATTCCGCTCCTTGACCATGGCTCCGCCTCGACCAGCCTTCCTGCTGGCCTCGAATATATGCATCGATGTACTCCCAGCCTAGTCGAAAAAAAGTTACGAGCGCACCGCTGCAAGTCCAGGACCAATTGATAGCCCTCTCCGCGGCGGTTACGCTCCATCGAAGCCGTGTGTTTGCAGCCATGCAGTTCAATATAGAACGTCGCGAGCGAAGCGCCTCTCTGCGCGCCGTCATCCTCCATCCCGACGCAGCTCATGCATCGGCAGGAAAAAGCAAGGCCCCCGAGCGATTCGGGGGCCTTGCCATTTCCAGTCACGCACTGATTTTCGAAAAGCTATTTCCCTAGCTCAATGCCCTTCTGCACATTCTGGTTTGCCTTGATTTGATTTGCCTTGCGCGCGGCCAGGCCCTTCTCTACCCACCCCTGAGCGGCTGCGAGATCCGCTTGGCGGGCAGCATCATCTCCACACTCGATGTCGGCCTTCCGGCGTAGCATCAAGTTGAGGTAGGACATGGCATCGTCATAGTTCGCCCGCAGTTGAACCGCCTTGTTCAACGCATCCAGTCCCTCCTGGATGAGTGGCCCGTTCTGTTCCGCCAGCGCGGCACAGGCCTTTTTGTCCTTGATCGGATCCCCATTGTCATGCAGACCTAATGACTGGCGCACCGGAACCGCATTCTTGTATGCCAGTGTCCAATCGATCACTCCAATGGTGTAATACGCTTCCGCGTCGTTCGGATCTATGGCGATGATTTTCTTCTGGTATAACTTCGCGTTATTTAAATCCTGAATGTTGAAATAAAGTGCGGCAATCCCTTTCAGCGCGTTTAGATTGTTGGGATCCCTTTGCAGGACAAGCTGAAAATTCTGAATCGCCAGCTGCGCATTCTTCATATTGTCTGGCGTTTGCATGTTGGGAACGACTTGCTGGGAATAGGCCGTCGCCAGATACAAGCGCGCCATCGGCAAGGTGGGATCAAGTTGGACCGCCTGCTGAAAGTGATCGATGGCTGCTTCGTAGCTGGCTGTTTTAAAGGCGTTCACGCCCTTGTTCAGCTGGTCCCGGGCTTTCAGTTTGTTACATCCAGTGGTAAGGGCCAGGCCCGCACACAGCAACGCAGCCATGACCGGAAGACGTACAATGCGATTCATTCGGATTGACCTCTCCTTACAATCAGTCGACACCCACACAGGCTGGAACGGCAGGGAAGGCCCGCTGGGAAATGTGATTTTCCTTACCGTGTGATCTTACTCTGTTTCTTGCAATTGAGAAAGTTCGGCCACCCGAATCCAAGCTCCCGTTGCGAGTAGAACGCACAGCGTATGCCACCGCTCGCTATTGTCCCGCCGCGATCTTGGGGGTGATGACGCCGATGTGATCGACGCCTGCCTGACTACCGATATCCACAACGTCCGCAATTGCCGCCCAATCGAGATTCGGATCGCCCTTGATGAACATCACCTTGGTCGCGCGAATCGCATAAATCTGCTCCAGCTGCGCCAGCAGCTGGCTATGCTGTACAGGCGTCTCATTGATCTTATACTGCACGTTCCGGTTGCCAGAACCCAATACTTGCAGCACGATCGTAGTATCGCTCTGCTCCTGGTGTTGCGGATTTTTCGGCGGCTGGGGCACCAGAGCATCGAGTCCGTGCGGCGTGGTCGGCGTGATGACCATAAAAATGATCAGCAACACGAGAAGCACGTCGATTAGAGGAGTGACGTTCGGGGTCGACGACAGGCCGCCGACGTTACCACCTGACATTGCCATGAGATTATCCTCGTTTCAAAAAATGCGGTTTGAAAAGCGCGTCCGCCAGGGCTGTGCTGCGTCCAACTGGAGTTGCGAAAACGTGGCTGAGATCTTCCCATGCCAGGCGTTCTGGCTCACGTACCGGGCGCGGGCGCTGGGGTCGGCGGAGTCGGTTGCGGTGGTGGCGGCGTCTGCGACGGCTCCGTAAGGAACGCCACTTCATCCACACCGGCGGTGCGCAGCGCATCGATCGCATCCATCACGATGCCGTAGCGCGCGCGTATATCCGCCCGAATGTACACGGTCTTGTTAGGCTTGTCCTGTAAAAGATCCTGAGCCTTGGGCCCAAGATCCGCCAACACAATCTGATTGGCCCCCAGATACACCTTACCGTCGCGTGTGATCGACACCTTCACGCTGTCCTCATGGTCGGCATCCGGCAATGGCACAGCACTGATCGCCCTGGCCAGGTCCACGTTCACCTTGTTGTTCAACATGGGCGTGACGACCATGAAAATGATCAGCAGGACTAGCATCACGTCCACCATCGGGGTGACGTTGATGTCTGAGTTTACCTTCTTGCCTTCGTCTCGTACTGCAATTGCCATAGAGAAACTCCCGTGGCCTGGAACTCTCGCCGCTGGTGGGCATGGAGCTTGGCCGAAATCGTTTCAGGCTCAGCCCGGTGGGCTGGCGAAGTTTTCAATCTCCGCCAGCCGCAACCGTGATTCCTGTTTGCAACCGGTTCCTGAACTGCGAGTTTCCTGTTAGCGGCGCGCGCCTTGTTTCAGGAAGTAATCCACCAGCTCGCTGGAAGAATTATCCATTTCGACGTCGAACGCTTCCACTCGGTTGGTGAAGTAGTTGAAGGCCATAACAGCCGGGATGGCGACGAAGAGACCGAACGCGGTGGTGACCAGGGCCTCGGAAATTCCGCCGGCTACTTGTCCGATACCGGAAGTCTTCGACGTGGCAATCGACTGGAAAGCATCCAAGATGCCAATAACCGTCCCAAACAGTCCGATGAACGGCGCCGTCGAGCCGATAGTAGCCAATCCGCCTAAGCCGCGCTTCAGCTTGGCATGGACAATCGCTTCCGACCGTTCGAGGGCGCGCTGGCTGGCTTCTACCTGGTCCTCGGTGACGGTGCCGCCGCTGCCATAATTGCGGAACTCCTGGAGTCCCGCAGTTACGACTTCAGCAAGATGGGATTTCTTGCTGCGATCGGCAACTTTGATTGCTTCATCCAGGCGGCCTTCCTTCAGGGCGCCTGCTACCTTGGGGGCGAACTCCCGAGACTGCTTGCGGGCCGCCGAGAAATAAAGGGCACGGTCAATCATCACAGCCAAAGACCACACCGACATGATCAGCAGTAGAAATACGACGCCCTTGGGCAGCCATCCCATATTGTGCCACATATCGACAATACTGAAGCCGACGGGCTGCTGATCTTGAAAGAACGCGGCCAATGCAGCCGGGTGAGCGAATTGCGTTAATTGTGCGAGAATCACAGGAATTTATCCTCCTTAAGGATAAGCTTGCTTGGGTTACAACCGGGCTACGAAGCTTGTAGAGAGCGAGTGAATGCGAATTTATCACTCATTCAAGGTGAAAACAACACTGATTGTCGTATCGACGTCGACAGGTACCCCATCTAGTATCGTTGGCCGATAGCGCCAGCGTCGCACTGCGTCCAACGCGCTCTGCTGAAGCATAGGCGGCCCGCTGACGACCTTCAGGTCCGCAATGGTCCCATCCTTCCCAATGGTTGCAGCCAGAACGACGGTGCCCTGAATGCGCGCTGCTTTCGCAATCGCCGGATAGGTAGGAGTGATCTGCTCAATCAGCTTGCTCTGCTCGACGCCGGAGGACACCACAATCTTTTTCGGCGGAGCCACCTTCACGACCGGGCCGTTTCCCATGCCGCCGAGAATGCCCCCCATCACGCCCCCGGCACTGCTGCCAAGGCCACCCATACCCTCCACAGCTCCCGGAGGCGGGGCCGAGGTCTTCACCATGCTGATGGTATGTGGAATCGTGCTGGGCGCTCTTAGTTGTTCCTCCATCGACTGGACATGGACCTGCACAACTTTGACCTCCGGCGGCGGTGGTGGCGGCGGCGGTGGTGGCGGCGGCGGTGCCACGAGCAAGGTCGCCAGGGCCTGGTTGGGCAGCGCTTCCGGATAAATCAGAGGAATCAGGACCAAAATGATGACCACGCTGGCGTTCAAAATTGCCGTTGCGATCATCCAATACTTGCTTTTTGTTTTTATTTTGCCAGCCGACTCAAACATGCTGTCTTCGAACATATCAACCCCCTAGGCACCGTACCACCAAAGTCCATTTTTCCTTAGACACCGGAAGCCCGGTGCAAGGTTCCCGGATCCTGAAAAATAATTGTGGCCATGTCGCTTGCGGGGCACCCAGCTGCGCTTATGGTTCGCCGCGCCTCGCCATGGTCGTTCTGAAAGATTGTCGTCATTTATGTCCGCGCCCGTTTCCCCGCCGGCAACGCGGCCGCCTTGCCCCGCCTCGCCCGCCAATCCTGATAGGCAACCAGCATCGGTGCCGCCACCGCAATCGAAGAGTAGGTTCCAATCAGAATGCCGATGACCAGGGCGAACGAGAAACCATTCAGTACTTCTCCGCCAAACAAGAACAGCGACAAGACCGTCAAAAACGTCAGGCCGGAGGTCAATACGGTTCGGCTCAGCGTCTGGTTGATGCTCTTGTTCACAATTTCGGACAGCGTGGCGCGGCGCAACAGGCGCAGGTTCTCGCGGATACGATCGAATACCACGATGGTGTCATTCATGGAATAGCCGATCAGCGTAAGGATGGCGGCCACCACGGTCAACGTCATCTCCCGATTCGCCAGACTGAAGGCTCCCACCGTAATCAGCGTGTCGTGGAAGACTGCCACCACTGCGGCCACGCCATAGATCAGCTCAAATCGGAACCACAGATAAACCAGCATTCCGGCCAGCGAGTAGAGCGTGGCCAGCAATGCCTGGCGGCGCAGTTGCGCGCCCACCTGCGGCCCAACAATCTCCACATTGCGCACCGTGAAGCCGGATAAATCTGCTCCCTGCTCCAGCGCGGCCACCACAGACGGATCTACCTGCCCATTCAGCTCGGCAATGGAGCCGAGCAGCCCATCTTTCACCTTGTCACGATAGTTCAAAATTGCGTCCGCAATTTGCGGATAGCGCACTTGCTCAACCGCCGGATTATTGAGATGCATCGGATCGGCCTGCATCAAAAAGGCTGTGAGCGTCTCTTGCGTGGCGTTGTCCAGATCCAGCTTCCCCGCATTGGCAGCCCCGTTGAGCGCATAATTTCGTTGCAGCGTCTGCACGATGGCGGCGCGTCCGGTATCGAGCGCAGCCTCCCTGGTATCGCGCTGCGGCAGCGAAACGATGATTTCGTTGTCCGCCGGGTGCCCAAACCTCACGATACTCACATCGTGCAAACCGACCCGGTCGGCTGCCTGTCGAACGCGATTCAGGTCCGGCGACTGGTCGAACTTCAGATAGATGAGCGTGCCGCCCTTGAAGTCCACCCCCAGCGGCAGGCCGTGCCAGAAGAACAGTGACAGCAGGCCCGAAACGCTGAAAATCAACGAAAAGGCGAGAAAATACCACTTCTTTCCCAGCCAGTCGATATTTACTTCATGAAAAAATTCCACGCCGTGCTCCGATACATAACATTCAAAAAAGTGAAGCCGCTCTCCGCAGTTGCGGGCTCTCACCCGGCGGAGTCGCTGCAACCTTACCCGATCGAAATCGCCTCGCCACGCTGCCTGCGGTTCAAATTCGCTTCAAAGATAACCCGCGAGACAAACACCGCGGTAAACAGGTTCGCCAGCAAACCAAACACCAGCGTGGTGGCGAAACCCTTGACCGGTCCGGTTCCGAACAGGAACAGGATGGCGGCGGAAACAATCGTCGTCACGTGCGTATCGATGATGGTCTGGAAAGCATGGGAAAATCCCTGGTCGACGGCCGCCGCGGGTGATTTCCCGGCCCGCAGTTCTTCTCGTATTCGCTCAAAGATCAGCACGTTGGAATCCACGCCCATACCAATGGTCAGAATCACTCCCGCAATTCCCGGCAAGGTCAGCGTTGCATGGGTATATCCCATGAATCCCAGCAGAATCACCAGGTTTAGAATCAACGCCAGGTCCGCATTGATGCCCGCGCCATGGTAGTAGAACAACATGAACGCCAGCACCGCGATCAAACCCGCGATTGCCGCCTCTACGCCATGACGGATCGAATCCGCCCCCAGCGAAGGCCCGATCGTGCGCTCCTCCAGAAAGCGAATCGAAGCCGGCAGCGCGCCCGTGCGCAGCATCAGCGATAAATTCTGCGCTTCCTCCTGCGTAATCCCGCCCCCGGAAATCTGTCCCTGATCGCGAATGGCGCCCTCGATGGTCGCCACTTCGCGGACGCTGTTGTCGAGCACAATCGCCATACTCTTGCCAATGTTGGCGCTCGTGTATTGGTAAAAATGGTCGCCACCGGCAGTCGTCAGCGTAAAACTGACATCCGGCCGGCCATTGACGTCGGTCGACGGTTGGGCATCGCGGAATTCCGTGCCTGCCACAATTGGAATTCTGTTCAGCAGATAATACTGTCCGCCTGCGCTGGCGCCTTGCTCAGCCTTGAGCAGCTCGGAATTTACGGGCAAGGTCCCGCCGTTGGCCTGCAGTGCACCCTGCTCGTCCGGATACGGTCCGCCCAGTACCTCGTGGATTTCCAGCCGCGCGGTCGATTGGATCACGTCCTTCACCCGGCCTGGATCGTCGATGCCCGGCAGCTCCACCAAAATCTCATTCGTCCCCGGACCATACTCCTCAATCACCGGTTCACTCACGCCCAAGTTATCGATCCGCTCGCGGATGGTCTCAATCGACTGCTGCAATGCGCGCTGTTCGATATCCCGCACCACCGAGACCTTCATGGTCAGCGCGTAAGAGTTGTCGGCGCCGGAGGCAATATCGTACTGCGCCGCGTAATGGTCTTCCAATACGGATCGCACCGCATTATCCTTGTCCAGCGGCACGCCGGTCACGCGAATGATCTGCGGCTGGCCTTTCGGATCGGGCTTCGTTGCTGTTGCCCCGGTCGCGCCGGACGTCTGCAAGTCCGTGAGGATACGCTGCAGATCGCTGTCGCTGGTCGCGCCCACGGCTTCCGACACCATCACCTGCAAAATCAGGTGGGTACCGCCGCTTAAGTCGAGTCCGAGATGAATGCGGTCCGTGATCGATTGCTTCAGCGCCGCCGGACTGAATCCCTTGGGAACACCGACGAAGCCGCCGATAAAGATCAGCAGAATGGCGAGGATCAGGATAGTTTTTTGAGTCAGATTCTTACGCATGGAGGTCTACAAAGGTGCTGATAAATTGTGGGGATTTCCGGCTGGCGTCACGCTTCATGGCTTCGATTGATCCTCGTCCGTGGTGACGCTCGCAATGGCAGACTTGACGACTTCCAGTTTGATATTGTCCGGCGCCACGCGCAATTGAACGATATCTTCCTTCACTGAAATAACCATTCCCCGAATGCCACCCGTGGTGGTCACCCTGTCACCCGACTTCAACTTGGACAGCATCTCCTGCCAGGTCTTCTGCCGCCTCTGGCCAGGACGAATCATGAACAGATAAAAGACGACAAAGATAAGAATGAACGGCGCGAACGTAGTCAGGCTCTGCAGCGGGTTCGCGGCGAAACAAAGAAGCGAGATCATGCGGTGCTTTCCTCTTGTCTTGCGGCAGCCAGTCTTTTTTAGGAGGCGGGGCCGGTGGTCCAATGTGAAATTCCTGCTGCCGGCAATTGCGCGAGCCAGAAAACTGGTTCCTGCTCCATCTCAATTTCCTGCATCTACCATCCAAGTGGGTAGTGTGTGGATCCTCTGGGTTTGCCCTGAATCTTCTAGCTTACATCATGCACGCGCGACCGTCCGCGCACACGACTGGCCAATCCGGCTAGCGTGCCCAAGGAAATAGAATCGCGTACCAACCGCATCGTGTCAAGGTACGCATACAGGTTGTGGATGCTGTTCAGCGCTCCGCCCAGCGGCTCCTGGGACATGGCGAGATGCCGCAGATAGGCCCGCGTATAGCGCCCGCAGACCATGCAGCCGCATTCCGGGTCCGGCGGGTTCTGGTCCTCCGCGTACCGCTGATTTTTAATGTTCATCCTGCCTTCCCGGGTAAATAGCAGGCCGTGGCGCGCCGCCCGCGTCGGCAGCACGCAGTCCATCATGTCCACGCCCATCGCCGCATATTCCACAATTTCGTCCGGATAGCCAACGCCCATCACATAGCGCGGCTTGTCCGCCGGCAGCAGCGGCAGCGTCGACGCAATCACGGCGCGCGTATGTTCCCGCGGCTCGCCCACGCTCAACCCGCCAATGGCATAGCCCGGCAGGTCGAGTTCTACCAGGCGCTCGGCTGACTCACGGCGCAAATCCTCATACATGCCGCCCTGCACGATGCCGAACAGACTCGGGGTCTGCCCATCGAATTCCGCGAACCAGGGAACTTCTTCGGCGTGCGCCACAAAATAATCGCGGCTCCGTTTCGCCCAGCGCATCGTCAGCTCCAGCGATTCGCGCGCACGTTCGCGCGTCGCCGGATACTCCGTGCACTCGTCGAACACCATGGCAATGTCCGCGCCCAGCGCAATCTGCACCTCCATCGAATGTTCCGGCGAAAAAAAATGCGCCGAGCCATCGATGTGCGAACGAAACTGCACGCCCTCTTCCGTCACCTTGCGCAAATGATTCAGGCTGAAAACCTGAAAGCCGCCGGAGTCGGTCAGAATCGGATGCGGCCAGCTCATGAACTGGTGCAGCCCGCCCAATCGGCGAATTCGCTCATGCCCCGGCCGCAGATAGAGATGATACGTATTGCCCAGCAAAATCTGCGTGCCGACATCTTCCAGCACATTCTGCGGAACCGCCTTCACCGTGGCCGCCGTGCCCACCGGCATAAAAATGGGCGTCTCCACCGCGCCATGCGGCAGCGTCATCGTCGCGCGCCGCGCCGTTCCGTCTGTGGCTTGAATGCTGAATGAAAGCGACATGCTTCCTGCATTGTATGGGGAGACCGCGTTCCCGGCGCGCGCATCCCTCCGCCTCCATGCAGCAGGAAGCGCTAATATCAAACAACAATGATTCGAACAAGTATCGTGGCGTGCGTTGTTTTGACGGCCACCGCTTTCGCTCAATCCCGGAAAGCAAGCGACTGGAAACCGGCCCTGTCGTATGGAGGAGCGCCAGAGTGTCCGCAACATATCGGGCGTCGCGTATCCTACAGCGCCACCGCGGGAATTGGCCCCATCACCGCCGAAATCATCGGAACCTCAGAGCGCACTTCTCAGGAAAAATGCACGCGCACAGCAGACCTGGTATTTCGCGCAGGATCGAAGAAGGTGCTTCCGCTTCCTCATCCAGACACCGAACAATACGAGATCGCCGACTTCAGCCCAGACTCCAGATCGATCCTTCTCGTCCTGGACAAGACATTGCCACCTCCTTCCTACAAGCAGATCAGGAATATTGAGGTATCCGTGGTGGACGTTTCCCATCCAGAAATCCGAGTTATCAACGTGTGGGACCTGTTCGGTTGGGAAAAATGTGAAGCCACCGTCGAGCCTCAGGGATTCACCAAAGATGGGCGTGTGCTGCTCCTTGCACGCCCATCCACCAGTTCTAGCAAAGTCCGTAACGACTGCGTTCCAGACGAAGCCCTATATGCAACTGACCTGAAGAGCAAGCCAATTCGATTAGCCACTGTCACAACTGTTCCGCGGTTCGGGACCCAGGTAGCCTATGAGCACCAGGCCTGCAAGTCCGATCCGGATATCGTGGAAGCCTGTTTCACAATCCGAGGTCGGCTGAATGTATGGAACGGCAGTCCCAGCCTGCGCATCTGGCACGTGGGAACTAAACGCATCCTCGGAGTTGACGACGATTTTCCTCTGCGCAGCGAACTGGACGCCTACGATCTGCTGAACGGAGCCGTCTGGGGCAATTTTGAGGTATGCCCATTCACCAAAGACCGGCCTGGTGTAATGCGCATGGTTTGCGTAGAATCTGCAAACCACCTCACGTACGAAAAGTATTAGCTGAACCTTCGTCGGCTGACACAACCAGCATTTGAATAAACCTCCGCGCAGCTAGGGCTCGTCCGTGTACGACTCGCAGCGGATCTGGCCCAGCGGAGCAACCAGATCTGCTGCCGGAATCGTAAACCAGGGCTGCCCCTCGATCTGCTGAATCGCGGCTGCAAACGAACCTTCCGTCGCCTCTCCACCGAAGGGCGGCTCGACGAAATGGATGTCCCCTGCCCCATCGCCGGAGCGGAGAAAGCTGGTGCCATTTTGTATGTCGAGAATCGGATGACGGCCTTTTTCCGTGAAAAAGATAGAAAATGCCTTGCCGGTCGAGTGACTCGATCCTGCGGTCGCCACGACGTACAGAGTTTTGTGCCCCGGATACGACGTTGCATCGATCCTGTATCCGAAGCTGAGTGCCGCGGCTCCGGGGCTAGGTAGTTGCTTCTTCGCCGTTAAACACGCAGCGGCATGCACCAGCAGCGGCGGTGCCTGCTCCTGCGCAATTGCCACACAACTCAACCCTCCCAGGCATAGGAGTAGCATGCAGAACTTTTTCAAATCGGTTCTCCCCAGTCGCGATCAGTGTAGCTGAATACGGGTTGCCCCTGCCGCCCGAATCGATCGCACCCCATTTCTTCGCCACGACTCACGAAAAAATTCCGGCGGGGCCTGTTATTAACGAAGGGAGTTATTACAGCGGACTTAAAAATCCTCCACTCGCCCCGAGACATGGGAATCAAGAAGGTCGGCATCGCGAGAAGCTTGTTTGACATGACTTCCGGCAGAATTGTCTCCGCCGGCGTCACTACCCTAAATTCACTTCCGTCCGCGCCAGCACTTTGATCTCCAGCTGATTATGCAACGGATCGGCGTCGAGCAACACATGGTCGCCATGCACCACCTCGCCATCCAGGACCTTAATCGCCAGCGGGTCCTGAATCAACCGTTGAATCGCGCGCTTCAGCGGGCGAGCTCCATAGGCGCGGTCATAGCCGGTCAGGAACAATTGACGCTTCGCCGCCTCCGTCATCTCCACCACGATGCGCCGGTCAGCCAGCATACGATTCAGGTCCGCAATCCGCAGCGTCAGAATGTGTTCCAACTGCTCCTCACCCAGCGGACGGAAGATCACAATATCGTCGACGCGATTCAGAAACTCCGGGCGAAAACTTTGCCGCAATATCTGCATCACCTGCTCCTGCGCCGCGTCAAAGGAGGACTCAGTCTCCAGCGCCTCCGTGTTCAAAAACTGCGCGCCTAAGTTGGAGGTCATGATCAGCACCGTGTTCTTGAAGTCCACCGTGCGTCCGCGCGAGTCCGTCAAGCGCCCATCATCCAGCACCTGCAGCAGCACGTTGAACACATCCGGATGCGCTTTCTCAATCTCGTCAAACAGCACCACAGAGTACGGCCTGCGCCGCACCGCCTCGGTCAACTGGCCGCCCTCGTCATAGCCGACATAGCCCGGAGGGGCGCCAATCAAGCGTGAAACAGCGTGCTTCTCCATATACTCCGACATGTCGATGCGGGTCATCGCCTGCTCATCGTCGAACAGAAATTCCGCCAGTGCGCGTGCCGTTTCCGTTTTTCCCACACCCGTCGGTCCCAGAAAAATAAACGAACCTATTGGTCGCTTTGGATCGCTCAATCCAGCACGCGAACGGCGAATCGCGTTCGCCACCACGCGCAAGGCTTCATCTTGTCCAACAACACGCGCGCGCAGACGGTCTTCCATCTGCACCAGTTTCTGCACTTCGCCTTCCAGCATTTTTGAAATCGGAATCCCAGTCCACTTGCTCACAATGCGCGCAATATCTTCCTCATCCACTTCCTCTTTCAACATGCGCGGGCCGCTCGCGGCGCCTTCCTGCGCGGCGGTCAATCGTTTCAGCTCCGCCTCCAGCTTCGGCATCTCTCCATATTGGATTTGCGCCACGCGCTCAAAATTCCCGCGCCGCGTTTGCTCCTCCGCATCCTGACGCAACGCCTCCACCTGCTTTTTCAGCTCTGCCAGCCGGGTAATGTCGGCCCGCTCTTTTTGCCAATGCGCGCGCAACGCCGCAATCTCTTCATGCAACGCGGCCAGCTCCTTCGTCACTTCTTTCAGCCGCTCTTTGGAGTTTTCATCCTTCTCCCGCTTCAGCGCCGTCCGCTCAATTTCCAGCGAGGTCGCACGCCGTTCCATCTGATCGATTTCCGTCGGCACCGAGCCAATCTGGATCGCCAGCGAGGCCGCCGCCTCATCCACCAGGTCGATCGCCTTATCCGGCAGAAAGCGGTCGGAAATATACCGGTGCGACAGCGTCGCCGCCGCCACGATCGCCGAGTCCTTAATGCGCACATTATGATGCGCCTCGTAGCGATCCTTCAGGCCGCGCAGAATCGCAATCGTGTCCTCGACATTCGGCTCGCCCACATACACGATCTGAAACCGCCGCTCCAGCGCCGCATCTTTTTCGATGTATTTGCGATATTCATTCAGCGTGGTTGCGCCAATGGCCCGCAGTTCGCCGCGCGCCAGCGCCGGCTTCAGCATGTTGCTGGCATCGATCGCGCCTTCCGCCGCGCCCGCGCCTACCAGCGTATGCAACTCGTCGATGAACAAAATAATGCCGCCCTGCGCATCTTCAATGTCCTTTAACACCGCCTTCAGCCGATCTTCAAATTCTCCGCGATATTTAGCTCCCGCCAGCATCGCTCCCAGGTCCAGCGAGATGACCCGCTTGTCGCGCAGCACATCCGGCACATCGCCGGATACAATCCGTCGCGCCAGCCCTTCCACAATGGCGGTTTTTCCCACGCCCGGCTCGCCAATCAACACAGGATTGTTTTTCGTCCTCCGCGACAACACCTGCACCACGCGGCGAATCTCTTCGTCCCGTCCAATCACCGGATCGAGCTTGCCACGCCGAGCCAACTCCGTCAGGTCGCGAGCATACCGCTCCAGCGCCTGAAACTTCGCTTCAGGATTTTGATCTGTCACGCGCTGCGTGCCGCGCACTGTAGTCAGCGCGCGCAGAATCGCATCATGCGTCGCGCCTTCGGCCGTCAACGCCAACTGCGCCGGATCATTCTTCTGCTGCGCGATGGCCAGCAGCAAGTGCTCCGTCGAAACATATTCATCTTTGAAGTTGGCGGCTTCCTGAAATGCCTGCTCCACCACTTTCAAAAAACTCTTTGAAGACTGCGCCTGGTTTGCGTCGCCGGAGATTTTTGGAAATGTCTGCAACGCCTGTTGTAGGCGCGTCCGCAACGCGTCCGGATTCGCACCTGCTTTCTGCAATACGGGCGCGACAATTCCTTCTTTATCCTGCAATAACGCCAGCAGCAAATGCGTAGGCTGCAACTCCGGATTGCCGTTGTCACTGGCCAAACTGGTGGCCGTCTGTATGGCGTCCTGCGCTTTTACGGTAAGTTTGTCCCAGCGAATGGCCATCGTCAATGTCCTGCTTTCGTGTGAACTTTCTGAACCAATATATATATGGATGGAGAAAACAGGGCAGGGGTCGCGCCTTCGCGCGAAAGACCTGCCCCTGGATAGGAAAAATACTGCGACAACACCTTTATGCTGCGGGTTTCGATTCGGTCGATTTCGACTCCACAGTTTTCGGCCCGCCGCCGGCAGTTGCCCCGCTCACCGAGACCTTAATTTGTTTCGGCTTCGCTTCCGCACGTTTGCCCAGCTCGATCGTCAAAACGCCGGCATCGTAATGCGCCTTCACGCTCTCCTGGTCCAGCGTATTGGGAAGCGTAAATACGCGGGCAAAACTGCCATAGCGGCGCTCCACGCGATGATAATTTTCTTCCTTGGTTTCTTTTTCAAAGCGGCGCTCGCCGCGAACCGTCAGCGCGTTGTTCTCCAATTGAATGTCGAAGTCCTCCAGCTTCATGCCGGGAACCTCCAGCTTCAGCACAATATGGTTCGCATCTTCATAGATGTCGACGGGCGGAACAAATGCACTGGATGAAAGGGATTCATCCTCACCGCGATTCGCCTCCCGTAGCAGCGAATTCAGGCTGTTTTGCAGAGCATACATCTCTTGAAACGGCGTCCAACGAGTAATTGCCATGGAATTTCCTCCCTACAGATGAAATAGGTGGGGACGCGGCGGACGAGTTGCGCCAGTCCAGCCGGTTCGCCTGGAAAATACTATAACACAACAGGAAGATAATGTGAGTGAAATATTGTCATATTCCAAAAATTATCGGCGTCCGGGTCCCAGATTCCTTGCATTCTCCCCAATCCTGTCCCCATGTGGCCTCCAAGTGTTGGAAAAGGAGGCCATTTGAGGTTGGATTGCGGATTTCCCACCTGCCCTGGTGGTATTTGGAGGCGAAACGCAACGATTGGAGTAATGTCAGGCTGTCTCGACATGGTCCCGGATGTACCTGTTGCGGAATTTTCCCTTGGAGTCGAATTCCTGGGTGAGGGCCCGGAAGTCCTGGATGCGAGGGTAGAGCGGCGCGATTTCACGGGTTTCCATGGTAAAGACCTTGGCCCAGTGGGGGCGGGCCCCGTATGGGGCGAGCTTGGCCTCAATCTGCGGAAGCACGTGCATTACTGCGTCGGATTCGAGCTTCCAGGTGAAGTGGATGGCGAGCGAGGGGCGCTGGTAGGCCATGCTCATCCAGAGGTCGTCGGCGGCAATGGTGCGGAGTTCCGTGATGTAGAGGTGAGGGGTGATGCTGTCGCGAAGGGTTTCGACAGCGCGGATCGCTTCATACCCGCGATCAAAGGGAACGAAAAACTCGGTTTGCAGTTCCTGTCCGCTCGAAGGCGTGAAGTTCATCTTGAAGTGCGGGAGCCGCTCGTACCAAGGCCCCACAATGTTCAGCTGGTCGGTGCAGGCTTCGGCGGAGTGGCCGGGAATGGGATGGAGTTTTTTCGTCGCGAGCGTTGCGTTGTAAAAGCGGGCGGGAGGGGTGGAGGCGCCGCCCTGATCGACCCGGCGCTTGATCCAGACCTCGCTGGCGCGACCGTTCTGCCAGTCCGTAAACAGGGACACACTGTAGCCGGCTCCCATAATGTCGGCGAGGTGGTGCTCGAGTTCGCTGAAGGGAAGATCCTGGTAGACGATCTGGGTCATGTCGTAGCGCGGCTGGACGGCGAGGGTCAAATGGGTCACCACGCCGAGGGTTCCGAGAGCCACGACCGCTCCGGCGAAGCGGTCGCCATCCTTGTCGCGGGAAAGGGTGCGAACGGTTCCGTCCGCGGCGACGAACTGGATCGCAGTCACCGCTGTGGCGAGATTGCCGTTGCCCATTCCTGAGCCGTGTGTCGCGGTGGCGCACGCTCCGCCCACGGAGATGTGCGGCAGAGAAGCCATGTTATGCAGAGCAAAACCCTTCGCGTCGAGGATGAGCGCCAAGTCGCCGTAGCGGATACCTGCGCCTACGGTTGCGGTGCGCGCTTTGGGGTCGAGGGTCACGTCCGTCAGCTTCAGCGTGGAGATTTGCGCAATGTGTGAATCGGCGATTCCGTTGAACGAGTGCCGTGTGCCGAGTGCGCGCACCCGCGCAACACTGGAGACGGCATCCTGCACTTCAGCAATCGATGCCGGCTGGAAGACTTGATTGGTCGAGTAGTGATAGTTGCCCGACCAATTGGTTCTCGGAATCGTTTCGTCCGCGAATGCCTCGCGTTTGGGAAGAGTTGTCACCATCATCGCTGCAGCCGTCGCGGCTGAGCCCTTGAGAAATTCTCGTTTGTCCATTGCGCGCCGCCGTTCGGTTCTGTCGGAATAATTCTAAGGCAGGAAACTCCGATGGCCGGATCTCGTCCGAATATCCGTTCTTGCTCACGAGCGAGCCTGCCACTGGCATCCAATGTACCCGCACGCCTCGCAAGCCGTCGAGCAGTCTTCCTCAAGCGGCTACGCCGGAACGCAACTCACGAGTGCGAATCAAAGAAGTCCATATAATATGAAAATCCATCCTCGATGAGCGCATTGGCGACTATTCACTTATTGAGAGTTCACTAACGCAGAGCCCGTTTCCGGAGAGTAATCGTACCCAGAAGGAGTTCTTACGCAGAACTCTCGAAATGGATCAAAATACCCTCATCCGTGGGCGAGCCATGGGGCCTGATTTCCAGTTTGCTGAGAGTATTGCGAATCAATGCTATTGAGCACCTAGCTCCCGCATCATCCTATCCACCGACTCCGCTGGACACATAACTGCATGGCGCTCATTTACCCGCCCAGAAGGTTGCACTTCATAGCAGAGATTCAACGAATCGGACTTGAACCATTTGCCCAACGTGTCCCAATAAGGAATCGTGCAGACTACATCCCAGTTAGTATCAGGGTTCAAACGCAGCATGAGCGGATTCATCCGCATCGCGACATCGGGATCAATCGAGACCGGCACGAGCAGGTCAAGAGTGTCCTGCTGGTCAGGAGCGAGGAAAGAGCGCCGGAAAATGTCAGGCGTCGAGGCATTTATAAATTTTGTGATCTGAGCCGCTCCCGGCGTGAGGTAGGCGCCAGCTCCGCACCACCCCTTACCAATTCGCGCAGTCCTTCCCTTGTTGGTTATCGTCACCGTAAGTTGGTCGCCGGAGACGCTCGCATTTGAGTCGTATAAGGTAGGACTATTCGCCCGTAGGCTCAAGTAGGTGAGCGCCAGACCCAGCACGGGGATTAGAAAAGCAAGGAGCACTCGATACGATTTTGGCTGCTTGACTGGCCGTATCGTGGCCGCCTTTGATTTAGGCATAATTGCATTGTATTGCTCCTTAAATCGAATCACACACGTCAAGTCGGCCTGTCTTTACTAACGCCAGATGATTGAGAATCTCAACTGGCGATAATTGGCCAATGCGCTCACTGAAACCGGGATACGCACACTTTGCCGGATGCCCCATCCTTCCGCGGCCTTATCGCGGAAGGGTGGGAAGTACACAGCCTGAGTTCCGAAGCAGCCCCTTGTAAACGTCCTTATAACCTTCCAACCGCCTTGACGAGTCTCGCAGTCCGCAAGCCGGCACTGCATACCGGTCAATGGCTGCAAAAGCACGTTCTCGCCGCCCGCCTGCAACACTCACCTCGCCAACATCGAGGGCGCGCTCACCCCCGATGTTGGCGCTAACTCGGTGGATGCAACCTGTCGCCTCCCCAGAAATTTGGCGTTCTCGCCGTCCTGCCGTAGAAATAGAGTTAGGCGAAACTTTCCCAGACCGCGTTCGATCCAACATCCTGATAGAACAGGACAAGGCATTTCGATTCTTCATGAGCGCACTCGCACTGTTTCTTTTGCAGATCGCTGTCATTGTTCTGGTTACCGGCCTGTGCGGTGTTCTGCTGGGCAAACTCGGCCAGCCGCAAGTCGTGGGCGAAATGCTGGGCGGCATTCTTCTCGGGCGTTCGGTCTTCGGCTACGCCATGCCGCATTTGATCGCCAATCTGTTTCCCCCCAGCTCCCTGCATGAACTGTCGCTGGTCAGCGAACTCGGCATGGTCCTCTATCTATTTTTGGAAGGGATGAACCTCGATTTCGAGTCGGTGTGGCAGCAGCGCCAGAGTGCCATGAAGATCAGTCTGCTCTCCATGGTCATTCCATTTGGGCTGGGTTGCGGGCTCGGCGTCGTCATGTACCGCAACTTCCACGGAGTGAGCGCCAACTTCGCCGCCTTCCTGCTGTTTGTCGGCGTCGGACTCAGCACCACAGCCTTTCCCGTCCTGGCACGCATGTTGCGCGACAATGGCACAGGCGACGCCAAGCTCAATATGCTGGCACTGGTCTGCGCTGCCATCGCCGATGTCCTTGGCTGGATTCTGCTGGCCGTCGCCTTGATGATCGACTCCGCCAATGCTTCCATCTGGATACTCCTGCTGAAAATGCTCTTGCTCGTTGCGTTTGGAGTTTTCCTCCTCGGCGTGGTGCGCTCGGCGCTGGCCAGGCTGGTCCGCTGGAAAGGCGCGCCCAACATTTCGCAAGTGCTGCTCGCGGTTTTTCTGGTCTTCATTCTCGGCTGCGCCTTCGTCACCGAACGCCTGGGAGTCCACGCGCTGTTTGGCGCATTCCTCGCGGGCATGTGCATTCCGCGCCTGCACCACTGGCATCGTCAGTTGGAGCGCACGATCCATCCGTTGGTTTCCGTTCTGTTGTTGCCCGTCTTCTTCGCGGTCACAGGCATTCACACCGAGTTTCGCGATCTTGGCGGCAAGAATGTACTGCTCTGGTTTCTGGTGCTGCTCGTCGTCGCCATTGCAGGCAAAGTGGGGGGAACCTATCTGGGCGCGCGCCAATCGAATCTGCCGCCGCGCGAATCGCTGCTTCTCGGCTTCCTTATGAATACGCGCGGCCTCATCGACCTTGTGGTCGTCAACCTCGCGCTCCAGGCTGGCGCCATCAATACCCAGTTATTCACCATCCTGGTGCTGGTCGCCCTCATCACCACCGCCATGACTGCTCCCGCCTTGAAGCTGCTCAAGAAAAATCCAGACGCTCCCGCGCCTGTTGCCGCCCCCGGGTAATCCCGTCCTTCGGCGAACGACAGCGAAGGAATCAGGGGATGTCGGACGGCATGGTTGAGGTGTGCGATGAAAAGGACGGCCAGCTCTTCGGGTTGAACGCGTGGCGACACTGCTGACGGTACGTCCTCCGCGCTTCACGTTGCCGATGCAGCGGACAGGAGAGAACCTCTCGCCGCACAAGACTTTTCCGCCGATTGCGCGAATCTCTACGGTAGTTTCTTGATCTTCGTACCAGGCGGGATCTTCAGTTCAAACTGATCGTTGGCCAGCGGATGATTGAACGACAGTTTCACGATCGTCAGCGCAATCTGGTAGCCGTCGATTGGACGGTTGATCACGATTCTGGTGGGATATTGGATTTGATCGAACGTCTCATACTTGCTATACAGCGTGCGCGTCACCAGCACGCCATGCGCGTCATACTCATCCCGTTGGTAGGGAAGCAGGTCCGTTCGACTAATGTGGATCACGCGCTCCGGCAGCAGCTCCTGGCTGTTCCCCTGTCGCCGCAATATTCCCAGATCGTAGTCCGGCTCTTCCATCAAACGGTGGGAGTGCGGGTCGCGCGCAACACCCGTATCGCTGGTCACGTAGACCAGATCGTTCGGCCCGACTTTTCCGACCAGCAGCGAATCGTAAAACACTGCGGGCCGCAAATTCATCAACGGATTTTGTGATGGTGTCGTCACCGGACCCGACCCGGTGACCGCTTCATCTTTCGGCGGAATCAGCAGCGTGAAATTCTCTCCGTCGCTGGCCATGTCGAACGCCCGCGTCTCCACCACCGGCAACAGCCCCAGCACCCGCAACATCGATGGCTGGCGGAGCAGAATGTACCCGCGCACCGACGTGTAATCCGTCTCCTTGCCTTTTGCGGCGCCGCCGACGGAGGCCTGGAACAACACCGTCGCATTCATGGAATGGATCGCATCGTATCGCGCGTTCAGCGCCTGAATCAGTTGCTGCGCGCTCGCGCTCATCACCACTCTTGGCGCCTGCGGCCGCTCCAGAATCAACGTGTGTTTCAGGCAGCCGCTCAGCATCAACACCGGGCAAGACACAAGTATCGCCAGCCATCGGCGGCCATAGCTGCGCCGACGGTTGCCTTGCTGAACCCCGAAATCAATTTTGCGAAAAATAGCCGCCACTCGCTCCAAATTACCTGCCATTCCCTTGTGGTTGTGACGCTTGTTCCTTGCGATACGCCGCAACATTTTTCTCGTGTTCTTCCAGCGTGGTCGCAAAGCGGGAATGGCCCGGATTCGCGGGATCGCTCACAAAATACAGGAAATCCGTCTTCGCCGGATGCATGACAGCCTCCAGCGATGGAATCCCCGGATTGCAGATCGGCCCGGGAGGCAGCCCCGCACGCATATACGTGTTGTACGGAGATCGGGCCTTTAGATCAGATGCATAAATCGTCCCGCGGTAGCGCTTTTCTAGCAGGGCCGCGTAGATGACAGAGGGGTCCGTGTCGAGCGGCATGTTTTTGGCCAGGCGATTCTCAAATACGCTCGCAACCATCGGTCGATCGCTCCCCACCGGAGTTTCCCGCTCGACCAAGGACGCCAGAATCACCGTCGCGGGGATATTTTCGGTCAGTCCCAACCGGCGCGCCTCTTGGCGAAAGTGCTCCACCATTTCCCCCAGGATTTGTTCCGGCGTCATCGTGGGAGCCAGACGGTACGTGTCGGGGAACAAATAGCCTTCCAGACTCGGCGCTTTTGCATCCAGGTCGCGAATCAGGCCCGTGTCCTGCTGTTCGGCGGTCAGAAATGCCTCTCGAGAACCGAGGCCCGCTTTGGCCACGGCGTCGGCAACGTCAAACATGTTGTAGCCCTCGGGAATGGTGAGGGCAATCGTATACACATCCCCGCTGCGCAGGCGTTGATAGACATCCAGCATCGGCGCGGGATGGTCGAAGCGGTACACCCCCGCCTTCAGCGTGCCCCGCTCTACCCGCGCGACCAGGTCGAAGGCAAATCGATTGCGAATGATGCCGTTTTGCTGCAGCGTCCATGCAATGCCGTTGACCGATGTGCCCGGCGCAATCGTCACCAGCCGCGCCGTCGTGGGTCCGAACGGCAGGATCAACAGATAATATGCGCCTGCAGTGGCCAGCACCAGTACTAGAAGAAACAATAGAAAAACGCGCACGTCTGCCACTGACTCCAGGGGATCAAAAAAGCCTGTCTATAGTATTGTAGGCGGTGCGCGCCACTTCCAGACCGCTCCACCTTGCATTTCGGGTACCATCACACTCGTGGAGCCGGCCCCGTCCTCGCAAATCGTACCGCCGCCTGTCCCGAGAATCCTCGGCCTCGATCACGGTGCGCGGCGCATCGGCGTCGCCATATCCGACGAACTCGGCCTGACCGCGCAGCCCTTGCTGACCATCGTTCATACCAATCCACGTAACGATCTGCGCTCCCTCGGCCGACTGCTGCGCCGCTATACCTGCGTGGAGATCGTCCTGGGCTGGCCCATTCATCTTTCAGGCGATCGCAGTCCACGAGCCATCGCTGCGGAAAGATTTGCTGACAGCCTGCGCGCGAAGTTTGCTCTTCCCGTCCACCTGTGGGATGAACGCCTCAGCACCGCCGAGGCCCATCGCCATCTCGACGCCGCCGGTCGCGGAGCGCGCGACAGAAAAGATGTCATCGATCAGGTCGCCGCTGTGCTCATTTTGCAAAGCTGGCTCGACGCCCATCGCCGACTTCGCTAGGCCCGTAGGTCCGGAAGCATCCACATGCATAGGGAATTGTTTCCCTATCGTCATCCACCGACAAACTCGTCTTTTTGCGAAGACGAGTTTGTCGGTTAGGGTCCTCTTGTTTCACCAGCGATAGACGGTCAGATCGTCCAAGTACACCGTGGAGGAACCGCTTGCGCCTAGCCCATCCACTTGGAAGTTGGTCAATAACGTCGGACCCCACCCCAGTGCGAAGGCGGACGGTACAGTGGCGTTCATGGCTGATTCGACGCCATCCAGCCACACAGACTTATATGTGACCATTCCGCTGTTGGTGCGGGAATAGGTGATCTCAACGTGATGCCAGGCATCCCTGCTCCAACTGCGCGGGTTGCACCCCGCCGTCGAGTGAGCCCAATGGCCCTTCGGTGCCTCGGGAGTTCCCAGATTCTCCGTGTAATCCCAAGTGCTTGAGTAGCCGTCGCATTGCACCCCGAAGATCACAGTCTGGCCGTTGGGCATGGTTTGGTTCATATCCATTTCCAGATTGCCGATGTAACCTGCGGAACTTGTCAGGTACACCCACCCGTCATATAGGAAATTTGTAGCTGTTTGGTCGTCTCCGAAGGAGACCCAATATCGAACACCGCCTCCATTCGAGTACGTACTGACAAACGCACGCGGGATCCCAGTATGGGATGGCGACCCGACCAAGCTCATTTTTCCGCTTGAATAGCCGCTGGTGCCGCTGTCATGGATTCCATTCCAGGTGTTCAACGTCTGGATGCTGCTGACGCTCACTGCATCCAGGGGAACAACGGAAGCGTCGGCTGCGGGATCGTCGATAGCACGAGTGACTTGGATGGCGACATCTGTGACGCATACCGCGCCCCTATTGCCCCACGACTTGACATGCAGAGTTTGCGTGCCCAGCGAAGCCGATACTTTGCTATGGATGGACGAAGTTCCCTTCAAGATGGTCGTATCCGAACTATTTCCCAGCGAATAGCCCATGGAAACGATCGGTTGATTCGAACAGACTGTGGCATACGCCTCCAGGTCGAAGGGCGAGGTAACACTCTCACCATCTTGCGGACTGTTGACGGTAACGCTTGCAAAGGCAGGTGCTGTGGACATAAGAACTATCAGGAAAGTGTAGGGTAGGAATTTCATGAATTGCCTCGGCACGTTTAATACCGCCACGTGCTTGTTGTGGTTTGCGTTGGACTCTCGGCACTCCTTGAGTGTCAGGTGGGGGAAGCGACCCACCAGGAACGAAGGTTTCGCCCCGGACGTTCGCAAAACGGCCCGCTCCCGGCAAAAAATTGCCAAAAGAATGGATTGAAATGCGGCTGCTTGGAAATTATTGGTAACTGAATAGTAACTCGGCTTCCGCAAATAAGTAACCTCATAGTGGTTACTAAAGTGCGGTTCCTCAACTGGAGCGACCGGGAAGGGAACAGTGAAAAACCGGCGAGACTAAAATCGGCGGATGGATCGCTGAAGTGGAAAATTGATACGCAGGCCGTGCCTGCCCTACGTCCTGCCGAGCTGAAAAAAATCCAGGAGCGAGGATAGACTTACTTCGTGATCTACTGCTGCCATCCTCGCCGAGAGTCGCTTCTTGATGCGTCGGCAAAACATAGCTCTGAAGTTGCCCCTCGAAGGCGTCAGCTTTGTGCCGCGTGGGCTAGCCCACGCAAGTCAGTCCTCTGCGACACACTCCACTCGACCGTATATATAATGGTTCATTGCAACAAGCCGATGCTGTGGCATCCCC
The DNA here is from genome assembly GCA_021793405.1 of Acidobacteriota bacterium. Classification (GTDB taxonomy): domain Bacteria; phylum Acidobacteriota; class Terriglobia; order Terriglobales; family Acidobacteriaceae; genus JAKAAZ01. The sequence goes on from JAJYSV010000022.1 coordinate 37,709, forward strand.
TTGTCAGGGATTGCGCGTGCCTCTTGCTGTATCTATGCAGTCCCGGATGGTCTCATGACGGAACATATCAAGAAGCAACTGGAAGCTGAGATTCGCCAGCTGGAACATGAGCTGACGCACGAACTTCCACTCGAAATCAAGAAAGCCGCCTCTCTCGGCGACCTCAGCGAGAACGCCGAGTATCACATGGCCAAGCAGCGCCAGGTCTTCGTCAACGCGCGCCTGGGTCAGTTGAAACAGCGTATGGCGGAACTGTCGCTGGTCAATTTGTCGAACATTCCCCGCGACCGTGCCGCGTTTGGCTCGAAGGTGTTGGTTTATGATTCTTCCAAAGACGAGAAGATTGAATACAAACTCGTCACCAGCGAGGAGTCCGACGTCAGTAGAGGTTTGATCTCGACCACATCGCCGATCGGCCGAAGTTTGGTGGGCAAGCAGGTTGGAGACACCGCCACCGTCGTCACCCCCAACGGCAACCGAGAGTTGGAAATTCTCGAACTCATCACCATCCACGACGCCAAGGAGTAATGGCATCGTGCAGCGGCAGCATGCCGAAATGGCGGAATGAAATGACCTGGACAAGCGCGTTCGGAAAAGGTTGCGGCTTCATCCTGCAGAAGATCGTGAATGGGCTGTCTCTGACGCGAATTTCACCCAACATTCTCACCTTCATGGGCCTGGTAATCAACACAGGCGCGGGTTTCCTGTTCGGCTACGCCAATACGCAGAACAATGTCCGCATGTTTGTCTACGCTGCGCTAGTCATCATTGGCGCTGGCATCTTCGACATGGTGGATGGCCGCGTCGCGCGCCAGACCCAGCAGGTCACGGTCTTCGGCGCCTTCTTCGATTCCGTTATCGATCGCTACTCGGACGTCGCGCTGTTCTTCGGCCTACTCGTTTACTACGCCCGCGCGGACCGCCTGTTCTACGTTTTCCTGGCCGCGTTTGTCATGGTCACGTCCTTAATGGTCAGCTATACCCGAGCCCGCGCCGAAGCCCTCATCGGCTCCTGCAAGGTCGGCTTTATGGAGCGCCCGGAGCGCGTGGTGCTCATCATTCTCGGCGCCCTGTTCAATCGCTGGGGAGCGATGGCGCCCGTTCTCTGGATCCTCGCCGTCCTCTCCACCATTACCGTGATTCACCGCATTCGCTACACCTACGAGCAGACCCGGCACCTCGCCCCCGTCCGCTGACGTCTCGATCGACCGACGTATTCGATGTATTTTCACGGATTGTGCAATGTCCTGGGTGCCCATTCCGGCGTAGCTAGGCTGGGATAGAACGAAGCCCGCATCCCAGTATCAGCGAAAATGCATTAGGGAATGAAGACCGTGGACGGGCAACTACGCCTGGTTGCGCCACGCAAACAAGTGCTCGACGTGTTCAAGCTGACCTGTACCGATACCATCCTCACCATTGACCCCGACCGCGCCACCGCGCTGGCCGACTAAAGCGTTCCCAGATAGCGAAAAATGTTGTTTCGCACGAACCAATTCGGCTAGAGCATTTTCAGGTCAAGTGATAACAAAAGTTTCGGGGTGGGAGTCCAAGACTCTTTCCAACCGTCAGCACCCTGACCGAATCCGCTTTAGGGGAAGCTCTGATTAAGCCTGTTTTGTATCAGGGCACGACTTCAGTCGTGCCGTACATGGCTGAAAATCTGTAGGGCTTTAGCCCCTGCGGTACCAGCTACAATGGATTCTGTGAGCTTCAAAATTGCACCTGTTCTGGTCGTGCACGGCGGCGCCTGGGACATTCCGCCAGATCTGATTGAGCCGCATCGACGGGGTGTTGCGCGCGCTCTCGCCGTCGGCTACGCGCTGCTGGAAAGGGGTGCGTCCTCCGTCGACGCCGTAGAGGCCGCCGTCGCCGTCATGGAAGAGGACGAGGCGTTCGATGCCGGTCGGGGAAGTTTTCTCACCAGCGATGGCCGGGTCCAGCTGGACGCGCTGCTCATGGACGGCGCCACTCTGCGCGCCGGCGGTGTCGCCTGCGTTGAGCGGTTGCGAAACCCGATTCATGCTGCTCGCCTGGTGATGGATCTCAGTCCGCACGTGTATTTCGTCGGTGCCGGCGCGGAAGCCTTTGCTGCCGAACATGGCATGTCCCTCATCGACAACTCAGAACTGGTCATCGATCGCGAACGCCGCCACCTTGCCGAGGCCCAGAACCAGGCGAGGCAAACCCGACAGGGGCGCGGCGCCGATCCCATTTCTGACGCGTTGCCGATCAGCGCTTCGCCTGGGACCGCATGTCATGATACCGTCGGCGCAGTCGCACTTGACGGCCGCGGCAATCTCGCCGCCGCTACCTCCACCGGTGGCACATTGAACAAATCTCCCGGCCGCGTTGGAGATTCCTCTCTGATCGGCTGCGGATGCTATGCCGACAATCAGTCGGCCGCGGTTTCGCTCACCGGCTGGGGGGAGCCCATCATGAAATTGGTCCTCGGCAAATGGGCTGTCGATCGCGTCCAGCAGGGAACTCCTCCCGCGCAGGCCGCCGAGGAAGCCATCGCCTACCTCTTCCACCGGCTGGGCGGTCACGGCGGCATCATCCTGCTCGGTCCGCTGGGTCGCGTTGGCTCCGCCCACAACACGCCCCACATGGCATGGGGCACCCACACCGCCCGCGGCATGGAAGTCCACGTCGACTAAACATTCGCTTTGACATCCATCCCCCACTCACGATGAAATCGTTCGAAGGTCCCATGCTCATCCTTGCCTCCGCATCCCCACGACGCCGCGAACTGCTCACTCAAGCTGGCTTCTCCTTCCAGGTCGAGTTCATCCCGGTCGCCGAAGAGCCTCGCCCCGGCGAAGATCCCATCCATCTCGTCAAGCGGTTGGCGCGCGAAAAGGCCGACGCCGTTTTCCGCGCGCACAACCATCGCCACGCAATCGATGATTCCCTGCTCGTCCTCGGAGCGGACACCGTCGTCGTCTGCGATCATGAAATTCTCAACAAGCCCGTCGACGAAGCGGATGCGGCGCGCATGTTGCGTCTGCTCGCCGGACGCACACATCAGGTCATCACCGGCGTTTGTCTTATTTCGTCGCACGGCGTGGAAGTTGCCGCCGAAACCACCCGCGTCACCATGCTCACGATGTCGGACGAAGAAATTCTTGCTTACGTAGCCACTCGGGAGCCAATGGACAAGGCCGGCGCCTACGCCATCCAGGGCCACGCCAGCCGCTGGATTCCGCGCATTGTCGGCTGCTACTTCAACGTAGTCGGCCTGCCCGTCGCGCTCGTCAACACCATGCTCGAATCCGTCCACCGCAAGCTCGCCCCCCACCCCGTTCCCTGAAATCTGGGTGCCCCGTGCTTCGCCCATGAGACATGGGATTCTCAACTCGTCCGCTTGCGCTTTTCCTTCCCCGATGAAACCCTGCTTCCTTGAGGTGTTTTCGATATGCATGCTGCATCGAGATGGCTCCGTGCTCTGCCGATTTTTCTTCTTGCATCCGCCGCTTGCTCGCTTGCCTCTTCTGCCCAGTCACGCCCGCAGCCTGTTGACCCGCATCGCGGCCTGTTGAATGGACCGCGCAATGGATTGCCGCGCGCCCCAACTCCGCCCCCGCCATGAACTCCACGCCGCTGCCGCTCTTTCGCAACAGCTTTGTCGTCTCGAAGAAGATTTCCATCGCAACTCTGTACGTTTCCGGCCTCGGTCAGTTTGAAGCGCACATCAATGGCCAAAATGTAACCGACACAGTTCTTAATCCCGCGTGGAGCGACTATCGTAAGCGCGTTTACTACTGCACCTACGATGTCACCGCTCTGCTGCGCCCAGGAAAAAATGCTATCGGCGTAATGCTGGGCAACGGCATGTACAACGTGCCCCTGACTCCCGGACGCTATCAAAAATTTCACGGCTCCTTCGGCCAGCCCAAGCTCATCCTGCAACTGCAAATCAAATTTGCCGACGGCACCAGCCGAACCATCGCGAGTGACAACGCTTGGAAGACCTCGCCCGGCCCCATCACCTTCACATCCATCTATGGCGGCGAAGACTACGATGCGCGCCTCGAGCAGTCAGGCTGGGATCGTCCCGCCTTCGACGATAAAAATTGGCCCAGCGTTGATGTCGTCAGCAGCCCCGGCGGCGGCCTCGTGCCGGAAACCATTCCGCCCATCCGCGTCTTCAACCGCTACGATCCAGTCAAGATCACCCACCCGCAACCCGGCCGCACCGTCTATGACCTGGGAGAAAACTTTGCCGGCTGGCCGGAGATCACTGTACATGGTCCCCGCGGCTCCCGTGTAAAACTGGTTGCCGGTGAGCTGCTGGATTCCCACGGCTTGGTGACGCAGCGCAGTGCGGGCGCTCGACCGGGTTGGCAAAACTCATTTACCTACATTTTGAAAGGCGGCGGCGCGGAAACCTGGCACCCACAATTCACCTACTATGGCTTTCGCTACGTGCAGGCGGAATTGACGCCCCCGCGCGCCTGGGCTGAACTTCCAACGATCGACCGCCTCGATGGCCGCTTTCTTCACGACGCCGTGCAGGTCGATGGCAGCTTTCATTCCTCTGACGTGTTGCTGAATCGCATCCACACCCTCATCACTCGCGCCATGCTCAGCAATATGGTCAGCGTCCTCACCGATTGCCCGCATCGAGAAAAACTCGGCTGGCTGGAGCAGTCTCATCTGGCCGCTGCTTCGCTCATGTACAACTACAATCTTTCCGCCCTCTACGCGAAAATCGCGGACGATATGCAGGACGCGCAGCTCCCCAGCGGGCTGGTGCCGGATATCGCGCCTGAATACACGGTCTTTGTGAAGGGCTTCCGAGACTCGCCGGAGTGGGGCTCGGCCGTTGTGCTCAGCACCTGGGCCGCCTATCAGTTCTACGGCGACCGCACCCTGCTCCGCGATCATTACGGCTCCATGCAGCGCTACGTCGCCTATCTGCACTCGCGCCTGCAAGGCAATCTGCTCACTTACGGCCTCGGCGATTGGTTCGATATCGGCCCGCGTTCCCCCGGCGAATCGCAGTTGACCAGCAAGGGCGTCACCGCGACCGCCACCTATTATCAGGACCTCACCACCATGGCCCGCATCGCAAAGCTGCTCGATCGTCCCGCCGACGCGGCTGCATATTCTCGCGAAGCGGGTACCATCAAGCGCGCCTTCAATGCGCGTTTCTTCCATCCGGAAACCGATCAGTACGACACCGGCAGCCAAACCGCAAATGCCATGCCGCTGGTCGTCGGCCTGGCTCCCGAAGGCCGACGTGAAGCAGTCCTCAACAATCTCATCGCGGATATTCGCAAGCACAACAACCACGTCACCGCCGGAGACATCGGCTTTCACTACGTCGTCCGCGCGCTTACGGATAATGACCGCTCCGATGTGCTGTTCGACATGCTGTCGCGTACCGATGCGCCCAGCTATGGCGATCAGCTCGCGCGCGGCGCTACCACGCTTACTGAAGCGTGGGACGCGAATCCGGATGCGTCGCAAAATCATTTCATGCTGGGCCACGCGGAGGAATGGTTCTACCGCGGACTCGCCGGCATTCGCTTTGACCTCACACGCCCGCGCGATTCGCGCATCCTCATCCATCCCGCTATCGTTGGCAACATGCACAGCGTCGCCGCAACTTTCCACTCCAGCCTGGGAGAAATTCAGAGTGGCTGGTCGCGCAGCGGCCACACTCTGCGCATGAACGTTTCCATTCCAAAAGGCGCCACGGCAACCATCCTGTTTCCGTCGGCCTATCGCAAATCGATCACTGTCAACGGTCACGACCTTGGTGTCGATCCTTCCATTCATAACATCGAAATGGCTGGATTCCACCCGAGTTGCATCGTTGCTGCGGGAACGTATCATTTTCTCGCGCATGATGCGCAACAATAATCTGCATAATTAAATTCTGCAGTTACAACAAGTTCTCTTGGAGCTTTAATCGGCAAACTCGACATTTGGTTTGCTGGCGCAACTTTTTCTGGCGCATGCCGTTCTAACTACCCGAGGTGAGCAAATGCGAGTCATGAAATATTTGGTAGTCTTCGGGGTTGTTATTGGGCTTTCCTTTTTCGCCGCGTCACCGGCAAATGCACAGGTGTCGCTCAATTTTGGCGTCAATGTCGGCCCGGAACCCGTATGTCCCTACGGCTACTTCGACTACGCTCCATACAATTGCGCCCCCTATGGCTATTACGGACCGGAATGGTTCTCGAATGGATTTTTCATCGGGGCCGGTCCATGGTTCCATGGCCCGCGAGGCTTCTACGGCCACGTGGATAACCGCTTCGATCCGCATCACGGCTACCGCGGCGGCCTCCCGCATCGTGGGGAACATGGCAACTTCCGCGGCTATGGGCATGACGGCTTCCACGGGAATGAAAGACGCGGCGGCTATAACCACGGCGGGCATGGGCATGGGCATGGGCACTAAACGCGAATAGAAGTCAGCCCAAAATCGGAATGGGCCCACCAGAGGGCCCATTCTGCTTTTGCGGCGCGAAACCCTTTACGCCACAAAGTAGCGCTTGCGTATCCAGAAGGCGACGTTGACCAGGCTAATCAGCGCAGGCACTTCGATCAGCGGGCCCACCACGCCCACGAATGCTTCACCGGAGTTCAGCCCGAACACCGACACAGCCACCGCAATCGCAAGCTCAAAATTATTGCCCGCCGCCGTGAACGACAGCGTCGCGGACTGCGCATAATCCGCGCCCAGCCGCTTGCCCATCCAGAAGCTGATCAGAAACATAATCAGAAAATAGATGACCAGCGGAATCGCAATGCGAATCACATCCAGCGGTAACCGCACAATCAGATCGCCCTTCAGCGAAAACATGACGAGGATCGTGAACAGCAGCGCCGCCAGCGTCAGCGGGCTGATGCGAGGGAGGAAACGCGTCCGATACCACTTCTCCCCTTTCGCGCGGATAAGAATCCAGCGCGTCAGGATCCCGGCCCCAAAGGGAACGCCGAGGTAGACCCCCACACTCTTTGCGATCTGACCAATGCCGATGTGGACGATGCTACTCTCCAGCCCGAACCATCTCGGCACCACCGTCATGAAGACCCACGCATAGACGCTGTAAAACAGCACCTGAAACACGCTGTTCAGCGCAACCAGCCCGGCAGCGTAGTCCGTGTCGCCTTCTGCCAGTTCATTCCATACCAGCACCATCGCAATGCAACGCGCGATCCCGATCAGGATCAGGCCCCGCATGTACGCCGGCTCGCCGCGAAGAAAAAGAATGGCCAGCAAAAACATCAGCACCGGCCCGATGATCCAGTTCTGCACTAGCGACAACCCCAGCACCCGCTTACTGCGGAAGACTTCCCTCAATTTCTCGTAGCGCACCTTCGCCAGCGGCGGATACATCATCACGATCAGCCCAATGGCGATGGGAACGTTGGTGGTCCCAACCTGGAACCGGTTCACGAATGCGGCGGATCCGGGAACGAAGTGACCGACCGCCACGCCTATCGCCATTGCCAGAAAAATCCATAGTGTCAGCCAGCGATCGAGAAACGACAAGTGCTTCCGCTGGGGCGGAGCGCATACCTGGCCCTCGGTGGCGAGTGCGTTGGCCATCACGGTCTGGCCTCACAGGCGCAATCCGTATCGACAGGCATGGGAATGGGCGCGCCTTCCAGCGCCGCGAATTTCTTCGGGCTGCAACATGCCTTCGACAGCCGCACCCGGTCCGCCTGCATCTTCCTGTCTTCTTTCAGCCATGCCAGCGTTTGCCGCAGAACCTGCGCCGCCCCGGTCTGAGCGGTTCCCATATTATCCGGCGGCATCACGATCCTGTAGTGCATCCATTTGCCTTCGCGCCGCGCCGCCACAATTCCGGCGCGCCGCAGATACGCTAGATGCCGCGAGATCTTCGGCTGCGGCTGCTCTAGAATTTCCACCAGGTAGCAGACGCAAATTTCCTGCTCTCCCATCAGGTTCAGCAGGCGCAGGCGCGTGGTATCGCCCAGCGCCTGAAAGAAGCGCTCCGCATTGAAGGATGACTTTGCCATCACGTTTTACTTATACGCCTTGACGAATATGTTTTCAACGGATATATTCGCCTTGAAAGATATGTTGTAAGGAGGTTGTTGTGACGGAGCATCTTTTGGATTCAGTCAAGTCTAAATACGCCGCCGTGGCCGAAAGCACGCTGTCCAGCGATCACTCGGGCGTCAAGGCTGTTGCCGAGGCATTCGGCTACACCGCCGAGGAACTGAGATCCATTCCCGCCGCCGCCAACATGGGCCTTTCCTGCGGCAACCCAACAGCCACCGCGCACCTCAAACCCGGCGAAGTCGTTGTCGATCTTGGCTCCGGTGGCGGTCTCGATGTCTTTCTCGCCGCGAAAATGGTCGGTCCCCAGGGCCGCGCCATTGGCATCGATATGACCCCTGCGATGATCGATCGCGCCCGCGCCAACGCTGCCGCCGGCGGCTACAACAACGTCGAGTTCTATCTCTCCACCATCGACAAAATTCCCCTGCCGGATGCATCCGTCGATTGCGTCATCTCCAACTGCGTTCTCAATCTCGCGCCGGACAAGCCCGCCGTCTTCCGCGAAATCGCGCGCGTCCTCAAACCCGGCGGCCGTCTCGCCGTCAGCGACATCGCCTTGAAGCACGAGCTTCCTGAGGCGGTCTCTCGCAGTATCGCCGCTTACGTCGGCTGCATCGCCGGAGCGATTCGCATCGACGACTACCGCAACGGCCTGCTCGCCGCCGGCTTCCAGCACGTCGAAATTGTCGACAGCGGCGCCGACCTCAACGCCTACGCCAAAGTCGAGAACCAGTCCGGCTGCTGCTCGCCCACCATGGATGCCGCCGGTTCACTGCAAATCCTCGACGAGCCGTGTTGCACTCCCGCATCCGGCGCGCCCGCTTCCCTGCACGACGAACTCGCAGCACTTCTCTCGCAATACGACGTCAACGCCGCTGCGGCCAGCGTCAAGGTCTACGCCATCAAGCCAAGCTAGGGTGGGATAGAACGATGCCCGCATCACAGGAACAGGGATACTGCAGCTAACCCGGGATTGAAAGTGGGACGCGCCATGCCGCACTACAATGTTCTGTTTCTCTGCACCGGCAACTCCGCCCGCTCCATCCTTGCGGAGGCCATCCTCAACCGCAAAGGAGCGCCCCACTTTACCGCCTACAGCGCCGGCAGCCATCCGTCAGGAACGGTGCGCCCGGAAGCACTGCGGCAATTGCAGGCAGTCGGCCTTCCAGTCGAAGGACTGCGCAGCAAATCCTGGGATGAGTTTGCCGCCCCCGGCGCGCCGCATTTCAACTTCGTCTTCACCGTCTGCGACAACGCCGCAAAAGAAGTGTGTCCCATCTGGCCCGGTCAACCCATCACCGCGCACTGGGGAGTGCCCGATCCCGCCGCCGTCCAAGGCACTCCGCACGAGATCGACCGCGCTTTCGCGCAGGCCTTCGCCACGCTGGAACGCCGCATCTCCCTGCTGCTCGCCCTTCCGCTCGCGTCCCTCGATTCGCTCGCCATCAAGCAGCGCCTCGACTCCATCGGCCGGCAGTAACGCGGCCGTCGCAGAATTGTGCAGGTTGCTCTTCGAACGGGCGTAGGATGGTTTGCGAGACATTATCAACTTTTGGTGCGGCACGCGCGCCCAAACAGGTCCGAGGGAAACTTGGCACGCTCAAAGACGACATCGAAACGTGTTCCACGGCCGTATATCAAAGATCTGACCGAGTTTGATTATCCAGATTCAGAACTCGTATTCGGGTTTGTCTGCCCTACCGGAACAGATTTCACGCCAATCCTTAAAGAGTTCAAGCGCCTCCTTAAGCAATACCGCTATACATCAGACGAAATTCACCTCAGCGATTATCTTGGAAGACTTGGATACAAACTCAAGAACACACCTGAATGGTCTAGGATCGAGTCCCGCATGGATGCAGCACGACAAGCGTGCGAGGATGCAAAAAGAAAAGACTTGATGGCAATCGCCGCCGTCAATGCCGTTTCGAAGAAAAGAGATTTTGAAGCCCTAAACAAGCGGGTGAATACAAAACCCAGGGAACGCGTCGCGCATCTCTTGATTTCGCTAAAGAGACCCGAAGAGGTGTCGACGCTCAGGAAAATATATGGCCCGGGCTTCTACTTGATCGGCATCTTCGCCACAGAGGAGGAACGCCTCGCATATTTAATAGGTCGCAACACGCCCAAAAATAAGGCTTCGGAACTGATTGAGCGAGACCAGAACGAGGAACACCCATACGGGCAAAAAACCCGGAAAACCTTTCACCTATCAGACGTTTTTGTCCGCACTTCAAAATTCAAAGACGAACTGAGCAGGTTCCTTCAACTAATTTTTTGCAACCCGTATGTCACGCCAACTCAGGAAGAGCGCGGGATGTTTTTTGCATATGCCGCCAGTATGCGTTCTGCTCAACTCGGAAGGCAGGTCGGAGCCTGCCTAGTCTCAACAGGTGGAGAGGATCTGCTTTCAATTGGGTGCAATGATGTCCCGAAGGTCGGCGGCGGACTTTATTGGCCAGGGAAAAATGATCGCCGAGATCACAGGTTGAAATATGACACGAACGACGCTGAAATCGACAAGATAATAGAAAGCATGTTCGAAAGAATCGAGCAATCTTGGCCATCCATCCACGATCTAAGGCCGTTTTTCAAGGAAACATTGGATATTACTGAATTTGGCAGAGCTGTTCATGCCGAGATGGATGCTTTATTGAGCTGCGCTAGGATCGGAGCGTCTCCCAGGGGCGCAACTCTCTACACCACGACATTCCCATGTCATAACTGCACCAGACACATCATTGCCGCAGGAATCAAAACTGTCTATTACATCGAACCATACGTGAAATCTCGTGCCAAGACTTTACACGCAGACGAAATATGTATCGAGGAATCTTCCACGACAGCAAGAATTTCTGCACGATCCACAGCACATGCCGATAAAGTAGATTTTAATAGTTTCGTCGGAATCGGACCACGACGTTTTGTTGATCTGTTTTCGATGTCCCTCGGCGACGGCTATGAGTTGGAGAGGAAATTAGACGGAAAAACAATATCGCGGGAAGCAAAAACGGCGATTCCACGGGTTTCCATGAGGCCCACGTCATATCTGCAGCGTGAGATGATTGCTGCGCATCAAATTGATAGAACGAAAAAGGAGTGAACAATGTCTTTCAATCCCGATTTGACTGTCCCGGAAAACCGAGAGTATTGGGATCATGTAAAAAAGCTTTCTGAACAGGTGAAAACCTGGCCAGATTGGATGAAGGGAAGGGATGTAACGGAATGCAGCGAATCCAAAGCCGATAGTAAGGAGCGCAAAACTTCAGTATTTTCTGCATCAAAAAAAGCACTGAAATAATTTAAGCAAAGCGGTGCTGCCCCCTTTTGTTACCCCGCAATCATCGCGGCCAGCAACGCCGTGCGCTTCGCCAACTCGCTCAGCAGGATCGACTCATGCGCGGCGTGCGCGCCTTCGCCCACTGCGCCCATCCCATCCAGCGTTGGAATTCCCAGCGCGGCGGTAAAGTTTCCATCCGAGCCGCCGCCAGTGCTGGCTTCCTCCAACGCGAATCCCATCGCCCGCGCTATTTCTTGTGCCTGGCGAAATAGCTGAACCGTTGCTCGGCTGCGTTCCATCGGCGGACGATTCATGCCGCCAGTAACGGTCACGCTGCAACCTCGGTCCGTGGGTCGCAATCCGCGAAACAGCCGTTCCACCCGCGCCGCATCGCGCACCCGTGCAATGCGCACATCCACTTCCACCTGCGCTTCCGCCGCAATCACATTCACCCGCGTGCCGCCGCAAATCGTTCCCGGATTCACCGTCAGCCCAGTTTTTAAATCGGTAAACCGAGAAATCTTTTCAATCAGGCGAGCCAGTTCCAGCACCGCGGAATGTCCCGCCTCAAAATCAACGCCGCTATGCGCCGCCACTCCCTGCACGTGGATCGTATACTCGCCGACTCCTTTGCGCGCCGTTTTGTACGCGCCCTGCGGACCCTGTGCCGGCTCCAGCACGAAGACCTTCGAACATTCCAGCGCAATCTCTTGCGTCACCGCGCGTGAGACAGGACTGCCAACTTCTTCCTCGGAGTTCAACAGCACCACCACTGGCGATGCCATCGCCTCGGCTTCGCGCAACATCGCCAGCGCATGCAGCGCCATCACCACGCCCGCCTTCATGTCGTACACGCCAGGCCCGAAGAGTTTTCCCTTCGCCTTTCGAAACGGCATTGTCGCCAGCGTTCCCATTGGCCAAACCGTATCGAGATGGCCCAGCAGCAGAATCGGCTTTTGCCTTGCGCCTGCAGCTTGCCGAGGTCTCGAACCCATCGCCCGGAGTCGCACTTCCAGCAGATCGCCAAATTGCTTCTGCCGGTACCAGCGGATTTTTCCGCCGAGTTCTTCAAACCAGCCCGCGACGAGATGACTGGCGCGGTCCACCGCACCCTTGTTTTCGCTCGGCGACTCTACGGAAACCAGCGCCTCCAGTTCCTGCACCATTCTTTCCTGGCGCTCTTTCGCGTCTTTAAGCAGGCGTCTGGGTTCATATTCTGGGATAGTGCTCATGGCTCAACATCCTTTCAAGGGCGATTTTCGCACCGCTCGAGGTGCAGCCACGACACAAGGTGTGGTAATTTTGCCACATCCGTCTCGGCGCGACTACTTATAGGATAAGCGTTTACAGGATTGGAGCTTCGCGATCGCGCGCAATTTGCAGTTCGAACAGACCATTGGTGACTCGGTCGAGTTTTCCGGAATCGGTTTGCACAGCGGTGCCCCGGTGCATCTGCGTTTGCTGCCCGCGCCGGGTGGCGCGGGAATTTTATTTCGCCGCACCGATCTCGACAATTTTGAGATTCCCGCCATCGGACGCAATGTAGCAAAGGTCAGCTATGCCACCAGTTTGATGCGGCAAGGCGTGCTGATTTCCACCACGGAGCATCTGCTTTCCGCGCTGGTCGGCTACGGCGTCGACAACGTCATCGTCGAACTGGACAACCTCGAACTGCCGATTCTCGATGGCAGCGCGCTTCCTTATATAGAAGCGTTCCAGTCGGTCGGCTTGCGCATGCAGCGCCGCCGTCGAGAATATCTTCGCATCCGCAAAACTATCGAGGTGCATGATTCCAGCAAGTTCATCGGCGTGTATCCGGGCGAAGGCTACAGCGTTTCCTATGCGATCGATTTTCCATCGCCCATCGGCAAAGAGTCATTTCAACTCGATCTGAATACCGGCGCGTACGCGTCCGAACTTGCTGCGGCCCGGACGTTCGGCTTCCGCGAAGATGAACAGATGTTGCGGGACATGGGCCTGATTCGCGGCGCATCCGAGGAAAATGCAATTGTCCTGACGCGCCAGGGCGTGCAGAATGGCCCTCTGCGCTTTCCCAATGAGTTTGTTCGCCATAAAATCCTCGACCTGATTGGAGATTTGGCACTGGCGGGCAAACGTATCCAGGGTCACGTTGTCGCGGAGCGCGCCGGCCACGCCATGCACACGGCTTTGGTCGCGCGATTATTGCAAGATCGATCGGCGTGGGAGCTGGTCCATCTGCCGGTCATGGAACAGGAAATGCCGATCCCATCGCTGCTGCGTCCGGCGAGACTCTCCGCATAATCCAGCTTTGCGCCACCCATCCGGAATATTTTTCCACAGTAAAAATGTCCCTTTGAAAATAGTTGCTAAGGCAACTAATATTGCTCATATGGTTGCTAAGGCAACTAATTTTCAGGAGGCTCCCATGTCCCGGTCAAAAAGCCAGCGGGTCAGCCGTCTCGAAGATCATGTCGGGTATTGGCTGCGCTTTGTCTCTAATCACGTGTCGGCGTCGTTTGCCCTGCGCCTGGAAAAGCTCGACATTAGCGTCTCGGAATGGGTGGCGATGCGGAAACTCTACGACGAGCCCGCACCCACTTCTTCGTCCGCGCTGGCGGAGGCCATGGGCATGACCAAGGGCCCGGTCTCGCGACTGGTGGAGCGGCTGGTTCAGAAGGACCTGGTCGAACGCAGAGCCAGTCAAGAGGATGGTCGCGCGCAGGAGATTCGGCTGAGCTCCATCGGGCAGAAACTTGTTCCCAGGCTGGCCGCCATAGCCGATCAGAATGACGAGGCATTTTTTGGCGACTTGCCAGAGAACACTCGAGCCGCGTTGATTGCCCTGATGCGGCAGATCGCGCAGTCGCAGCTTACGAAAACACCCATCGACTAAGCGCGCGAGGATTCGCGATTCGCTACGGGAATACAAAATGAAAGGGATCATCCTATGTTCAACCAAGAAACAAGCCAGGTTCTGCACGAATGCAGTGAGCGTTCCGTTGCGGGCAACATCACGTTTCCTGAAGTTGTCGGCAAGCTGATGGCTGTTGGTATCGAGCAATACCATGCCGATCTCTATCGACGGGAGAAGACGTACTATGCGGCGAACGGCGACTCCCATGTGGAAAGCGAAAGCGGGCTCGACCCGAAAGTGTTCGGCGCCCACGCCGTCGCTGAGGAATTGAATCCAGCGGGCGTCGCGGAGGCGCTGCGGCAGATTCAGTGGAAAGAAATCGACTATCAGCAGTTTCTGCGCGGCATCCAATCCGCAGGCGTGGCCAGTTACTCGGTGTATCTGGCGGGCAAGCGAGCCATCTACACCGGGCGCAAGGGCGACGCCTACGTGGAATGGTTTCCCGGAGCGCGATGACAATGCAAAACCCGCGGCAGGGTGAGGGCGCGACCGCGTATGTTGCGTTGGGCTCGAACCAGGGCGATCGCGTGGAACATTTGCGTTCCGCCGTGGCCGCGCTGCGGCAAGTTGGGAGGGTGGAAGCGGTTTCTTCGTTCTACGAAACCGCGCCGGTCGGCGCGGTCGCACAGCCGGATTTTCTGAATGCCGTGGTCGCGCTGCAAACAATATTGCCGCCGCTGGAATTGATGGCCGCGCTGCTGCGGATCGAGCAGCAGCATGGGAGGGATCGCAGCGTCTCCGTGCCCAAAGGGCCGCGCACGCTCGATCTGGATTTGCTGTCGTATGGCGATGTGGTGATGGAAACGCCTTCGCTGACATTGCCGCATCCGGCGCTGGCGGAGCGGCGCTTTGTTCTGGTCCCGTTCGAAGAGATCGCACCGCATTGGAGGCATCCAGTGAGTGGAAAAACAGCCGCAGAATTGCTCGCCGCGGTATCGCGCGCCGACGAGAAACTCAGCCAAACGGTGCGCAAAATGCAAACGCCGGAACCTGCCCCTTGAGACTCGCCGCAGAATCGCGTACAGTGCAGGAAACGCGCACAGTTTCCACGCGATCCCAAGGAGGCACACCATGCCAGCAAATACGGATTTCTTCCAATCTCTAGAAAGCCGCATCGCACCCTACAATTTGCTGACTCATTCCTTCTATCGCGCCTGGACGGCGGGGGAGTTGACCTCGGACGATCTGCGCGAGTATGCCGCTGAATACTGGCACCATGTGTCCGCATTTCCTACCTACCTGAGTGCGCTGCACTCGCGTCTGGAAGATACGGAACTGCGCCGCACCGTGCTGCGCAACTTGGTGGATGAAGAAGGGATCGACTCACCCGACCGCAAGCCGCACAGCCAGTTGTGGATGGACTTCGCCAACGGCATGGGCGCGAACGATGCCAGCGTGCGCCAGCGCGAACTGCAGCCGGAAACCAAGGCACTGATTGGAACATTCTTTCGGCTGATCCAGCAGGAGAATGCCGCGGTCGGGCTGGCGGCGCTCTATGCGTATGAGTCGCGGGTGCCAGAGATTGCGAAACAAAAGGCCGCCGGCCTGTGCGATCACTATAAGGCGGGCGCGAAAACCTGCCGCTACTTCAACGTGCATGAGACAGCCGATGTGTATCACGCGGAAGTCTGGAAGCAGGCGATCACGAAGGAACTGGAGCGCGATCCCGCGTCGGCGGACAAGGCTCTGGATGCAGCGGAGACCGCAGCCAAGGCACTGTGGGACGCGCTGGACGGGGTGGAGCGGCTGCGCATGCAGCGCATAGCGAACTGATCTTTTCTCAGAAAAAATTATGAAATAGATGCAGGCTTCCGGAATGTGGAAGCTTCCGCTAACTGCTGCGCAATAGATTTTTGCGCGGCCTTGTCTGCCGGCCATCCAGAAATAATCGCGTGGTTCGGGTTATCGTGGACTGGATCAGGTGCGATTTCCAACGATTGACATCTTACGGTTGCCGCAGAAACATCTGCCCTTCCTAGCAATGGCTTTTGACGGCTGATCGCGATATTTCGTCCTATATCCCAAAGTTGTTGTCCGGAAAGGTCGTTATGACGCGTGACTGATAGATCGTGGTGCGGGTGCGGGATAAAGGCATCGGGCCTAATTGTTGAGTCTGAACTGCGAATCCATCCCTTGTAGAAAACAAATCGAGCTAATTGTTCGTTCGGCCCAACGGCTAATGCTTCTTCTTCACTCATTCAGCTTCGACTCTGGCAATCGGCTCGATAATTGTGTCCGGAACTGTACCATAAAACGGCTCTGTCCCATATTGCCTGCTCGGTCCGATGAGGGCTGCGTAATGAAGTTTTCCATCAGGGCTCACGCTCACGGATAGGGTTCGGCGCGGTGACCTGTACCACTCCAGGGTTATGTGTCCGTCTGGTTCAGCCCCAATAGAAGGGGCCGGAGTACCAAGAGGAAGTGCACTTAAAAATCGATATGCAAGCCAGAAAACATCGCTTGATACTGGTTCAGCCCCGTAACCATCCCAGTCTGTGTGGCTGCACTCCTTATACACATAGTGAAGTGCATCAAACGAGCCCTTCGCAAGCTGGCCAAGTGCAAACGACTCTTGGATCTTTTGGCGGCTTTTTTCGTATTCTTCGGCAACAAAGGTAGCAGTTGGACCTGTCCCACCGGACATTGAAATAGCATATTGCGGGGACGAGATAGTATGGGTAGCCATGATTATCGAAACATCTCCAAGGACCTTCGTTTGATGGAGCCGAAGAAAACCTTATTCTTTAGCCATCGCATTTTGGACAGATGCACTCCAAGCTTTATATCGTCCATTTCAAGGAATTGAGTAGTACCGACATCAATGTCCAATATAAGGCCTAAACCAGTTCCAGTCGTTAAATTTGGAGGCTGTATGGTTTTAATTATATTGATCGCATATGGGTTATTGGGTACGACAACGCTGTCCTGATGCATGAACCCGGAAATGGGGAAGTCCAGCTCTGGAGGGGTAGATGGAGAGACTTGGAGATATTCTTCAAAATTTACTTCGCCGAATGGAAGCTGGATTCGATTGACATAGCGAAGTCCTACCCGGTCAATTTGCAGGGGTTTTAGAAATTCGATGTAGCTGCTCCATAACCTCTTCGCCTCTCTCGAAAGCTTTTCCCAGGTCTCATATGGTTCCAGTCGACTCAAAACAAATCCGTCTCGATTGAATTGTGCAATATATTTTCGATCATCGGATTGAAATCGTAAGCCTTTCCACCCGAGATCTTTGGTAACTTGATTAGGTAGAGCATTGCTTGAAAATTGGGCTCGGAACTGAAATTCACGCTGCGAATTCAGAAATTTGTAATCGGCGAATTCACTCTCCACGAAGTTCCGCAGAGCCTCTTCCCGTGGTCGATCCGCAGGCATTGCGCGGATGTCAATGACTGCCTCGACGATTGGCGCTTTTGGAAGGTTCTCAAACTGTTCTTCGAGATCGATGACAAATTCGTTCATGATTAAGAGATCAAATACAGGCGATACATGTCCATTATGCCTGATCTCAGTTAATCAAGAGATCGCGCTGGGTGTAACGTGCTCCATATAGCTGTAAACTGTATGTTTTAGCGGGCGAGATGTGGGGCACCCAGGTTTCGAGCTAACGTCAGCTATAAACCCAGGGCAATCGCATTTCAAAATAGCTCCAGTAGGCGGAATAGGTAGTGATCGTCCCACCCGGCGCGTTTGAACTTGCCGCGCAGGGAGCCTTTCGATCCCTTTTTTTGCATGGCGTTGATGGCC
>JAJYSV010000091.1 GCA_021793405.1 Acidobacteriota bacterium
GCGCCGTCCAGGATCGCCTGTTCGACCTGCTTGCCCATCTCAAGGTTTCGATTGATGTTCTCAATTTCGACGGTCGCATCATCGACAAGGATTCCAACCGCGAGAGCCAGGCCGCCGAGGGTCATGATGTTGATGGTCTGACCCAGGCTGCTCAGGACAATGAGAGAGACGAGGACGGAAAGCGGGATGGAGACGGCAATAATCAACGTGCTGCGCCAACTGCCCAAAAAGACGAGGATCATGATTGCAGTGAGGCAGGCGGCAATCAACGCCTCCACCACCACGTCATTGATGGCGGCGCGAACGAAAATGGACTGATCGTCGAGCGGACGAATCACGAGTTGAGGAGGGAGGGTGGCCGCGATTCTGGGCAGGATCCTGCGCACATGCGAGACCAGATCCAAGGTGGAGACATTTCCCGTTTTCTCAATCGTCATGAGCGCGGCACGCTGGCCGTCGACGCGGACGATGTTTGTCTGGGGCGGAAATCCGTTCCGCACGTGCGCCACATCGCGAACGTAAATGGTGGCGCCATTGACGGTCTTGATGGGGATGTCGTTCAGGCCCTCGATGGTGCGGGGGGCGCTGTTGGTTTCAATTTGATATTCATAGACGCCGATCTTCTCGGTGCCAGCGGGGAGAATTAAATTCTGCTTGGCGAAGACCTGGACGACATCGGCGGGCGAGAGATGCATGGCCTGGAGTTTTACGTCGTCGATATCGACCTGGACCTGCGGTTGCTTGCCGCCAAACGGCCACGGACTCGATGCACCCTGCACGGTGGCGAGCTGCGTGCGCAGGAAGTTCGTGGCGAGATCGAAAAGCTGCTGCTGGCTGAGGCCCTTGCCGGAGAGGGCCAGATCCAACACAGGCACCGTGGATGCATTGTATGTGAGGACCAGCGGGGGCAAGGTGCCGGGGGGGAAGTTGCGCAACATCGTCTGGGAAATCGCTGTGACCTGGGCCACGCCGGCATCGACGTTGGTTCCTGGATGGAAATAGATTTTAGAGATGGAACTGCCCGTTAATGTCTGGGTCTCGATGTGTTCGATGTTGTCCACGGTAGTGGTGACGGCGCGCTCGAATACGCTGGAAATTCTGTCGGCCATCTGCTCTGGAGACAGTCCGTTATAGCCCCAGATGACCGTCACGACCGGAATGTTGATGTCCGGAAAGATGTCGGTCGGGGTGCGCAGGATGACCGTAATCCCAAGGATCAGGATGAGGAGGGACAGGACAACGAAGGTATACGGCCTGCGTAGGGCCAGGCGAACAATCCACATGGAGGATCCAATCGAGGTGGAAGGTTTGAGGTTGGTGGAGCTACATGGAATCGGCCTAGCCGATTATCGATAATCCATAGGATACATGATATTGAGAGCACCCGGCTGAGAAGGCGCAAGAATTTGTTGGCGTCCGGAGGCAATCGAAATGAAGAAGCAAGTTTAAGTCGTTGCAGTTGGTACAACAGATGAGGTTGGATCTGGATCAATGAGTAAGGATGGCGCAAGATGCGTCCAAAGTTCCCCACGGGATCCGTGATTTGAAACGCTCCCGGATTCATTTCCCAGACTGAAGACTATTGCGTCGATTCGATATTGTGAGATGGAGGCAGTGGCCTCGAAAGCTGGCTTGATCAATCGGCTTTGCTGGCGGATTTTTCCTCGCCTGCATGCTTTGCCGCGCTGCTGGGAAGCACTGAAAACGGACGCTGGCTGCCTGCCCGAGCACCGGATGCCTGGAGATGAAGTTTCATTGGGGAGGGTGCTATTTTTTAACTTTTTGAAGATTTTTTCGCGGGGACTTTCGCGCCGGATTTCCTGGCTTCTGAAAGGCCGATCGCGATTGCCTGCTTCCGATTCGTCACCTTGCGGCCCGAGCCACTCTTCAGTTTTCCCTGCTTGAATGCCTTCATCTCTCGCTCGACACTTTTCGACGCTTTGGGGCTGTATTTTCTGGTGCTCGATTTTTTCTTGCTGGAAGATGTCTTCGCTGCAGATTTCTTGTGACTGCTGGAGCTGGATTTCTTGGTTGCCATGAATGTCCTCCCTCTAGCAAAAGTTGGAAGCAGCTAATTCGCTCCGGGTTGTCGGTGCGCCGCACCTGCAAGTTTCCAAACGCGGAGCTGATCGAGGAACCCAAGAAAATACTTGCTTTCTCTCGGCAGCGCGATAGAATGCCTCATCCCCCACTCGTTTTTAACCTGATGACGGCGACATGCCGCGTCCATTTTGGCCGAGTCGTTTTTTCTGGCCTGGACTTTTTGTACCCCCGAGATTGCTGATCGTTCGTGCGCCGAATGAGAAGCAGGATTTTCAATCGCTTTGCGTCTTTTCGTTGGTCTTGTTCGTATCCGACCTATTTCGCTGGATTTCGATAGACAGGCATCAAGAAACTCGGAAACCGGCTACGAATTTCGCAACTTTTCTGGCGATCGGAATTTAATCCAAGCAGTCCAGCACTTGTCCATCTTTGGATGCAGAAACGTGAGGCCACATTATGATCCGTCTCACTCGTTTTTTGATGACCGTTTTCTGTCTGGCCAGCGTGCTGCTGGCGTTCCAGGGAACGGCGCACGCGTATGCCGACCCTGGTTCGGGTCTGTTGGCGCTGCAGGTAATTGGGTCGACGCTAGCCGGAATCGGATTTTATTTTCGGCAAAAACTCGGGAAGTTCTTCATTCGCCGCCGCGTTGCCGCAGGAGGTCCCGCCATTAAGCCGGGCAGCCCGGAGGAACCACCATCCGCGCCTGAGTCCGAGCCCGAATGACGGTAGCTCCCAGAGCCACATTTCGCGATCCTTCCGGCTACGTCGAATTCACGCCAGAGGAAGTGCTGCGGCATGTCTATGCTCAGGAAGCCAAGGGCGCTCTGCGATTTCTGCGCTCCTCGCTTGCCCAAAGGTGGCAGGCCTCCGGGCAGATGGTTGCGGGGAAGATTGAAGAAGCGCAGCAAGGCGGCCTGCTGATCCGCCACCCGCGCCTGTTCTTTCCTTCTTATCCCTGGGAGTGGTCGCCAGCACAATGGCAGGCTGCCGCCCATCTGAGTTTGGATCTTTGTCGTGAGGCGGTGACGGCAGGCTTTCTGCTGAAAGATGCGGCGCCTCTCAACGTTCTTTTCGACGGACCTCGTCCCATCTTCGTGGATGTTCTCTCCTTTGATCCACGAGACCCGGCCAACCCCATCTGGCTGGCGCAGGGGCAATTTGTGCGAACATTTTTGCTGCCTTTGCTGGCGCATCGTTATCTTGGCTGGCCGTTGGCGGCGTCACAAATCTACCGGGATGGATATGAACCATCTCAACTGGCTGAAGCGCTAGGACCGCTACGGCGCTTGCATCCAAAACTGCTTTGGCCGATCACATTGCCGGCGTGGCTGGATCGTCGACAGTCTGCAAACTCGAAGCCTCAGACTCCGCCTCGATCGCTGCAGCGCAGTCCCGAGTTTGCTACCGAGATCCTGCAGAGGAATCTGCGCCGGCTTGGGAGGCAGATTGACAGTGCGTCGGCCAGCGTCAAGCCCTCGCGATGGAGCCAGTACACCTGCACGGCTGCACATTATTCTGCCGAGGACCATGCCAAGAAGAAAGAATTTGTCGAGCGTGTCCTGCAGGAAACCCGTCCCGGCACTGTCTTAGACATCGGAGCGAATACGGGTACATATTCCATGCTGGCAGCATCTGCCGGGGCGCGCGTGATTGCGCTCGACACAGACCTGGCGGCGATCGACCAGCTGTGGCTCCGCGCCTCGAAGGACTCCCGAGATATTCTGCCGCTGGTGGTCAACATCGCGCGCCCAAGCCCTGCGCTGGGATGGGAGAATTCCGAATCAATGTCGTTTCTGAACCGTGCCGAACAGCACTTTGATCTGGTGCTGATGCTGGCGGTCATCCATCATCTGTTGCTGATGGACCAGATTCCATTGGAACAAATTGCCGCGCTGGCTGCCCGGCTTACGCGTCGGCATTTGTTGATCGAATGGGTCCCACAATCCGACCCGATGTTTCAACGTCTGCTGCGAGGACGAGATGAACTGTATCGCGGGCTGACCGCGGAACGCATGCAAACCGCGTTCGCTTCTCACTTTTCAATAGCAAGCCAATGCGATCTGGCCAATGGCCGCACGCTTTTCCTGATGGCGAAGCGATGAAACCGCTTGCCTTGCTGCAAAGCTGCGGAGTCTCGGCGTTCGTGTTATTTCGGCTGTACGGTTCCGCTCGTACATCGATAATCTGGCGCTGGCCGATACAACGCTGTGCTAACTGATGACGATTCTCCAGCAGTCGCCACGCCTGAAAAATACGAACATGATCGTCTGCGGAGACCCTTCCTGGCGCACATGGCTTTGGTTGCCCAGGCCCAGTTGGACGGCAGAAGACCGGCAGCTTCGCACGGGGAAATCTACAACATGCGACCGATGCTGATGGTCCACCTGACGGAACAAACGACAGGTATAGGGAAAACGATCAGGCAGTTGGACCGATAGCCACAACAAAATATTGGGCTGGACCGGTGCCGACATTCTTGATGCCGTGCTGTTGATTGGAAGCAGCAAAACCCACGCCGCCCGGCCCGACTGTTTGACTGCCTCCCTCAACCATCAATTCGACCGTGCCTTCCCGCACCAGCCACATTTCACTATGCAAGTGATGGTGAGGCGCGTGCGGCATGGCGCCGGGCGGCAACAAGGTCTCATGTACTTCCAGCACCTCCCCTGTAGGCAGCTTTCCTCTCAGCACGGGACGCGTCTCCACGCCGCTGGCCGACCGATGCACGGGTAACTTGTCGAACGGGAACACCTCTGAGTTCGCCAGCGTTTCCATGGTTTGGCTTTCAAGAGGCAACGCGGATAGCAGGGCGGCGGCTGGCAACAGGGCACAAAGATCACGACGGGAAATTTCCATCGAAGTATCCTAGCAGATCTTTGTTTGGGCTATACAATTTGCCGGATGCAAGCTCGGCACGATCCTATAGCGCGCTGCGTTTCCGGGGCAGCTCGCACAAATTTATCGATGGGTGATGGAAACCACGCTTCACCGCCGAGCAATGAGGGAGGCCATGTTGGCCTCGAGAACCCTCCACGAACCTTCAGCGATCCTTACGATAGAGAAGGTCGCGGATCGCTCCGCGCCTGGCCTCATTCACTTCACTTTGAGCCTTGCGTTCGTCAGAGTCCAAGCGACGTGCAGTGGCGTGCTCCGTGGACTCGGGGGTGCTGCATTGTGGACAGCGGTTGGCGAACCCGGGCTTATCTGGCTTCAGCTCGAACTCTTCAGAGCAGACGACGCAAATCTTGATCGGAAAAGACATGCAAGTCCATGATAACGCGATCGACCCGGTATGTTGGGGACTCTTCTGAAAGCGAAGAACAGTGCGACTGATCTTTGCTCACGCTCTACGCGCAACCATCAGCCATGTGGCAATATAGCGCGGATCACGAGACTCAGTGCAACCATCAGAACTGCTGACGCGGGCAAAACCATCAATGCCTTTTGCAGCCCTAGCGGGTTACCCCCCGCAATGGCGCCGATCATCCTCGAACTCACAGCCAGTCCTATCCATCCGCAGGTGATCGCAAAGCCGATGGCCGTGCTGGTCATGCGCGGAGATACATTGCCGACGATTGCCAGCACCGTAGGAAATACCGGAGCCATGGATAATCCCGCCAGTCCAACCAGGACAAGCGCAGCCATGGATTTCCTTGTTCTCAACATCAGAAATGTCGTAATGACCATCGCAACGGAAGCGATCAGCAGAATGGTTACGGCAGAAATATGCATCAGGACGGGGGATGCCAAAAAACGTCCCACGAGCAGTCCCAGAGCGAAGCCGACCGAAAGAATATTCAGCGCACGCGACTCAGGAACCCCCTGCGCAATCAGATGTCTGGGAAGCCAGTTCCACACACCTACCTCGCAGGAGACGTAGAGGAACAGAAACAGGTCCAACAGCAATATCACAGGCCTTCCCTGTACTTGTCCCATGTCGGCAGCGATGAAGCTATGGGGCCCTGCCGCTCCCGGCATCCGGGTCGCTATTTCGATCGAGAGTGTTATTACCGTGAAGCCTGCGATTGCATAGCAAAGCCGAATCCAGTTTTTTGAAAATAGGTTGGCCGCGATGAACGGTGTAACAAATCCGCCCAGCCCAAAGAAGAGATTGACCAGGTTGAGTATGCTCGCCCTGTGAGTTCCACCGACATCGCTGGCAAGCGCATTCGCTCCTGTGACGACGATGCCGCCCCCCAACCCCAGGCCGAACAGAAGCAGAAGAATGTTCCGATAGCCCCGGGAATGTGGCAGCGCGAAGAGAGCAAGGGAAATCAGAGTCAACCCAAGTACCAGCCCGATCTTCTTGCCCTCCGCATCCAACAGCGGACCCACGGCCAACGAAGCGAGGATCAGACCCAAGGCCTGCGCGAAGGCGATGTTGCCGTTCTGTTTAGGGGTGAGATGAAAGCGTTCGGAAAGGTTGGGCAGAATCGTTCCCAGGGTGGCAGCAATCATCCCATAGACAAATATGGCGAAGATGATAGCGAGGATGATCATCCGGCAAAGTCCTTCCCGCGGTTTGCACTGGTTCTCCCGGCAGCATGGATTTTCACAATCACAGCAGTCGTGCTTGGCACGGTCACCGCAACTCTGTCATTTTCAACACGGTCCAGCGGCATCCATTTTCCTTGCCAGGGTGCATTGTTGGTGATGGGGGCGCCACCCAGCATTGCCGTCATCCGCGCAGCATTACCTGGATCACCATCGGTGAAGATCATCGACGCGGCGCTGCCGGATGTAAACCCGGCAGCCTGAATCATGACCGCCGCATCGGTTATATCGTGAGTCGTTCTATGCGTCTTGTTGATGATGATGACATATAAGTTCTGTGTATCGCCTACGGCATAGGCGGTCAAATTGATATTGTTCGAATTGGAAATCGCAACCGGCTCCACATAGCTACGCGCTGCCTCGAAGAAATGCGGGAATTCGCATCCTTCATGCCCGAGACGATTTACGTCATGAATCCAATCGCCCTCTATGACACAATGGCGTCCGCAGACGAATTCGCATACTGCATTCCCTGTCGCCTTTTGCTTCCCACATGCACCGGGCCATCTCCAATTCCAGCATTGACCTGCAGTCCTGTTGGCAGCTCCTTAAAGGTGAACACCTGCCACGTACCCGGCGGTACATCCCAGTCCAACGTTCCATCCGGTTGCATGTGCTGCGTCAATATCACCGATGTTCCGCGTTGCAGTTGACCGGAGCTTTTCATACGCTGTCGTTGGTTCACAATTTGGTTGGGATATAGCCGGACATTGTCCTCCGCGAACTGCAATGACAGCCACGAGTTTTTCGCGCCGCTCGAATTGCTGCATCATGGCGCTTGGCAAAGGTCCATGATGGTTAAATCCGCCAGACGGCCACCACCAGCGCACCATGGGCCGGTAGGTTTTAGAGGGGCTGCGAAACTGTTGGCTTACATCCTGGGCTGAGAAATGAATACCTACAGCCAGGATCATGAGGCAAGAAGATAAAAGGCTCAACATCTGATTCCGTCTCATCGCCGGTTCCCCGTCTCTTTCGAGCAGATGACGAATACACTTCGCGCTGTATTCACCACAATGCATGGAGACCGGCCCGCTCAGACTTTTGCTAACTTAACTGCCTGCGCTGAACCCTGGGCAAGTGCGGGATGCTGATCGGTACCCTAGCTTCTCTGGACACAGATCTGCGCTGTGCGATGCGTCTCCTACGATTTTTTCATTGCGTGCCAGACACCGCCGGCCGTTCCATCACTGCCGCCAACACGGACTGAGCACCTTGACTCCCTCAGGTCTCAGGTCAGCGTGGTTTCCGCGCGAAACCCATTTTTCCAGCGTATCTCCGACTGCCGCAGCGGGACCGCCAGCAGCGTGTAGTAGTTATCGCAAAGGTAGCCTTCGTAGCCCATGGGAGTTCCATCCCAACGGCGCCAGTCGTTCGAGTGGCCGTTCGGTCCCCACCCTTGAAAGCCTCCCTGGCCATACGCGTCCAACATGGGGAAAAGGATGCGGTCGGCCTCCTGTTTCCGGCCCAGATCATAGAGGGCCGCCAGCGTCCAGAAGGCGAAGCAACCGGTCGCGCCGCCGTTCTCGTAGTTCTGGAACCCGTCGGAATTATCTGCAAGCACGCCGCCGCCATAACGGCCAGGCCCTCTTCTGTCCACATAGTCCTTGAGCGCGACGGTGATGAGATTGCCGGGCAACCCAAGGTCGAACTTGTCGTAGCCAACTTCCTGCATCTTGGCCAGCAGCTTGTCCATGATGGAGTTGGCTTCCTCCTTTGGGACAAGACCGTAGTGAATCGCGATTCCGTTCACCCATAGAAAGTAATAGTCGTGCAACTGCCCGTCCGCGCTACGCCAGCCGCCCAGCACTCCGGTTTTTGGGTCGTAGAAGGTCTTGTAGTACACGTCGCGCAGTTTGTTTGCGGCAGCGACGTAACGCGCGGCATCTTCCGGCTTGCCGACCCGCTCAGCCATCATCGTCATGCCCTGCAACGAGCGGTATGCCAGCGCATTGCTGTAGGCATCCTCATAACCGAACCCGATCGTATCCCACCAGTTCGATGGCCGCATCGGCGGAGGCCCGTCCGGCCATGTTCCGGAATTGCCGCTCACCACGTACTTGAACAGGCCGTTGCCATTCTTGTCGGTTGCAATCATCGTGTCTGCCCAGCCCTGGATGCCTGTATAGTTGTCCTTCAGCCAGGCGTCGCTGTTCCCCGCGCGCACGCAGTCTGCCGCGGCAATCAGCATCGAAGGCAGCGTATCGGAGCAATCGGCTGGGCGGTCAGATGCGGCCATTCCATAGGCATGAGCTCCCGCCAGAACTCTATCGAGGGTCTGCCGCACGACCTCCAACGCCGTCAAACCTTCCACCAGTGGCGGGCTCAGTACGGCGATGTCGGCATACTCGTAGTAGCAGAAGGCGCAACTGTCGCTTGCAGTGTTGTTGGAGAGCAGGCGCATTTCCGGGTTCAATTGCAGAACGCTGAGCCAGTTGCGCTTGAAAGCGTCGAAGCGGCTATCGTTGGCAATGCCCGGCAGCTGCGGGTAGATCGCCGTGACCTCCAGCGTATAGACCATTCGTCTGTTCGACTCAGTGGCCGCAGGGAATGCCAGTGTCGCCAGTCGTGCCTTCCGCTCCGAATGGTATTCGAGACCAATGCCTTCGCTAACGTTCGCGGTAAGCCGCATCGAGCCCTGGAGTGGCAGATGAATCAGCGCCGGTATGCTGAGAGTCTCATCTTTTCTGAAGAGACCCAGCACCGTTGAATGACACTTCTCAAGATCGAAGCGGAAGACGAGCGGTCCGGGCGCTACTCCCTCCGACCAAGACGAGATCAGCAGGATCTTTCGATTCGATAATTCCACCGCCCACGCCGGTTCATCGGCAGGGTTTTGTTGCAGCGTTCGATACTCGATGCGATGTGCCTTGACGGAGGACGCAACCGATGCCGTATATCCTTCCGCGCTCGGCGGCTGGAAGATATTCGTCCCCCGTTTGCCCAGCCCCAGTCCATCGATGTTCAATTCCGCAAACTCGGGAGCACTCCTCGACAGTTCCGCCACCATGCTCCCTGTGGAGAAGCGAAAGCCGTCCGCGCCGATCGTGCCAGGAGCATCCGCCAACGCCTGCTCGTCGAAAAGGGACGGCGCGAGCATCCACCCTGCTGCCCCTGCAATCGCCGTTTTCAGAAAATCTCTGCGTTCAATCATTGTTTGTTCCTCATCCTTTCGATCTGCTTTCAAAAATCAATTATGCCGGCGGTTGTCAGTATAGTAGACGCCTTGGCCCATAGATTCCTTGACCCCGAGGAGGAAGGTATTCATCTGGACGGAGCATGGCAAAGGTAAAACCGCAACATCTTACGATTTGCGATGTGCGCAACATTTATGAAAAGATCGCAGGTTTCCGCATCTACTTAACCAATGCTAGATCGATGTCGGATTGGCCAAAAATATCTTTCGGATAGAACTGGTCGACGTTCTTAGGAGTGAGCAGTTGCACTGGGGCATAGATGGCTGGCGGAGTGACTCTGTGGTGCAAAATATCCAGTGCAAGTTCGAGTACCATCTCCCCGTAGCGCTCTGGGAAAAATGCAACGGAACCGAACAGTCGTGTATTTGAGACACGCAGTTCGCGTCGAGCCTCCGGAATCGCGCCCAGTCCGACCGCCAGACAAAGTCTGCTGCGACCAGCCTCTTCAAACGCACGCAGCGCCCCCAACACCGCGAAGTCATTAATGCCGGTCAGTAACGTTCGCCTTTTTGGAACGAACTGCAGGTGCTTGCGGGTTAATTCAAACGCCCGGATGAATGCGCCACGCGACTCCAGATGCGTGGTAAGCCAGGCCCCCGGCACGCTTTTTCGCAACACGGACTGGGCGCTGGAAATCCGCATATGTGGCAGCGAGCCGGCAATATCCAAATCGAGTAGCAGCAATTCATCCCACTGCCCATCCCATTCCTTCTGTGCGGCTCGCAGGAGAGCTTTGCCTGCCAACAGTCCAACTTGATGATTGTCGACACCGAAGAATGCCGCACCCGGTTGCGGAATTTCAAGCGCAATTACTGGAATGCGAGCCTCGTTGAATAGATCGGAGAGTTTGACTGCGATACGTTCGTAGACTTGAAATTCAATCGCCAGATCCACCTTCTGCTGGATCAGCACCTCGGCGTTTCGCAGGGCAATCCTCTGGTTGTACTGGTTGTCCAGTTCAATCAGGTCCACCTCGTGCTCATGAGCAGCCCTGCGAAGGCCATGCCCCACAGCGGCGCAAAAAGAATCATGACCCTGCGCCGCGTAACCGATGCGAAATCGCTTGCCGGTCACGATTCGCAAGTTAGACGCATACTTGCGGCGCTCTGCCCTCCGCAGGAAGCCTTCATCCTCGAGTGTCCGAAGCAGGCGGAAACATATGGTTCGCTCCATCCCCGTTCGCTCTACGATCTCGCTGAGGGTCAGCGCCCTTCCCTCGTCGTTGAGCTCTCGAAGCAAAGCGCAGGCACGTGACACCGTCTCGAGCTTGTATGGCGATCTTGGCAATTTTCTTCGGCTAGTTATGGTGCAACACATTATCCCATTTGCCTGCTTCAAAAGCATAGCGAAGCATTAAAAATAATTGCGATATAAGCAAACTAGCGATCCGCAATTTTTGTTTCTCTCTCTTATTCCCCGGTACAGAAGGAGCTGAGGGCCCCGGTTATCAATGGAGTGCGTTGCCCCTTGCTGGACAAGGTAAAAACTCTTGGATTTTATTGATTTCTGGATACTGCTGGAAGGGGCTGGAAGTTGACTTGGTAGCGCTAACGGGAATCGAACCCGTGTTTTAAGATTGAGAATCTCACGTCCTAACCCCTAGACGATAGCGCCGTGTGCCTTTCTCACTATAACGAACCCAATCCTGTGTCACAACCCGACCACGCTCCTGGTTGGTTGCCTACGTTCACTTGAGAGTCGACAATTGCTGGATTTTCCCCTCATCTGCAACGTGACCCGCAGGTTTGACAAATGCCTTGTGCGGCTCTAACGTGGCTACGGCAGGCCGCGACGCGATTGCACGTCGTCTTTCCACCCACCCAGTCCATAGAGGAATGAACAATGCGAAGAGATTTCCCCGCCAGCATGCTGTTACTGTTTTCTGTTTTTCTTTTTCTTTCTGTTCAACAAGCCGCAGCACAGTTCGAGCAGAATCAAGGTCCGCAACCCATCACGCCTGCCATGGAGCAGAAGGTGGATGCGATGGTTCAGAAGCTTACGTTGGAGCAAAAGATTGCGCTGATCGGTGGCGAGGACGGAATGTACGTCCGCAGCGAACCGAGCATCGGTTTCCCGCGACTGAAAATGTCCGACGGTCCGATGGGAGTGCGCACCTGGGGCCCTTCGACAGCCTACGCCGCCGGGATTGGCCTGGCGGCGAGCTGGGACCGATCGCTGGCCGAGAAAGTCGGTGTAGGCCTTGGCGAGGATGCGCGCGCGCGGGGAGTCAATTTTCTTCTTGGCCCGGGAGTCAATATTTATCGCGCTCCCATGAACGGACGTAACTTTGAGTATTTTGGCGAAGACCCATATCTAGCCGGGCAGATTGCCGTGGGCTATATCGAGGGCGTGCAGAGCCAGGGAGTGAGCGCCACCGTGAAGCACTACGCCGCGAACAATTCCGAGTACGACCGGGGACAGATCAACACCATTGTGGATGAGAGGACGCTGCGGGAAATTTATTTGCCGGCATTTGAAGCGGCGATCAAACAGGGCCATGTAGGGGCGATCATGGACTCCTACAACTTGGTGAATGGCGAGCATTCCACACAGAGTAAATTTCTCAACATCGATGTTTTGCGAAAAGACTGGGGTTTTCGCGGCATTGTGATGTCGGACTGGGGCGCGGCTCACGATGCAATTGCCGTTGCGAATGGCGGGCTCGATCTGGAAATGCCTTCCGGCAAATACATGAATGCCGAGACGCTGCTGCCCGCCATAAAAAGCGGCCAGGTGACGGTAGCCACGATCGATCAGAAAGTTCGCCGGA
>JAJYSV010000092.1 GCA_021793405.1 Acidobacteriota bacterium
TCCTGGGAGTCATCTATCACACCCTCAAAAATAACTGGGTGTTCGAGGACTTCCCCAATTTTGTCTTGGCCTCCTGAAAACAGGCCGCAACTAAAGCATGAGTAGACAACTATTCATGGGAGAAGTTTATGAAGGTTAGAGAAGTAATGACCAAGACACCGGTTTGCTGCATGTCCGTCGATTCACTGCAGACCGCGGCAGACTTAATGAAAAGCCACGATGTGGGAGCGATTCCTGTCGTTAATAACAATACCGAGCGGAAACTGCTCGGAATAATTACGGACCGCGATATCTGCATCAAAGCTGTCGCTGCAGGCAAAATCAATGGCATGATAAAAGTCATGGATGTGATGACCAAATCGCCCATCACATGCCGGCCCGATGATTCCATCGAAGATTGTGAATCTAAGATGGAACGCAACCAGGTCAGACGGATACCAGTCATCGACGCACAAGGCGTTTGCATCGGTATCGTTGCTCAAGCCGATATTGTGCTTCGCGATATAGCGGAACACACCTCTCACACTGTGGCGGCAATTTCCCAGCACCACGCTCCAGCCGGAGCGACGGCACACGCATAGCGGGTTGAATTCTCTTTCGGCGAATTGTGAATCAGGACCGACCGGCGACGATCGTCGCCGGTCGGCCTTTGCGGTCGCGACCCCAACCAAGCGCAACAACTTGCACTAAGGCGAAACGACAAGGTTATCGACCACCTGACTCACTCCTGGAGCAGCCCAGGCCGCCCGCTCGGCTTCGTCGCGCTCCAGCCAGGAACGCACGTAGCCGTTGAGTTCCACCTTGCTGTCGCGTGCGGTCACGGTAATTCTTCGGGCATCAACTTCAGCGCTTCGACGAAGAGCGTCTTCAATCCGTTCTTTGACGATTGCTTTGGAAACAGCAGGTTTCAGGTGAATATCGTTAATGATCCCTCGAACTCCTGTCACAGCACGGACTGCAGACTCTGCATTGCTTCGCTGGTAGTTCCACTCCACAGTACCTTCCAGAGTGACAAAGCCGTCATGCACGGTTGTCTTGATTCGCTCGTCAGGCACGAAGGCGTGGATTTTCAATACGTTCACGACATCGCGCGCAATTTCAGGATCGGTGCGAGTGAACATCGGTTTTACCGCGATATCGTTTGCGATGGATCTAACTCCATACACGGATTTCGTTGCCCTCTCCGCGGCGTCCTTCTCGAGATAATTGTGGACAAAGCCCGTCAGGGTGACAATGCCGTCCTTGACCTTGACGCTGATGTCTTTGGAGACAATCGCGGGTTCCCACTCGATTTCACGAAGCACAATATCTCTAAGCTCCGCATCCGATTGAGGATATTTCAATTGGCTTGACATAGTTTCTCTCCTTTCCGAGAGTGAACTGATCTTACTCATCGATCCACCGCTTCGCTGTGAGTCCACGCACACTTTCGAGTGAATTGTCATCGCTCTTTTCTAATGGCTCATGATGATGTGTGATCGAACACACGGCATTTCCACATTTTTGCGCATACCTTCGTTGAAAGCGCGATATGCGCAATACACCGCCTAAGGAGAAACGTTATGGCAATTTCACTGGCAGTAAGACCAATCGCTACCGGCAGAACAACGATTGCATTTCCGCAGATCAGCAATATCATTGAAGATTTCGATGCACTATCCAATGCCATCGCTCAGCGCGCCTTTGGATTTTTCCAACAGCGCGGAGGCGGGAATGGCCTGGATCGGGACGATTGGCTTCGCGCTGAATCAGAATTGCTCAAGCCGGTCCCCATTGAAATGAGCGAGACAAAAGACAGCTACACGATTCGCGCTGAAGTTCCCGGCTTCGACGCCAAGGATCTGACCATTCAGGCAGAGCCGAATTGCATCTGCATCCATGGGAAGAAAGAGCAAAAAAAGGAAGAAACAACGGGCAAGGAGGTCACATATAGCGAAGTAACTGCAAACGAGTTGTATCGCCGCATTGACATGCCCAGCAGCATCAACTCCGACAAGGTCTCCGCGCATCTGGTCAACGGAGTTCTCGAACTGACGCTTCCAAAGGCTGCGCCGCCTAAGTCAATCGAAGTGAAAGCAGCATAACGCCAGGTATTTGAACCTGTCTCATCTATGGCGTCGCGACTTCGGCCAACGACCTGAGACCCGCTTTAATTGCGGGTCTCACACCAGACGTATCGAGCGATTTCCAGTGTATGAGACAGCTTCTCGTGACAAGTCAGCTCGGGGATCGTCCCGCAAGAGATGTGATCCCTGAGCTGGCTGATTTGCCGCAAACGGAAATTGATAAATTTGCTCCGAAAAGACGCCCGCACTGCAGGGGTAAGTCATAGCTCAGCCTAGCGGGAATTCACTTCGTGCACCTTAACCCCATCCGCCACTTCTGCGCTCGGATGAACAATAACATGGTCGCCGGGGCGGAGCCCCTGCAGAACCTCCCAGTCAATTTCGCCGCGGTGGCCGATCTGCACCGTTGTTCGCCGGGCTTTTCCACCCGTTACGGTAAACACAGCCCATTCCTCTGACGAGCGGAAGACAGCGCTTGAGGGAACACGCAGAACATCATTACCCTGCCAGGTAATCACCCGAACTTCGACATGATATCCATCCTGCAGTTCATCCGTGTCCCCAACGAAATCACATATAACGTTCACTCTCTGCTCTTCCACCCCAAGCGCCGACACCTTGGTGAACGCGCCAGGCTCAACCATCCTTACCGTGGCAGACAAAGCGGTATCGCCGCCCCAATCCGTAATGATCACGGGCATTCCCGGCCGGATGCGCACAGCGTCGCGAGTCAGAAAGTCCGTCACAACCTCCAGGCGCGGCGTGTACCCGATTTCCAATACAGGTGTTCCAGGACCCACGACTCTCTCACTCTTTTCAATGAGCCTGAGCACGCGGCCATCCACAGGAGATTGAATCGGCGTCGGCAGATCAGAACCTCCCGTCGGATGAACAAGAAGAGCCGATCTGGCCTCCTCCACCTGGAAGGCGGCCGATTCCGCTCCAGACTGCGCTGCCCGCAGCTGTTTGCGAGCGGCTTCTTCCAGTGTTGTTGCTTTGTCGAACGCTTCCCTGGAAATGATGCCATGCTTGTACAATTCGCGGCCTCTGGCTAGATCCTTCTCTGCTTGCGCGTAATCCGCTTCGGCACGACCCGCCAATGCATCCGCCTGCTGCTGAGCAGCGCGAGCGGCACCCAGCCGGGCCTCCAGAACGGCGCTCTCCCGTGGATCGATCGGAGCCGGATCAATCCAGGCCAACGTCTCACCGGCATGCACGCGATCACCGGCCTCCAGATGGATCCTTCGAAGCTTGCCGCTCACGGTTGCGGCCACAATAAAGTGGTCGCGCATTCGAGTCTTGCCTTCTTCTTCCACAACTTCCTGTAGCGAACCACGCTGTATGGAGACCGTCTGAACCGGTATTGGCGCAGGTCGAAAAATCATGGCCAGTCCTGCCACGATCAGCAACACAATGACCAGCAAGATAATCTGACTGCGCCTTTTCATCGTTATTCCCTCGCCTTGAGGACCGATACCATATCCAGTCTCGCAATACGCCGGCTGACTAGAATGCCGGAGGCGACTGCGGCGAAAAGCACAATAAGGAACGCCCACGCATAGCTTGCAGGTCGTACCACAAGGGGCATCCGGAACAACTCCGTTTGCAGGCGCGCCGCCAATACGGCACACAAGGCGTAACCTGCAACAAACCCAAACGGCAGCGCGGCAAGCGTGATCAACGCCTGTTCGCCGAGAAGAATGAATGTAATTTCGTGCCGACTGAATCCCAGAACGCGAAGAGTCGCCAATTCCCGCGCACGCTCAGACAGCGCAATACGGGCGCCGTTGTAGATCATTCCCATCGCAATAACGATCGCAAAGACCATCAGCGTACCAATGGACAAGTTCATACTCCGATCGATCGTCTCCTTAAAGCTGGTTACTACAGCGTTCTTGACCGAAACCGCAGCGACTGCCGGTAACCGCTTCAGTTGCAGATACAATTTTTTCTCTTTGTCTGGGTCCACCTGTAGCAGAGCGCCAGAGACGGAATGGTCTTCCTCCATCAGCCGGTTTAGTGCATACAGGTTCATATAGGCGCTCGTGCCCAGTACATCGTCGACCGTTCCGGTCAGCAACAGTTCATGCACAGTGCGACGTCCCTCCAGCAACTCCACGCTTAATCTCTGTCCAGGTGCAACGTGCAAAAGATTGGCAAGAGTAGAACTGATCAGTATTCCATTCGGCGGTATCGGTATGCGATTTCCATTCTGATCGACGATCAGGCGCAACTCGCTATCGCGTTCCAGACCAAGCAGAGTGGTTTTCCGCCACCGGTGCTGATATCTCAGCCGCACCGGGACTGCGCGAAATGGCTCGGAACGAATCACGCCGGTTAGATGAGCCAGATCGAAGCGAGCCTGAGCGGAATGAGCTTCGTTCAGTGTCACTGTAATGTCTTCTCGTTGCACATCGCGGAACTGCAGTTCCATCACGCGATCGAGCGAATCCAACATGCCGAACTCAACCACGACCATCATGATCGAGCAGCAAATCGCGAATGCCGAAGCCAGCGCTCTCCAAGGACGCCTTTCCAGATTGCGGAGCATCATTCGTAGCGCGGGAGAAATCCACTTCACGTTCAGCCTGTCAACGATTCTTGAGCGAAATTGTGCAGGTGCCTCCGGGCGCATAGCTTCCGCCGGCGGCAGTGAAACCGCTCTGCGAACCGCCACTGCGGCGCCTGCGACTGCTGTGACCGCAGTGATCAGTCCTGCCCATAGGAATGTTCGGAGCTCCGGGCGATAGATGAGAATAGGAAAGCGGTAGAACTCCGCATACAGCGACGCCAGCCGAATTCCGAAATAGAACCCGACGGCACACCCCAAAATGTAACCTGCCGCAGCAACAAGCAGGCTGAACTGCACGTAGTGGATTCCGACCTGCCAGTTCGAATAGCCGAATGCCTTGATGACAGCAATCTCGGAACGCTGCATATCCACCAAACGGCTAAAAGACAGATGGACCAGAAGAGCTGCAACCACCAGAAAGATGGCTGGAATCACGGTCGCGCTGATTCTGTTCTGGGCGATTTCATCGCTGATAAAGCGGTGAGAAATCTGATCGGAGCGTCCATAGGCGCCCAGGCTGCCATAGCGATCCAGGATGCGATCCATCTGCGCAATCACGTCGGCTTCATTGGTGTGCGGTTGCAAGGAAACCACAATGGAATTGAATGCACCTTTCATGTTCAAGGCGGATTCCAGAGCATCCGCCGACATCCAGAGAACACCAAAACGCTTGTTGTCAGGGAAGACCGAGCTGCCTCCTCTGATCTCGTAGATGTATTCCGGTGAAAGCGCAATTCCTACGATGGTCAGCTTTTGCCAGCGTCCATTGATGACAGCATGGATCTGGCTCCCCGGTTCCAGTTGGTTGGCCTTTGCGAAGGCCTCGCTGGCAATCACTTCGTTGTCCGATTCAGGAAGAACGTAGCGACCACGGCGAAGAAACAGAGTATTGAGTCCCCGCGTCTGTTTTGGCGCTATGGAAATCAGGCGGCCAACGGCCGGTTCCTTCAGCCCCGGCACATCCATGGTTACATCCATTACCACACGCGGCTCTACCTGTGCGACTCCTGCGATCTCACGCACTCGGTCCGCCGCCCCGTTCGGAGCTCGCTTCAGTTCACAAAAGACATCGGCGAAACGGTATTGCGTGTAATACTCCGCCTGGGAACGCAGCAGCGAACGATACATGGACCTCATCGCGACAAACGACGCGACACCGCATGCAATTACAAGAGCGATGGCAGTTGCCTGGCCCCTCATGTGGACCAATTCGCGCAGCAGTTTGCGGTAAAGGGTTGTCATGAACTCACCACACAAGTTCCTCCGGTCGCGCCTTCCTCGCATTCCGCGTGACCTCGACAATTTCTCCGCTGCGCAGACGAATCACCCGATCGGCCATAGCGCCAATTGCGGTGTTGTGCGTGATCACCGCTACCAGGGTGTGCAGTTCTTCATTGATGCGCGCCAGAACATCGAGCACGAGTTTGGCGGTGGGAAAATCCAGCGCGCCGGTTGGCTCATCGCAGAGCAGAATGTCGGGGTTCTTGGCAATTGCGCGTGCAATCGCCACACGCTGTTGTTCTCCGCCCGAAAGCTGTGAGGGAAAATGGTTCTGCCGTTCCGTCAATCCCACCCGGCGCAGGGCTTCCTGCGGATCCATTGGGTTCTCTGCAATTTCCGTCACCAGCGCCACGTTTTCCAGTGCCGTTAGACTCGGAATGAGATTGTAAAACTGGAAGACAAAGCCAACATGCTCGCGCCGGAAACGAGTCAGACCCGCGTCATCTGCCTCGGAAAGCCAGTGGTCTCGGAAGCGAACATCGCCTGACGTGGGGCTATCGAGACCGCCCAGGATATTTAGAAGCGTCGATTTGCCGCTACCGGAAGGCCCGAGGAAAACGACAAATTCCCCCGCATTCAAATCGAGTTCTACGGAGCGAAGAGCCATGATCAGGACGTCGCCTGTCTGATAGCTCTTCGAAACCGAGCGGACGTGGAAGACGACCTCGCGACCCTCTTCCACGGAGTTGATCGATGCGGTGTGCATAAGACCCCTGCCGTGGCCGCCGCCTACGCACTCTTTGCACCGAAAGAAATTTCACAGGCCCGCGTACCCACGGGCTTGCGAGGACTCTCTACTTATCCTCTGGACAGAGAAGCCTGAAAGTCAGCGCAGCAAGCGCTCCGCCAGAGAAATTGGCCACTAGATATATCCATAGTCGATTCCACGAGACCAGCCCCATGGAGGAAATGCCCACGGCGACGGCGGGGTTGAATGCGGCGCTTGCGACGCCGCCAACCGCAAATGCCCCTGCAAGGACAGTGAAGCCAATGGCCAGGCCGTAAAATGAGTTGCCATTGTTGTCCTTTGAAGTCGCACTATTCAATACCACAAACACCAGTGCGAACGTGAACAGAAACTCGGCGAGGAGTTCCGGCATGACTGCCAGCTCGCGGGTAGTTATCTGCATACCGGGCGTAAGATACTTGACCGCAAATCCGGCAAGCAAAGCTCCAATCACCTGGAAGATCATGTAAGGAGCAACATCTTTGGTGCTACAGCGGCCGCGAATCCAGACGCCAAGCGTGACAGCTGGATTGTAGTGTCCTCCGGAGATGTGGCCGCCCGCATAAATCATCACCATAAGGATTGACCCGATGGCCAGCGGCGGTATCACTCCACTTCCACCGGCAATCACGCTCATTCCGATGGTCAGCACCAGGAAGAAAGTTCCGATCAGTTCCATTACATATTTTTTCATTGCAACCTCTACTCGCACTCTCGTCGTCAATGGCGACACGCTCAAACTAGAAGCGCATAATGCTACTGTTTCTGCTTGTGCGGTGTCATCGGTTCTACTTGCTACCCTTCTTGCCGTGCGGAGACTTTAAGCAAATGCATCCTATCCCCCGTTGCCTAGGCTTCCGCTCGTCGTCGCGCCTTTCGAGAGCGCTGCCAGCCCTGCCTCTGTGGTGACAAAGCTCTGCGCCTGCTGCTCAGCGAAACCGGCCTCCACCAGTTCCCGAGCAGCCATGCGTATACGGTACAGAGGAGTCCCGGTTTGCTCCGCCACCTTATCGAGCGAGCTACTTTCGACCATCGCCAAAAGTATTCTTTTCGCCATCTCCGTGATTTCTCCGTTCGCGTTGACACAAGGCATAGCCACTCCTTTGAACTCTCACTCTTGCAGTTAGCGTCTCCGTGCAGCCGAAACCCCCGACCAGTACTTATATGGCGCGCTTTGAAAAGTACCAGTCAGCCGTCTCATAGCCCGCCTTCATCCGCTCTTCTGCAGCTTCTGTCGTTCTTGGGGGCGGGATAATAATTTTCTCGCCCGGCTTCCAATTGGCGGGAGTTGCGATTCCATGCTTGTCGGTGGCTTGCAATGCATCAATCAGTCGCAGTATCTCCTGCGTATTGCGGCCGGTCGTCAGCGGATAATAGATCATGGCGCGCAGAATACCCTTGGGATCGATGACAAAAACACAGCGGCTGGTTTCCGTCTTGCTTTCGCCAGGCATCACCATGCCGTACAGGCTGGCTACCTCCTTATTCAGGTCGGCGATGATCGGGAAGGGAACGCGGACACCGAAATTCTTTTCAATATTTCGGACCCAGGCAATGTGCGAGTAAGTGCTATCGATACTCAAACCGCAGAGTTCAACGCCTCGCTTCTTTAGTTCGGGAGCTAGTTCCGTAAAGGCGATAAATTCTGTCGTACACACCGGCGTGAAATCCGCAGGATGAGAAAATAGAATGACCCAACTTCCCTGAAAATCCTCCAGACGCAACGTACCGTGCGTCGTTTCAGCTTCAAAGAGTGGCGCGGGTTGATTAAGGCGAGGGAGAGTTGCCTTGCCATTTTCCTGAACTATCGTATCCATTGTCATACCCCTTCGATCCATTGATCTATATGCCGGATAAAAGCACCCATAACTCAGCATGAGCTACGGGCCTATCTTTTCGACTTACATGGGAAGACTATGCGTTTTCCGCCTGGATATCAGTGACTCTAATCACGCTTAAAGCATGGTTATCCACGATGTGGCGTGCTACTCAGGTTAGGTGTTCCCGCAGGGAGAACAAGTTGAATTGCTGGCCGAATCCGGGACTGACACTTATAAATTGAGTGGACCGTGGGGTCAGTACTCCGGTTCGCCCGCCGCTGCCCCCATACTGTCCTTCTTCGGTTCTGGAATCTCCGTAAGAGTCGCTTCGGCCAGCAGCAGAACGCTTGCTACAGAAACGGCGTTTTCCAGCGCTACCCGAACCACTTTCGCTGGATCGAGAATTCCTGTCTCCGCCAAATCCACGTAGACTCCCCTGGCTGCGTCGAAACCAAAACTTCCTTCTCCATGGCGCATCTTGTCCACCACGACTCCCGCGTCAAACCCGGAATTCTCAGCTATCTGGCGCGTCGGAACTTCGAGCGCGCGCAGCAGGATTCGTATCCCAGTCCTTTCATCTCCGTCGACCTTCTTCTCCTCCGCCTCCAGAGGTGGAATCAGTCGCAGTAGCGCCAGGCCGCCGCCCGGGACAACTCCCTCTTCAATCGCTGCGCGGGTCGCATGAATCGCATCGTCGAAGGCTTCTTTGCGATTTTTCAGTTCCGCCTCTGACGCCGCGCCTACGTGGATGACCGCCACGCCTCCGGATATCTTTGCCAGGCGTTCCTGCAGTTTCTCGCGATCATAATCGGACTTGGTGTCTTGAATTTGTTTTCGCAATTCCTTCTTTCGACCCTCGATCGCATCCTTGGCACCTTCACCACCGATAAGAGTGGTCGTATCTTTGTTCATCACCACCCGCCTGCATCTCCCTAGTTGCGATACCTCAAATTTCTCCAGCGTAACTCCCAACTGCTCGGAGAAGACCTGTCCGCCGGTAAGCGTGGCGATGTCCTGCAACATCTCTTTTCTGCGGTCTCCGTATCCAGGAGCCTTGGCTGCTGCCGCGGGCAGAACTCCGCGCAGTTTGTTGAGTACAATCGTGGCCAATGCCTCTCCTTCCAGATCGTCCAGGATCAGGCAAAGCGGCCTTCCGCTCTTCGCCACCGATTCCAGCAACGGCAATAGGTCTTTCACCGCACTGATTTTCTGCTCGCTCAGAAAAAGCACCGGATTCTCCAGAACCACTTCGGCATTCTGTGGATCGGTAATGAAATAGGCGGAAAGATATCCGCGATCAAACTGCGTGCCCTCCACCAGTTCCACCGTCGTTTCGGTTCCCTTGGCCTCTTCCACGGAAACCACGCCATCGGACCCGACTTTTTCGATCGCCTCGGTGACGAGCCGACCAATCTCTTCGTCGTTGTGCGCGGCGATCGCGGCAACCTGCATCTTTTCGCGAGACGATTGTACGGGTCGTGCCAGCAGCTTAAGAGCATCCAGAGCAACTCTCAGCCCTCGATCGAGACCACGCTTAAGGTC
Source organism: Acidobacteriota bacterium (assembly GCA_021793405.1). Lineage (GTDB taxonomy): Bacteria > Acidobacteriota > Terriglobia > Terriglobales > Acidobacteriaceae > JAKAAZ01. The sequence continues at coordinate 10,009 of JAJYSV010000092.1, forward strand.
GATCGCACTGGCGCGTGCGGCGATGTTCCGTACCCCCTCCGCGTACAGCGCATGCGCCAGCACCGTGGCCGTGCTGGTACCGTCGCCGACTGCATTCCCCGTTCGCTCCGCAGCCTGCAGCAGCATCTTTGCGCCCATATTCTCTTCCGGGTCGGCCAGTTCAAATTCCTTTGCGATGGTGACGCCGTCGTTGCAGACAAATGGTGCTCCCCACTTCTTGTCGATCAGAACGCATTTCGATTTGGGGCCAAGGGTGATACGTACCGCATCGGTCATCAGAGTGGCTCCACGCAGCACTTTTTCCCGTGCCTCGGAACGAAAGAGAACATGTTTGCCGGCCATGGTTCCTCCTTATGGGCCCTGCAATTCATCACGACGATTCGGCAGGATCAGCATCGCCGGAGCAAAAATACAGTGCACATCTTGCATCTGTCGTGCCCTCCAATGCAGAAAAAGAAGGACGCGATGCTATGTCGCGTCCCTCTGATGTGTTCGCTGGCCTATTCAGGCCGCAGACTTAATTTCGATCAGCTTCGGTGGAGCTGCCTTCGGCAGATGGATCTCCAGAACACCCTTCTCCAGGTGCGCTGTGGCGTTCTCGGGATTGATGGCAGCCGGCAGCGAGACTTGGCGCAACACTTCTGTACCAGAGATTTCGCTGTAGTGCCTCACTGTTCCCTTCTTTTCTTCTTTCTTTTCCTGCTCTCTCTTCTCACTCTTGCCGTAGATGCGAATGCCGTAGGGCTCGGCGCTGATGGACAACTCCTTCAACTCAAATCCCGGCACTTCTGCTTTAATCACCACTTCCTTCTCGTCTTCCTTCACTTCAATGGGAGTCGGATGAAGAAATTCAGATTCGGCGCGGAACCAGTCGCTCAGCGCGAAACCATCACTGCCTCCCCGTTGCTGAAAGAGGCTGAATGCCTTCTTCTCAATCTCTGCGGCGAGCCGGTCCATCTCTTCGAAAATGGACAACGGAGCCATCAGACTCGGCCGGAGAGCTTTCTCCGGTGCTTCCTTCGCTAACATGGTCGACATAATGCTTCTCCCTTTCCTCATTGTGACTACGTTCCGGAGTGAGCGGCGCATACGGCGTTAGCAGGAGAGAGTTTCGAAGCCCGGCCTCAGGCAGAGACGTCAGACACAAGAGAGAGAGGCTAAGATGGCTTCGAAACTCGCGGGTGCAGAAGGCAGCCGTACCGGATGCATGTTACATGACACCGCACACTCCAGGGCTTGCACTTCCATGGATCACATATTAGGGAGGAAGCGGGGACAGCGCAGTGAGGCAAATCACGCTTCGGGAGAAAATTTCCTAATGAGTGCTGACTTATCCTAGGGTTGGCTGTGCAGAAAGAAGGCACATCAGTGATCTCGATCATTGCCATTTCCGTTGCCACCGCCCAGACTACCGGTGAAGAGGAAGCTATGCCCAACCACACCCTGCCTACAGATCCTGCCACTTCCAAACAAATTCCCGAGCAAGAGGAGCTGCGAACCCTTGCTGCATTCCGTGATCCGAGCGCGCATGCTGTTTCCTTCTGCTACAGCTTGCATTCCTTTCCCGATAAGTCGCACCATACCGAAAAGGTCGCCCTCGGTAAGCTCGTGCAGGATGAGGTTGCGAAATTTCGGCCCGGCGCGATGCCCGAACTGCTTTCCAGCGATCTGAATCAAATTCTCGCCATGTCGGATGACATTCAACGGACTCCGACTCTTTGGAGAGCCGTCTACGCATGCGGGGAGCAAAAGATATGGCGCGAGTTCGATCTGCCGGCACCCGAGGAAATCGCGCAGCTCAGTATCTCGAGCTGTTTCCTTCTGGTACCGTTGCTGGCGGCGATACAGTCCTGTCGTCGATACAGAGTTGTCTTGATGGAAAGCGGAAAAACACGCTTATTCGAGATACAAGGGAGCGAGGTTCGGGGGATACCGGGCAGGCTCTCGGAAGGGGATCTTACCCAGCGATCGGAAGACTCGCGGGTGGGCTGGTCGAAACGCGTCGACGGCAATGTCGAACATCAGGAGCGAGCGTGGTTCCGGCTGATCGTGGATGAACTAGGTAAACTGCCTGGAGAGCAGGGTCCGGGCACTCTCGTGGTGGGATGCCGCAACGATATATGGGGCGAAGCGCGGCCATATTTCGCTGCACTGGAAAACAACACGATCATGGGCAGGTTTCATCTGCCGGGATTTGGGCTGGGCGCCCAGGAAGTTCTGAAGGAAGCGCGTCCGATTTTCGAGCAGTACCAGTTGGAACAATGCAAGGATCTGCTGCACGCGATCGATGACGATAACGGACGCGGCGCGCATGGACTACACGCAGTTCTGAAAGCTCTTGCCGCCGGCAGAGTGCAGAAAATGCTGCTTGGGGATATGACGGGACAGACGGCGAACGAATGTGGCGAATGCGGTCGGATCCAGCCGGAACTGAAGAACAAGTGCGCATTCTGTCGCAGTTCCCAGTTGGTTGCCATTC
>JAJYSV010000003.1 GCA_021793405.1 Acidobacteriota bacterium
GGTGATGCAGCGTGAATCTACCAGAACTCTGGTCCTCAACCCCTCTGGAAAGACAAGCGATGCAGCCGCACCGCCCGGGTTATTTGCGCCTTGACAAAGCCTTCGTCCTTATCGAGGGCCACCCGCCCGAAGGCTCCGTTTTTGGGTGCGTTGCCAACACCGCATCCGTAGCGTGCCAAGCCGCGGCATCGTACTCGGCGAGCAGAACTCCCCGCCCCGTAATGGCAGCCAGTTCCGCGGCGGATGGTTTCTTTGATGCTCTGGCTCCCAAGGACAGGAGAAGTAGTCCGGCAGCTACGAGCATGATTGCAGCAGGCCGTTTCCGAACCGCGAAGTCTAAAGGCAGCACTTGAAATGAGGCCATTACCAGGTGCGCCCTCACATTGAGTGGTTCAGATACAGGATCTTTCCTGTGGCTTGATCAATCTGCACGATCAGCGTTCCTCCTGAGGTTGCGTGATGGAGAGTTCCCAGAACTATCCAACTCCCATCTTTCAGCTCAGTCCGAAACGGCTTCTCCGCGTCGACAGCCTTATTCCCATAGACCGGGACGGCCACCGCATACGCTATCGCTATTGCCGTGTCTGCATCTGGAACAAAGCCATTCTTCGGGGCGAACGACTGCGACGACTGTATTTCATGCCTCACATACGCGAATTCTTGACGATCATTCGAGCTTTGCGGCATCGCCATCATACCCAGTGCCAACCATGCAATCACAGAGTACAGTTTCATCGCTTCCCCCTCAATATTGCGCCGGCCTCAAGATAACCTGCTTGTTTGGGTCGTACATGCTCGGCGAACTCGTTCTGCCGTAATCGAACTTCATAATGCTTCCATCTGGCCTTTCAACGTAGTTTGGAACTCCTTCGTGCGTCGCGTGATAAACGTCGGCATAGCTGAAGCGGTAGGCATCATGTCCGGGAACAGACGGGTGCGTGTGATAAATGCCCGCGTTTGTCGAACCCGCAGGAATTCGCGAACCTTCCTTCCCCCCGGCATCAACATCTACCCCGGTCGGGTCTCCCTGCGTAACGGCAAGCGTATAGGCATACTTGTGGGGACCAAATTGAACCACCCTGCCCCCATATTCCACGTGCTCTGCATCACTTGTTTTGTTGACCACATCGAGAGCCGCAGTCGCTGCACTATCTGCAGCCCTGAATCTTTGTGTTGATGTCGGAATGCTCTGCTGTTGGGCCTGATTCTGCTTGTTGTTCTCCTCGATGCATTTCGCGTCGCCGTCTCTGTTGTCCGAGCAAATCGGGACGTGCCCGTCCGGGTCGGCAGCGCGGAGCGGGTTGTTGTCAACGTAGGCGTACAGGTTCAGGCTCTGCGGATTGGTGTAATCGGCATACGGAACACCTTGCGGATTCTTGCTCCAGTCCGGCGTCAGGAAGCGTCCCATGCCGCTGATGTAGTATCTGGCCCCAAAGTAATCGTTATTCGATTCTGTGTCGCGTTCTTTGCCGGTGAAGTGCAGTTGGTTGACGTCGCTCCCTGTGCAGTTCTCTCCGTCGCCAAAGGGCAGGCTGGTGCATTGCTCTCCCACGGTCACCGTCGAAGCTCCTGTCACGCTCAACTCCATCCGTTTCGACCCCAGCCAGTCTGTTAGCGCAAAGTGGGTCCCCGCGCTGTCATAGGTGGCCAACTGCTTGCTCCCCGCATATACATTCGTCCACTGCCAGTTGCCGCTGCCGTCCAGCACCGACACCTGCTCGCCGTTCAGCCCCAGCAGGTATTCGTTCTCTATAGTGGTCGTCGGGTTCTGCGTGTTCCATCCGGTCACCACCACCTTCATCACCCGGCGGCCTTCCCCATCGTACAGATAGCCGGTCAGCCCGTTCAGCGAGTTCAGCGTACCAGTCTGCCGCCCCTCCGCATCGTACTCGTACATGTTGCTCAGATCGTACAACACATCTCCGGCGGCATCGTAGCTCCACTGGTCCGCCCGGTTGTTGTTGCCGTTAAACGTCAACAGCGAGGGCTGCGGCACCGGCCCCCCGTAGGTCCCGCTCGGCACCTGGTTCCCCCGGTTGCCGCCCCCACGCACGCAAAAACAGCTTGTATGAGTCACCACAGGTGTCTATGCTTTGGGTGGATTTTCCACATCTTCCGCCGTGGCGGACGAGATATAGAGTACCCAGGTTCTTGCCTGGTTGTGGAAAGCGTGGGCGTGTGGGTGGGGGGAAATCTGCGGACATGACCTGATACGCTAGACGTATCTCATGAGCGAAACACAAACTATTTCTGTGCCTCGACCAGCGCCGCAGCTGCGCTGCATTGGATGTGGGGCGGTGATTGCCGGGGCGGATGCGGCAGAGGATTTTCGCTGCCGCGCGTGCGGCAACTTGTTCGAAGTGGAGTATCCGGAGCTGCTGGTCCGGGATTCTTGGAGGGACAGTAAACCTCCCACCCTAGCCGCAAACGACGCGGCGAGGATGGGGCACCCGGATTCAATTCATGGGGCGGAGTCGTGGAAGGAACTTTGGCGGGGTCGCCGGCTCTCGCGCGAGCGGCTGAATCGCAGCGGCGTGTGGCGTTTTCGCGAGCTGCTGCCGTTTATGGCAGACGACGAAAACGTGGTAACGCTGGAGGAAGGGAACACGCCTCTGTACGCGTTGCCGCGCTCGGCGGAAAGCCTTGGGATCGAGCGGCTGTTCGCAAAGCATCAGGGAATGAATCCCACGGGCTCGTTTAAAGATACGGGAATGACGGCGGCGCTGTCGGTGGCGAAGGAGCGGGGATTTACGTGGGTGGCGTGCGCGTCGACGGGGAACACCTCGGCCTCGATGGCAGCGTATGCGGCGCGAGCCGGGATGCGGTCTCTGGTGCTGATACCAGAGGGGAAGGTCGCGTGGGGCAAGCTGTCGCAGTCGCTGGATTATGGGGCGGTGACGTGCCAGTTGAAGACGGATTTTGACGGATGTGTTTCTGTGCTGGCGGAACTGGTGCGGCGGGCGCCGGTGTATCTGCTGAATTCTGTGAATCCGTACCGGCTGGAGGGCCAGAAGACCGCGGGCATCGAACTGGCGGAGGCCATGGACTGGCAGGTTCCGGATCATTTGATTGTTCCGGGAGGAAACCTAGCCAACAGCTCGGCGCTGGGCAAGGGATTTCTGGAGCTGCTGGCGCTGAGAATGATCGATCGACTGCCGCGCATCAGCGTGATCCAGGCGGAAGGCGCCAATCCTTTATTCCTGAGCTGGACGCAACACCAGGGGAACGAATTTGCTCCTGTGGAAGCGCATACGCGGGCGACGGCGATTCGCATTGGAAATCCTGCGTCCTGGCAGAAGGCAGTGGGGATTTTGCGCGCCACCGGCGGCTGGTGCGAGCAGGTGAGCGAGCAGGAGATTGCGCTGGCGAAGGCGGAGATTGGCGCGGAAGGCATCGGGTGCGAGCCAGCTTCGGCAGTGACGCTGGCGGGACTGAAAAAGCTGAGGGCTCAGGGGCACATTGGGAAGCAGGAGACGGTGGTGCTGCTGCTGACGGGGCACACGCTGAAGGACCCGGAGTACACGATCGACTTGCACCGCGGGAAATTGTTGACCGCGCAGGAAACAGCCGCGATGCCGGCGACACAGCGGGCGGAATTGGAAGCGATGGCTTCCGCGCCGCAGGTGCTGGAACCTTCCGTTGATGCGGTGATGCGCGTTTTAGACGAGGCGGTGCAGAGTCGGATGGTGCGGGGATGAAAAAATCTGTGCAGAGCGTCCATCTTCGTCTGCCAGCGACTTCGGCCAATCTGGGGCCGGCGTTCGACACGGGAGCGCTGGCGTTGAACCTACACCTGGACGTGCAGGCCGAGGCCGCCGATGTCTTCGGTATTACCGCGCAGGGGCGGGATACCAAGGCAGTTGGCAAGGTGGAAGGCAACCTGATTCTGGAGACCTACCGGCGATGCATGACGGAACAGGGGCGGCGGGTGCAACCGCTGCATTTGAGGGTGAACAACGGAATCCCGCTGGGAATGGGCTGCGGGTCCTCGGCGGCGGCGCGGCTGGCTGGGATCGCGCTGGCGGTAGAATTTGGCGAATTGGGCTGGGGCGACAACGAGATTCTGGCGGTGTCGACGTTTCTGGAGGGACATCCTGACAACGCGACCGCCTGCTGGCTGGGCGGGATGACTGTCTCCGCAGTGACAGCAGGAACAGCGTCGGCGGACAGCGGCGGGATCCAGGGGCTTCCAATCGTCCACGTGGCGCGATTGGACATCCCGGACCACTGGGACGCCGTGGTCGTGCTGCCCCGGGACCCGGTGCGCACGGAAGAATCGCGGAAGTTGTTGCCCGACTTTTACAGTCGCCGCGATGTTGTTGCCAACCTGCAACATAGCTCCTTGCTGGTGGCGGCGTTCGCCACCGGAAGCAATGATTTGCTGCGCGCGGCCATGCATGACTGCATGCATCAGCCGTACCGCGTCGCCATTTGCCCGCTGCTAGGCACGTTGTTGCCTGTGGCCGGAGCTGCAGGAATCCTGGGAGTGGCGCTGAGCGGCGCGGGGCCTGGAATCCTGATGATTGTCGAACGGGATCTGGATCGGGCTGCGTTGGAACGCCTTCTAAGAAAAACCTTAAGCGATAGATCCAGTTGCGAGGTGATCGAATGCGGCTTTGAGAGCCACGGAGCCAAGTCTGCGGTTCGCCGGGATACGCCACTGGGCGCGCGGGCCTGAGCCAAATGGAAAAGGCATTCGGTAACTAAAAAAATGTTACTCAAGTTTTGTTGCCAAGACACTCGATCACCGCTAACCTCTTTTTCAAGGGGCAGTTCTGGGGGAGGGCTGCTCTCGCGCCCGTTGATCTTTCACAAGATCCGGGCGCTTTTCTTTTATCCAGAATTTGCCGCATGACAACCTTCTCCATTCGCACACACTCTTTTCGTATCTTGCTGTATTTTCCTGAGTTTCTGCGACCAAATCAGTCTTGGCAGCATCCTGTATTCTGAATATGCAGAGTCGTGGAGTGTGCTGCCAGGCAGTGTGGAATACTGTCGTGGTGCGGTTCGGGACAACCCAAGGAGGAAGTGGAATGGCAGGTCAGGCGGTATTGGAAGTGAAGGATGCAACATTCGAAAAGGAAGTATTGCAGGCTACCCAGCTGGTGCTGGTGGATTTTTGGGCGGCCTGGTGCGGACCTTGCCGGGCGCTAGGACCGGTAGTGGACGAGGTTGCGACCCAATATCTGGGCAAACTGAAAGTAATGAAGATGGACGTGGATAGCAATTCCGCGACACCCATGCGCTACGGTATCCGCGGCATTCCGGCCCTGCTGTTGTTCAAGGGCGGCAAGGTGGCTGAACAGATAGTAGGGTATGTCCCCAAAGAGACGATCGACAAGGCGATTCAGAAGCTGGTCGTCTAAGAGAAGATTTTCAAGGTAGAGGAAAAATGCCCGGCTAGGTTGCCGGGCATTTTATTTTGGTATGTGCGGCTTATTGGCGCGCGGTGTTTTCGATTGGATTCGCTGGTGCGCTAACGCCAGCGATCAGGCCGGGAGCATCCGGGGCAATTTCCGGCAGCGGGCCTTCCAGAGCGATTTTCAACACCTCATCCATCTGATCGACAAAATGCATTTTCATGCTGGATTTTAAATTGTCCGGGACTTCGGCGAGATCGTTCTTGTTTTCGATCGGCAGAATGACTTCAAACACGCCGGCCCGATGGGCGGCGAGCAGCTTTTCTTTCAGGCCGCCGATGGGCAGGACCTTGCCGCGCAGAGTGATTTCGCCGGTCATGGCGACATCGCGGCGCACCGGGATGCGTGTGAGGGCGCTGGCGAGTGCCGTCGCAAGGGTGATGCCGGCCGAGGGGCCGTCCTTGGGAATAGCACCCTCCGGAACGTGGACGTGGATGTCGAGACTGCGGTAGAAGTCGCGTCCGAGGCCGAGATGGTGCGCGCGGCTGCGGATGTAGGAGAGGGCGGCCTGCGCCGACTCCTGCATGACTTCTCCGAGTTGTCCGGTGAGTGTCAACTTGCCTTTGCCGTCGAGCACCTGGACTTCCGTGGAGAGGATGCTGCCGCCGACTTCAGTCCATGCCAGTCCGGTGACCAGGCCAACTTCGTTCGATTCGTGGACCTGGGAGTGGCGGACCTTGGGAAGCCCCAAGAATTCCTGCAAATTCTCCGGCGTGATTTCTTCCTTGTGCTTCGGGCCATTTTTTACGATGCGGCGGGCGACTTTGCGGCAGACGTTGCCGATCTCGCGTTCGAGATTGCGAACGCCCGCTTCCCGCGTGTAGGAACGGATGATTTCCCGCAGCGCTTCATCGTGGAAGACCAGATTTTTCTCGTCGAGGCCGGTCTGTTCCCGCTGCTTGCGCAGCAGATACTGCTTGGCGATCTCGACCTTCTCGTCCTCGGTGTAGCCGTGGAGGCGGAGGATTTCCATGCGATCCTGCAAGGCGGCGGGAATGGTGTGCAGAACGTTGGCTGTGGCGACGAACAGCACTTGCGACAGGTCGTATTCCACGTCGAGATAGTGATCCTGGAAGGTGGAATTTTGTTCCGGGTCCAGGACTTCGAGCAACGCGGAAGCGGGATCACCGCGAAAATCGGACGCCATCTTGTCGATTTCATCGAGCATGAAGACGGGGTTCTTGGTGCCGGCCTTCTTCATGGATTGCAGAATCTGCCCGGGCATCGCGCCGATGTAGGTGCGGCGGTGGCCGCGAATTTCGGCTTCATCGCGTACGCCGCCGAGCGACATGCGAACAAATTTTCGTCCGGTGGCTTTGGCAATCGACATTCCAAGCGAGGTCTTGCCGACGCCCGGAGGTCCGACGAAGCAGAGGATCGAGCCTTTTGGATTCTTGACCAACTGACGAACGGCTAGAAATTCGAGGATGCGTTCCTTGATCTTTTCCAGGCCGTAGTGGTCGGTGTTGAGAATTTTCTCGGCGTGGTCGATGGAGCGGATTTCCTTCGATTTTTTCTTCCACGGGACCGAAAGCATCCAGTCCAGATAATTTCTGGAGACGGTGGATTCGGCGGACATGGGGGGCATGGCTTCGAGTTTTTTCAGCTCCAGCGTGGCTTTTTCAAACACATCCTTGGGCATGCCGGCGGCTTCAATCTTTTTCTTCAGCTCATCAAATTCGCTTTTTTCGCCGCGGCCCAACTCCTTCTGGATGGCCTTGATTTTCTCGTTGAGGTAATACTCTTTCTGAGCGCGCTCCATCTGCCGTTTGACGCGCGACTGGACGTTGCGGTCCATGTTCAACTTTTCAATTTCAATTTCCAGGATGCCGACCAGATGATGGAGACGCTCGCCGGGATCGAAGATGTCGAGCAGCATCTGTTTTTCTTCAATGGGCAATTGCAGATTGGCGGCAATGGTGTCGGCAAGTTTGCCCGGCTCTTCCATGCGGACCGCGGCAGCCACTGTTTCCAGATTGAGTGCCTGCTGCAATTTGACGTACTGATCAAATAAGCCCGACACGCGCTGCATGATCTGCTCGATGGCCTTGGTCACTTCCGTGGTTACAGTACTGACACGCAGGGTGGCGACGAAAAAACCGTCGGTGTCGACGATCTCAGTGGCCTTGGCGCGCTCGATGCCTTCCACCAGCACCTTGATGTTGCCGTCGGGCATCTTCACGCTTTGCACGATGTTGCCAATGGTGCCCGTGGTGAAGATATCTTTCTGGGTGGGTTCATCCTGCCCCGCGTCGTGCTGGGTGGCCAGGAAGATTTTGCGGTCGCCGGTGAGCGCCTCTTCCAGGGCGCGCACGCTGGATTCACGGCCAACGACAAACGGGGTCATCATGTAGGGAAAGATGACCATATCGCGGATCGGCATCATGGGGAGCTTGCGCTGCTCGAAATTCTCGCGTGTTTCTTTCACAGGCACCTCTGGGGTTGAGTCACTGTCCCTATTCTAATGGGTCACGCATTTCGCCGCGAATTTTCATGTAGGGTGAATTCGCGCAGCCGATTGATGCCATACAACTTTTTATGCAATTCCTGCTTGCCTATGCGACCAGTTGCGTGCAATGGGAACAGCGCTTCGCCGCCGCTGGAATATCGCTGAGGCACTCCGGGCATCTCTTCGTGGCCGGCGGCGCAACGGGCACGGGTTTATGGAACCGCGCCATCAGCCGTGTGACCGGCATTACGACTCCGAAATAGATCACGGTAGCAACAATCAGGAAAGAGATGACGGCGTTCATGAAGTTACCGTACGTCACCTCTCCGCCGTTCACATGGGCCACCAGATGAGAAAAATTCGGTTGGCCGACGGTGGCCGAGATCAAAGGATTGATGATGTCTTTCACCAGGGAATTCACAATTCCGGTGAAGGCTGCACCAATCACGACAGCAACAGCCAGATCGACGACGTTACCGCGCAGAATAAAATCGCGAAAGCCTTTCATCTCGTAACACCTTCTTTCAGAAATGGTGAACACACACGCCACGGGCTTACAGCGCAGATAAGCCGTACGGGAGAATTGCCAGCATCCTACCATTGCGGGGCGAAATGGTGCAAAAAGAATCGAGCGACACGGACAAATGCGAAGGGGCAAGATCGGTGGAAACGGCTGGCGTATGCTCATTCTCTGCGATATTCTCCAGAAGTTCTGGATCGATCCCAGACGCAGAATCCAGAATGCTGGAATGAGGATGTATGAACAAAGTGTGGCCCACGGCGGCGGCGGCGATCGAAGATATTTTCGATGGCGCCACAATTATGCTGGGCGGCTTTGGATTGTGCGGAATTCCTGAGAACCTGATTGACGCGCTGGTGCGCAAGGGAGTGAAGAGTCTCCACACCATCAGCAACAATATGGGGGTGGATGGCTTCGGCATGGGACGCATGCTGGAGGCGGATATGATCGCGTCGCACACCGGCAGTTATGTCGGCGAAAACAAATTGCTGGAAGAACGTGTGTTGGCCGGCAAGCTGGACTTGAGATTGATTCCGCAGGGAACGCTGGCGGAACGGATCCGCGCGGGAGGGGCGGGTATTCCCGCGTTTTATACGCCTGCCGGCGTGGGAACGGTGGTGGCCGAGGGGAAAGAATCCCGGGAGTTCGACGGAAAAATGTATTTGATGGAGCGTGCCTTGCGGGCCGACTTCGCGCTGGTGAAAGCGTGGAAGGGCGACCGCATGGGCAACCTGATCTATCGCAAGACGGCGCGCAATTTCAATCCCATGATGGCGACGGCCGCGCGCATCACGATTGCGGAAGTCGAGGAGTTGGTCGATCCGGGGACGATGGAACCGGACCAGGTGATGACGCCCGGCATTTATGTGCAGAGGCTTGTTGTCGGGGAAAAGCACGAGAAGCGCATCGAGCGGCGGACGGTGCGAAGCGAATAGCGGCGTCATCGAGTGATGAAGGGATAGAGCGCGAGAAACAGAATCATGGTGAGTATCAGCACGTCCATGTAGAGACTGAGGAGGACGGCGCCGTGATACCAGCTCCACCGCACGCGAATGCAGCGAAAGGTTTCCACCATGCCCGCGGCGGCGCCGAGGATGGGCAAAATCATGGCAGGGCTGGCCTGGTCATATGGAAACTTCGCCAGCGGAAACGAAACCACCAGGCTGACGAGGGCCAGCAGGTTGCCGCGCAGTAGTGAGGGAGCACGCACATTGAAAATGGAAATCATTCAGGTAAAGGGCAAAAGAAATCTAGACCCGCAATGACTACTTTATCGAATTCAAATGCCGGTGAAGAAAAGCTGGATCCTGCTAAAGCAGATGCGAGCGCGCGTCCGGCGACGCGCGCAAGAGAAACGCAAGCGCCGATGGACAAGCGCGGAGAGAACGTCGCTCGGATCGTGAAGCGTGTGGCTCAGGAGCTGCGCGATGGCTACTATGTGAACCTTGGCATTGGCATGCCGACGCTGGTGGCGAATTATGTGCCGGCCGGAATGGAAGTGGTGTTGCAGTCGGAAAACGGAATGCTGGGAGTGGGTCCGTATCCTCTGGCTGGCCAGGAAGACCCGGACCTGATCAATGCGGGCAAGGAGACCGTCAGCGAACTGCCGGGGACGGCGTATTTTTCCAGTGCGGATTCATTTGCGATGATTCGAGGCGGGCACGTGGACCTGAGCGTGCTGGGTGCGATGGAAGTGGATGAGAAAGGCAATCTCGCCAACTGGATGATTCCTGGAAAGATGGTGAAGGGCATGGGCGGGGCGATGGATTTGGTGGCCAGCGCGCGTCGCGTCATTGTCGCCATGGAACATACCACCCGGGATGGGCGGCCAAAGATTCTTGTGCGCTGCACGCTGCCGCTGACGGGCGTGGGCGTGGTGGACACCATCGTGACGGAGATGGCCTATATACGTGTCACCCCGCGAGGGCTCGTGCTGGAAGAGATTGCGCCGGGGATCACTACGGAACAAGTGCAGGCGGCGACAGAAGCGAAGCTGATCCTGAGCGATGCAGTGCGAACGATGATGATGGAGTGATGCCTTGTCGCGCAGAAAAAAAGATCTTCCGTTTCTCGGCTATCCACAAGGTCCTTCGCTCCGCTAAGGATGACAATTTCTTCCATCCCACTCAAGCCAAAAGTTGGCTTGAATGGGCCGCCCTCCCGAGGATGCTTATTTCCGTCCTGCAGATTTATCCCACCGAAACCGACGCATGCCGCGCTTGTTCCTCGATACCGAGGCGCAATGCCTGGTCATAGGGCGGTTGCAGGACGCCGAGTTCGGTGATGATTGCCGTGACGTACTTCGCCGGCGTGACGTCGAAGGCGGGGTTGGAAATCTGCGCGTTCGATGGCGTAATTTGTTTGCCGTTGAAGTGGGTGACTTCTTTGGCGGCGCGTTCCTCGATGGGGATCAGTTCGCCGGTCGCGGTTTCCATATCAATCGTGGACCAGGGAGCGGCGACGTAAAACGGGATGCCGTGTTCCCTGGCGAGGACGGCGACTCCATAGGTGCCGATTTTGTTGGCAACATCGCCGTTCGCTGCAATGCGATCCGCGCCAACGATGACGGCGTGAATTTTTCCAGCGCGCATCTGGCTGGCGGCCATGTTGTCGCACAGGACCGTTGTGGGGATGTTATCGTGCAGCAGTTCCCACGCAGTCAAGCGCGCGCCCTGCAGGAAGGGCCGGGTTTCATCCGCGTAGACATGCAATTTGTGTCCACGTTCGACGGCAGCGCGAATCACGCCAAGGGCAGTGCCGTAACCGCAGGTGGCGAGCGCGCCCGCATTGCAGTGGGTCAATACGCCACCGGAGCGAGGCATGAGCGCGGCGCCATGCTCTCCCATGGCGCGGCAGGCGGCGATGTCTTCGTCATACATGCGGCGCGCTTCGGCGACGGCTGCCTGCTGAATTTGCGGGATCGTCGCGCAGGGTTCCTGCGACAAGGCGCGCACCAGCTGGCGGATGCGTTCAATGCCCCAAAAAAGATTGACCGCGGTGGGCCGGGTGGCGGCGAGGGTGTCGCAGATGATTTGCAAGTCGGCGTCCAACTGGTTCAAATCGGCGGCCTGGCTGCGCAGCAGGCCGAGGGCCACGCCCATGGCCGCGCTGACCCCGATGGCGGGCGCGCCACGGACGATCATGGTGCGGATGACATCGGCAACGGCGCGGTAGTCTTCGGCGAATACATAGGTTTCTTCCAGCGGCAGCTTCGTCTGGTCGAGGAAGCGCACGCCGGCATCGGTCCACTCAAGGGTCGGAATCATAGCTGACTTGATTTTATCGTTAGGACATCTTCGGCGTTACTGGAACGCGGAGATATTTCCATCTCACCCTAGTATCTCGCTGCATAATTCGGCGAACGATATGGGGTCCGAACCTGTTGGAAAATCAACGGACACCCCATACGCGAATTTACGCAGCGACTAGGTGGTAATTTCAGCATCCCCGACCACCCGTCCAGAATGGCGCTTGCGCGACCCATTTCTTCGAAGGAGTAGAGCGTGCGGTGAAGCTTCACGGCGACGGAAGTGGCTCAATTTCGCCGCATTGATCCGCCTTGAAAATAATCGCGGTCTGCCCGTCAGTTTTCCACCATCGGACCCATTTGAGGTAAGTGTCGGGAGGTAGCGGCTTCATTAATTTGGTACTCGCCCCGCTCCGGTGCGTAAGCGCTTCCAGGCCGTACTCGGCTGTTCCGCTCACGCGCCACTTGCGTGAAGGCAGAAGACTGATCAGCACCGGTACGGCCGCTCGCGAACCCGTCAGATACAGCGCCCGCACTGCATCCTGTTGTGTATCGATGGATGGATCCTTCAACTCGGCAACCAGCGCTGGGACTGCGGCGGCGCCACCAGCCTTGCCAGCGGATCCAATTGCCAAATCTCGGCTGGAGCTGTTGGGTGCATTAGCGCGCGCCACGTTGAGAAGTAAAGAAATGTCGCCAGGATCTCCGATCTCGCCCAGATAGCGAATGGCAGCCTGGTAAGAGCCGACAACGTTCGTGGGCGTAGTCTTCTTCACGAATTTCCTCAAAGCCTGATGAGCCGATGGCGTGCCAAGGTTGCGTAGCCCTTCCACGCCGTAATACTGCAGCGCCAGCGTACCAAGCATTTTGAGGATCGTCGGCTCCATAAATCGCGGCGCCAGGTACGCGATGATTTTCGCCGCTTCCAGTTTCGTATGCGCATCAGTTGAGGTCAGGTCGCGCGCGTATTGCGTGAATTCGGGCTTGAGATCATCGGGCTGCGACGGCTCGATCACGACTTCAAGTTGATCCTGAAAGTCCTGATGAATTCTACTGAGTAGCAGAGTGGCTGTGTCCTCGTCTACAGGGCCGTAATTGAGCCTGTATGTCACATTCAGCGGATAACTACCCGGCTGCCTCAGGTCGTAGCGGGCATTGAGCAGAATTCGATCAGTTCGCTTATTGCCCGGTTCCAGAATTACGTCGCCGCTGACGCAACTGCCACCAGCACCGGCCGGGCCGCAGCCATTAGCTTCCCGGTCCCTCGCTCCCTTCAGATTGAATTGGTAGCCGCTGCAAAAGCTCAGTGGATCGGCCGTGGCAATCATCAGGGGCTCGCGTCCCACGTTCTTTACCGTGAAAAGAAGGAACACCGGCTCGCCAGCAAGATACGATCTCTTGGAGAGCGAAAAGCTGCCGTCAAGCTGGGCTGCCGCGCCGATCGGTAGAAGAGCAAGTACTATTCCGACGCAGAGAGCTATACATTTCTTGCGCACGGCTCACTCTCTCCTCGCAGAAACGCTTTACACAATACTAGTATCTCGCTGCATAATTCAGCGAACGATATGGAGTCCGAACTTGCTGGAAAACCAACGGACACCTCATACGCGAATTACGCAGCGAGATACTAGCTACGCTAGGATGGGGCACCCAGCGTCAGGAGAAATCCAGTTCCAGTTGGTCGATGTAGCACCAGCCCCAGTTCTCGCCTGGCTCGAACGAGCGCATGATGGGATGCTTCGTTTTATGAAAATGTTTGGTCGCGTGCTTGTTCTTGGATGAGTCGCAGCAGCCGACGTGGCCGCACTCCAGGCAGAGGCGCAGATGGACCCAGCGGTCGCCCATCTTGAGGCATTCTTCGCAGCCTTGCGGAGTGCGCGGGGTGACATTTTTGATTTGATCGAGATGCGTGCATTGCTCCATGGCGTTTCCCCCTCTAACAGCATATGGACAGATACAGCGGCAGTGGGCGGCGACGCGGAATTATTTTGCTGCGAGATGCGCGGCGCGCACATCGGCGGCGGTGAATAAGGACAGGAAGGGCGCACCCGCGGCAGCGGCTTCGACGGCGGCGCGGCCATTCATCTCCTGCCGGTCGACCAGGCAGAGCACGCCGACAACCTGAAATTTGGCATCGCGCGCGGCTTCGATCGCCTGGATGGTAGAGGCTCCCGTGGTGCAAACGTCATCGACGATGACGACCCGCGCGCCGGGCTCGCAGAAGCCTTCGATGCGGCGGCCGGCGCCGTGGGTCTTTTCCGTTTTGCGGACCAGGAAGCCATGGATCAGCGATGCTTCTGGATGCTGGAGATGATCCCATGCGCTGGCCGAGGCGATGTTCGAGACCAGCGGGTCAGCTCCCATGGTGAGGCCGCCGACGGCTTGCGGATTCAGGTTGTGCCGGCGGATCAAATCGTAGAGAGCGAGACCGGCGAGGCGTCCGCCTTCCGCGTGCAGTGTGGTGGTGCGGCAGTCGATGTAGTAGTCGCTATGCGCGCCGGAGGAAAGGGTGAAGCTTCCCAGGCGAAAGGAAAGGGTAGCAATCAGATGCAGGAGGGCGGAGCGTGTGGCTTGCGGTGTGGACATAGAGGCTGGCTTCCATTGTAAGGGAATTGGCCTTTGTGTCTGGATCGCTTGGCTAGGATTGCGGGGTGTTGTATCGGGCCGTCTGAATCCCAAGTCTCAGAATCGAGACCTGGGGCACCCATATTCTTTCACGTGCGTGCGGGCTCAGTCGATGCCCATTTTGTGTTGCAGCTGTTCGAGGCTTACGCCTTTGGTCTCCGGATAGATGAACAGCACGACAAAGAATTGCAGCGCCATCATGGCGGCAAAGAAATAGAACGGAACGGCCGCGTGGTGGACGGCGAGGATGGGAAACACAAACGCAAGCAGGGCGGTGGTGAGCCAGTTTGCCGTGGTGCCGAGGCTCTGGCCCTTGGAGCGTACCTTAGTGGGGAAGACTTCGCCAAGATAGACCCAGACGACCGCGCCCTGGGAAAATGCGAAGGCGATGATATAGAGGATCAGCAGCGGGAGAAGCGCCGTTTGGTGGCTTTGCGTCTGGAAGATGACGCCGATAATGCCCAGGCAGATGGTCATGCCGACCGCGCCGACGAGCAGCAGGGTCTTGCGACCAATTTTGTCAATGACGGTCATGGCAACCAGCGTGGTGAGCATGTTTGCCAGGCCGACATAGATGGATTGCTGGTCGCTGGAGAGGTTGCTGAAACCGGCCTTGGTAAAGATGAAGTTGAGATAATACAGGACCGCGTTAATTCCGGAGAGCTGGTTGAAGATGCCCAGGGTGACGGCGAGAAAAATGGGCAACGCATATTTCCGCTTGAACAGAGGCTCGTTTCGCGTGGTCTCGTCCGTGTGAATGGAGTCGATGATCTCCTTCAACTGCGCTTCCGCGTTGGGTGAGCCAATCCGCTGCAGGACGTTGCGCGCTTCCTCGACATGGCCGCGCATGGCGAGCCAGCGCGGACTGCGGCTAATGGTGAACAACAATCCCAGAAGAAGCAGGGTTGGAATAGCCGCCACGCCGAGTTTCCAGTGCCAATTCGCATCGCCGGGAACCAGGGCCGCGATCGCGAAGTCGGATGTGTAGCCGAGCAGAATGCCGGTGACGATGTTGATCTGGAATGTGCCGACGAGGCGGCCGCGCCACTCCGCGGGGGCGATCTCCGCAATGTACATGGGGCCGAGGACGGAGAAACCGCCAATGCCCATTCCGCCGATGAAGCGGAAGACGAGCAGAGCATTCCAATTCCACGCCACCGCGCTGCCCACGGCGCAGATCAAATAGAGCACGGCCATGAGGCGCAAACCATCGCGCCGTCCGAGGCGCTGGGCGGGAATGCCGGACAGCATGGCTCCCAGAATGGTGCCGATGAGGCTGGCGGTGATGGTGACGCCGAGCTGGGCGCTGCTGAGAGCGAAGAACTGCGTGAGGTCGCGCGTGGTGCCGGCAATGGCGGAGATGTCAAAGCCGAAGAGCAGGCCGCCGAGGGCGCCCACCAGAGTGCTGCGTATGAGATATGCGTTCAGTTTCATCAGGATCGTGTCCGGAAATTGGCTACCGGAGATGGTGGCTTGGGTTCGCTCCTGAAACCATACACGAGGACGCAGGCTAAGTCACGCCGGCGGGAGGCGATCGTATACCGACGGTTCAAGGGGTGGCGGAGTTGGGAGTTTGCGCTGACGTTTCCGGCGGGTCGAAGAGGAAATCTTTGCTGCGGAGTTCGCGGATGGTATCGCGGACCTTGGCGGCTTTTTCAAATTCGAAGCGCTGCGCGGCTTCGCGCATGGTGACTTCCAGCTTAGCGATGTAGGTGTCCAGGTCTTCTTCGGAGTGGAAGCTTTCCGGCATGGCCTCGGCCTCTTCCGTGATGTCGGAATACTCCGCTTTCAGAATGCCCGCGAGCGCCATATCCACGGGGCGGATGATGGAGGTGGGCGTGATGCCGTTCTCCTCGTTATAGGCGGTCTGGATGGCGCGGCGGCGATCGGTTTCTCCCATGGCCTGCACCATGGAGTCGGTCATTTTATCGGCGTAGAGAATGGCACGGCCGTGGACATGGCGCGCGGCGCGGCCGATGGTCTGGATAAGCGAGCCGGCGGAGCGGAGGAAGCCTTCTTTGTCGGCATCGAGAATGGCGACCAGCGATACCTCTGGCAGGTCGAGGCCTTCGCGCAACAGGTTGATGCCGATGAGCACATCGAATTCGCCTTTGCGCAGGCCGCGCAGCAGGCGGACGCGCTCCAGCGTTTCGATTTCGGAGTGCATGTAGCGGCAACGCACGCCCACCTCCGTGTAGTAGCTGGCGAGGTCTTCGGCCATGCGCTTGGTGAGGGTGGTGACCAGCACGCGCTCGCCGTTTTTCACGCGCTCGCGAATCTCGGCGAGGAGATCGTCGATCTGGCCGCGCACGGGGCGGACTTCGACCTGCGGATCGACAAGGCCGGTGGGGCGGATGATCTGCTCGACGACGACGCCGCCGGACTGAGTGAGTTCATACGGGCCGGGCGTGGCGGAGACGTAGGTCACCTGATTGGTGCGGCCTTCAAATTCTTCAAACCGCAGCGGACGATTGTCCATCGCGGAGGGAAGACGATATCCGTATTCGACGAGGCTTAGCTTGCGCGACCGGTCGCCATGCCACATGCCGTGGAGTTGCGGCACGGTTGCGTGCGATTCATCGACAAACAACAGGTAATCTTTCGGGAAATAGTCGAGCAGGGTGGGCGGCGGTTCGCCGGGCAGACGGCCAGAGAAGTGCCGCGAATAATTTTCAATGCCATGGCAGTAGCCCATGGACTTGATCATTTCCAGGTCGAAGCGGGTGCGCTGGTGTATGCGCTGCGCCTCAACCATGCGGCCCTGGGTTTCGATTTCTTTTTCCCAGACGGCCAGTTCGGCGAGAATGCCGTCGATGGCGGTTTTCTTGCGCTCCGGCTGCACGACGTAGTGGCTCTTGGGATAGATGGGCAGGCGAGAATATTTTTGCTTCACGGTGCCGAAGAGCGGATCGATCTGCGAGAGGGATTCAATTTCGTCGCCGAACAGCTCTATGCGATAGGCACTTTCGTCGTAGGTAGGGAAGACTTCGATGACGTCGCCGCGGACGCGAAAGGTGCCGCGCCGGAAATCGACATCGTTGCGCTCGTAGAGAATTTCTACCAGACGGCGGGTGATGTCCTCGCGGCGAATTTTCTGGCCGCGCTCAAGCAGCATCAACATACCGTAGTAGGCTTCGGGCGAGCCCAGTCCGTAGATGCAGCTTACCGAGGAGACGATGATGACGTCGCGGCGTTCGAAGAGCGAGCGGGTGGCGGAGAGGCGCAGCTGATCGAGCTGCTCGTTGATGGTAGCTTCTTTTTCAATGTAGAGATCGCTGGCCGGGATGTAGGCTTCCGGCTGGTAATAGTCGTAATAGGAGACGAAGTATTCGACGGCATTGTTGGGGAAGAACTGTTTGAACTCATGATAGAGCTGAGCGGCCAGGGTTTTATTGTGGGCGAGGATCAGCGCGGGGCGATTCAACTGCTCAATGACCTTGGCGACGGTGAAGGTTTTGCCGGAGCCGGTGACGCCGAGCAGCACCTGATGTTTTTCGCCGCCTATAATGCCACGGACCAACTCATCAATGGCGCGGGCCTGATCGCCGCGCGGCTGGTAGTCACTGACAAGCTCAAAGTCCATATCTCTCCATTTTAATGGAGCGGTGGTCCGAGAGCTTTTTCAGCCACGCTCAATGGATTGCATACATGGCCATGACATCTTTCTGCAACAATTCTCGACTCGACGGACGGGTGTAGAACATGTGGCCGCCGGGATATTCATGAACTGCAACACGCGTGGGATCGCCCATGACCGGCATTTGATCGACGGCAAGCAGGGAACCCATGAAGGGGCAGGAGAGATCGTTCCAGCCGTGGGCGATAATGACGCGCAGCTTGGGATCGGCTGCGACGGCCTGCCGCAACTCGGTGACGGAGCCCGCTCGCAGGGCGCTGTCGCGGTCCCACAGAGTGTTTACCTGATGAGAGAGCGCGTTGTACTGCGCATCGGTCTTCCAGCCGACGGTGTTGGTCACGAAGTTCACCATGGCTTCGGTGGTAGGAGCGACGATGGCCGCCAGGATGGGATCGTTCGCCTTCTGTTCCGGCGCGTAGGGGAATGGATCGAACGCGGTCACGTTCGAGTCATAAATGGAACCGATCTTACCTTGCTCGCGATAGACCTCGCGCAGATAGGCCTCGGTTTCCAGCCGGCCGCCGGAGTTCTTGACGAATTGCGGATCGAGCCCAGTCATCTGCGTGACGTGCTGGATCATCGCCTGCGTGGCCTCGGGATTGGAGCGGCCTTCTATCAGCGCGGTGGCATAGGGGCCTTCAGTGTAGGCGATGACATCTTTCATGGCGTCGGGCGTCAGCTTGTTCTCGCGTTCCAGGTGGGCGGCCGTGATGGGAGGCAGGGTGACCATCCAGGGAATGGGAGAAAGATTGCCGTGCGATTCCAGGGTCGGGTTGAGGTAAGGCGAAATCAGCACGACGCCGTTCATGGCCACGCCGAGTTGCGACTGCAGATAGTAGGTAATGCGGGGACCGCGGAAGCCGCCGTAGCTTTCGCCAACCAGATATTTTCTGGAAGTGATCCGGCCATTTTTTACAAGCCAGTCGTAGATGATGCGCGATAGGTAGTGAATGTCGGGGACTGTGCTGTAGAAATCCTTCTTGGCTTCCGCCTCAGGAACCAGAGGGCGGCTGAAGCCGGTGCCGATGGGATCAATGAACACCAGATCGGTAAAACCGAGCCACGTGCCGGGATTGTCGGTGAGTGTGGGGGCTTCGGATGGACTGTCGCCCTGATTGCCGACATTTAAATGCTTGGGGCCGATGGCGCCGAAGTTCAGATACACAGAGGAAGCGCCGGGGCCGCCGTTCAACGCAAATGTGACCGGGCGATTGGGTTCATCGACGACGTAGGAGGTGTAGACGACTTCTCCGGTGGTCTTGCCCTCTGCATCGCGGACCGGCAACTTGCCCACCGTGACGGTGTAATGCAGCGTTTTGCCATTCAGCATCATACTTTGGGCTATGTGCGCGTCGGCAGGCAGCGGAGGCAGAGCCTGCTTGTCCGCGGCGGCGTCTTTGTCGGCAGCCGGCGTCGTCTTCTTGTCGTTTTCTGTTTGGATTTTGTCCGGAGTTGATTTGTCGGATTGCGCGCGTGCCGGCAGACACGGCGAAAGCATGAAGCCGAGGGCGAGGAACGCAATGGTGGCGCGCCCTCGGGCAGGAAGCAGCGAAAGAATGTCCATGTGAATATCATAATCTGGGCGCTGCGAGGTGCTATGGACCTTGGCTTCACTGCGTTGGAATCACTGCGGGATTGCTGGATTGATCCGGGAGTGCGGGAGGATGGGCAAGCCGGTTTCCACGGCGGAAGAACATCGAGAAAACCGGCTGCTGGATGCGTCTTTATTGTGCTGGCGTTGCTATCCCATCCTTGGCGACGATGCGCACGGTGACGATTTCATGTGGGTGCACGGTGAACTGAAAGCCGTGGGTTCCACTCAGCGACAGCGGCGTCTGATTTCGTTCGACGGCATCCGTCTGGAATGCCTTTTGCAGATCGAACAGCGGCGTTTCTGCGGTGACGGTGCGCGCGGCGCCGCCGAGATCGATGAATCGCAGGATGGTGCCATTGCCATCTTCCGCGGGCTTCCAGGTGTCAAGCACCAGGGCTGGATCGTTGACTTTGAGGAAGCTCGCCTGATTCCCGTTCAACGGGCCGGGCGTATCGAGCGCCTTATCCTGGTGCGTGATTTCATCCTCTTCGAGCGGCGTCATCTCCTCCCAACCCATCTGGCTTAGCTGGGCGGCGTCGGTTGCGGGCGCGCTGGTGATGACGTAGCGGAAATGGAAATGCCCACCCTGGCCAGCGCGGTAGTTGGTATCCCAGTAATTGTTCATGACGTAGGAGAAGATATTTCCCGGCCGCTGGCCGAAATGATCGGGCCAGTCGCCACGGTTGATATCGCCGAGAGTGACCAGGGAGGCATCCAGCGGCATGATGGTGGCGGATACGCCGTTTTGTTGCGCGGAAACCCAGTGTTGCACAGAGAACCACTCGTGGCCGGCGCCGGGATACATGTCCTTCGCAGGATCGACGACGCCGTTCTGAATCTCATACTGAAACTGGGGCGCGTCCATGGAAAGCGGGAACGCAAAATACACGCCCTCCTTGGTATCGACGTTCTTTTTGTGGAGATCTTCGGTGATCTCGATTTTCTTCTGGTGATCGAAGATCTGAATTTCTGTCGCGATGCCCGGGGTGTTCGTGTCGGAGCTTTCCATGCGCGCCACCATGCCATAGGGCGTGCGCGTTACGGAAACAAGATGACCATTGGCGGCGGGATGAATCTGGAGGTCTGGCTTTCGATAGGCCGGGCTGTATTGCAGGATGGTGTTGGGCGCTTTGTCGCCGCCTGTCACATAAAGATACTGGCCGAAGCGGTAGGGACTTTGCTGATTCACCAATTCGCGCTGCAACTGCTTGTCATAAATGCTGCGCACCGCGCCGGTTGTAGGATCGAGCGTCACGCGATAATAGGGACTTTCGAGCGTGGTGGTCTGGAGCGTTGCCGCGGGTGCTGAGGCCTGTTTTGCAGTGCGCACCCGATAGACCTTGTAGCCGACGGCGGGAATGTCCTCGGCAACGAAGCAGACGTGATGGAAATCTTTGCCGCCACCAACGATTTCCATCGGCACCACCTGGCCGGTCGCTTTGTCGACGATCTCCTGATTGTTGGCCAGATCGAGCGAAACCAGCCCGGTGCGAGGCCAGTTCAAGGGGTTGAAGACGATCAGACTGCCACGGCCGGCAGAGATCGAATTGGCGATGCTGGCCATGCTGTTGCGCAGCACGAAGCGGCTGAGTTCCTGTGCGTTGGTCGCGTACAGGTCCTTCACCGCCAACTGCCGCACGGCTTCCATGCTCGTTGGAGCGGAGATGCTGTTGTAAGAATCCCAGGTGTGTTCATCCATCAACACCATGTTGGTCCACATTTTGTCCAGGTCGGCCTTGTCCGCGGCCAGCTTGGGATTGACCAGCGAAGTGAGCGTCGACAGCTTTTCCGCTGATGGCCCACGACTCTCGTTCGCGCGCTCCATCGCTGCGTAACGGGCGTCGGAAGCAATGCCATCCTCCCAATACGGACCGCCGTCGCCGCTGATGGTTGGGATGTCGCCGCCAAATTGGTGTGCGATATTTTCAATAGCCTCGTGAAAACCGGAGTATTGCAGATGCGGATAGGCGTAGACGCTGTTCCACTTCTGCGCCAGTTCTGCCTGTTGCGGGAATAAGTCGGTGTTCTCTACCTGGGTGCCGAACAGGATGGTCGCGCTGGCGCGATAGCTGGGGTGTTCATACATTTGCAGAAACAGCGGCAGCGTGTCGTGCCCCGCAGAGAGCAGTGGGGGCAGGCCGAACATGAACTGCATTTGCATGTAGTGGCGGGAATACCACAGCATGACTTTCTGGCCGTCGGGACCCTGCCACCAGAACGGTGAGTTTTCGTTCAGGCGGCCCTGGAGCAGGACAGGGCCGCGATAGTTATCGCTGCCGGAAAACAGTTCGTGAATGCCCGACGAGGCAAGGATCGACGCATACGACCACGTGAACGAGGGGACGTCGGTGATGTTGGCGTAGTTGAAAGGCGTTCCATGCTCGCGGCTGAAGTTGGCGCTGGTGTATAGGGAGCGGATCAGCGTTTCCGCCGTGGGAAAACCAGTCAGCAGACTGGCATATTGCGCGGGAACAAATAGCTGCTGCTTCTGGATGGCAGCGATGACGCGATGTTGCTCCGCGGGCGTGCGTGTCTTTAAAAACTGTTCCAGCGGCCATGCTCCGTCCAGACTGAAGCGGAAGTCCGGATGCTGCGCCGTCAGGTCCATTGCTTCGTCGATGACCCGGCTCTGGATGGCCGCCACTTTGGCCTGGAAGTCCGAATACCCGACATCGAGATGGATGTGCGGCACCACGAACAATGTCCATTTTTTTTGTGGGTCGATGAATTCATCCTCGTGCTGCGTGTGACCGGCGTCGTTCCATCGAAGCTGCGCCCGGGTATGGGCAGGAAATTCCGGAACGGAGAAGGCAAGCTTTTCGTCGCCGAAATTCTGGCTGCCTGCAATCGTCTGACGATAGTGCTTGCCGGCGATCGTCAGTTCCACGCTGCCGCCGGGCTTGACCCCTTCGCGGTAGTGGAGGATGACATCGACTGTCTCTTCCAGTCGACCTTGCTGCTGCAGGAAAAAGATGGTGGGAAGAATCTGCGCGGAAGAATTGGCGGAGGAAACATCTTTCGCATCGCGATCCAGCTCGATTGCGTCGTAGGTCAACCCGGCATTGGGAGCCAGGGAGGCATCAGGCAAAGCTTTGTCGGCTTTCTCCACGGCCTCTAGCGTGATGGTGTTGGACCCGGAGTGCAGATAGCTGCCAGGAAGGTCGAACACGACATCCGCATGCGAGGTGGAGGCGTTAAAGGCGTCGACCTGATCGCCGCCGCTGTAGTCGAGCTTCGGTTGCAGATAGAACGTGCCCTGTTTCCCGTTAATGGCGACGCGCAGAGCGGGCACGCTGGGGTTTTCAATCAACAGCGCGATATGCAGCCGATATGCGGCTGCGGGAGCATGGTCGAGAAAAAAATGAATGGCCCACGGAGCGGCCGGTGGGGGCGCATTTTGTTCCGTAGAGGCTGAAATGGTTGCCACGGGCTGCTGGGCGTGCCAGTCCTTCGCGGGAGTGCTTTTGCCGACGATGAAGTCGACGGCTGTGTGCGGCGCTCCTCCAGCAAACTCCACGGAAGAGTGATCGAATTTTCCAATGGTGAACACCGCATTGGAATTGTCGGTCTGGGCTATCGCCGCGCGGGTCGAACAACCTGGCAGGGTAAGAAGGATGAATCCGTACAGAGCTGCTGTTTTCAATTTCACGGTCGCCTCGTTATTGTTTCGCTGGCCTGTTCCGCGCCGGGCAACGAAAAGAAAATTCGTTGCACAGCGTGGATGTGTTGCCGGGATCTTCGCTCGGTGCGTTCCTGGCACAGACGAGCGATGCCGGAAGCGAATTAGATACCGGAGGCGCGAATCGCTGCGTGGATACATCCCAGCAGCAGATGGGGAGCGCACCCGAGGATCACGATTCCGGCTGCGAGCAGAATGATACCAGCCTGGCTAAGGAACGGCGTCCTGATTGTAGCCGCTTGGGAGGATCCATTGGCAACTTCAGCGGCAGGATTGGCGACGTAGATTCGTTTGAGCACTTGCAGGTAATAGTAGAGCGACACCGCGCTCATGGCGATGGCAAGGACGATCAACCATAGCAGGCCAGGTCCGGAGTCGAGCACGGAGACGAAGAGGTAGAACTTGCCGAAGAATCCGGCCAGCGGCGGAATTCCCGCAAGTGAAAGAAGAAAGACAAACATGCAGGCGGAGAGGATGGGGGATCGGCGGCTGAGCCCATCAAAGTCGGAAAGTCGATCGCCGCCGGTTCGCTGCTCGACGATGGCGACAACGCCAAAGGCGCCGAGGGTGGCGAGTGCGTAGGTGACGACATAGTAGAGAAGCGCGGCGAGGCTCTGCTGCGTGTGAGAAACAAGCGCGAGCAGCATGTAGCCTGCGTGGGCAATCGCGGAGTAGGCCAGGAGTCGTCGCACGTGACTTTGCACGATGGCGACAAGATTGCCCAGCATCATGGAAAACACGGCAACGATGGCCAGGACGGCGACCGAGCCGGGAACGAAATGCAGCCAGCGCGCGCTGCCCTCCGCGCCGGCAAAGCCAATGACTATTACCTGAAAGAAGATGAAAAAGCTGGCGACCTTGGAGGCGGAGGCGATGAACGCGGCGCTGGGCGCGGGTGCCCCCTGATAGACGTCCGGTGCCCAGAAATGGAAGGGGAAGGCGGCGACTTTAAAGCCGAACCCAATGGCCGTGGTGACGATGGCGATGGCGAGCAGCGGGTTGAGATGTGGGTTGCTCGCATAGGCGGCGCGGACTGCGTCGGCGATGGCGGGCAGGCTGATCGAATTCGAGAAGCCATAGAGCAGGCTGAATCCAAACAGCAGGAAGGCCGCCGACATTCCGCCGAAAAGAAAATACTTCAGAGCGGCTTCGGAGGACTGTGCGCGACTTTTGTCGAACGCGGTGAGAATGTAGAGCGACAGGCTCAACAGTTCGAGCGAAATAAAAATGACCAGCAGGTTCTGCGAGGCCACCAGGAACATCATGCCTGCAGTTGCGATCAGGATCAGCAGAACAAACTCGCCAATGTGCTCCGTAAAGGTGGAACCGACGGAGATCAGAAGGGTGAAGATGGTAAGAGCGAGCAGCGCAACCTGCACTAGATGCGTGAGCGGATTTGCCAGCAGCATTCCGTTGAGCAGGTTTGCCTGTTCGGGTGACTGCAGCAGCCGGAGGATCGCGCCCGCACAGCCGAGCGAACCGATGATGGCCGCGATGGTGAAGCGAAGACGAGGGCTGCTGGTGCGCAGGAACAGAAGATCGCTTGCCAGGGCGATGAGCGCCGCGACGACCACGATGACTTCTGGCAGCGCGAACCGGAACAATTGCGCATAGTTGGTCGCGATCATCGCCAGCCCCCTTGGTGGAGGCCGGCAAACAGCGGCGAATTCAGCGCGGGGATGATTATGTTGAGAAGCAGCTGGGGATAGAGGCCGACGGCCACGCTGGCTGAAATCAGAATCACAGCACCGAGGCGCTCTGGAATCGAGATAGGAGGCAGCGGCGGATGCGGCGGAATGGCTTCATGGCCAGCTTCCGCAAAGAAAGCTTTCTGCATGGCGCGCCAGATGTAGGCAACCCCGGCCACGAGCCCGAGGCCAACGAAAACCGTAAGGATGGGGAATGCGTGCCACACGCCGATCACTATCATCAACTCCGCGACAAAGCCGCTGAATCCAGGCAAGCCCATGCTGGCCATTCCGGCAACGACAAAGGTGATGGCGGCAAAGGGAATGGCCTTATTCAGGTTCATTGGGCCGAGGGTTGCGAGGTCGCGGGT
Source organism: Acidobacteriota bacterium (assembly GCA_021793405.1). Taxonomy (GTDB): domain Bacteria; phylum Acidobacteriota; class Terriglobia; order Terriglobales; family Acidobacteriaceae; genus JAKAAZ01. The sequence continues at coordinate 25,231 of JAJYSV010000003.1, forward strand.
GTGGGTGCGGTCATAGACCATGCGTCCAACCACGGCGAACAGCAGGCCTGCGAGAATGCCATGGGAGAACATCTGCACCACCGCGCCGGAGAGTCCGATCTGGTTCAACGTCATAAGGCCGAGCAGGATGAAGCCCATGTGGCTGACGCTGGAATAGCCAATCACGAATTTGAAATCTTTCTGCACCAGCGCGACCAGCGCACCGTAGACGATGCCGATGACCGCGAGCAGGGCGAAGACATCGCGCCAGGAACCGAGGCCGAGAACGTGGAAACCCCATGGAGCGAGGCCGAGAGGGAACAGCGTCATGGCAACGCGAAGGCATCCGTAGGCGCCTAATTTCATGACCACGCCGGCGAGGAGCATGGAGGCGGCTGTGGGCGCGGCGACATGGCCGGTCGGGGCCCAGGTGTGAAAGGGCCAGAGGCCGGCGAGAATCGCGAAGCCGACGAATACCAGCGGGAAAGCCCACATTTGAAAGTGAGCGGGAAATGGGTAGCCGGCGAGATCGCCCAGCGCCATGCTTTTTGCGCCAGCCACAACATACGCCGCTATCAGCCCAATCAGCACCATGGCGCTGCCGACGAAGGAGTAGAGAACGAGCTTCATGGCGCCGTACTCGCGGCGCGTCGAACCCCAGATGGCAATCAGGAAATACTTGGGGATGATGACGATTTCGTAAAACACGAACAGAAGAAATAGATCGTAGCTGAGGAAGACGCCATATACCGCGCCGATGAGCAGCAGGTAGAAGGCAAAAAATTCCTTGGCGCGATGTTCGATGTTCCAGGAAAAAAGAATGCCGGTGACGGCGATGATGCCCGTCAACAACAGCAGAACCAAGCTGATTCCGTCGGCGGCGAGATGATATCGAATGCCGAGGGAGGGAACCCAGGATACGTCGGTGACGGTCAGCATTTCACCGGTGCGGTGCTGCAGGAAGGACACGAGCGTGATCGCAAACGTGACTATTGCCGTCAGCAGTGCGAGGATACGCGCCAACGCCGCGCTGCCCTTGGGCAGCAGGAGCAACAGTAGCGCTCCGAGAAACGAGATGTAGATCGTCCAAGCCAACATAATCAAAATGCCACGTTCACCGTGTCGTCAAAACTTAAGTTGTTGCACTATTTGGATTACCGTATTGTTGACAAATCCAAGTACAAGCTGGGGATACAGGCCGACCACAAACATCAATGCAATTGCGGGCGCGAGCGACAGCCGTTCGACTGTTGTGAGATCGGGCAGGATGGCCCATTTTTCGTTCAGCGGACCGGAGAACACGCGCTGCAAAATTCCAAGGATGAAAATTGCCGTGACCAGCAATCCGAGCACGGAGAGGGACGTGGCCCATGTGACCAGAGGGAACGAACCTTTGAAGATCAAAAACTCTCCGACAAACCCATTCAACCCCGGCAGACCCAGCGACGAGAAAAGAGCAATGCCCATGAGCCCGGTAAAGACCGGGACGACTTTGCGCAACCCGCCAAAATCGTTCAGGCCGCGGAGGCCGCCGGTTCTTTTTTCCAGTATGGCGACAAACCAGAACAGCGTTGCGGCGGTGAGGGCGTGATTGAATATCTGCAAGAAGACGCCATTCATGGCCGCATATTTTTCCGCAGTCAGGTCCGCGTCTCCGCCCGTGAATTTCACCACCGCGAAGATCGCCAGCAGACAGTAGCCGAGGTGGTTGATGGAGGAGTAGGCAAAGATGCGCTTCAGGTCCTTCTGCGCCAGCGCGGCGTAGGCGGAAAGGACGATGGTCGCCACGGCGAGCCATAACAACGGCGTTAGCACCAGTTGCATTTGCGCGCCGAAGATGGGGAGCAGAATGCGAAGAAAGCCGTAGAGTCCCATCTTCGACATGGCGCCGGTCAACAGAATCGTCGTGCCGGTGGGAGCTTCGGTGTAGGCGGAAGGCAGCCAGGTGTGGAATGGAATCAGCGGCACTTTGACGGCGAAGCCGAGGAACGCTCCGGCAAAGAGAATGAGGGCGACGTGGCGCGGCGTGAACCGGTGCCAGGCTAGTTTGGCGATCACGGTGGGCATTAGGTGGCCGCTCTGCGCCAGTTGGGCGAGATCGATGAAGTCGAATTTTCCTGTCGCGAGAAAGATGGCGAGGAATGCCAGCAGCAAGGCAATGCTGCCGACCATGGTGTAGATCAGGAACTGCGTGGCTGCCGCAGTGCTGCGCGGGCCGCCCCAAAGCTTGATGAGAAAGAATGCGGGGATCAGGCTAAGTTCCCAAAAAACAAACCAATGGAAAAAGTTCAGGGCTGTGAAGGTGCCGAACAGGCAGGTCTGGAGCAGCAGCATCAGAGAAAAATACAGTCCCACGCGCTCCTGAATCTGCCATGACGCCAGCATCCCAATGGGAACAACGATGGAGGTCAACAACAGCATCAGGAGTCCGAGGCCGTCGATGCCGACGTGATACTCCACCCCCAGCGCGGCAATCCACGCTACCTGCTGTTGGAATTGAAGCGCTCCCGAAGTAGAGTCGAAGCGGCACCATAGAAGAATGGTCAGCGCGAGCGCGAGAAAGCTGAAGCCCAGCGCCAGCCGGCGCGCAAGAGCTTTGTTTCGGCTGCCAAAACCAAGCACCGCAATCGCGCCTGCAACGGGCAGAGCGGTCAGCACGGTGAGCCACGGAAAAGCGCTCATCGCGTGGCACCCCACAGTAGAAAGATGGCCAGCGCGATGAGGGCTCCGCCAATCATCCGTAGATAACTTTGCACTCGGCCGCCCTGCAGCAGCGCCAGCACCTGGCCGCCGCGAGATACCGTTTCGCAGCCCTCGTCAAAGCCCGCATTCACGACGTTGGTGTCGAAGAAATTGTCGAGCCATGCAAATGCGAGCACGAGATGGGACACCGTTTGCACCGCACCATTCCAAACCCAACGGTCGAGCCAGTCGCAGACGCGGGACCATCCGGTATTCAGTCGAACGATCGTCGCGCCGTAGAATGCATCCACATAAAAATTGTGGCCGAGGATCGAGAACAGGCGCGGCTGAAGTTGCCCGACCGCATCCGGGGCATCGGCGTGCTCGATCGGTTTGCGGCCGTAGAACCACCAGCCCAGGCCCAGGCCGAGGAATACCAGCAGCGACGAGGAGAGCATGACGGACAGCAAGGCCGGGTCCGCGAAGGCCGCGATGTGCAGAGTGGTCCGAGTGCCGCTGAGAAACGATTGGAACCATGGCCATGCCGGCGTGCCGACCAGTCCCAGGAACGTGGCGAACGCGGCCAGAATGACCAGCGGGACGGTCATGACCGCAGGGCTTTCATGGGGAGTGGCGGAGGCGTGAGACGTATGGGCGGTCTCGGAACTGTTCTCGGGCAGGCGCGACTTGCCGCCGAACACGTAATAGACCTGCCGCGTCATGTAGAACGCCGTCAGCAATGCGCCGAACGCGCCCAGATAGAAGGGTAGCTTCGATACGCTCCACGTATTCGCGGCGTCGAGGATCGCGTCCTTGCTCCAGAAGCCGGAGAAAAAGAGCGGAAATCCGCATAGTGCCAGCATTCCGGCGGCATAGGCCAGAAAGGTAATGGGCATGGATTTTCGCAGGCCGCCCATGCGGCGGATGTCCTGCTCGCCGCCGCAGCCGTGAATTACAGAGCCTGCGCCCAGGAAGAGGAGAGACTTGAAAAACGCATGGGTGATGAGGTGAAACATGCCCACGGCCACGCCGCCCACGCCGAGGCCCATCATCATGTAGCCGAGCTGCGAAATGGTGGAGTAGGCGAGGATGCGCTTGATGTCGTAGTGGGCGATGGCGATCAGCGCGCCGAAGACGGCGGTGATCGCGCCCACCCATGTGACCACAATCAGCGCGGTGGTGGGGACTAGAGGGCCGGCCAATCCCGCATGGGCGCTCATCAAGGGATAGACGCGCGCGATGAGGAAGACTCCCGCCGCGACCATGGTGGCCGCGTGAATCAGCGCACTGACCGGGGTTGGGCCTTCCATCGCATCGGGCAGCCAGACGTGCAGCGGAACCTGGCCGGATTTTCCAGCGGCGCCGCAAAAGATCAGCAGCGCGATGCCGGTGGAAGCGGCCATGCCGACCGTTGTAACGTGTGCAACCAGAGCGGCGAGCGCGGAATGTTCGAGGCATCCGGCGCCGCTATCGTAGAACAGCAGCGTGCCCGTCTGAGCGTAGAGCCACATCATGCCGAGAAAGAATCCGAGGTCGCCAATGCGGGTGACGATAAAGGCTTTCTTCGCCGCCGCCGCCGCTTCCGGCTTGTGGTACCAGAAGCCGATGAGCAGGTAGGAGGTGAGGCCGACAATCTCCCAGCACATGAAGAACAGGAGCAGGCTGTTGGCGATGACGACGCCGAGCATGGCTCCGGCAAACAGGGAGAGGAAGCAGAAGAAACGCGTGAAGTTTTCGTCGTGCTCCATGTAGCCGACGCTGAAGATGAAGATCAGCAGGCCGACAAAGGACACCATCACCAGCATGATCGCGGTGAGCGGATCGAGCATCCAGCCCAGCTTCAACCACTCGCTGCCAAACTGAAACCAACGGAAATCGACGACTTGTCGTGTCTCCAGTCCCTGACTGCTGAGCGAGAGCACATGCGCAAATGCGCAGAGGGACAGCAGGAAGGAGATTGCCAGGGAGCCGATGGCGAGCGAAGCGGCGAACATGCGGTTGCGCTGTTTCGCCAATGCGGTGACACCCGCCGCCAGGATCGGCAATACGGGCACCAGCCAGAGGTTTTGGACAATCCAGGTCATGCAGTCTCAATCCAAGGTTGAAAAGCAATTTCAAAGCCGCGATTGTTGTTCGCAGCGCAAGCCGGGCGATTTTCAAATCCAATGCAACATCAAAAATTCCTTTCCTACTCGATCAACCTTTCATTGAATTCATCTGGTCTAGTTCCGTGGTCTTCGAATGCCTGTATGCGGCCAGAATGATACCCAGGCCAACCGCCGCCTCGGCGGCGGCAATGCCGATGGAAAAAATGGCGAACATAATTCCGGTGAGCGCTTGCGGGTTCGGCCCGTAGCGCCAAAAAGCAATAAAGTTCAAGTTGGCCGCGTTCAGCATTAGCTCAATTCCAATCAGGACGAGAATGGCGCTGCGGCGCGTCAACGCGCCCGCCAGGCCGACGGAAAAGATGAGGGCGGACAAGAGAAGATAGCCTGTCAGCGGACTCATGGCGTCCTCCGCTTTTCGTGCATGGCCAGAACCACGGCGCCGATCATGGCTGCGGTCAAGAGCAGGCCCATGATTTCCAATGGCAACACATAGCCGTGCATGAGCGCGTCGCCGATGGGATGGACGGCGGCCTCGACTGGCGGCAGGACTTGCGATGCGAAGCCGCTCCGACAAATTGCCCAGGCCAGGACGGCGAACACCGCAGCGGCAACGACGCTGCCCGCCACCCAGAAGGAGGAGAAGATCGACTGCATCGCTGGGATCGCGCTCTGCGTCATCATGATGACGAACACGGCGAGGATGGCAACGGCACCCACGTAGACCAGGATTTGCGTAAATCCGACGAATTGCGCGCCAAGTAGCAGGTAGAGCGCCGCCAGTCCGGCAAAGCCCAACGTGAGGGCCAGGACGCAGTGGATGAGGTTGCGCATCGCCATTGCCGCCACGGTTCCGGCAAGGGTGAGTGCGGCAAGGATGAGGAAGGTGACTGTCATGTTACGTTCGGCGAGTTCTCCAATGCATTTCCAACGATTTCAGTGACCGAGATTCAGGCTGTCACATCCAGACACGGCGCGATGTGACCGTCATCACGAATTCACTCGGCAAAACGATAGTGACGCACTGCAAACTTCTTTCCCTGCTTCAGACTGCGACTTAACAGGATAGCTGGAGCAACCAGCAACGCGATGCAGACCAGCCAACGCACAATTCCAGAAGGCATGAAATGCCAGACACCCGCGACGAACAGGTTGAACAGCGTCATCGGCAGCATGAATTGCCACGCAAAGCTCATTAACTGGTCCATGCGCAGACGCGGCAGCGTGCCGCGAATCCAGATGAAGATCACAATCAACAGCAACAGCTTCGCAAAAAACCACAGATACGACGGAATCCATGTGAGGAACGAAAACGGCGCGGCCCATCCGCCAAGGAACAGCGTGATGGCGAGGCCGCTGGTAGCAAACATGCCAAGATATTCGCCGAGAAAGAACAAGGCGAATTTGAAGCCGGAATATTCAATGTAATAGCCCGCGATAATTTCCGATTCGCCTTCCGGCAGATCGAAGGGCGAGCGGTTGGACTCCGCGGTAGCGGCAATCATGAAGAGGATGAATCCGGCAAATCCCCAGGGCGTGAAGACGAACCAGTGCGGCCAGATCCCTGTATAGCTGGCCTGCATGTCGACAATGGAGACGGTCGAAAGTGAGCCAGCCGCCATGATGACCACGACGGAGGCCAGCACCAGCGGTACCTCATAGCTGATCATTTGCGCAATAGCGCGCATGCCGCCCAGGAGGGAATATTTATTGCGGCTGGACCAGCCGGCCATGAAGACGGCCAGTTCGACCAGCGAGCCGACGGCAAAAAAATACAGTATGCCGGCATTCAGATTGACCAGCACCATGTTGCGGCCGACCGGCAATACAGCATAGGCGAGAAATGCCGCCGTGACCAGCAAAACGGGCGCCAGAAAATGCACCATCTGGTCGGCGGTGCGGGGAACAAGATCTTCCTTTGTGAGGGATTTCACGCCATCGGCAAGCGGCTGAAAGAAACCGGCAGGGCCGACACGATTGGGACCGTAGCGATTCTGGATTCGTCCCAGACCTTTGCGCTCCAGCACGGTGGTAATGGCGAACAAGAGAGCAAACACCAGAACGATGGCGATGACGGAAAGAATGGCGGAGGTGAGCGATTGGAATTCAGCGGGCAGATAGCTGACGAAACGATGCTGCGAAGTCACGAAGAACTGGTCGGCTTGCTGGATGGGGGACATGGTCATTTTTCGGTCGCCGTCGGGACAGGTTGATTGGCGGCATTTGGACCGGCGCCGTTTGCGTTGGCGGGAGGCGTCGGCGTGGCAGGCTTGGCTTCCGCAGTCGCTTTTGTCTTGGCTGCTATCTTGGCCCGCTCCGCAGCCAACTGCGCATCCACGGCCGCCGCTTCCGTGGGGTGAATCTTGTGGTAATGTTCATTGGACTTGGCGAGATGCTTCTTGTCCCACAGCAGACCGCTGAAGCGGTCGGTGCTGCTGAGTTCAAAGTCGGTGTCCATCTTGATGGCATCGAAGGGGCAGACCTCAACGCAGATCTGACAGCTCATGCAGACGGAAACGTCGATGTTGAAAACCTTGGGGTAGAACTGCAGCTTGCCGACGGCATCCGGCTTCTTGTCTGTACTTTTCTCAATGATGATGCATTTTGGCGGACATTCTTTTTCGCAGATGAAGCAGGAGACGCAGCGTAGTCCCTGTTGCCAGTCGTCGCCGTCATAGACGAGGAAGGGAAAATTCCGGTACGCCTCAATCTGCGGCAACCGCTGTTCCGGATACTGGACCGTCGTCAGTCGTTTTTTGCTGACGTAGCTGCCCAGAAAATTTCGGGCAGTTTCCGCCAGACCTTTCAGAATGCCTTCACCAAACACAGAGTCAACCTCGACTTCAAAGTTCCAAACAGTGCAACCAAGCAAAACCTGACAACAGGTGGACCATTTCAAGCGCGTTCATCGATCCACTTCGCCCATCACAATATCAATGCTTCCTAAAATCACCACGACGTCGGCGACGTTGTGGCCGATACACAAATCCTCCAGCACGGTCAGATTCATCATGCAGGAAGAGCGCACGCGATAGCGATACGGATTCGCGGTTCCATCGCTGATGAGATAAAAGCCCAGCTCCCCTTTGGGGGCTTCAATGCGTCCGTAGGCCTCCCCCGGTTTCGGCTTGAATCCGCGAATCTTTGTCTTGGGATCGACGATCGGGCCTTCCGGAATGTCTCTCAGCGCCTGGTTCAGAATTTTGAGCGACTCGCGCATTTCCAGCAGGCGGATCATGTAGCGATCGTAGGTGTCGCCATGTTCGCCCAGCGGAACCTTGAAAGCAAAGCGGTCGTAGATGCCGTATTTGTCGACCTTGCGGACATCGTAATTGACGCCGGAGGCCCGCAGGACGGGGCCAGTGACGCCGGCATTGACGGCGAATTCCTTCGAGAGCACGCCTACGCCCTGGGTGCGGGCCATCAGGATTTCGTTCGTGGCCAGCAGCCGCTCAAATTCTTCCAGAAAACGCGGCAGGGTCGCAGCGAATTTCTTCGCCTGGTCCAGCCAGCCCGCGGGTAAATCCACGCGGCAGCCGCCGAAGCGCATGTAGTTGCACATCATGCGCGCGCCGGTGAGCGATTCAAACAGATCGAGAATGGTTTCCCGCTCACGAAATGCGTACATCAACGGCGTCCCGCTGGCGCCCATGTCCTGGGTGAGAAATCCGATCAAGGCCGCATGGTTCAGAAATCGGGTCATCTCCGCGGTAATGATGCGGATGTACTCGGCGCGTTCCGGGACCTGGATGCCGGCGAGTTTTTCGACCGCCAGCGCATAGGCCCAGTTGTTGGTGAGCGAGCAGATATAGTCCAGGCGGTCGGTGTAGGGCATGGAGCCGAGGTAGGTTTCGTGCTCGGCGATTTTTTCGTGATTGCGATGCAGGTATCCGAACACCGGCTTCAGCCTGACGACACGCTCGCCGTCCAGCACCACGTCCATGCGAAAAACGCCATGGGTAGAGGGATGCTGCGGGCCCATCGAGACTTCCAGCAACTGGCCTTCGCCGGAATCTGAACCGGAATTGGCGGGCGATTGCGGAAGGATGCGGACGGGCTCGGTCGCGGTGCTCATAGCGGCCCCATGACGGTGCGGTGTTGTCGCGCTCGTTCGAGAACTTCGTCGTGCGCCGTGGGTTCGTATTCGAAATCGTCCGGCTCGACGTAGTCTCGGCGCATGGGGTGATCCTCGAAGCCGTCCCACATCAAGATGCGGCGCAGATCGGGATGGCCGTCGAAGATAACGCCGTAGAGGTCGAAGATTTCGCGCTCCTGAAATTCCGCGCTGCGCCAGACGGGAGTGAGAGATGGCAGGTGGACCCGTTCGGCGCGATCTTCCGTGCGCATGCGGAGAATGACGGGCCCATGTTTTTTCTCCATCGAGAAGAGGTGATAGACGACTTCCAGATGGCCGATGGTCTGGGTCTTCCTGATTTCCTCGACCTCCTGTTCCACGCCGTCGACAAGCTTTTTGACTTTGACTTTTTCTGAAATTTCTTTGCCGGGCCAATCGACGCCGGTGACGTTGGAGCAATAGTCGAGGCGGAGAGGTTCGGCGTCCCGCAAAAATGTGGCAATGGCAACCGCATGAGCAGGATCGATCCGCAGGGAATGCTGGCCCGACGGGCTGGGGTTCGAGACAATTTCCAGTTGACAGCCGGGGATGCTCGCTTCCACCTCGGATTTAATGTTTTCCGGCGTCATCCGTCCCTCCCAACGAGATATTCACTAAAGGAGGTTGCCATACCTCGGGATTCTGCGACGGTTCCAGGTCATGCGCGCCGAATTCCGGCACCACAAATTCGCTGGGTGCATCGGCTTGCAAATGGCGGGGCCTGTCCGCTCCCGTCAAGGATTGCTTGTCAATGATCTTTTGCAACGCCATCAGCGCGTCAATCAATGCTTCCGGCCGCGGCGGGCAGCCGGGAATGTAGACATCGACCGGAATGTAACGATCGATCCCTTTCAGCACGTTGTAGCCCTGCTTGAACGGGCCGCCGGAGATGGCGCAGGCGCCCATGGAGATGACATACTTCGGTTCCGCCATCTGGTTGTAGAGGCGGACCACCTGAGGGGCCATTTTTTTCGTGACCGTGCCGGCGACAATCATCAGGTCGGCCTGACGCGGGGAGGGACGGAACACCTCGGCGCCGAAGCGCGCCATATCGTAGCGGGCCATGCTGGCGGCGATCATTTCAATGGCGCAGCAGGCGAGGCCGAAATTCAGCGGCCACAGGGAGTTTTTGCGGCCCCAGTTGTACAGTTCCTGCAGGGTAGTCGCAACAATCCCTTGCTTGCGCAACTCTGATTTCAGATTTTCATCCATGCAAAACAACCTTCAGCGCTCTATCTAGAGAGACTGCTCCACAGCCTGAAACGTTTTTCAACTCCACACCAACACTTTTTTCTGCCAAGCCCAGACCAGGCCTTCCACCAGTAGAAGAAGAAACACGAGCATGGCAATGCCCGCTCCCAGGGGCAGCCCGGTAAATGCCACGGCAAAGGGCAGAAGAAACACTGCCTCGACATCAAACACAAGAAAAATGATCGCGTACAGGTAATAGCCGGGATGGAATTGCACCCAGGCATCGCCCTTCGATTCCAGACCGCACTCGTAAATCGCATTTTTGCTTGGGCCGGGTTTGCGCGGGGAAAACTTCCACGCCCATACCCACGCCAGCGCCAGCGGTCCCACCGCAAAGGCGACGGCTGCCAGCAGCAACACAACGACAGGAAGATAGGGGACGTTTGTCATACCAGCCGAACACTCTAACGTAACAGATTCAAGCATTGGTGCGAATCAATAAGTCAGATTTTACGCTGCATTTTTGCGGAGCCTTGTGACGTGGCGCACATCAGAAGATCCGCGCGGTGTTGCAGAATTGTGGAGGACGAAGGGAAGGCAATGAGAGAACAGAAGACAGTGATTCTCGATGGAAATGAAGCTGCGGCAGCGGTTGCGTACCGGCTTGCGGAAGTGATCGCCATCTACCCAATTACGCCCTCCTCCACAATGGGCGAGTGGGCCGATCAGTGGAAGGAAGAAGGGCGCAAGAATATCTGGGGCTCGATCCCGATTGTTGCAGAATTGCAAAGCGAAGGCGGAGCCGCCGGGGCGATGCATGGCGCGCTGCAGGCGGGGGCTTTCAGCACCACCTTCACCGCCTCGCAAGGGCTGCTGCTGATGATCCCCAATATGTATAAGATCGCGGGCGAACTGACGTCGAACGTCATCCATGTCACGGCCCGCACCCTGGCCACGCACGCGCTTTCGATCTTTGGCGATCACTCGGACGTGATGGCCTGCCGCTCCACCGGCTATGCGATGCTTTCCTCGAATTCCGTGCAGGAAGCCGGCGATATGGCTCTGATCGCCCACCTGGCCACGCTGGAAGCGCGCATTCCATTCCTCCATTTCTTTGACGGTTTTCGCACGTCGCACGAGATCAACAAAGCGACGGCCATTTCCGATGAGACGATTCTGGCGCTGCTGGAAGAAAAATATATTTCCGCGCATCGGGAGCGCGCGCTCAGTTCCGACCGGCCGATTCTCCGCGGAACGGCGCAGAATCCAGACGTATTTTTTCAGGCTCGCGAGGCTTGCAATCCGTTTTATCTGGCCTGTCCGACCATTGTGCAGGATGTGATGGACCGCTTTGCCGCGCAGACTGGCCGCGGCTATCATCTGTTCGATTATGTCGGTGCTCCGGACGCGGATCGCGTCATTATTTTGATGGGATCGGGCGCAGGCGCGGTGGAAGAGACCATCGACCACCTGAACCAGCAAGGTGAAAAACTCGGCCTGCTGAAAGTGCATCTCTACCGGCCATTTGCCGCCGAGGCGTTTCTTGCTGCGCTGCCGAAAACGGTGCGGTCGATCGCCGTGCTGGATCGAGCCAAGGAGCCGGGCGCGCTCGGAGAACCACTGTACCAGGATGTGGTGACCGCCTTCAGCGAAGCCTTCTCCAGCGGCGTCGCGCCATTCGCCCAGCAGCCTCGCATCATCGGCGGACGCTACGGTCTTTCTTCCAAAGAATTCACCCCGGCTATGGTGAAGGGAGTCTTTGACGAGTTGAAGCGGCCGCGCCTGAAGAACCATTTCACGGTTGGGATCCAGGATGATGTGACCCACACCAGCCTGGAATACGATCCCGATTTCTCGACCGAAGATCCACGCACCGTGCGCGCCCTGTTCTATGGACTTGGTTCCGATGGAACGGTGGGGGCGAATAAAAATTCGATCAAAATTATTGGCCAGGAGACACCGAATTACGCGCAGGGATATTTTGTCTACGACTCGAAGAAGTCCGGGTCGGTGACGACCTCGCATCTGCGCTTCGGCCCAGACCCGATTCGCTCGACGTATCTGATCAGCAAGGCAAACTTTGTTGCGTGCCATCAATTCTCGTTTCTGGAACGCATGGATGTACTGGAAGCAGCCGCTCCAGGAGCGGTGTTTCTGCTGAATGCTCCGTATGGGCCGGAGGAGATTTGGAACCACCTTCCGAAGACGACGCAGGAGACGATTCTCAAAAAGAAGCTGAAGTTCTACGTAATTGACGGCTATACCGTGGCGCGGGAGGCCCACATGGGCAACCGCATCAACACCATTATGCAGACCTGCTTTTTCGCCATCAGCGGCGTGCTTCCCAGCGACGAGGCGATTCACCAGATCAAGAAGGCGATCCAGAAGACCTACGGCAAACGCGGCGACGCGGTGGTGCAGCAGAACTATGCCGCGGTCGATGCCGCCATCGCCCATCTGCATCCGGTTACGCTTCCGGAGAAGGTGACCGCGTCGTTCGACATTCTTCCCATCATCCCGGCAGCGGCGCCGGCCTTTGTGCATGACGTTCTGGGTGCGATTGCATCCGGTCATGGCGATGGATTGCCGGTCAGCGCACTGCCACCCGGCGGCACATTCCCCACCGGCACCGCGCAGTGGGAGAAGCGCAATATCGCGCAGATGATTCCCGTCTGGGACCAGGAGCTTTGCATTCAGTGCGGCAAGTGCGTACTGGTATGCCCCCATGCCGTAATCCGCGCCAAAGTCTACGACCAGAATATGCTGAGCCAAGCGCCTTCCACATTCAAGAGCGCCAAACCAAAATGGCGCGGTATGGAGCAGGAGCTGTATACGTTGCAGGTAGCGCCGGAAGACTGCACCGGCTGCACGCTCTGCGTTGAAATCTGCCCGGTCAAGAGCAAGAGCGAAGCCAAGCACAAGGCCATCAACATGGAGATGCAGGCGCCGCTGCGCGAAAGCGAAGTGAAGAACTGGAACTTCTTCGAATCGCTGCCTTCGGTGGATCGCAGCCGCCTCGCCCATACCCAGGTCAAGGACATTCAACTGCTCGATCCGCTGTTTGAGTTTTCTGGAGCGTGCGCCGGCTGCGGCGAGACGCCGTACATCAAGTTGCTGACGCAACTCTTTGGTGATCGGCTCTACATCGCGAATGCAACCGGATGCTCTTCCATCTACGGCGGCAACCTGCCGACGACACCCTACACGGTGAACAAGAGCGGGCGCGGTCCGACCTGGTCCAACTCCTTGTTTGAAGACAATGCCGAGTTCGGCCTGGGCATGCGGCTGGCGTTGGATCAGCAGAAGGCCCATGTGGAGCTGCTGCTGCAACGGCTGGTGCCCATCATTGGAGAGGTGCTGGTGACGGCGGTTTTGACGGCGAAGCAATCGACGGAACCGGAGATCGAGGCGCAGCGGGAGCGGGTCAGGCTAGTTCGGGAAAAGCTGACCGTGGCTGACTTACGAAACACGCACAGCCTTTCCGAGGAAGAGCTGCTCGAAAGCGAATCGATGCGCGATTTCATCGATTCCTCCGACGTGCGCAGCCTGCTGGCCATTGCCGACTCGCTGGTGCGCAAGAGCGTGTGGATGATCGGTGGCGACGGCTGGGCGTACGATATCGGCTTTGGCGGGCTCGACCATGTGCTGGGCTCCGGCCAGAACGTCAAGGTGCTGGTGCTCGACACCGAGACCTACTCGAATACCGGCGGTCAGATGTCGAAGGCCACGCCGCGCGGCGCGGTGGCCAAGTTCGCAGCCGGAGGCAAAACGAACGCTAAGAAAGACCTTGCGATGGAAGCCGTCGCCTATGGCTCGGTCTATGTGGCCCGGGTAGCGATGGGCGGCAGCGACGCGCAAACCGTCAAGGCGTTCCAGGAAGCTGAAGCCTACAACGGCCCGGCGCTCATTCTGGCTTACAGCCACTGCATTGCCCATGGGTACGATCTTGCCTACGGGATGGAGCAGCAAAAAAATGCGGTCCTCTCCGGCTACTGGCCGTTGATGCGGTACAACCCATCGCTGCGCGAGGAAGGGAAGAACCCCTTCCAGCTCGACTCTAGAGCGCCGTCCATGCCGCTGAAGGAATACAGCTACCACGAGGCGCGGTATACCATGCTGGCGCGCAGCCATCCAGAGGTGGCGAAGAAACTTCTGCTGGAAGCGCAAGACGATGTTGAACGGGAATGGCGCGTCTATTCCGGTCGCGCCGCCATGCCTGGACGCGGCGCCAGTCCGAACATTGCCCCACAGGAAACAGAGGGCGAAGTGGTGGCGCTGGGAAAAGGCAAGGACAGAAAATGATGGATCTAAGCACCAATTACCTCGGACTGAAACTGAAGAACCCGCTGGTGGTTTCGTCCTCGCCGCTAACCGAATCTGTGGAGAACATTCTGCGCCTGGAAGACGCCGGGGCCGCCGCCGTGGTGCTGCCCTCGATTTTCGAGGAGCAGCTGACTCTGGAAAGCAACGCGTTGGACCGCGATATCTCTCGCGGGACGGAATCCTTTGCTGAATCGCTCAGCTACTTTCCGGCCTATGAAGATTATCGCCAGGGACAGGATTCCTACCTCGGCCTGCTTCGGCGCGCCAAGAGCCGGTGCAGTTTTCCCATTATCGCCAGTCTGAATGGGGCTACGGCCGGGGGATGGGTACGCTTTGCCAAGGAAATAGAACAGGCTGGCGCGGACGCTCTCGAACTGAATACCTATTCGCTGGCGACAGATTTTTCGATAGCCAGCGGGACGGTCGAGCAAGGAATTGTGGAGCTGGTGCGCCAGGTGAAACAACACACGCAACTGCCCATCGCGGTGAAACTTTCTTCGCAATATACCAGCATTCCGCATTTAGCTCGTCAAATCGATGGGACCGGAGCCGACGCGCTGGTGCTCTTTAACCGCTTTTATCAGCCCGATTTCGACATCGAAAACCTGGATGTCACTCCCCGGCTTACGTTGAGCCGACCAGAAGAATTGCTGCTGCGACTGCATTGGATTGCGATTCTCTACGGCAACGTGCGGGCGGCGCTGGCGGTTACCGGCGGAGTCCATAGCGCGGAGGACGTTCTGAAGGCCATCATGGCTGGCGCGCAGGTTGCGATGACCGTTTCCGAGCTGCTCGCGCGGGGTATCGTGCAACTGACAAGCATGCAGGTCGACATGGTGGACTGGATGGAAGAACACGAGTATCAATCGATCGACCAGATGCGCGGCAGTCTGAGCCGCCGCTCGGTCCCCGATCCTTCCCCGTTGGAACGCGGCAACTACATCAAGACCCTGAGTAGTTACACGTTGCGCCCGGTGGGTTTTTAGAATGGGGGCTGCCGTAGGGGTAAGGGGGATTGGGGCCGGTTGGCGCGGGTACAGGAGAAGATCGATCTGTCGAACAGCCGAGTCGATTTCACGCGGCCCGGCATCTTACCAATTGTGTATGTTCCAGATACGGCAGATTTATAAAGCCAGGTTCAATGTGTCTCATGGACGGCACTGGACTACAATACAACGAGGCGGAGCGGTAGAGAGATTTCCCGGAAACGTCCCAGGTCTCGCAGCCGCGGCACGAACCCCCGATCGAGTGATTTGACATGAGACTCCGGCGGCCTGAAAATTTCGTGGACTTACCGATGAAAATATCCCCCAACATGGAAGGAATTCATTTTTACCATGACCACCAGTGATCTCTTGGTGCAGAGCCAGCCAACGTCGGGCTCTGCCAGTGGCATCCTGCAGATTGTCAACGATTTCTCCATCCAGATTGCCACCGTCAACGGTTCCGGTTCGCAATCCGCCAACAACGTCCTTCTCCGCAGCATTTTCCGGATGGGTGTTCCTGTGGGAGGGAAGAATCTTTTTCCCTCCAATATCGCGGGACTTCCCACCTGGTACACGATCCGGGTCAGCAAACACGGTTGGGTGGCGCGGAAGACGGACATCGATGTCCTGATCGCCATGAACGCAGAAACCGCCCAGCAGGACGTGCTCTCGCTCGGCGCAGGCGGGGCGGTCATCTACGATCAATCGCTCAAGCTCGACCATCTGCGCGAGGATCTGACCTACTATCCAGTTCCCTTCGACCAGTTAGCTGCGTCCACGGGCGCGGACGCCAAGATTCGCAAGCTGGTCAAAAACATGGTGTACGTCGGAGTGGCGGCGCAACTGCTTTCGATCGACATGGATTGGGTAGAGAAGACGGTCCGCAGACAGTTTGCCAAGAAAGTGAAAGCGGCCGAGCTGAACCTGAAGGCGGTCCGCGCCGGTTTCGATTATGCAGCCAGTTCGCTCACCAAGCAGGACCCCTACATTGTGGAACCGATGAATGCCACACAAGGCAAGATCATCATCGACGGAAATGAAGCTGCCGCCATGGGTGCCATGTTTGCCGGGGTCACGGTGGTGACATGGTATCCGATCACGCCGTCGTCTTCCGTTGTTGAGGACCTGATCGACTACATGAAGGAATATCGAGTCGAGCCGGACGGCAAGGCGAGCTTCGCGATTGTGCAGGCGGAGGACGAGTTGGCCGCCATTGGCATGGTGATGGGCGCGGGGTGGGCGGGCGCGCGTTCGATGACGGCGACCTCCGGCCCTGGAATTTCACTGATGGCGGAGTTTTCTGGACTTGGCTACTACGCCGAAATTCCTGGCGTTATTTTCGATGTTCAGAGGACCGGCCCCTCCACAGGATTGCCGACCCGCACCTCGCAAGCCGATCTGACTTTTATCGCGGGGCTATCCCATGGCGATACCAAACACGTCATGCTGCTTCCAGGATCGGTGAAAGAGTGTTTCGAGTTTGCGACCGAGGCATTCAATCTTGCCGAACAACTGCAGACGCCGGTATTCGTTCTCTCGGACCTGGATCTGGGAATGAACAACTGGATGTCCGAGCCGTTTGAATATCCAGAAAAGCCGATGACGCGCGGCAAAGTTCTCGATGCCAAACAACTGGAAGAGTTAGGCGGGTTCGCGCGCTACAAAGATGTGGACGGCGATGGGATTCCGTATCGCACCCTGCCAGGCACGGACCATCCGAGCGCCGCTTACTTTACGCGCGGCACGGGTCACAACGAAAAGGCACAGTACTCGGAGCGCGCCGACGATTACGAAAACAACATGTTGCGGCTGGCGCGGAAGTTTGAGACCGCAAAAACGCTGGTTCCAAAACCCATCGTGCAGGGCAAGGGCCGTCAAAAAGTTGGAATCATTGCATTTGGCACCAGCCATTGGGCGGTGATCGAGAGCCGCGATCAGCTGGCGCGCGAATCGAAACTCGAGACCGATTATCTTCGCATTCGAGCGTACCCATTTACCCAGGAGATCCATGACTTTGTCGCCCAGCACGAGCGGATCTATGTTGTCGAGCAGAACCGAGACGGGCAGATGTTGAACCTGCTGAAAATAGACCTTGACCCAGTGCAGGTTATAAAGCTGCGTAGCGTCCTGCACTTCAACGGACTTCCCATCGACGCACGTTCGATCACCACTGTTATCGCCGGCCAAGAAGGAGCAGACAAGTAACTATGTCGACCATCCCCGTCACCCCCCAGCCCAAGACGAACCGCATTGGACTCCAGATTCTGGATTATCGCGGCGGCAAGACCACACTTTGCGCCGGTTGCGGACATAATGCAATTTCCGAGCGCATTACAGAAGCCTTTTATGAGATGGGAATCCAGCCGGAGCGCGTGATGAAGATGAGCGGCATCGGCTGCTCCTCCAAATCGCCGGCCTATTTCATGAACCGTTCCTTCAGCTTCAATTCCATCCATGGACGCATGCCGTCGGTGGCCACCGGAGCGCTGCTCGCCAACAAGACCATGCGGTCCATCGGAATCAGTGGAGACGGCGACACCGCGTCCATCGGCATGGGGCAGTTCGTTCATCTGCTGCGCCGCAATATCCCGATGATTTACATCATTGAGGACAATGGCGTGTATGGACTGACCAAGGGCCAGTTTTCCGCGACCGCCGACGTTGGATCGACACTGAAGACTGGCGTCGTCAACGATCTGCCGGCCATCGACACCTGCGCGCTTGCCATCCAGCTGGGAGCGACGTTTGTCGGACGTTCTTTTTCCGGCGACAAGAAGCAGCTCTCCGCCATGCTGAAGGCGGCCATCGCGCATCAGGGAACGGTGATGCTGGATGTCATTTCTCCCTGCGTCACGTTCAACGATCACGAGGGCTCGACCAAGAGCTACAAGTACATGCAAGGGCACGAGGAACCTGTTGCCGAAGTGGGCTTCGTGTCTCACTTCGACGACATCGCCGTGGAGTACGATCACGACACCACCGTGGATGTCCAACTGCACGACGGGTCCCACCTGCGCCTGCGCAAGCTGCATGAGGACTACGATCCCACCGACAAACCGAATGCCCTGAAGATGCTGATGGAAGCGCACGAAAAAGAGGAAGTCCTGACCGGCGTGTTCTACGTGAATACGCAGAAGCAAGACTTCACCTCGATGTTGAACATGGTGGATGAGCCGCTGGCCACACTCTCTCCGGAGCGTGTCCGCCCGAGCCGTGCAGTCCTGGCGGAAATCATGGAAGCCCACAGCTAGAGCAGTGCTCCTGATGCTGCGGAGTCGTTTTAACTGGCCGTTCCTTGATAGGAACGGCCATGTCAGTTTCCGGCTCGTTTCCTGCACCCAGAAAAGACATGGGTCTGACGAGACTATGCGTGGCGTGTGCCGCCTTTTCTTTTTCATCATGTTCAGTCTCGCCGGCAAGTTACTATGCTTGCAGCGCGCCGGAACTCATTTTCTGCAATTTCTCCTGGGAAAACGTCGCCTGGTCCCGGTGCGCAATCGAGCTAGACACAGAATGGATATGCCAGTGAATACAGGATCGGTTATGAGCGCAGCGCAGAGAAAACATCGCTGCACCTGGATTGTTGCCGGAGCCGTATTGGTTCTGGCGACCGCACTCAACGCGCAAGTCGCAAACTATGTCGATCCGTTTCTGGGGATTGACGGCGGAGGGAATACGATTCCCGGGCCTTCGCTGCCGTTCGGCATGATCAAGCCCGGTCCGGACGTGGGAGCGAATTATGCCAATGCCGGTTGGGAGGCAACCGGGGACATCCACGGGTTCAGCCAGACGCATGTGAGCGGGACGGGCGGCGGCCCGAAGTACGGCAACATTCTAGTGCAGCCCACGGTTGGGGCGCCTACTGTAGAAGACAACGGTTCGGCTCGCGCCGATGAGCGGGGAGTGATCGGCTACTATCGCGTGACCTTGCAGCGGTACGCCATTGACGCGGAGATTACTGCTTCACGGCGGGCGGCACTGTATCGGTTCACGTACCCCGCCGCGCAGCAGGCCAACATTCTGATCGATGCCGGCCACTATCTGACTCGCATCAGCAAGTCCGGAGAGGGCCAGATCCTGACGGCATCGGAGATCACGGTGGTATCGCCGACGGAAGTGAGCGGATCGAGCAGCGTGAAAGGGGGCTGGAACAAGCAGCCGGTGCCCTACACGGTCTACTTTTACGCCATCAGCGACACGCCCGCGACAAGCTGGGGAACGTGGCGGGATGGGCACATGTATCTCGGCACAAAAACCGAGGGTCCGGAAGCGGGCAGCAAGACAGGCGCATGGCTGAGCTTCGCGACGCGGCAAGGGCAGCGCGTCCATTTGAAGATCGGCATCTCCTTTGTCAGCGTGGAACAGGCGAAGCGCAATGTGACCAGCGAAATTCCGGATTTCGATTTTGCGCGGGTGCGCGCGGCTGCGGTTGCAGCGTGGAACCAGGCGCTGGGGACGGTCGAGTTGAAAGGTGCGACGCCACAGCAGGAGCAGATGTTCTACACCGCTCTCTACCACACCATGTTGATGCCAACGGACCGGACGGGTGAAAACCCGTTGTGGCAATCGAGCGATCCATCCTACGACGATTTCTACGCAATCTGGGACACATTTCGCAGCTCTGGACCCTTGCTGACGCTGATCGCGCAGCAACGCGAGATCGAGATCGTACGGTCGCTGGTGGATATCTACCGGCATGAAGGATGGTATCCGGATGCGAGGAGCGGAAACTACACCGGCCGCACGCAGGGCGGAAGCAATGCCGATATGTTGATCGGCGATGCGTACGTGAAGCATCTGCCGGGGATCGATTGGAACGAAGCGTACCAGGGTCTGCTGAAGGATGCCGAGGTTTCTCCGGGGGACGGGCTGAAGGAAGGACGCAGCGATCTGGAAGATTGGAAGAAGCTGGGCTATGTCACCATCGAAGGGACGGACCGGCCCGGGTCGAAGCAGATGGAGTATGCAGCGAACGATTTTGAAATTTCTTTGGTGGCGCGGGGTTTGGGCCACCAAGCCGACTACGAAAAATATCTGAAGCGATCCGGCAACTGGAAAAATTTGTGGGATCCGGATTTTGAAGCAGGAGGCTTCACGGGATTTATTCGGCCCAGGCATCGCGATGGTGGTTGGGAACAGGATTTTACGGCGATGAAGAGCGGGAGCTGGGGCGGCGACTCGTTTTATGAAGGGAACTCCTGGACATATTCGCTGTTTGTTCCGCAAGACGTGGCCGGATTGATACAAAAGTGCGGAGGCAATCAGAAATTTGTCGACCGTCTGGACGCATTCTTCGATGTGCCGGGACGGTACGATGTTGGGAATGAGCCGGGATTCCTGTCTCCGTATCTCTACATCTGGGCCGGAAGGCAGGACAAGACGTCGGAACGCGTGCGCGAGATCATCGCGAAGAGTTATCACACGGGTCGCAAGGGTCTGCCGGGGAATGACGACTCCGGCGCCATGTCATCGTGGTATGCCTTCGGCGTGATGGGGATTTTTCCGAATGCGGGGCAGGATGTGTATCTGATCGGCAGCCCTGCGATTCCGGAAGTGACCATGCATCTGGCCAACGGCAAGACATTCTCGATCGTCGCGAAGAATGTGTCCACCGAAAACAAATATGTCGTTGCGGCCGCGTTGAACGGCGTGCCGCTCCATCGAGCCTGGTTCCGCAACGAGGATATTCTGCGGGGCGGGCGGCTGGTGTTGACCATGGCCGCGAATCCGAAGCTATGGGCAACCGGCGAAGTGCCGCCGTCCAGCTCCACGATGCCCGCACAGTGACGTGCGACGACAGCGCAGTTTCACCGTGATTGTAATGCGGACATTTCGCTATCCCACCCTAGCAACGCTAGGTGGGGCACCCACGACATTCCGCTCTCGGTGGACGTGCTAGTGCGCGAAATCGACTTCGACCGGGACGGGCTCGGCGGAGTTGGGAAAGCGTATTCGCAGCGTGTCTCGATCCATTTCGTAATCCTCGGGGCTGAGCCGTTTGCCTGCAACCAGCACCCGCGTGGGTTTGCGTTGTGTGCGTATGCGCACAACGGCGTTTGAGCCCGCAATGCCGTCTGAAAGAAAAGTGAATGCATCCGCACTGGCATGTTCCTCGCGGATCCTGCACGCGGCAGCGACCACGGTGGGGTTGGCACTGGCAGGTGCAGCATCCAGGTCCACCAACAAAAAGCGGCTGTTTGGAGTGAGCGTCACAGCAGTAAGGATGGGCAGATCGGCGTTGAAGAGGTCGATGAAATGACCATGCAAAACGTGGGGTTGCGCGTTCGGGATGGATTCATCGAGGCCCGCCGCGACGATGTAGGGACCGCGCTGCAACACCAGTGCGTTGGTTTCATTCCACGGCAGATGGATCGCGGATGCAGCCTGACGCGCCAGTTTGCGAATCGCGGCATCCCCATCTTGCTGATACGTCAATGCGGCGGGTGACAGTCGCGCGGAAACGACCACACCGCTTCCAACTTTGTACATTCCGACGGCGTCTTTGGGGATACCCAGTTGGGCGAAAAGATGCTGGCGCGGAGTTGCATAGGAATTGGGCGACGTGTTCCACCATTCGCGGACCGCGTCGTATGGATCGTCATCGTTGTCCACGACGACCAGCGCGCCGCCGGCTCGCACCCACTTTGCCAGGGCAATGTGGAATTGCGGCGTGGGCGGCTTTTGACCTTCATAGGTGAGGAGCAGCAGTTTGTATCCGGCCAGGAATCCGGGCGCGGTGGCGCTTTCAATCTGTACAGGCTCGACCGGCAGGCCGCGTTGCAGCAGAGGGAGGGCCAGGCCAAAGAACGAACCCAAATTGGCGTCGGAAGGATTGGGCGCGGCGCGCTCAAACATCATAGTGTCGGATACCAGCACGCCAACGTTCCGCGTCCCGGAAACTTCCCAGCGAACATTCGCCTGTTTCATATCGCCGAGCGCACTGATGACAGTTTGCAGTTCCGTGGCGTAGGGCGGGGGAATTCCAACTTTCTGGACACTGGTCTGCGGCGGTTGGCTGCTGGGGCCCGCATCCGTGGGATGCTTGCCAGTGAAGATGCGATCCGGCCACGGCATAATTTCAAAGCGCCAGACTTCAGAGTTCAGAAGGGAAGCGGTGAGCGTGCTCTCCCAGTTAGTTCGATAATCCTTCCAGGTATGTTGCGGATTGTCCTCGACTGGATCGTTCAAGTACCAGACGCGGCGTCCGGAGGCGCGGACCAGGTTCTGCATCGCTCCGTATTCGAGGAACGCGGTTGAGAATGTGCGTTCTTTCAGGCGTCCCTCATACACATTCAACGCGCGCGCGGTGCCGGTCCAAACCTGGGCAATGTAACCGTCCGCACCCACGTCGATCAGCGATGACTCCGGGCTGACGATGTCCCAGTGTGCGTAGTTGACCAGCGAATGGGTCGCGACGTAGCAGGGAATGGTTTCACCGTGCGCGCGGCCGTATTGTTTTACGGAGTCGAAGATCTGGCCGAGCGTTCGGCGATACAGGTAATACTTCAGCTTCGAAGCGCGATACTGCGCATCGGGAGAAGAGTCGGGCGCCTGCCAATCCTCGTCGTAATAGGATTTCCATTCGCGCTTGAAATTCTCCGACCAGCCCGTGGCGGCCCAGTATTCCGGCTCTTCCAGATAAATGGCGCCCGCGCCTGCGTCCAGCGCCTGCTGTACGCGGGAAGAGAGAAAGCGTCCGTAGGCCGCGTTCGGCGAGATGTACGGCGTAATCCGGGCCATATCGCCATGCAGTCTCAGCTGCCCGCTCTTGAGTTGTTGCGCTTCGTCCCAATGACGCTGACCGTCGAAATTGCCATTCAGATAATCCTGATACGAGCCCCACGCCACGCCGGTCATCACCTGAACCAGGTAGCCGTGTTGACGCCATGAATCCAAGCGCGCCGGCATGGAAGGATCGATGCCGTAGACCATGGCCACATCGGCATTCAGATTGACGCGCGGAGACCATGGGCGATTGGACTGGAAGCTTAAGCACTGCTGGTTGCGTCTCGCGTTTCCATCCTTGTCCGCCGCGACATCCTGGGCGCAGAGCGGGCGAATGAGCAGCAGGGATGTGATCGCCAGCACCAATGCAGCATGAGTTTTTATCATTCCAGATTTCTCCAAAGAAAAGATGGGTCCGATACGCGACGCGGTTTCGTGGGCGCTTCAAATTATCCATGATTGACGAAGAAAATGCAGTGACGATCCGGAATGCGCTCTCGCTGACGGCCTCTCTGGTGGAAACGGCAGCTGACTGGCCTTTGCAGCGTAGTGACGCCGCTCACAGACCTGTTTGCAGCTCCTGACGTACAAAGAAACCAGCGAGGGGCGGAAGTCCCATCGCAACAGTCCGCGTAGCGCAGGAATAGCGACGCGGCAGAGTGAACGGCACGAAGGAACATTGCCTTGGAGCACAGCAGGAGGAAGTATGGCTGTCTACCAAATCCCGCCGCTGCCGTCGGAAGACAAGCGATGGCGGATTGTCAACGGAACCATGCGCCGCCACGGCTATTCGCGGAATGCTCTGATTGAAACTCTGCATACCGTTCAGTCCTCGTTCGGCTTTCTGGACAGGGATTCCATCCAATTCGTAGCCCAGTCGCTGCGGGTGCCGTTGAGCCAGGCCTATGGCGTGGTCACGTTCTACCACTTCTTCAGCATGAAGCCGCCGGGCCGGCACACCTGCACCATTTGCACTGGAACGGCGTGCTACATCAAGGGTGCGGAAAAGGTGGTTGCGGCGGCGGAAAAACATCTACACATCAAGACCGGAGAGACGACTCCGGACGGCAATATTTCGCTAATGACGGTGCGTTGCGTGGGCGCCTGTAGCTGCGCTCCGGTAGCCCTGATGGACGGCGATCAGGTGGGTCAGATTCAGGCCGCGCAGGTCATCAAACAGCTCCAAGGGTGGGCGCCACATGAATAGCGAAGAACTACAGCAGATTGCTGAAGCCGTCAGATTGGAGCATGAAAAGTACGACTACGAAATCAACGTGTGCATGGGCGCTGGTTGTCTTGCCCAGCATAGTGACAAGTTCAAGGATGCGCTCGCAAAAGAAGTGGAATCTTCCGGAAAACGGTGTCATGTGAGGAGCGCTGGCTGCCTGGGGTTGTGCGCGGCGGGTCCGCTGGCGCTGGTGGACCCCATCGAAGTGCGCTATGGGCATCTGCGGGAGTCGGATGCGAAGGAAGTGATTGCAAGCCTGGGAGGGAAGCCGGTCGAGCGCCTCGAGATGCATCTTGAGAATTATTTCCAAGGCCAACAGCACGTCGTACTGGAGAACTGCGGCCGCATCGATCCGGAGAAGATCGAAGAATACATCAGCCGGGGCGGATACGAGGCGCTGCTCAAGGCGCTTACCGAGATGGACCCGCAGGGCGTCATCGATCAGATTGCCAAGAGCGGACTGCGCGGGCGCGGCGGCGGCGGGTATCCGACTGGCTTGAAATGGGGCACGGTGGCCAAGGCCGTCGGCTCGCCGAAGTATGTCATTTGCAATGGCGACGAGGGAGATCCGGGAGCGTTCATGGATCGCAGCGTGCTGGAAGGCGATCCGCAGCGTGTGATTGAAGGCATGGTCATCGCAGCCTATGCGGTGGGGGCGACCAAGGGTTATATTTACGTTCGCGCCGAATATCCGCTGGCAGTGAGTCGCTTCTCGGCCTCGCTGCGCGAGGCGCGGCGGCATGGATTTCTCGGA
Source organism: Acidobacteriota bacterium (assembly GCA_021793405.1). GTDB lineage: Bacteria > Acidobacteriota > Terriglobia > Terriglobales > Acidobacteriaceae > JAKAAZ01. Next base: position 50,318 of record JAJYSV010000003.1, read on the forward strand.
GCCAATATCTGCGGAACTCCACTTCTTTTCGACATCGAGATTCGACTCGGCGCAGGCGCGTTTGTCTGCGGCGAGGAGACAGCGCTGATCGCATCGATTGAAGGCAAGCGCGGAACACCGCGAACCCGGCCTCCATATCCAGCGGTTTCTGGATTGTGGAATTGTCCGACATTGATCAACAACGTGGAGACCTTTGCGAATGTGGCGCCCATCCTTCGCAACGGCGCGGAGTGGTTTGCAGGCATGGGCACGGCGCACAGCAAGGGAACAAAAGTCTTCGCGCTCACGGGCAAGATTACCAACACGGGCCTGGTCGAGATTCCCATGGGGATGCCATTGCGCGAGATCATTTTCTCCATCGGCGGAGGCGTGCCGGATGGGCACAAGTTTAAAGCGGTGCAGACCGGCGGCCCTTCGGGCGGCTGCCTGCCGGAAGAACATCTCGATCTGAACATCAGCTATGACGCGCTGATTGGGGCCGGCTCGATGATGGGGTCGGGCGGCATGATCGTCATGGACGATACCTCGTGCATGGTGAACGTGGCCCGCTTTTTCGTGGAGTTCTGCATGACGGAGTCCTGCGGAAAATGCATCCCTTGTCGCGCAGGCACAGCGCAGATGTTTGGGTTGCTGAGCAAGATTTGCAACGGAGAGGCAAGCCATCAGGATCTGGATTTGCTGATCGATCTGTGCGATGTGGTGAAGAACACCAGTCTCTGCGGACTAGGCCAGACGGCCCCGAACCCGGTGTTGAGCACGTTGCGCTACTTCCGCGACGAGTATCTGGAGCACATCGACCATCATCGCTGTCCCGCAGGCGTGTGTGCCTGCAATGCCAGAACGCCGAAAGCGGAACTGGCTGAGGTGACAGTATGAGCGCATCGGTGGATGTAAAAACACTCGTCATCGATGGCGTGGATGTCAGCGCGCGGCAGGACCAGACGGTGCTGGATGTGGCGCGGGAGAACAACATTTTTATCCCCACGCTTTGCCACCTGGAAGGTCTGTCGGAAGTGGGTGCATGCCGGCTGTGCCTGGTGGAGATCAAGGGCTCTCCCAAGCTGTTTCCGGCCTGCGTGCTGAAGGTGGAAGAAGGCATGGAGGTCATAACCCATTCCGAACGGCTGCTGCATTATCGCCAGACCATTCTGGAGCTGTTGTTCGCGGAGCGCAATCATGTTTGCGCGGTCTGCGTGGCCAACGGAAATTGCGAACTGCAGACGATTGCGCAGTCGCAGAGACTGACCCATGTGCGGCTACCGTATCGCAATCCGAAACTGCCCGTCGACCTGTCGCACGAGCGATTTGCCGCCGATCATAACCGCTGCATTCTGTGTACCCGCTGCGTGCGCGTCTGCGCGGAAATTGAAGGCGCGCACGTGTGGGACGTGATGGGGCGCGGGATTGACTCAATGGTGATCACCGATTTGAACGATCCGTGGGGTTCTTCCAGCTGCACCCGATGCGGGAAGTGCGTGCAGGTGTGCCCGACCGGAGCGTTATTCGATAAGAGCAAAGTGGGAGTCAGTCATCCGAAGAGTCCAGAATTTCTGCCGTACTTGAACCTGATGCGAGAAGAACAATGAGCAAAACGAGACTAGCAACGGCGTGGTTGGATGGCTGCTCGGGCTGTCACATGTCCTTTCTGGACATGGACGAACGGTTGATCGAGCTGAGCGGCGCATTCGATCTGGTGTACAGCCCGCTGGTCGATTTCAAAACATTTCCCGAAGCGGTGGACATCACTCTAGTGGAAGGCGCAGTCAGCACCACCGACGACGTGGAGAAGATTCATCTGATCCGCGCGCGTACCCGTCTGCTGGTGGCGATGGGCGACTGCGCGGTCACCGGCAACGTGCCCGCAATGCGGAACGCCTTCGGTCCGGATGCGGTGCTGCGCCGCGCGTACTTTGAGAACGCGGATCTGCAGCAGCAGACGCCGTTGGTGGTGGTTCCGAAGCTGCTCGATAAGGTGCGTCCAGTGCATGAGTATGTCAGCGTCGATCTGTATCTGCCGGGATGCCCGCCCTCGGCGGCCACGTTTCACGCTGTATTGACCGAGCTGCTCGCGAACAGAATGCCGGACGTAGCCAGCCTGACCCGGTTTGGGGCCTGAGGAGAAACCATGTCGCGAACCATTGTGATCGATCCGGTGACCCGCCTCGAAGGTCATGCCAAAATTACGCTGAAGACCAACGGCGCCGGCGGAGTGGAAGAAGCGTATTTTCATGTGACCCAGGTGCGCGGCTTCGAGAAGTTCTGCGAGGGGCGACCGTTTTACGAGATGCCTTCGCTGATGGCGCGCATCTGCGGCATCTGCCCGGTGAGTCATCTGATTGCGTCCGCCAAGGCGTGCGAGGCGATTCTGGCGGTTGAGATTCCGCCCGCAGCGGCGAAGCTGCGCCAGCTGCTGAACCTGGCGCAGATGATACAGTCGCACGCGCTGAGTTTTTTCTATCTTTCTTCCCCCGACCTACTGCTGGGCATGGATGCGGACAAGGCCGATCGCCACATCTTCGGCGTGGTGAAAGCGATGCCGGAGGTGGGACGGGCCGGCGTGCAGTTGCGCCGATTCGGCCAGCGGATCATTGAAATTCTGGCCGGGAAGCGCATTCATCCTGGATGGGTGGTGCCGGGAGGCGTAACTGAGCCGCTGACGGTGGCCAAGCGCGACGAAATTCTGGCGATGGTGCCGGAGTCATGCGCCAGCATCCTGCTGGCGCTCGATGCCTACAAGCTGGTCACGGACAAGTTTCAGGAAGAAGCGGCTGTCTTCGCGAATTTCCCCAGCATGTTTCTTGGCCTGATGCCGCCGGACGGCGGCCTGGAGTTCACCGACGGCACATTGCGGCTGATCGATGCCACGGGAAATATCGTTCTGGACGGGATGGAAGCTTCCAGCTTTGACGAAGAATTTGGCGAGGCAGTGGAGCCGTTTACTTTCATGAAGTTTCCTTATTACCGAAAAATGGGCTATCCGGATGGCTGCTATCGCGTAGGCCCGCTGGCGCGCCTGAACCTGGTCGACTATACCGGCACGCCGCGCGCCGACGTCGAGCTGCGCGAGTTCAAAGCGCTGGCCGAGGGTCCTGTGCTGGGATCGTTCTATTACCACTATGCGCGGCTGATTGAGATTGTGCACGGCATTGAGACCATCGAGCGCATTCTGGCCGAGCCGGACATTCTCGACGCACATGTGCGCGCCACGGCGGGCGTTAACAGGCTGGAAGGGTCTGGCGTGGCTGAGGCTCCGCGAGGCACGCTGATGCACCACTACAAAGTGGATGAAAATGGCCAGATGCTTTGGGCCAACCTGGTGATTGCCACCGGTCAAAATAACATGGCAATGAATCGCGGCATTCTGCAGGCAGCCCAGCATTACGTTGACGGCAATCGGCTGACCGACGGGATGCTGAATCGCGTGGAGGCGGTGATCCGCACCTTCGATCCATGCCTGAGTTGCTCAACCCACGCCTTCGGGGAGATGCCGATGGTGGTGGAACTGGTAGACCCGGATGGAAAGCATCTGGATGAAAGGAGACGCGACGCATGACACCCGCTCTGATTTTGGCGTGCGGCAACCCCCTGCGAGGCGATGATGGCCTTGGCGGTTGGATGGCTGCGCAGGTTCAGGAGAAATTCACCCGCTCCCAGGTAGAAGTGGTGGCGTCGCAGCAGTTCACGCCGGAGTTGGCTGAGCCCATCAGCACAGCCGACACGGTGATCTTCCTCGACTGCTCGGCAAAAGAAGAGCCTGGGAAGGTTTCCTTGCAGGCGATGGCGCCCGCCGAGAAGCTTCCTCGACTGATCAGCCACCACATGCATCCTGCCACCCTGCTGCGGCTTTCTCAGGAACTGTATGGAAGAATTCCGCGGCATGCCTATCTCATCACGGTCGGCGGAAAGTCGTTCAAGATGGGATCGCAGCTGAGCGACGCTGTCCGCGATGCGGGACCCGCGGTTCTGACGCTGGTCGATGAGATCGTGCAAGGAGCGAATACGCTGCGATGGAACCTGCCAGGCTCGGAACAATTGCTGGTGGACGAGTCCGAACTCACGACCGTTTGATAGACTGAGCAGGCGGGCGGGAGTAGCTCAATGGTAGAGTAGCGGCTTCCCAAGCCGTTGGTTGCGGGTTCGATCCCCGTCTCCCGCTCCAGCAGAATCCCTGTCTTCGCAGCCCGAAAATTCTTCCTTCTTCGTTCCCGTATTATGGGCTATGACAAAAGGGGAGATATCCATGCGCACGCTAGCTGTTTGTTTACTTGCGGGAACGCTTTGGTGCGGCGGTGCTCAGGCTCAGGATGTAACTGCCAACGCATGGGTTCTGGGGCCATTTGAACGTCCCGCGCACAGCGGACCCGTCCTCGTGCCCAACCCCGCATCTGTTTTTATGGATCCGATTCGCAACGAAACGGTGCATTGGGAAGCGTTGCATACCTTCAATCCGGCGGCGATCGTACGGGATGGAAAAATCGACGTGCTGTATCGCGCGGAAGATAATACGGGCGCGATGGAAATCGGCGGGCACACATCCCGATTAGGCCTGGCAGTCAGCACCGATGGGATTCACTTCAGAAGGAAACCCGCGCCCGTTTTCTTTCCTGCTCGCGACTCGCAGATGCAACGAGAATGGCCCGGTGGAACCGAGGATCCGCGCATTGTCGAAACTGCGGATGGAATGTATGTGCTCACGTACACGCAGTGGAATGGAAAGATCTGGCGGGTGGGCATCGCGACATCGCACGACTTGAATCACTGGACAAAATATGGGCCGATCTTTGCCGATGTGCCGGGCGGAAAATACGACCATCTGGCGTATAAATCCGCGGGTATCGTAACGCGGCTGTCCGGCGGAAAGTTAGTCGCCGCAAAAATCCACAACAAATACTGGATGTATTGGGGGGAAGTAACAATCCGGTTAGCGACGTCAGACGATCTCATCCATTGGACGCCGGTGGAAGACGCGCACGGAAATTCTGTTGTGGTTCTTGCGCGCCGTCCCGGCCATTTCGATAGCGCCTTCCCTGAAATGGGACCACCACCGCTGCTCACCAAGAACGGAATTCTGGTGATCTACAACGGGAAGAATGATGCGGCCGATGGAGATCCATCGCTGGGGCCGGGTGCTTACTCGGATGGGCAGGCTCTTTTCAGTACGGACGATCCGACAATACTGGTTGCCCAGACGGATCAGCCTTTCTTCAAGCCGGAAATGCCGTTTGAAAAGACCGGGCAGTACGCGGCTGGCACGACCTTTGCCGAGGGATTGGTTTTCTATAAAGGAAAATGGTTCTTGTACTATGGGTGCGCCGACTCCATGGTAGGAGTCGCCATTTCAACGGACAAGAACCCTGGACTGCATTCACAGTAGAAGCCATCCCAGCGGTGATATGCTAGCCGTTCGCCGGTCTGTCGATCCCGATCTTCGGACATGGTCTACTGGATTTCAAGCCGCGCAAAGACAGGGATTTTGACCGCGTCCAAGACCAGCCAAAAGACGATAGCTGCCGCAAGTTCACATGCCAATACCGAGACGGGCAACGGCGCCATTGCGATTCCACGAGCGGCCAGCGTCGAAATAATGAGGACGTCGGCTATCGAGGAAAGTATGAGCCATAGAGTCGGGCGCAATCCCCAGAGATGGCGGCGCGCGCGTATGGCGTAAATTGTGGCCTGGCTGCCATAGACGATTGCGACAACAGACATCGTCCTCAACGCTTCGATGTCGAGTCGGAGCTCGAACTTGCCCACGATTACAATTCCCGTGCAAAAGACCAGGAAGAATGCGCCCAAAATGACGGCCGCGCTTGTAATCCTGCCGATGTTCCAGGAGTTCGGCATCTCCGAGGGCCGCACTCGATCGGTTGTCAACGACATGGACAGAAAGTCGCCGGTGATCATGACGATGACCATCAACATTGGAGTCAGTACGGCATGGCCCGTGATGAGCAGGCCGACCGCCAGCAGAAGCACCTGCACGATTTTTTTGCTAACGGAGTTGAGGGTGTAGGAGAGAATGCGCTGGAACGTAATCCTGCCTTCTTTTACAGCGGCGACAATCCCGCCGAGTCCGGCTTCCGTGAGGACAACGCCCGCGGCGGATTTTGCGACGTCGGTCGCCGTCGATACAGCAATGCCGATCTGTGCCTGACGGAGCGCGGGTGCATCGTTGGCTCCATCCCCGCACATCCCCACTGTATGCCCGTTCTTCTGAAACGCTTTGACGAGGTTGAATTTTCCTTCAGGAAGAATGCCGGCGAAGACCGCAAAATCCTCCGGTTTGACTGCCTCGGGGATCGGTCCTGGCGGGCAAACGGCGCCGTGCAGTCCAACCGCGTGAGCAACGATTGCCGCAGTCGCCGGCGCGTCGCCGGTGACCATGACGGTGCGCACGCCGAGGGCCTTCAACTCGGTAATGAGCGCAGTGGAGTCGGCGCGAGGCGGATCGCTGAGCGCGATGAAGCCAATCATCCGCATGGAGGCCGGAGCACCGGCGGCCACCGCCAGAACTCTGAAGCCTTGTTTTTCGAGTTCGTCGGCAATGGGAGAGGCAGCGGGATCAGATGCTGTAAGCCCGGCAACGGCTGTATAGGCTCCCTTGACGATGCGCTCCTGGCCTCCGTTGGCCACTGTCGCTATTGCTTCCGAGGTCTTCTTAGCGGGGTCGAACGGCACAAACTTGTTCAGCTTCGGCAGGTCGGATACAGGCTTGTGCGACGCGGCGGACCGGATGGCTGCATCAACGGAATCCTGACCGCCGTCCGAGCTTGCTAGCGCAGCCAGTCCGAGAACGTGCCCCTCGTCGAAGCCCGTCATGGGCCGCACGCTGGTGACCGAGAGTTCGTTGCGGGTCAGCGTTCCCGTCTTGTCCGAGCACAAAATGTTGATGGTTGCGGCTTCATCGACAGCAGTGAGTCGAGTTGGAAGTACGCCCAGCTTTGCGAGAGAGCGAGCTCCGAGCGCCGCCGCCAGCGTGAAGGTTGCCGGCAATGCCACCGGGATCGACGCCAGAACCGAGGTGAGCAACAAGGGAATGATCTCGCTCCACGGCATCGCATGGAAATAGGCATACGCTCCAATGAGAAGGATAACGCCGCCATTGAAGAAGGAGAGGTTGCGCACGATCCGCAGCACAGCTTTCTGCTGGGAGCTGACAACGTGCGCGGTGCGGACAAGTTCCGCGGTACGGCCGAATTTGGTGTGAATGCCGGTAGCTGTCACGACTGCCGTTGCTTCGCCGCGCCGCACGAGTGCACCGGCATAGGTGTCCACCCCGGCGCCGGCTTCGATGGGCAGAGATTCGCCGGTGAGCATCGATTGGTCAAGCAGAACAGACCCATCGATAAGGTGCACATCGGCTGCAACCACGCCGCCGAGCGACAACTTCACGACATCGCCACGCACCAGCTCCGCGGCCGGGATTGTCTTCCAGGCTCCATCGCGACGGACAGAAGCATTCAGGGCGAGACGCGATTTCAAGGCAGCGAGCGTAGCCTGAGCGCGACTCTCCTGGAAATAGGCCAGAGCTGCATTGAAGACGAGCAGGCCAGCAATGACCGCAGCCTCGAGGTCTTTATGAAGCACAATTTGCAGCACGATGGCAGCTTCGAGCAACCAGGGAACAGGCGCCCAGAACTTGGTCAACGCATTCCGAAGCGGATGCGCGGAGGTATCCGGCATTGCATTTGGCCCGTCCTTTTCCAGACGGCTCTGTGCCTCAGCGCTGGCGAGTCCGTTCGACGAAATATTCTGTGCCGGCATGGCAGGTGGGCTGGTTGGCGCAACCGCGACAGGATGATCGGTGGTCATCATTTCTCCATGGGGGGGGTGCTCTTTGCATTGCGTGTATTTCAGGACTCGTAACCCTCATTACTCCTTAAGCGAAGTGCTTGCGACTGTATCGAATTGCACACTTTTCAGAATGAATCCACATACCCGGATAGGTTGCGTACCGATTTCCCCGATGCACGGCTCCGCGCCAAATACGTGTTTCAGTTCCTGTTCTACAACCCTGTCAGAGCAGAAGGCAATGAGACGCGCGCCTGTTCGTCATTCGGCAGGCCTTCGCCAGCTAGCCGTTGTCTCGCGTCTACGTGTCAAGTCCCGGTTCCAGAGATTCTTTGGATGTCCGTACGGCGATAGGCTTGATTCGTCGTGAGCAGCACAATGCCGTGCAGCTGAATACAACTTGTTCTCAATGGGTTTCCAGCCTGTTGAAACGACTGTTGACCGTTTTATAGGGCAGAGGCTACGATGGCACACAGATTCGAAGAGATCGTTGCGATCCGCACTTTCGGGTAGTTCGGACCGACCGTAGAATCCTGGTATTCGAGATATTTTGTTCGCGCAGAAGGCTTGGAAACGATATGAGCCAGATTGGGAGATTTGCATGAGTGAGTCCTTTGTTGTAGGGATCGGAGGCGCCGCCGGTCAGGGTGTGGCCACCCCCGGCGACATTTTCGCCAAGATTTTCAGCCGCCGCGGGCTTCATCTGAATGCGTACAACGCTTATCAATCCATCATCCGCGGCGGCCATACCTTTCTGACGATTCGCACCGGGCCGCAGAAAATCTCCAATACCGGCGATCATCTCGACCTGCTGATCCCGCTCAATCAGGACACGATGGACCGTCATCTTCGGCTGCTGACCGCCGGAGGCGCGTGCCTGTACAACGCGGATCTGATTCAGCCTGGCACGCCTGCGGAGGGAGTGCAGCTCTGCCCCATGCCGGTGTCGAAAATGGCCGACATTACCCGCAATAAGGTCGGGCAAAACACTCTGGCCATTGGCGCCGCCGTCAACATGATGGGCATTGGATTTTCCGTACTGGAGGGCGTCCTCGCCGAGCAGTTCCGCAAGAAGGACAAGGCGGTGATTGATGAAAATATCCATCTGGCGCGTACCGGGTATGAGTATGCCAGCAAAAACTTCCAGGCTTTGGCATGGCCGCTGCCGATGACAGACGCACGCTATGCGGTGCTCAGCGGCAACATCGCCATGGCGATGGGAGGCGCGGCGGCAGGAGTGAAATTCTACTCGGCGTATCCGATGAGTCCGGCGACCGGGGTGCTGCACTGGATGGCTTCGCACGCACGTCAAGCGGAAATCATGGTGCGCCAGGTGGAGGATGAGATTGGCGTCGTGACCATGGCGATCGGCGCCGCGCACGCGGGTGTTCGCGCCATGTGCGCCACCTCCGGCGGCGGATTCGCGCTGATGAGCGAGGGCATGGGACTCTCGGCCCAGGCGGAGATTCCAATTGTTGTGATCGACTGCCAACGTGCTGGCCCTTCGACTGGCGTGCCCACAAAAACCGAGCAGGGCGATCTTTGGCAGATGCTGGGCGCGGGCTTTGGCGACTATCCCAAGGTGATTGCCGCTCCGCTCGACATTGCCGATTGCTTCAAGTTGATCCCAGAGATGTTCAATCTCACCGATCGCTTCCAGTGTCCGGGAATCGTGCTCTGCGATCTACTGCTTTCTGAAGGCCGTCTGAGCGTCGATCCGAAGGAACTGGACTTCAATCCCGTCATTGATCGCGGCGAAATGATCACGTCGAATGGGACCGGCGACCACGAACCGTACAAGCGATACAAAATCACTGAAAGCGGAGTATCCCCACGCGCCATTCCTGGACTGCCAGGTTACACCCACGTTGTCTCCAGCGACGAACACGATGAAGACGGAGTGCTGATCAGCGACGAGTACACCAACGCGGGCAAGCGCCGAGCGATGATGGAAAAACGTATGCGCAAGATGGACGGTATCGCCGCCTCGGTTCCGCCGCCCAAACTGCATGGTCCCGCTGATGCCGACGTGACCCTGATTGGGTGGGGGTCCACGCACGGCGTGATCCATGAGGCGTGCGAACTGCTGCGGGAAGCAGGTATCTCCGCGAATCATCTGGCCATACGCTGGCTAGTGCCGCTGCATGGAGACGCGATCCTCGATCTGCTGCGGGGCGCGCGCCACACGATCATCGTGGAGAACAATTTCAGTGGCCAGTTCGCTCGCTATCTGCGCAGTGAAACGAGCTTTGTTCCTGACGGGAACATTCGCAAATACGACGGAGAGCCCTTTGCGCCGCACCACATTGTGGAAGCAGTCAAAGAGCAACTCGCAGGCAAGACGAAGCTCTCTGTGCCGGCGCACGAAATCATGGTGTAGAGACAACGATATAGAACGCTGTGTGGTAGCAGAACGGCACGAAAATTTATCGCTTCCGTATAAAGGAGAACCGAACAATGGCGACCGAAACTGTAGTGGCTCCCAAAGCAATTACGATGGCGGATTACAAAGGGAGGGTCGATCCCGATTGGTGTCCGGGTTGCGGCGATTTTGGCGTGCTCGCCGCCGTGCAAAAGGCGCTGGTCGAGCTGCAGATACCGAAGCATGAGGTGGCCACGATCAGCGGCATCGGATGCTCATCGAATTTTCCCGGCTTCATCGAGACCTATGGCATGCACACGTTGCATGGCCGGTCTCTGCCCGTAGCCACAGGGATGAAGCTCGCGAACCACGCCATGACCGTGCTGGTGACAGGCGGAGACGGAGATGGATTCGGCATCGGCTGCAACCACTTCGTGCATACAATTCGCCGCAACGTCGACCTGACCTATATCGTGATGGACAACCAGATTTATGGGCTGACCACCGGCCAGACGTCGCCCACCAGCCGTATTGGCATGAAGACGAAGAGCATGCCTTATGGGAATATTGAGACGCCGCTGAGTCCGGTTGCGCTGGCGCTGGCCGCTGGGGCTACGTTTGTTGCGCGCGGTTTCAGCGGCGACCAGAAGCACCTGACCGAGCTGATCAAGCTGGGTATCGAGCACAAGGGATTTTCGTTCATCGACGTTTTCAGCCCATGCGTCACCTACAACCACGACAACACGTTCCAGTGGTTTCGTCCGCGGGTAAAGAAGCTCGAAGACAATCCGGAGTATGATTCGACCGACTGGGCGATGGCGATGGAGAAATCTGTGATTTGGGGAGAGGAGATTCCGATCGGGAAATTCTTCGAGCGGACCGATCTGCCCACGCTGCACGGCGCAGAGCCCGTTCTAAATTCGGGGCCGCTTGTCCACCAGAACAACCGTATCCCAGCTGAGATTGCCCAGGGGTTCGTTCAGGAATTGATGTAGCAATCAGTTCGCCAGGGGCGAGAAGAGAAAGCCATCACTACACGGCTGTTACATTGTTAGCCGCTTCGAGTCTGCGTACGACACGCTGCTGCCCCAGGCAGAGCATCACCGCAAAGAGGCTGGGCGCAACTGCCTGGCCGGTGAGTACAACCCGGGCTCCGTTGATCAGCGCACCCGCCTTGATCCCTTTTTCCGCCGCAAAGGCGCGCAGCAGCTCTTCCGTGGAGGCTTCCGTATAGGTCTCCACCGCGGCATATCGGTGTCCGAGTTCGGCCAGCATGTGCCGAACAGAGCTGTCGGCCAAATATTTTTTTACCGCAGCGTCGTCCATGGAAAATTCGTCGCCAAAATACGCCAGAAATGCGGAAGAAAAATCCTTCAAACTGCGGGCACGCGGCTGCAATAAAGCTATAGTTGTAAGAATTTCCTCGCGGCCGCGCGAGGGCTGGTACTGTACCTGGCGCCACTCGTCTTCAATCAACGGAAGCAGGCGGGTGGGGTCGTAGGCGCGGATGTATTCGGTGTTGTACCAGGCAAGCTTTTCATTGTTGAAAACGGCGTTGGAATGGGCAATTCCGTCGAGCGAAAACATCTGGATCAGTTCGTCTGTCGAGAAGATCTCGCGGTCGGGACCGTCGGGCCGCTTGGCCGCGTCGCCCGGACTCCAGCCCAGCAGCGCGAGAAAATTTCGAAAGGCCTCCGGGACGATTCCCATCTCCTTATACGCCATGACGCTGGTGGCGCCGTGGCGTTTGGAGAGACGCGTTTTGTCCGGCCCTAGAATCAGCGGCAGGTGGGCGAAAACGGGTAGGGAAGCGCCCAGCGCCTGATACAGCAGGACTTGCTTGGGAGTGTTGGAGAGATGGTCCGCGCCGCGAATGATGTGCGTCATCCGCATGTCCAGATCATCGACCACCACGCTCAAGTGGTAGGTTGGGATGCCGTCGGAGCGCAGCAGAACGAAGTCTTCCAGTTCCGCGTTGGAAAATTCCATGGGTCCGAACACAGCATCTTCGAATGTAGTCGCGCCGTCGCGGGGAACCACAAAGCGGACAACGGCTCGCTCACCCTGCTCAAGCCGTCGCGCTGCTTCCGCCCGCGAAATGCCGCGGCAACGGCCATCGTAGCGAGGCACGCTGCCGGCTTCTGTTGCGGAGGCGCGCCGCTGCTCCAACTCTTCGCGGGTGCAAAAGCAGTGGTAGGCGTGGCCAGTTTCGAGCAGCGCGGCGGCAGCCTTCGCGTAGAGATCCAAGCGCTGGGATTGATAGAAGGGACCTTCGTCCCAATCCATGCCCAGCCAGCGCAGGCCCTCCAGAATGCCGGTAACCATGTCGGCGGAGGAGCGTTCAAAATCGGTGTCCTCGATGCGAAGGACGAAGGCGCCGCCGGCATGACGTGCGAACAGCCAGCTAAACAGAGCCGTGCGAGCGCCGCCCACATGCAGAAATCCGGTCGGAGAAGGGGCGAACCGGACGCGAGTCGAGGAATAGGAAGGGTTCATAGGATGGAGGGCCAAGCTCTTATCGTAGAGCATTCGCAGGAATCATGACACAAAGACGAGTGATGCAGCGGTGACCATAAAAAGGGCCCTGGCTTGCGCCAGGGCCCGGATGGGAGTGTAAACAGCGGGGAACAGCTTAGAAAATACGGTAGGACACACCAGCCGAATAGACCCAGGGGGTCAGCCCCGTAGGCGGAAAGTCCCAATGTTGATATTCAAAATCGACAGGACGCACAGTGATGCGGTCGGTCAGGTTGTAATCGAGACCGCCGCCGCCTGCGAACGTGGTATAGGTAAAAATCCGGTTAGAGATGAAGTTGGGGTAATGGAAACGGCTTCCTCCAGCGAGGAACTTGACATACGGAAACCAGCGCCGCCCAATCTGGTAGGTGACACGCGGACCACCCAGGAAATTCTGTTCTTCGATACCAGCTCCGGAACTTGAATCTGTAAGGAAATTCAGGAAGCGCATTTCACCTTCGACGCCGACGCCGACGCTGCGCCAGATACGATAGTTGAAGTCCGCATATGCACCGGGTCCAAATGCATGCCGTTGGCCGTAATCTGTCTGTCCGTAGGAGAAATATCCTCCGACAGTGATGGTAGCGAGTTTTGGCGTGACAGGTTGTATAGCCTGCGCGTGCAGGAAGATCGGGCAAAGTAAGAAGAGTAGCCCAGCAAAAAATTTTTTCCCCACCGTAAATCCTCCCCAATGAGACTTATCTTAAATATCTGGAGGCAGATGCCTTTTTTGAATCTGCCTCTAGATTGTAATCGACTTGACTACTTAGATGTACTGTCGCCCGGGGAGGCTGCTCCAGTCGATACCGGAATTGGTGCTGCTTGGCCGTAGGGGCGCAACCGGAAGAATACAGGCGTCAGCTCAAACGGCATTTTATCGCTGGGACTGAGCACTGCGACAGGCCTCGAGTTGAGCTGTTCGACCGTATCGTTCCAGGAATCTACGCGGAGATGGCTTCCCAATGGCAGGGCCGCAATCTGCCGGACATTGCCCATATCCAGTTTCGGCGCTCTCGTAACCAGTGCGCTCATCCAGACTTGATCGTCGGTGGTGCTGGTGAAGAGAGAATCGCCAAGCTGCGGCTGCATCAAGCTGGGTAAGAACTTGGCGCGGGCCACCAGCATTTTGTAGTAGAGACCGGCATTGGCGAGCTTCTCCTTATAGGGGGAGTTTTCCAGGATTTCAAGCGCCTTCCTCGCGGCAGCCTGATTTTCCGCATCGCTGTGGTGCAGCGGTACCCTTCGGATGGTCGCCTGATCGGCGAACATCAAATTATCAGGGAAGGCGAATGCAGTATCGATTTTGTGGCCCAACTGCAGGTGAGCAAGCTGGAATGCCAGAACCGAGGCCAAGTCCTCTTCGTAGGGAAGGGTGTCGATCAGGCCTTTGCTGAGGACGATCGTATTGCCAATCGTCAGCGAGTCCAGGGGGGTGGTGAGCAGGACGCGGCAATGGACGGGTTCGGCCAAGGTGATGTTGTTGGTCACGATCAGGTTGTTGGTGACCTGTTCCAGAACCTTGTCAAAGCTGCTGGGGGCTGCCAGAAGTCCTGCTTGAAACAAGCGATCGAGGATGTTCTGTTCCGCTTGCTGGGACCACATGCGGGAGGCCTGCAGCGGGCTCACATCCTGCGCGCTCTCGCTTTGATCGGTAACAGCGTCAATCTTGACCGTCGCGTTGTCGCTGGTGGACGCGGGCTGGCGAAGCGAGTAGCCCCAGATCCATGTCTGCGCACGAAAGAAACCAGCCTGATCGGAAACGGTCGCAGGGCCATGCTCTTCCGCGTAGACCGCTGTGGGCAGCCAGAGGCCGGGCTGAACATTGGTGCGCCAGCTGTCGAAGTGGTAATAAATCTCGCGGCCGTTTCTGCTGGTGTAGGTGCCGCTGAAGCGGACGATGTTACCGCCAGCATCCTCAATCCAGACGCGGCCAATGAACCGTCCGGCTCCCGAACCCGGCTTGGGGGTCACATCAAAGAGATACGTACGGGTATCTCCCAGGAATTCGCGGCGGACAAACACGAAGTCGTAGTGCTGGCGATCGAAGTGGTTGGCATCGAGCAGTAGCATTTGCACAAAGCCCTGGGCCACGTATTCGATTTTGAACGCCTTGGTCAGTCCGTTGACGAACATGACCGATCCTTTATAGGCAGCCTTCTTGCTGCCGGCTTCCTGGTAGCGATTGTCTTCGATTACCTTGCCAAAATCCACGCGCCCAAGGAAATAATGATCCTCCGTCGGGACGGCGCTCAATTGAGTGTCGGGCTTGTAGTCCTGGATATAGGTCTCGACCACAGGCGTGCGCTGCTGCAACGCCATCAGGACCCCCTTCTCGTGTCCGGACGCCTGGTCGATGAGGCGGATCATTTCGGTGGTCAATTTGGCCGATCGCTGGACATTTGTTTTGTGCCGGGCCGAGGCAGGGAGAGTAACGGACACCAGCAGCAGGAGGGCCAATCCTCTGTTGAGTGAACTTGGAGGGATAAGTTTTGAAAATCGCATCATTGTGTTCCTTAGGTTACTTAAGTTTAGGTTGATGAGTCCACAATTACGCTAGCTGGAGAGCCGATCCAATCATACGTGAACATTCCAGGTGCACTCTGAAAAAGTTCACTCTGGTAATTCCCTATGTTACGTAAGTTTCAACACCGTGGTGCAGAATCACGCAAGCTGGAAATCGATCCGATAATATGTGGTAATGTCGACGGGCTTGCCATCGCGAGTTGCGGGTTTAAATTGAGTCTCCTCCGCCACCCGAATCGCCTGTTCGTCCAACCCATGTCCTAGGCCACGCACGACGCGAATGACATGGCACCGTCCGTCCGCGGAGAAGCGGACTTCCAGCACGACGTCCCCCTGGATCCTGAGCTCTTTTGCTTCCGGAGTGTATTCCGGCTTGGGGTGAGAAATAACCTCAACCGTCGTGGCGTTGTTGGTGCTGGCGATCTTCATCTTGGGCGCCGCTGCATTGAGATTGGACTGAAATCCGCCCGACTTGACCGTTCCGCGGGGACCATTTCCGGTGCCGCCGGCCACTCCGTCAGAGAACCCCACGGACGCAACTTTTCCATGGCCAGTGCCTCCCGGAACACCATGGGCGTAACCGGAGCCAAAGTCCACGCCGCCGACTTTGCCCTTGCGAGCAGAACCAGAGCCGGAAGCGTCCCCAATCGCGCTCGAAAAGCTGCCGTAGGCCGCGATGGTAGCCGGCCGGTTCGCGCCCGGATTGGGATGCACACCTTGAGGATCGCCGAATCCGCCTGTTTTGGTGGAAGTCTGCCCCATATTATTTGCGACCGCAGTAGGAATATTGGTATGGAACATACCCACCTTCGGCTGCGGCGGCAGGGCAACGGAGTCTGGTCGGTAGGGCGGCAGGACGGGGGTGTTCATGTTGTTCAAACGCACACGCGCCATCCGCGGCCGTTCCTCAGGTGTCGGTCGGTTGTAGGTGATTTTTGGCGCAACCCGGTTCAATAGGTCCGGTGTTGGCGGAACAATCGGGACCCGCGTATGAATCACCGGTTGCACCGGCTTCACTGGGGTGATAGGGAGCAGCAGGTCGGTCTCGATCACAGGTTTCTCTACTACCTTATGGACCATGACCATGGAAAGGGTCAGTACCAGCGCAATCGCCGAAGCGTTGACGATCAAGCTAACCACAAAAGACTTATTTCTTCCCTCGGGTTCCGGTAGCAGCCCGAACGTCGCCACAGGTCGAGTCGAAGCACCGCGTTCTCGATCTCTCGGTCGGCGCGGGGGGAGTCCGGTATCGGGCCGAACTGAAGGTTCTCGATGTTCTCTTGTCGCAAAACTTGTCATACCGCTTTTACCTCAACACGTTCAAACTTCCGCATAGATCAGAGTGCGGTTCAATGCTGCTTCTCGGGCCGGTACAACCGATTGGCTGATCCAGGCAAATTCAAAATTGCCGGCTCCGAAATCGAAACATGACCATAAATGCTTCCGTTCACCGAGGCAGAGAAAAAGAAGAGCATCAAATCAGGTGAAATCTCCGCCAACAATTCCAGCAGTTATAGTTTTAGGATGCAACCATCTTCAAACGAGTACAGTTGTCGGGCGGTCAAAGTGCAATGCTTTCGCACCTCAGCCTGCTCATCGCCCAACTTTCGTGGCCGACAACTTGGCCGTCTGGCTCCCGGTAGATTGGCTCTGTTTGCCACTGAGTATGCCACAATTTAGAAATTTTCAAATGAAATTTCGCATATCTGTCATCGTTAGATTAACCACTTGGGGACCCGCCACAACGTCGAAATATGCAAACTTGCTCGCACGGCCTATCATCCAAGTACCAGGATCGAGCCGCTCATCTTCGCTGAGGAGATCGAACGCTGGAGCGAAACGGCCTCCTTCCCCAATCGCCAGCCATCCCAAAGAGCCAACATCCCAGCCTGACAGACCCTGGCTGGGCAACATCATTGATCCCAAAGGAGATGACCGAATTGAACGCACTCATTACTGGCGGCGCCGGGTATATCGGGGGCACTGTCGCTCATTTGCTTATGGAAGCGGGGCATCGTGTCGTAGTCTATGACAATCTTTCCCATTCCCAACGTCCCTCGGTCCCGGCAGGTTCGGCCTTTGTCGAAGGGGAAGTCGGCGACCGGAAGAAACTGGAGGCCGTCCTCCGAAGTCATCCAATTGATGCTGTCCTGCATTTTGCCGCGCTCATTGAGGCCGGTGAAAGTATGCAGTGTCCTGAGCTGTATTTTAGCAATAATAGCGCGTCCTCGTTAGTTCTTTTTCAAGCAATGTTGGCCACCGGTGTCAAAAAGCTGGTTTTCTCCTCGACAGCGGCTGTCTATGGCGAGCCGGAAACGACGCCGATTCTGGAAGAAGCGGCACTGTGTCCCACCAATCCTTATGGCGAATCCAAGCTGCTGGTGGAGCGGATGCTTTTCTGGCTGCAGCGGATTCATGGGCTCCGCTATGCCAGCCTTCGCTACTTTAATGTCGCCGGCGCCATTGCCGGCCGGGGCGAGGCGCATGAGCCGGAATCCCACCTGATTCCGCTGGTGCTCGACGTGGCGCTGGGCCGGAGAAAGAGCATTCGCATCTACGGAACGGACTACGCTACACCGGATGGCACCTGCATCCGAGACTATATTCACGTGCGGGATCTGGCGGAGGCCCATTTGCGGGCATTGACGGCGCTGGAAGATCGAGAGCGCATGATTTACAACCTCGGTAATGGCCAGGGTTTTTCTGTGCGGGAGATCATTGAGGCCGCCCGTCGCGTGACCGGACATCCCATCCCAGTGGAAGAGTGTCCGCGGCGCGCGGGGGACCCAGCGATTCTGGTGGCCAGTTCAGAGAAGATTGCCCGCGAACTTGGCTGGCGCCCGCGTTGTTCCGGATTGGATGCGATCATCTCCGATGCATGGCAGTGGCACCAGGTGCGCTACGCTGCCAGAGAGTCCTCAATCACCCCCTAGAATCACCGCTGGGAAATGCCTGGAATCGAAGCGGCCAACCAAATGGCCCGGAATTTCCTATGCTGTCGACATGGATTGCCTCCTGTTGACAAACAGCAGTAGCCTAAGTCGCTCGTGAGTACGTCTAATGACCAGCGCGGACCCCCTCGCGCCGCGAACAGATGGAATGTTTGCGGCGCATACTGGATAAGTAGTGGTCCACGGAGGATGTATGGCGACGAAACGCAGTGCGAGTGCGGTTCTTGTAGCGGCGATGGTGTGGATGGCCGCGGGATTGGTCTCCTCTGCCATGGGGCAGAGCCAGAATCCCGCCGGACAGGCGCAGTTGGTTGTTACCGCCAATGGGAAAAAATCGCGTTTAGCTCATCCTCTCTCGCAAAACGATATTGAAGTGAAAGTGAAGAATCGTCCGGCCAACATTGTGGGTTGGGCGCCATTCACCGGATCCAATGACGATCTGCAACTTGTATTTCTGTTCGACGATTCCTCGCGCATGTATCTGACGCAGCAAATTCCCGCGCTGAGAAAATTCATCGAGGCCCTTCCGCCCTCGGCTGCTGTGGGGGTTGCCTATATGCAATATGGAAATTATGTGATGGCACGACCCATGACGAAGGACCACATGCTGGCGGCGAAATCCTTGCGTGTGACACTCGCGATCCCAGGGATCAGTGGCAGTCCCTATTTTTGCCTGTCGCAACTGGCCAAGCATTGGCCTTCCAAGGAGCCGAGCTCGCGCCGCGTCGCCTTTATGGTGACCAACGGAGAAGATCCGTATTACCCGCACCGGGATCTTCAAGATCCGTACCTGCGCAATGCAATTGAAGATACCCAAAAAGCCGGGCTTCTCGTCTATACCCTTTATTTCGGGGAAAAGAGTCGAATGAATCAGGGCTACACCGGCATTGTGATTGGCCAAAATTACCTGCTGCAAGTAGCGACCGCGACCGGCGGTGATTTCTACCAATTGGGGTTGGGCAGTCCAGTGTCGTTCGAGCCGTTCTTAGATCAGTTTCGTCAGTCGCTGGACAATCAGTATTTGCTGACCGTTACTACCGCCGATTCGGGTTGGCTCAACGTCAGCGCAAAGTCGAAGGTTCCCGGGGTAAAACTCGTAACCGCCAGAACAATCTATATCGCCAAAGACAAGTGATCGATTGTTGGACGAATATGGGGAAGCGCGGCAGAGTGGAATGAATGGAGGAACGACGATGAAGAGGAATCGGATTGCCAGTTCCGTCCTCGTGGCGGCAGTCGTATTAGCGGGCGCGGGATTTGCCTCACAAGCCGTGGGTCAGATTGAGAATCCCACCGGACGGGCGCAATTGGTTGTCACGGTGAATACCAAAAAATCGCGCCTGGCTCAGCCTGTTCAGCAGAGCGATATTGCCGTGAAATTGAACAATCGTCCTGTGGACATTGTGGGCTGGAAGCCACTCAAGGGCGCGGATGCCAGTCTGCAGCTTGTATTTCTTATCGACGAAGGGGTGCGTTCGTATTGGGCCCTGCAGATTCCGGATCTGAAGAAATTCATTGAAGTGTTGCCCCCTTCCACCGCCGTGGCGATTGCATACATGAATAACGGCAGGGCCGCGATGGCGCAGACCCTGACGACAGATCACGCGTTGGCCGCGAAATCTCTGCGCATGACAACCGGAATCCCAGGCATCAGCGGCAGCCCCTATTTTTGTCTATCGGACCTGGCCAAAAATTATTGGCATTCCCCACAACAAACTCGGCGCGTGGTTTTTATGGTGACCAATGGAGAAGATCCATATTACAGGTCGCCTGATATGCAGAATCCTTATGTTGCCACCGCGATTCATGATGCTCAAAGAGCCGGCCTGCTCGTGTATTCCATCTATTTCCGCAATCGTGACGCAGGTGGCCCGAACAGCTTCAGCACTGTTATTGGACAGAGCTATCTTCTGCGAGTCGCCAACGAAACCGGCGGCGAATTCTACAGCATGGCCATGATGAGTCCCATCTCGTTCGCTCCGTATTTGAAGCAGTTCAGGGAGTCTCTGGATCACCAGTATTTATTGACCATTGCGGCTGGCCGTACAGGCTGGCATCAAGTGAGTGTCAAGGCCAAAATTCCAGACGTACAACTGGCCGCTCCCAGGGAGATTTATGTGGAAAAGAATCAGTGATCGTTTCGATGCACGCATCACTCGAAGCGCGATGTGACGCCAATCGCGCTAGCGGATATAGAACGATACATCGCAGTGCCCCTGATCGCCGATTGGGGGGATGATTCACAAAACATATACAACAACGGCAGTTCCAATGGAGGGACGATGATAGGAAAGCGGGTAGTCAGTGCGGTTTTTATAGTGGCAATGGTTGGGGTGAGCGCTGGATCTGTGCCCCTCGCGATGGCGCAGACCGAAAAATCCGCTGGACAATCGCAAGTGGTTGTCACTGTGAAAGCGGGTGTTCACGCAGCTCCTCTTCTTAAGCAGAACGATATTGCGGTGAAATTGGACAACCGGCCGGCGGACATTGTGAGGTGGAAGCTGGTGACCGGATCCGATCCCGGCATGCAGCTTATTTTTCTTTTTGATTCAAAATCGCGGTCCTATCTGGACCGCAGGATTCCTTCGTTGGCAAAATTTGTTGAAGCGCTTCCACCGTCGGCCGCTGTGGGCGTCGCGTATATGGAGAACGGTAAGTCCGTCATGGTAGGGCCCCTAACGACCGATCACGCGCTAACGGCGAAATCGCTGTACGCGATCGTTCCCAATCCCACTGGCAGCCCGTATTTTTGTTTGTCGGATCTGGCTAAACACTGGCCTTCGCAACAACCGGCTTCAAGTCGAGTGATTGTCATGCTGAGCGACGGATCGGATCCATATAACAGTCCCGGTGTTATTGACGACCCATTTGTGGACTCCGCGATTCAAGACGCGCAAAAGGCCGGATTGATTGTCTATTCCGTCTATCTCCCGGAGCATGATGCGGAGCCTTTGGGCGGTGAACTTCACATGCAGGGAGTAGCGAGGCAAACCGGCGGACAGTTCTATGCGTTGATAGACGAAAGCCCGGCTGTGTTCAATGATTTTGTGGCGCTGCTATATCAGTCCCTGAGCCGGCAGTATTTGTTGACCTTGGCGACCCCCAAGCCAGGATGGCAAAAAGTCAGCGTGCAGTCGAAGCTGTCCAGCATAAAACTGGCATCCCCTGCCGCGGTTTATGTGGACGGCAAGCGGTGATTGCCTTGCAGCACAGATGACCGGAAACGCGTCGCACGAGAAAGACTCTTGTTCCCGAAAAGGGGTATTGCGATATCGCTTGCCGGGCTATTCTCACTTCTGCGTGGTGATTCCTTTGCTGATGCATGACCGAGGGAAGATCGCGGAGATCTGTGGACTCGTCCTCGCTTTGTCGCTGGCGATGGTTCGCGGCAGAGTGATAGTCAAGCACTGGAATTGAGTGAACTGTTATCCGGCGGTCAATGGTGCATCAGCGCCAGCGCCAGCACGGCGATCAAAAGCGTCGGCGGCATAACCAATACGCCGACTCGTAGGAAATGCCAGGCGCTCACCTCAATCTTTTCGCGTCGCAGCGCGATCAGCCATAAGATGGTGGCCAGCGATCCAGTCACGGAAAGATTCGGTCCCAGGTTGATGCCAAGTAAAACCGCGGCGTGCATCACTCGCGTGCCGCGCGCAGCCTGGACCGCCGCCGCTCCGATCAGGCCCATGGGCAGATTGTTGATCGCGTTGGCCGCGATGCCGAAGCCAAACGCAACCGAGCTCAGGCCCGCGATGGGAGGCCACGTCGCGGCGGTCTTCAACGCGTAGGCGGAAATCGCCAGAGCTCCCACTCCTCGCAACGCCGCCACCAATACAAACAGACCCGCCACCAGCGGGATCACACTCCAGGATATGTGCCGGAGGGCCGCTATCATCACACGACCCTGCTTGCCGGCCACGAAGAGCATCGCGAGGATTCCGGCTACAAACGCCGCAGGGCCGACCGGTCCTTCCAGCCCCGAGGTGGTCAGCAAAGCGCCCGCGGCCAATAGGATTCCCAGGCCCGCGCGACGTCCCATTGGATTGAGCGAAGCCGGTCGCACTCCATCTTGCATCGGCGGTCTCAGGTCTTTGCGGCTATGCCACCAGAGCAACAGAAATGTCATTCCGATTGCGGCTGCCGCAGGAAGCCAAAATATTCGCAGCCATTCTCCCAACGCGGGCAACTGGCCATCAAACACGACCAGGTTCGCCGGATTCGAAATGGGAAGAACAAAGCTGGCCGCGTTGGCGATCAATGCGCAGGCGAACAGATACGGAAGCGGCGAGGTTTTCGTGCGGCGAATGACGGCCAGCACGGCAGGCGTCAGCAAGACAGCGGTGGCGTCGTTGGAAAGCAGCGACGTGACGACG
Source organism: Acidobacteriota bacterium (assembly GCA_021793405.1). GTDB lineage: Bacteria > Acidobacteriota > Terriglobia > Terriglobales > Acidobacteriaceae > JAKAAZ01. The sequence continues at coordinate 72,835 of JAJYSV010000003.1, forward strand.
ATGCCAATGCCGTAGACAAGCACAAACAGGCGCGTCTGCGAGCCGCGCGCGTGCTCCATGGCGAGGGCCGCCAGCCAATCGAAGACGCCATGTTGCCGGGCAAGTTCCGCCAGCAGCATCATACCGGCCAGGAACAAATAGACGTTGGCTCCAGCGCGTACGGCGGTCCACGCCTCACCGAGAGGCATCAGGCGGAAAACGACCAGCAGAATAGCGCCGGTGACCGCCCAGGCATATTCGGGAACACGGCGCGGACGCCAGAGAATCAGGACGAATACCAGTATGCACAAAATCCAAGTTGAAATCCAGACGGCGATTTGTGCGGGGTGTGTTGGCATGAAGAATTGATTGTCGCAGATGCAGGCTCGAGCGTCTCCCTGCTCAGATTCGCACGGCGGAATCACGACATGGGGTGCGCGCGGGAAAATTTCGAGTGCGGCGATTTCGATTACTCTCCGCCATCGTTTACCATGGCTGGGTTGGTGAAAACCATGCAAGCTTTGCAATTGACGGACTACCGGAAGCTTCAACTGGTGGATATTCCCGTGCCCGCGCTCGCGCCCGATGAAGTGCTGATTCGTGTCGCGGCATGCGGCATCTGCGGCAGCGATGTGCACGGCTATGATGGCTCGACGGGACGCCGCATTCCGCCGCTGGTGATGGGCCATGAGGCTGCGGGCGTCATCGCGGCCGTGGGTGCGAATGTCCTGATCTACGCGATCGGCGAACGCGTCACGTTCGATTCGACCATCTCCTGCGGAACTTGCCGTTTTTGCAAAACAGGCGCGATCAACCTATGCGACCATCGCGAGGTGCTGGGTGTTTCCTGCGGAGACTATCGCCGCAATGGCGCTTTCGCGGAATATGTTGTGGTTCCGGCGCGCATCGTCTATCGGCTTCCCGACACGCTGGGTTTTGCCGAGGCCGCGATGATCGAGGCCGTTTCGGTCGCCTTGCACGCCGTGCATCTCACCGCGCCGGAGCAGGGAAGTTCGGCGCTGGTCGTGGGTGCTGGCATGATAGGTTTATTGATTCTGCAATCCCTGCGCGTGACGGGCTGCGGAAAAATTATCGTGACGGATATCGACCGCGGACGGCTCCAACTGGCGAAAAAACTGGGCGCGGAAGAAGTGCTGCTCGTCGACGCGGCGACCACGAGTGAGGAAATTGCCGAGCAAGTCCGCGCACTCACCGGCGGCCACGGTGTCGATGTTGTGCTGGAAGCTGTGGGAAGTCCGACGACGGTGCGAACCGCCATTGCGTCGGCGCGCAAAGGCGCGACCATCACGCTGGTCGGCAATCTTGCACCCGAGGTCCAGTTGCCGCTGCAGACGGTCGTCACGCGGCAGCTTCGCCTGCAAGGTTCATGCGCTTCCTCGGGAGAATATCCAGAAGCCATCGAGTTGATGGCCGGCAAAACAATCGATGTGACGCCGATGTTGTCCGCGGTCGCTCCGTTGACGGAAGGGCCACGCTGGTTTGAGCGACTCTACGCGCACGAAGCGAATCTGATGAAAGTGGTGCTGACGCCGGGGCCGGTCGCATGAACGCGGAAGCGCCGATCCAGACCCCGGAGAAGCTGATGTTCGACCTCACTGGGCGCGTTGCCCTGGTGACGGGAACCAGCCGCGGATTGGGCCAGGGCTTCGCTCGCGCGCTGGCGCGGCAGGGGGCAGATTTGATTCTGACCAGCCGCAAGCGGCAGGACCTGATGCCATTTCAACAGGAACTGATCGTGATGGGCCGCAAGGCTGTTGCGCTCGAACTAGACGTGCGCGATGAAGCTAGCATCACGCGCATGGCGGAGCAAGCGCAGGCCGCCTTCGGCGTCGTCGACATTCTGGTGAACAATGCGGGCTGCAATGTGCGCAAGCCCGCTCTTGACGTTTCCTGGCAGGATTGGAACCAGGTGCTGGACACAAATTTGCGCGGCAGTTTTTTCGTCGCGCAGGCCATAGCGCGTCCGATGATTGCGCGCGGCTATGGCCGCATCATCAACATTGGGTCCGTGACCAGCGTCTGCGGCTACGCGGGACTTGCCCCCTATACGGCGAGCCGCGGCGGCATTCGCCAGTTGACGATGAGTTTGGCCGACGACTGGGGCAGGCATGGCATTACCGTCAACTGCCTCGCGCCCGGTTGGTTCAAGACCGACCAGAACAAGATGCTGTACGACGATCCGGAGTGGGTCGAGTATTTGTGCGACCGCATTCCATTGAAGCGGCCTGGTGGTCCGGGCGATCTCGACGGTGCTATTGTTTTTCTTGCCTCCGAGGAGAGCCGCTACGTTACCGGTCAAACTCTGCTGGTGGACGGCGGAATCTCGACCGGGGCGGTGCGGGCCACGGTCGCGCAGCCCAAGTCGCGCAGCTAGAGTAGCGAGTTGTAGATTGATGAAGTTCGCGAATGCGGAACAGGAGAGAGAGCATGGTTCGTCCAAAGCGGTCATTTCCATCCAGCAGATCCCAGCATTATGGGGCGTTTTGTATCGCGGCAGCGTGTATCGCATCCGCCCTGGTATTTCTTGGCGTCACACTTGTACACGCGCAGACTGCAAATTTTCGGCGGCATAAAGTATCGGTCGCCAAACCGCTGACGGTATATTTTGTCGATGTCGAAGGCGGCCAGTCCACGCTCTTCGTCACGCCATCGCATCAGTCGCTGTTGGTCGATGCAGGCTGGCCCGATCACGATGGGCGCGACGCAGACCGCATCATGACCGTGGTGAAACAGGCTGGACTCGACCACATCAATTATTTTCTGCTCACCCATTTTCATCAGGACCATAGCGGCGGCGTTCCAAACCTGGTCAAACTGATCCATATCGACGACGTCATCGATCATGGAACGAATCGCGAGACGAGCAACGCGCCCACGCAGCAAGCCTTCGAAAACTATGAAGCTGCGCTGGCGCACGCGGGTGCCAAGCACATCCTCGCGCAGCCGGGCGAAAGCATTCCGCTGGAGGGCCTGACGACCACCATCGTCAGCGCCGATGGCAAGGTGATCGATACACCTCTGCCTGGCGCTGGGCAGCCCAATCCAGCCTGCAAGAACTGTCCCACACGGCCGGCGGACCAAACCGAAAATGCCCGCTCCGTGGGAATTGTCATGCAGTACGGGAAAATGCGCCTGGTAGACCTGGGAGATCTTACATGGGACAGGGAAATGCAGTTGATGTGCCCGGTGAATAAGCTGGGCCGCATGGATGTGTACGTCGTCTCGCATCATGGCTGGTATCCGAGCAGCAGTCCGGCATTTGTCGATGGCATTGCGCCGCGCATCGCCATCATGGATAACGGTGAGACCAAGGGCGGCTCTCCCGGGCCCTGGGATGTCATTGAGAAATCGCCGCGCCTGAAGGACCTGTGGCAACTGCACTACTCGGCGGAAGGTGGCGCGCAGCACAATGTGGCTGATCCGTTCATTGCAAATTTGAAGGGAGCCAGCGGCAGCTCCGATGGCCACTACATCCGGCTCGAAGCGTATCCGGATGGCAGGCTGGTCGTGTTCAACTCCCGCACCGGCGAGAGTAAGACGTATCCGGCCGCGCCGTAAGCCCTCGAAATCCGTGGGAGGCCGAGTTCGATTCGCTGTGTTGTGTTGGAAAAAAGAATGGCGCCGTGATCCGTTGGCCAACGCGTATAAGGACTATGCGAGCGGTGCAGGAATCCGCTCGATTTTTCCCAGAAGACATGCGTAGCTGATATTTCCAATCACAAGAAAAATCGCGGCCAGGGCGAAGGCTGCGGCGAAGGTATGGGTCCAGCTGGTCAGATATCCCGTGATGACGGGCGCCGAAATGGCGGCGAGCTGGCTCCCGAAGTTCATGATGCCGCCAACTCTTCCGGTGCTGCTGGTGGGCACCAGGATGCTCGGCAGTGACCAGCTGACGGGAGCCGCAGCGGAAAGACCTCCCAGCCCGATCGAAAGCGCAATCAGGGCGGGAATGGCGTGATGAGTCAAGGCCGGCCCGGCAATCCCCACTCCGCAAGCCATCCCCAGCAGCAGGACTGTCCGACGCACTCGACCGGCGGGGTGTCCGCGACGAATCAACGCATCGACCAGCCAGCCGCCTACCGCAAGGTCGATGACGCCGGCGAAGAACCATGGAATGCTGGCCGCCCACACGGCATGGACAGGGCTGAGGTGCAGGCCCGCAGCCGCATAGCTTGGCAGCCATGTCAGCAGCAGATAAAAACTGTAGTTGTAGGTGCCAAAGCCAATCGTCAGGCCGAGAATCTTGCGTTGGAGCAGGAGATATCCGAGCGTGTAGGAAGACGCGTCACCGGCGCTTTCTGACAATCCGCGATCGCTCTCGATGTAAGCGCGCTCGCCAGGTGAAAGAGCCCGGTCGTCTGCCGGATTGCGATAGACGCAGGCGAACAGCAGGAAATAGAGCATGCTAACCACGCCGGTCAGGGCAAAGCTGATTCGCCATCCAAAGTGGATCAGCAGCAGGCCCACGAATGGAATGCCGACTGCTGGACTGAACTTGGCCGCAGCATCGAACATCGATGTGGGCAGGCCCCGCGCTTTTTCCGGAAACCAATGCCCGACGGCCTTCGCGTTCATGGGAAACATCGGCGCTTCGCCCACCCCTAACAGCAGGCGGGAGGAAAACAAACTGACCGGTCCGACAGCGCTGGCGGTGGCGAAGGTAGCCATGCTCCAAACGAAGGAGCTGACCACGCCAACTCGTCGCAGGCCCAGGCGATCGATCAAAACGCCGGAAGGCAATTGCAACATGGCGTACGTCCAGCTATATGCACCCAGCAGGAAACCGAAGGAGACGGTGGTCAGTCCAAAGGCAAGGTGCAGCGCCTGCTGGGCCACGGAGATATTCACGCGGTCCAGGTTGCTGATCAACACGCCGAGTGCCAGCAGCCAGGCGATGCGCCAGCGGCGGTCACCCGTGCCGGCTTTCCTGGCAATAGGTGCTTCCCTTGGCCGGTGGACGGGGATTTCAATCATTTTCGAGGTATTTATGCAGTGTTGGCGAGGGTTTCGCTTGCATCGCAGCTGGAAATCCGGGATACTGAAAGCTCAGGACTAAAGACGAATTTCGTCTGCGCAGAGCCACTCTGCCTTCTCTCCTGTTCCAAGAAAGGACTATACAAGCTGTGTTGATGATTCGTCTCTCGCGCGTAGGCGCACCTAAGAAGCCGTATTACCGTGTTGTTGTGATTGAGAAGGACCGTGCACGAGATGGGCGTTCTCTTGAAGTGGTTGGGACCTACAATCCACGCACCAATCCGGCGACGGTGGAACTGAAGAAAGATCGTGTGGATTACTGGACCAGCAAAGGCGCCCAGGTCTCCGATCGAGTAAGCAAACTTATCCTGAAGTTCGGCGCTGCGATTCCCGTGGCAACCGAAGGATAATTTGTTCCAAAACGGTATTTGACGGCGTAAATGTTTGCGCCACTTTTTTTGAGCGCGGCCTGCGGGCTGCGCTCTTTCGCGTCAGGTGTTCATTGGTTTTGTGCCGCACTGAGACATGATTTCTGCCCATAATTTGCAATACCTCGAAGATCAACATGGATTTTGACGCTTACGGTAACCTGGCTAGGTACTAAAGAGTAAACCATAAATAGGCAGACAATTCCGGGACCTTCAGGTATAAACGCAATCAGCATAAAAGAACATACGCTTGAATTTATGGGGTTGAGGCATGTCAGAAAGTTCCGCCGAGCCGTCTGCAATTGAATTGATAGCGGCAATCGCCCGCTCGTTGGTTGATAAACCCGAGGCCGTTTCCGTCAGCGAGACATCCAACGAGGTTGGCACCATCCTGCGTCTGAGGGTTGATCCCACGGATGTCGGGAAGGTGATTGGCAAACAAGGTCGGACGGCGCGCTCGTTGCGTACGATTCTGGGAGCGGTCAGTGTCAAACTGCACCATCGCTACAGCCTTGAAATCGTCGAAGAATCGAATCCGCAGTCTGCATCCAGGTAGGCCTGGGCGCGTCGGCTCCACGAACATGGTTGAAAGCTTGCGGCACACGCGTGCAACAATAGCGCTGTGACGGATTCGGAACAATTGGCAAAGCAATCCTGGGTGAGCATTGCCCGGGTGATTCGTCCACAGGGGCGACGCGGAGAAGTTCTGGCGGAGGTCCTGACTGATTTTCCCGAACGGTTCGCGGCAATGCGAAACTCATTCTTGCAACGCCGGAAAAGCCTGCCTCCAGAATCGATCCTCCTAGAGCAATCCTGGCTGCACAAGGGCAAAGTGGTGTTGAAGTTTGCTGGCGTCGATTCCATCTCCGCCGCCGAGGTTCTGCGTGGGGCCGAGGTCGTGATTCCCGCGGCGGAACGCGTGGCCCTCGATCCAGATGCGGTCTATGTCAGCGACCTGATCGGCTGCCAACTGGTCGACATGCATCCTGCCGATGCTCCTGTCCCGGAACGGGCTCAATCCGTGGGTACGGTTCGCGAAGTGATCCAGCAAGCGGAGTCTGCGGACCTGCTGGTTGTGGCGGGTGCGGATGGACACGAGTACGAAATCCCATTCGCGAAAGCGTATCTGCTTCGGATCGATCTGGCAGAGCGGCGGTTGGAGATGAACCTGCCGCCCGGGCTGCTCGAAGTGAATGCGCCGTTGAATGAAGAAGAACGCCGGGCACGGCAGGGTGCTTCCGAATCGCAGCCATAGGGCCGCGGGGGTTCTCAGTTTCAACCCGCCGCGGCACGCTGACTTCTAGAGGGGAGGGCGTCGTCAATGGGCGCTCTACACCAACAGGAAACTGTTTCAGGCTCGTGTCAGGAAAATCGGCAGGCCCAGCTTGCGATCGTACGCCGGCCGATAGCGCTCCGTGTTGTACATGGTGGCGATCTCCACTTTGCGCGGCCCGAGTTTAGGATCGGGGATCGGCACCATCGCGTAGCAGCCGCTGCTGATGGCGGTCATCAGGCCGCTCTTGCCATCTTCCACGGCGTCCATCGCCATTCCGGCGTAGGTATTGGCCACCATGCGGTCGACAAAATCCGGGCTGCCGGAGCGCAGATCGTAGGTCAGATCGCTGACAACAGTCTCTTCCCCAGTAACAGATTTGATCTCGTCGCTCAGGTCCTCCGCCACGCTCATCTTCTTGCGGTGGCCAAAGGCGTCGGCGGGGCCGTATTCCTTGACCTTGTAGCCCTCCCACTCCGCGCCCTCGGAGAGAACCACCAGCGCATAGTTGCTGGGATTGTTGCGTTTGTCAGCGATCAGGATTTCAATCAGGTGCTGCAAATTAACCTTGTACTCTGGAATGCAGCAGCGCAGCGATGTCACATACGCGGTGTAGAGAGCGGTGTAACCGGCGTCGCGGCCGAAGACCCGGAAGATCCCGAAGCGCTCGTGCGAGCCGACCGTCGTCCGCTGCCGCTCGATGGCGTCCATGGCGCGAGTGATGGCGGTTGAAAACCCGATGCAATACTCGGTGTTGCGAACGTCGTTATCCATGGTCTTCGGCACCGCGATCACCTTGACCCCCTGCCGGTCAAGTTCGGCGGCATAGCTCAGGGTGTCATCGCCGCCGATGGCCACCACATAGTCGAGCCCCAGCGTCTCGATATTCTTCAGCACCGCCGGAGTCACGTCGAACACTGTGGTGGTGACGCCATTCTTGGTGGATTGTTTGCTGGAAAACTGTTGCCCCTCGAGCGCTGGCGGCAGCTTTTGCATCTTGGTGGGATTGGTACGCGAGCTATGCAGGAAGGTGCCGCCCGTGCGGTCGATCGTGCGGGTGTTCTCTCGATTGAGAGGCAGGATGTACCGCGACTGGCTGGCCGGATCTTTAAGATCCACGTGCGTCAATCCTTCCCAGCCGCGGCGGATGCCAATCACCTGACATCCGATTGCGCAACCGTGATAGACGACCGACTTGATGACCGAATTCAGGCCGGGGACGTCGCCGCCCCCGGTGAGAATCCCAATTCGCTTGGCTGACATGAGAATGCTCCTTAAAAGAAAGTATGACGTGCGGTTCTGGATTGAAGTCGTGCCCTGATACAAAACAGCGCTTTTCCGCAGCCTGTTGAGCCACGCGGTAGTGTAAACCTTGGCGGGAAGCAATGGAGAAGCTGTTTGTGGGTGCGCTTATTGTGTGGGCGGTTCCTGCGGGATGGCTTCTCCGTCAGAGCGCGGATCCGACCCGGCGAAATTGACGTTGCGTCGACTATCGTGAACCACGGCTTCGCCTTGGCCCACGGTGAACGAGAATGGCTCCAGGAGTTCGATCTGGTGTCCCCGCTTAGCCAGGCCTTCTCGAACCGCCTCCGGGATACCCGGCTCCATCTCCACATCGCACCCATCGAAGGTTGGTTTGGTAAAACGCGGCTGCTCCAGCGCGGCCTGCACGTTCATCCCATAGTCGACAATGTTGGCGACAAACTGGGCGTGCGCCTGAGCCTGGTTCCAGCCTCCCATAATGCCGAACCCGATGTGTATGTCTCCCTTTTCCATGAAGGCAGGAATGATGGTGTGGAGCGGCCGCTTGTGCCCGGCGAGCGAATTCGGAAGACCCGGGGTCAGATTGAATCCAGCGCCGCGGTCTTGAAAGGAGAAGCCCAGGCCGGGCGCGACCATGCCGGTGCCGTAGCCCTCATAATTGCTCTGGATCAACGAGACGATATTGCCGTCTTTGTCGATGGTGGAAAGATAGATGGTCGTATTGCCGTGGGCGTTCAGAATCTGCGTGATGCTCGACGGAACAACCTGGCACGAGGCCTTGTTCATATCGATCAACTTCGCGCGCTGTTTTGCCAGGTCCTTGGAGATCATCTGCTGGACGGGAACGGGGGTGAAGCGCGGGTCCCCGACATATTTGTACATGTCCGCATAGGCCAGTTTTTTTGCCTCAATCATCACATGGAGGGCGTCGACCGAGTTATGTCCATACTGGGCCATGGGGAACTGCTCCATGATGTTCAGCATGGAGAGCGCTGCGAGACCCTGGCCGTTTGGAGGCAGCTCATAAATGGTCCAGCCGCGATAGGTGGTCGAGATCGGCTGCACCCACTCGGGCTGAAAATCTGAGAAATCCTCCCGCGTGTGTGTGCCGCCCTGGCTGCGCAGAAACTTCACCATGGTGTCGGTCATAGGACCGTTGTAGAAGGCATCCCGTCCATGGGCGGCTACCTGCCGCAGCGAGTTCGCCAGCGCCGAATTTTTAAAGTCGTCGCCTAGCTTAGGCGCCACGCCGTTGGGCATATAGGTCTGTTGAAATCCGGGCTGATGTAGGAATCGCTTGCTCGCCCAGTAGCGCGCATTGCGTTCCGCCAGGGGGAATCCATTCTGAGCGTAAAAAATGGCCGGCGCTAACGTTTTACTGAAAGACAGCGTGCCGAATCGATCCTTCAGCGCCTCCCAACCGGCTACGCATCCCGGGATATCGATCGTGTGGACTCCGATGGGATCGATACTGTCGATGTGATGCGCTTTCATGTAGTCGATTGTGAGAGCTTTCGGGGTCCATCCGCTGGAGTTCAGGGCGTATAGCTTTCCCGTCTTCGCTTCGTAGTACAAGGCGAACAGATCGCCGCCTATTCCGTTCACATACGGCTGAACCACGCCCATGACAGCGTTCGCCGCAATGGCAGCGTCGATGGCGTTCCCGCCCTCTTCCAGTATGTGCGCGCCTGCCTGAGACGCAAGAAACTGCGGGGCCGCGACGATTCCGTACTTTGTCACCACCATGGAGCGGCCTTGCCCGGGCATCGAGGCAAACTGCTGTCCCAGGAGCATCATTGGAATGGAGACAAGGAAGGTAGCTGTGAGTGAGATGAGTTTCATGTCGCGTTTCCTTTACGGAGGTCGAATTCGACAACAACAAGCTGGAACAGTTGCAATCGAGACGCGGGGGAAGTCCTGGCGCTGCGGGAAATTCAATGGATAGAGCGTCCCAACGAATCGGACGTCGATAGGCGCCATTATCCCACAGCCTGGTTTTGCTTGGCCGAAATTTCCGTTCGACACAGTTGGAGGAGCCGCAATCTCATCTGGAAGGCACAATCGATTAGACTGAAGGAATCGGCTTTCCTCCGCTTCTTTGCTAGTTGCGTCATCCGCACATCATTGTCTGTCGGCAGGCGGGGCGCATCGTAGTTGAGACCTGGAATTCTCGGCGGAGTTGGGACGGGAGGCCGGATATTTGCTTGCGGCGCGATACGATGCGAACAATATTTTTATTGAACGAGAACAGGAAGAAATGAAGGAAGCAGGAACCAGGAAAGTCGAGCTGTTCGATACCAGTCTGCGTGACGGGCTGCAACAGCCGAACCTTGAAATTTCAGTGCCGAACGCCGTCAGCTTTCTTCAGCGGATGGGCGGCTTTGGCGTTCGCTACGCCGAAATCGGCTTTGCGGGCGCGAACCAATTCGTCGGCGATTTAACCGGCGCGCTGGCTTCGGTCGATACCGGTGCGATGAAGCTGGCTCTGTTCGGCAGAACGCGTGGACAGGGTACGAAGGTCCAGGGATGGCCGGACGTACAGTTCATCGTCCGCCATAAGCAACGCGTGTCGGTCGCGGTCATTGTCGTCAAATCCAGATTGCTTGATGTGACAAGATCCCTGGAAACGACACCGGATGAAAACCTGCGCATGGCCTATGAAACCGTGGCGTGCCTGCAGGACCACGGCCTGGAAGTCCTGGTAGACCTTGAGCACGCGATGGACGCCGCTTGCGGACGGCGTGAAAACGGCAACCTGGGCGACAGCGATTTCAGCCAACGCAGCCGGGACTATCTGCATGAAATGGTCGCGCAGTGCGTCCATCAAAAAGTAAGCCGGTTGATTGTTTGCGACACCACCGGCGGCGCTGGCCCGGAAGAAGTCTCCGAGGTGATCGGCAGCCTTGCACGGGCGTACCCTGATGCCAAATTCGGATTCCATGGCCACACGGACCGCGGTTTGGGAGTGGCGAATACGCGAGCTGCCATTTTTGCCGGTGCGGTGCAGGTGCAAGGCACGCTTGTGGGGACGGGCGAACGCTGCGGCAACGTGAACCTGACGACCGTCGTCGGCAGCATGCAGCTACGAGGGGAAGCGGAATTTGTTGCTCCCGAATCTCTGCCTGGGCTGACCAGCCTGGCGCATTCGACGTACGCGGCCTTCGGACTCGACACGCCGCACGGAGCTGCGATTGTTGGACCTGGCGCTTTTGGCACGTGGGCCGGTATGCATGGCAGCAGCGAACGCAAAAATCCAGGGGCATATCTGTGGTGCGATCCCGCCAGAGTCGGCGCCATTCCTGTCATCGGAGTCAACGGTCAGTCGGGAAAAGCGAACATCATGCTGCTGTCGCAATCGCTGGGCGTTCCTCTCGATTCAGCGCAAGCGCAGACGTTCATCGATGCCAATCAGGCAATGATTGACGGCGGCGGTTTCACGGCGAGTGAAATTTCGTTTCGGCTGGCCTGCATCCGGGTACTGAAAACTTTGCGCAACAGCTTTAGCGTAAAAAGTTGGAGAGTTGTCGACGAATCGGACGAGACTGGGAAGAGATTCGTGCGCGCCTCCATGTCGTTGTCCATGGGCGACGCCACCGTGACGGAAACGACGGCGGAGGGAGCTGGCCCAGTCGATGCGCTGAGCAAAGCGATGCGGCAAGAACTGGAACATTGGTACCCGGCCATCCAACAAATGCGGCTGGAGACTTTCAGCGTCACCGCCATCGACATCTCTGCCCACGACACGGCAGCGCACGTTCGCGTCACCGTCAGCTTCCAGGCCGATGGCCACGAACCGTGGACAACCGCGGGCGTGAGCAGCGATTTGAATCAGGCAGCGCTGATGGCCATCGTGGACGGCTTCCATTATTGGCTGCTGCAAATTCCCGATTCGAGCGAAGGAGAATGAGATGACTCGCACAGGCTCCACCATGCTGGCGCTGGGGACAACGGCGCCGGAGTTTTCCCTGCCGGATGTGATTTCCGGCCAGATCATGACCCGAGACCAGGTTGCGGGACCGAGCGGATTGCTGGTGATGTTTCTGTGCGCGCATTGCCCGTTCGTCCAGCACGTCAACCGGGAGTTAGCGCGGCTGGGGCGTGACTATGCGGGGCGTGGCATCGGCATCGTCGCGATCAGCAGCAACGACGCGGAAGCCTATCCGGAAGATGCTCCCAAGGGGCTGCGTGCCCAGGGCGCGCAGCATGGTTTCACGTTCCCATATCTCTACGACGAGACGCAGGAGATTGCGCGGGCATATCAGGCAGTCTGCACGCCGGATTATTTTCTGTTTGATGCGGAAAAGAAACTTGTCTATCGGGGGCAACTCGATAGCAGCCGGCCGGGGAATGGAATTGCCGTCGATGGACGCGATCTGCGCGCTGCGATGGACAGTGTACTGGCGGGCACGCCCGTTGCCGAGGAGCAGCAGGCCAGTATCGGATGCAGTATGCAAGTGGAAGTAAAAACTCCTTAGTAGAAAAACAAGACGGGAAGCATGACCGCTGGGCCGATTCAATTCGACATCATCACGGTGTTTCCGCAGTTCTTTGACGGACCATTCGGTTTCGGCGTGCTGGGCCGCGCGCTGGACGATGGACGAGTGCGGATCGGGATTCATAATCTGCGCGACTTTACCACCGACCGGCACAAGACCGTCGACGACCGGCCTTTCGGCGGGGGCGAGGGGATGGTGCTGAAGCCAGAGCCGCTCTTTCGCGCCGTCGAGTCGCTTGGAATCGCAGAAAAAAATATGCGTAATCCGGCCCGCGAGCGCGTGGTGCTGCTGTCCGCGCAGGGAAAGCCGTTTACGCAAGCCGTGGCGCGAGAACTGTCCCAGGTGGAGCGCATCGTCTTTTTGTGCGGGCGCTACGAGGGCGTGGATGAACGCGTCAACGATCTGCTGGCCGACACCGAGCTTTCGATCGGCGACTATGTAATTTCCGGCGGCGAGTTGGCGGCTGCGGTCATCGTGGATGCCGTCAGCCGGTTGTTGCCGGGGGTGCTGGGCAACGAGGACTCCGCCCGATATGAAAGCTTTGCCGCCGAGCGCCCAGCCATGCCTCAAACGCCCACTGTGCCTGCCGGGGAGACTGGGGTCGAAAAGCTGCCGCCAAAATCGACATGGGATTCCGGAGGCCTGCTGGATTATCCTCACTACACGCGGCCCCCGGAGTTTCGCGGAGCGGAGGTTCCCGCTGTGCTCAGTTCCGGCAACCATGAAGACATTCGCCGCTGGCGTCGCCGCCAATCGCTGGCGAAGACGCTGCGCAACCGCCCGGAATTGTTGACTAGAACGTCGTTATCCGAAGAAGATCGCGCGCTGTTGGAAGAGATGCGTCATGAAAGGTAACAAACGCCAGGCGCACCCGGAAGCACACACATCCGAGGAGCATGATTTTCTCGCCGGGGGCGGTGAGTTAGGTGCCTGTGTGCGGGCGCTGGACTGGTCGCAGACTCCCCTTGGCCCAGTCGCGCAATGGCCCCAAAGTCTGAAAACTTCTGTCAGCATCTGCTTGAACTCGCGCTTTCCGATTCTGATCTGGTGGGGGCCGGTTCTGGTCAAAATCTACAACGATGCCTATCGCCCGTTGATCGGAACCAAGCATCCTTGGGCGCTGGGCAGTGCCGGGCGCGAGGTGTGGCCGGAGATATGGAACATCATTGGGCCAATGTTGAATCAGGTGATGGAGCGCGGGGAGGCGACGGTATCGGAGGACTTGCTGCTGTTGCTGGAACGCGACGGGTATGGGGAGGAATGCTATTTCAGTTTTTCCTACAGCCCGATACGGGATGAGTCCGGACATGTGGGCGGAGTTTTCACGCCGGTTGCGGAGACAACGGAAAGGGTGATAGGCGAGCGGCGTTTGCGTACTTTGCGCGATCTCGCGACGGTTTCGGGCGCCAAATCAGCCAATGCCAAGCAAGCCTGCCTCGCGGCGGCAAAGGTGCTGTCCGACAATCCATACGATTTACCCATCGCGGCGATCTATCTATTCGACACAAATCGGGCGCGTGCAGATTTGGTGGGGTACACTGGCCCTCCAAATTTCCCCAGCAAAGTCGATCTCCAATCGGAAGATTGGAGCGTGTTGATGGCGGTCACGAGCGGAGAGAGTCGCGCCCTGGACCTGAGCACGGTGAAACTCGACCCGCTGCCGTACGCGCCATGGGGAGATTGCCCGCGTGAGGCCATCGCCGTGCCCATTCTGCCAGGCAACGAGGCGGAGCCGATTGGATTTCTGCTGACGGGCATCAGCGTTCGGAAGCGTTTGGATGATCGCTACCGCCGGTTCATTCAGCGGGTCGCGGACCAGGTTGCCACCACCATTTGGGAAGTGGAAGCATTGGAGCGCGAAAGGGAATTGCGGGCCGCTGCCGAAACGGAACGAAGCCAGATTCGTGAATTGTTCTTGAACGCCCCGGCAGCGATTATGGTCACCTCGGGGCCGGACCACCGCATCACGCTGGCGAATCGGCAGTATGTCGAACTGATTGGCCGGTCCTCGGCGGCGGACATTGTTGGAAAACCGATTCGCGAAGCGATTCCAGAGTTGGAAGGTCAACCGTTTTTTGGATGGATGGATGAGGTTTACCGCACCGGAGCTCCCTTCATTGGACGAGAGGTGATGGCGCGGTTAAGGCGGGGTCCATCGGTCGCGGAAGAGGAGGCCTATTTCAATTTTGTCTATCAGCCGCATCGCAGCGCGGATGGACACACCGACGGGCTCCTGATCCACGCGTTCGAGATCACCGACCAGGTGCGTGGCCGTCAGGAAATAGAAACACGCGAGCAGCAGTTTCGCGTGCTGGCGGATTCGATTCCGCAATTGGCCTGGATGGCCAACCCCGATGGAAGTATTTTCTGGTACAACCGCCGATGGTATGAGTACACCGGCACAACTTTCGAGCAGATGGAGGGTTGGGGCTGGCAAACCGTGCACGATCCGGAATTGCTGCCCACCGTGGTTGCCCGGTATCGGGAGTCCCTGGGAACCGGCGAGCCGTTTGAAATGACGTTTCCAATGCGTGGAGCAGACGGCGATTTTCGATTGTTTTTGACCCGAGCGCTGCCGGTGCGCGATGCGGCTGGCACGATCGTTCGCTGGTTTGGCACGAATACCGACGTTGAAGCGCAACGCAACGCCGAGATAGCGTTGCGGCAGGCGGAGAAGTTGGCTGTCGTCGGGCGGCTGGCCGCTTCGATTGCTCATGAGATCAACAATCCGCTGGAAGCCGTGATGAACCTGATTTTTCTGGCGCGGCTGACTGCGGTCAATGAGGAGACACAAAGATACCTGGCCTCCGCCGACGAGGAACTTGGACGCGTCTCGCAGATCGCCAGTCAGGCGCTGCGCTTCCACAAGCAGCAGTCGTCGGCTGCATCGACCGACGTGGTGGAATTGCTCGATTCGGTCTTGACCCTGTACCGGGGAAAACTCGCGAAGAACAGGATTCAATTGAAGCTGGAGACGGAGGATTGTCCGCACCTGATCTGCTATGCCGGAGAGCTTCGTCAGGTGCTGGCGAATCTGGTAGGCAACGCGACCGACGCCATGCCGAACGAAGGAACGCTGCGCCTGCGCGTGCGCCCGGTGACGGACTGGCGGCACAATGAGCCGGGCGTTCGCATCACAATTTCCGATACGGGTCATGGCATGTCGAAGGAGACCCGACGACACATGTATGAGCCGTTTTTTACCACCAAGGGCGAGATCGGCACCGGCTTGGGGCTGTGGGTATCCGCAGGCATTGTAGCCAAGCATCGAGGCAGTATCCGGGTTCGCACCAACGCGCAGCCGGGAAAAAGCGGGACGACATTTACGGTCACACTGCCCTATTCCGGACCTCAGATTCGAGACTTAGAAGCGACGTCGACGGACTGAATCGAGCCGTCTGGACAAGACGAAATCGTTGCTTCCATGTACACTAGTGTTTTGCGTCATGATCCTATTTTCTTACTAGAAGCAGGAATATTTTATGTCGATCCATCCAGTAATGCAGCGTCTGGCCGCCAAGCTTCAACGCACCGACCTTCCCGACTTCGGTCCGGGCGATACGGTTCGCGTGCAGGTCAAGATTAAAGAAGGCGACAAAGAGCGCGTGCAGGCATTTGAGGGCATCGTAATTGCTCGCAAGAACGGCGCGGAAGGCAGCTTCACCGTGCGCAAAATGAGCTTCGGCCAGGGCGTCGAGCGCATTTTCCCCTTGCACTGCAAAGTCGTGGAGAAGGTAGAAAAAATTCGTTCGGCACGCGTGCGGCGTTCCAAGCTTTTCTATCTGCGCGCCTTGCGCGGCAAGGCTGCTCGCCTGCGCGAAGCAGACTCCACTCGCGCAAAGTAAAAACTTCGACCGATTCCAGAAGAATTCAAGGGCCGCATTCCTGCCAGGGATGCGGTCCTTTCTGGTTAGTGTCTCGGGATGTTGGTGGGGATTTACATCGTTGTCAGAGCCCTTTGAAATGCCTCCGGAGTGACATGGACCGATCCCTGAAACGGCCGGCACTTGTTTCCTTCGGCAACGCACCGACGAGGCTGATTCCGGCCACCCATGCATCGAGCGGCTATGGACGATTACGATACAGACAGGAGTTCAGCGCTTATCCCAGCGAGTCTGACAGAATAAAACTTGTTCTAAGGAGTACCCTGTACTGCGTGCTAACAATCATTCCGTGCCAGCCGTATTCGAGCCCCGATCCTTCCTGAAACATATAACATCGCCAAATTTGCAGGAGAGAAACAATGCGTCCTTTCGAAGCATCCGCCGATTCCAGCGTGAAATATTCTCCGATTGTCCGGACTGACAGACGGAACGTTCTTTCTTATCTCGTTGCCTGTTGCGCCATCGGCGCGATTGCATTGTTTTCCCGCAGCGCACGCGCGGAAACAACACCTTTATCGCAGCAGATGGCTCGTTCTGTGATGCGGAATTGGCCGGATGGCCACTACTCGGCGAAGCCAGCCGATTGGAAATGGGACTATCGGCTGGGCACCGTGCTGGATGGCATGGACACCGTCTGGTATAACTCCTCCGACCCGGCTTACTACGATTACTTGAAGCAAGCAGTCGATCAGTATGTCCAACCGGACGGTTCCATACGGACCTATGACCCAGAACTCAAAGCGCTGGATAGCATTCTGCTCGGCAGGCAGTTACTCCTGCTGTATGGCGTGACTCAAGACGCAAAGTACTACAAGGCTGCGACGATTTTGCGGAAGCAGCTTGCAGCGCAGCCGCGCAATGCGTCCGGCGGATTCTGGCATTCCGGTTCCACCGAAGACCAGATGTGGCTGGATGGGCTCTACATGGCCGAGCCGTTCTATGCGCAGTACGCGTCCATGTTTCAAGAGCCGCAGGATTTCGCGGACATCACGCGGCAATTTTCTCTGATCTACCAGCACACGCTGGATTCCAGGACAGGGCTGCTGTATCACGCCTGGGATGAATCGAGGAAGCAGGCGTGGGCGGACAAGACTACGGGAGATTCCCCGAATTTCTGGGGACGCGCAACCGGGTGGTACATGATGGCGCTGGTTGATACGCTGTTCTATTACAAGCGCGACGATCCTAGCCGCGCCACGTTGATTGCGATTCTGAATCGCACCGCGGAGGCGGTTGCCAAAGTTCAGGACCCTGATACAGGGCTATGGTATGAGGTGCTGGACAAGCCCGCGGCACAAGGGAATTACCTGGAGTCGTCGGCATCCTGCATGTTTACCTATGCCTTTGCCAAAGGGGTACGCCTTGGCTATCTGCCGCCCATGTATGCACGGAATGCGGCCCGCGCCTATCGAGGCATTCTGCAACACTTCGTGCAGAACAATCCGGACGGTTCCCTGACGCTCAGCGATACAGTGGTTGGAACGGGATTGGGCGGCAAGGACGACGGCAGTTATTCCTATTACGTCACCCGGCCCAAAACCAGCAATGAGCCGCACGGCGTGGGAGCCTTCCTGCTGGCCAGCAGCGAGATGGAGTTGGCGCCGACCGTGTTCTCCGGGGAAGGTGCAACCGTTCTTCTCGACGCCTGGTTCAATAGTCAACAGCGCACCAATGCAGCCGGGCAGCAGGAGTATTTCCACTACAAGTGGAACGATTTCAGCGACAGCGGTTTTTCTCTGTTCGGACACATTTTCCGCAGCTACGGTGTCTCCACCGCGACCCTGTACAGCGCGCCCACGCTTCTGAACCTGAAGAAAGCGCAATTCTACATCATCGTATCGCCGGACACTTCCGAGAAAAACCCGCATCCGCACTATGTCCAGCCGAAGGATGCCCTACAGGTTGCGGAGTGGGTTCGACAGGGCGGCGTGCTGGTCCTGATGGAAAACGATGTCGCCAATGCCGATATTCAGCATCTGAACCTGCTTGCCGATAAGTTTGGAATTCATTTCAACAACGTGCTCTATCACCACGTTGTTGGAGACGATCGGAGCACGGGCCGGTTGGCGGTCAGCGGCGATACGCCGGTGTCGCCTGGGACTCATATTTTCTACATGAAGGACACATGCACGATCTCAGTCCAGAAGCCGGCGTTTCCGCTGTTGGACGAGAAGGGAACCATCCTGATGGCGGGAGCGACGTATGGCAAGGGAACGGTATTCGCGGTGGTCGACCCATGGCTCTATAACGAGTACACTGACGGCCGCCATCTGCCGTCGCAGTACGACAACTTCTCTGGTGGGAAGGAGTTGGTGCGCTGGCTGATCGAGCAATTACCCGTTCCGCAGCCTCAGCCTCGCCCGGTGAAGAAGCCAGTGAAGACGCCGGTAAAGAAATAGATTCGCGAAGGTGCGGAACTGAGTGGAGAATTTTTACCGGTTCTCCACATGCGGCTCGGAGATACACTCGCTCTAGATGCCAGTGAAAAGCCAGCTTCGCTCCGCCGAACCAGAGACGCCGCGATCGAAACAAGCGGAGAAGATGCGTTATCTGCGCACCCTGATCTGCGGCGACAAACACGAACGGGCGGCGCGGCAACAGGGCGCCACCGTGATTGCCGGCGTGGATGAAGTAGGACGCGGAGCGTTATTTGGGCCAGTGGTTGCGGCGGCCGTGATTCTCCCGGAGAAGACGCGTATCCGCGGCGTGCGCGACTCCAAGCAGTTGCTGCCGGAGGAACGAGAGCGCCTGGATGCCATCATTCGCAAGCGAGCGATCTCGGTTGCGATCGGTTTTGCGGATGCGGCCACCATCGACGCCATCAATATCCGCCGCGCGTCGCATCAAGCCATGCTGGCGGCCATTGCGCAGCTATTTCCGCAGCCGGATTTCCTGTTGATCGACGCCGAGCGCCTGGATACGCCGTGTTTGCAGAAAGCCATCATCTACGGCGACTCCATCAGCATCTCGATTGCCGCCGCGTCCATCGTAGCCAAGGTCTATCGCGATGCGTGGATGTGCCGCTACCACGAGGAATATCCGCAATACGGGCTGGCCTCGCACAAAGGCTACGGCACCGAGGAGCACCTGCGTGCCTTAGCCGAGCACGGACCGTGCCCGCTGCATCGCGCCACCTACGAACCTGTTCACAGAGTCATCGAACTGCGCGGGAGTTGCTAAGAGATGCTCCAACAATGCGCTTGCATAAAAACCTATTACGGGTTATTTTAATGTTTGGAGGAATTTCCAGGTGGGGACACAGACGGCATTCAAGTTGGATGATCGCATCTTCGATATCTCCGCTCATCTAAAGCGTGGCTCATCGATTGAACCCTCATATGTTTCTGCATTCGGTGCGCTCTTTTCTGCCGATTGCATGACCATGCTCCCTCAGATCAAAGACGCAGTCGTTGACACCGTGTTCGCCGATCCGCCATTCAATATCGGCAAAGAATACGGCCAAAGCTACAAAGACCAAAAGCCTGATAAGTATTACCTAGAATGGTGCAAGGCGTGGATCAAGGAGAGTGTCCGCACCATTAAGCCAGGTGGCGCATTCTTCCTTTACAACCTGCCCAAGTGGAACGTATTGCTAGGCGCGTACCTCACAGAACTCGGCATGGAATTTAGGCATTGGATTGCGATTGAAATCTCCACATCCCTTCCTATTCCGGGACGCTTGCATCCAAGCCACTACAGTCTTCTCTATTACACAAAGGGCAAACCAAAGACATTCAGGCGCGTTCGCACGCCCATTCAGATATGCCGTCATTGTAGTAGAGAGGTGAAAGATTACGGTGGGCACCGCGATGCAATGAACCCTAAAGGCGTCAACCTCAAAGATGTGTGGACTGACATCCCTCCGGTTCGGCACTGGAAGTTCAAGTCAAAAGATCGAAAAGCAAATGCGCTTTCCACAAAGATTTTGGATCGAGTAGTAGAGATGTCCACGCTTCCCGGTGAATTGGTTCTTGATCCTTTTGGCGGTAGCGGAACCACCTTCGCAGTGTGCGAAAAGAAAGGTCGTGAATGGATCGGTGCGGAAATCGATTTTGGGCCGGAGATCATAGATCGCCTAGAAAGCGGCGGGATCCATTGCCACAAGAACGACGACTGTATCGATACTTAGCCTTTTGCTCTTCCGTCAGTTCCTTTCGGAATCTTCGCCACATCCTTGCTTTCCGCATCATGCTCAATCACGACAATCTCAAGGACGCCTGATTTACAAGGTACCGACTTCCATAGACCCAAGTACGGTTCCAACTCCCGATAATTTCCAATTCGATCAGTCAGGTAGATATACAGATTCCGCGAAGGAACAATAAGAACGCCGGCAGCGATAACCTTATCGGCAACGAGCATCGTGAGTTTGTTCATTGACCGATGGCTCGAAGAGATGTTACCAGTCTCCCATTCAGCGACAATAAAGCCTTCAGGTCCGGCGATCACCGCATCGAAATCGCCCAGATTTTGGCCGAGTAGGTTCTTAGCGGGTCCTTCGATAGTCCACCCACGTTTCTTCAACTCCGCAATGAACTCTTTTTTTATCGGAACTACGCCATTTCCGTCGATTTCTGGATGAATTGTGAATGCGCCGCTGTTGGGCGGCCAATCGCATTTCTTCACGGCATCGTGAATTACCGCTCTGGTTTGTTGCCAATGCTCTGATTTTGAGTAAGGGCCGCAGCTCAAAACCGTTTCTACGTGGACGATTTTCATTCTGTCTCCCGATAAAACTTGGCGAGCAATTTTACGGGATCGATGCCGAGCGCTTTAGCCACCTCGCCGAACTCAACGATATCTAGGCGGCGCTCTCCGCGTTCATATTTCGAGACAAAGGATTGAGGGCGACTTAGACGACGAGACAATTCCGCCTGGGTCAAGCCCGCGCGCTTGCGGACATCGACCAGCAATTCACGGAATCTCTTATACCCTATGTTCCCCACATTATTGATCGCTTGAGCGAGTGTAGAATCTATCGCCGGATAACCCAAAATGGGTTCATCGCGACCACAGATAAGTTGCATGGCGCATTCGGCGAGTTTCACAACGGGCTTTGTCGAAACCGTGCTAAGCGGTGACGGCGACTTTTTTCTTGCTGACGGCTTCTTTGGCCCACCATAGCGCCCGCGCCAGTAGCAGCACAGCGAGCACGACCGTCACCTTCCATGGAGTGCGCACGCCCGTCTTCACAATCCACCAGTAATGGATGACGCCTGCCGTCGCCGCGACATAGGCCAGACGGTGCAGCATCGTCCAGCGCTTGCCGCCCAGTTTGCGAATCGACCACGTGGTGGATGTCGCGGCCAGCAGGAACAAACACGTCCAGCCCAACATGCCCATGGTGATGAAGGGGCGCTTGCCGATGTCATGCACCATCTCATGCACGTCGAAATTGGAGTAGAGCCACACCCACGTCGTCAGGTGCAGCATCGCATAGAAGAAGGCGAACAACCCCAGCATGCGGCGAAAGCGGATCAGCCATGCCAGGCGACGACTCAACCGCCGCACTGGGGTGACGGCAAGTGAGATCAGCAAAAAATACAGCGTCCAGAACCCAGTGGTGTGGGTGATGGTCGCCACTGGGTCCGGACCCAGCGAGTTGGTGAATCCCTGGTAGACCAACACCGCCAGCGGAATCAGACAGGCCGGGAACACGACGAATTTCAGGGCTACGATCGAGCGATTGGACATGCGGGCGGTTTAAAAATCCTTGCGGAGATCCATTCCTTGATACATGGAAGCCACCTGATCGCCGTAGCCGTTGAACATCAGCGTAGGCTGGCGGGCTTTCCAGAAAGGCGCGCCGATGATGCGCTCATATTTCTGGCTCCAGCGAGGATGATCGACATTTGGATTCACGTTGGAGTAGAAGCCATACTCGTTCGGCGCGGACTCATTCCAGGTGGTGCGCGGCTGGTTTTTCACGAAGCGAATCTCGACCAGGGATTTGGCTGACTTGAAGCCATACTTCCACGGCAATACGATGCGCACGGGCGCGCCATCCTGGTTCGGCAACGTCTGCCCATACAGGCCGAACGTGAGCAGCGTCAGCGGATTCATGGCCTCGTCCATCCGCAATCCTTCCGAATATGGCCAGTGAAGGTCGACGGTCCTGATCCATGGTTCCTCTTGCAGATTGTCGAGCGAAAGAAACTGCACATAGCGTGCGGAGCTGAGCGGCTCGCATTGCTGGATGAACTCCGAAAATGAGTAGCCGACCCATGGAATCACCATGCTCCACGCCTCGACGCAGCGATGCCGGTAGACGCGCTCCTCCAGGGGATGAGTTTTCATCAAGGCATCGATGTCGAAGACCTTCTTGCTTTTCACTTCACCGTCGACCTTCACGCTCCACGGACTGGTTTTCAGGCGCCAGGCGTTGTGGGAAGGATCGCTTTTGTCGGTGCCGAATTCGTAGAAATTGTTGTAGGTGGTAATGTCCTGGAACGAGGTCGGCGCCACGCCCGTCGTCGAATACTTGCTGGGAATCGTCGCCAGTTTTTCGGTGGCATGCACGCCTTCGCCGGGAGAAGCGATGTCCTTGAGCCGGTCCGCGCCGAACGCAGCTACGCCGAGAGCCGCGGCTCCGGTCATGAACTTGCGGCGGTTCATATAGTCGGACTTCGAAGTAATCTCCGACGACGGAATGTCGGACGGTTTACGAATCAGCATAGGGCCGCCCCCTTTCGTTTATTAGACAGAAGCTGACGGATGTTTGTCGCACTATTTTAAGAACGTTTTCATGCGGGTTTTAGATGGTGAACATTCTATCGTTGGATCGTTGACAGGCAAAAGGGAGGAGTGCGCGCCACCGGCCGAACGGAGAATTCAGTTGCGCCAGCGGAGGGTGGCAGCGCACGAAGCCGCGCAACGCAGGCGACTCTTCCATGTTGCCTGGCGAAAATTGCGTCAGTTCGCGAAGAGCCCTTCCTGCTCCGCTAAATCCAGCTTGCGCCGCACGCTGGCATGGATCACGGCCACAATTTCCACGGATTGCAGGGCAGATCGCGGGACGAAAATCCGCTGCGTGTTCGATCGCAGATCGGGCGGAGTGAACTGAATTCCTTCCGGCTCCAGCAGTGAAAGATCGTTGCTGGCCAGGCCTTCCAGTTCGTCTCCATCCTTCATCCGCAGACGAATCCACAGGCCTGGAGTGCGCGGACGCGAGGTAAAATTGCGCCGAACCAGCCGCTCCGGGTCAGTCGAGTCGCCTGTGGGAAATTCGCGTACGAAGCACATCATCTTCACATCCCGCAGCGTCATGGCAAGAACTTTGCCGGTCATGTCCAGCAACTCCAACTGGCCGTCATGGGCAAAGTCCTGGGGATCGACATAGCCGGAGTGCCAGTCGCGGCTGAACTTCCGCACAATTACTTTTTTTCGACTCGATCCTGAAACGGCCACTTCGTGCTCCCCAAGACAACGCGAGAAACTACACCCCGCAAAACAGAATGTTCGGAACCGTCGCTCTCGCGAGGATTGTCGCATGAAGCGCGACGGACGCCATGCGAATTGTGCAATCGGCTTGGAGAAACCATCTCCAATGTGGTATTGTAGAACATTGTGTGTGCGACATTGTCGCCTACATCTAATTGAAAATACAGGGCTTAGTGGCTCTAGTGAGAGGCTGCTGGCCGAGGCGCAAAACTGGGCATGCCCGATTATATCCAACTGCTCGAATCCAAGCTTTCTCCGAATGAAAAACAAGCTTTAAACGCCATGACCGACGTGGCCCGGGCCAGAAAAATAACTGTTTTTCTTACCGGCGGGGCGGTCCGAGACATTGTGAGCGGCGCATCTGTGCGCGACCTGGACATTACGGTTCAGGCCAACCCGTTGAAATTCAAGAAAGACCTGGAACGCGCAGGCTTCTCTGTCACCGGGGAGCATGAGCCCTCGCAGACCCTCTACCTGAGATTTGGCAAGCAGGCGCGCATGGAAATCTCAGCCGCCCGAACGGAGACCTTTCCCAGGCCAGCGCACCCGGAATATGCCCCTGCCAGCATCCTGGATGATCTCCGCCGCCGCGACTTTACCGCGAATGCCATGGCGCTGTCGCTAAACGAAGGCTCGTGGGGCCTTCTGCTCGATCCGTTGAACGGAACCGCCGACATCTCTTCGCGGCATCTGCGGCTGGTCAGCAATTACGGATTCCTGGAGGATCCGATTCGACTAGTACGCGCCGTCCGCCTCATGTCCCGCACCGGCTGGGATATGGAAGAGCGCACCAAGGCACGCTACGACAATGCCAAGGCCGAAGGTGTAATCAGCGCCATTACCGCGGTGCAGCGTGGGTATGAGCTGGAAGAAATTGGCTACGAAGAAGAACCGGTGCAGGTGCTGAAAGTGCTGGAAGCAGAAGGCTGGATGGAACATTTATCGCCGGTGTGGAACAGCCATTCTGCCGACGTGCAGGGGCTGGAGCGGCTGCATGAACGCTTTGTGCAGTTGTTGATGGCCGGACTGCATCCCGACCCGTCCGCGGCCCAGTTTCGCCTGTTGACGGCGAAACTGTCGCCGGCCCAGTTCGCTTCCCTGAAGAAGATGTTTGTCCGCAGCGATTTGATTGCGGAAGTGAATGCGCTGGATGCGGATGCCAAGCATGTGCTGCAGAAGATGACGGCGAAGGACGCCGCCAAGCCTTCGCAGCTATGGAAGTTGCTGCATAGCATGAAACCGGAAGGGGTACTGTGGCTGTTCTTTACCAATAAGACCGCCGCGGTTCAAAACAAGTTTGAAAACTTCTTCACTAAATGGCCGGAAGCGCGCCAGAAGATTCCCAACGTAATTTTGCAGGATATGCGGATCGTGCCCGAGGTTGAGGGGTATGAAGAACTGCTGGACAAGCTGACGTTTGCGTTTATGGATGGGGAGTTGCCGACGGAGGAAACGATCCGGAAATTCGCGGAGCCGTATTCTCCGCCTGCACCGCCGCCGCCGGTCATCGTCCGTCGCGCCCGCGCGGTGAAACGTGTGACCGAACCAAAGGGATCGAAGGCGAAGGCGAGAAAGGCCGCGAAAAACGCGCTTGCGGAGCAGGGCGCAGATTTGAGTCTGGCTGCATCGGGCGAAGCGGCTGCCTCCGCTCCGGAAATTGCGGAGGAAACTACGATCGCGTCGAAACCCGTGGCAGGAAAATCCGGGGCAGGGAAAGCAGCAGCCGCCAAACCCGCGGCGAAGACCGCTACCTCACCCGCGAAAGCAGTTGCGGAATCCGCCCCAGGGAAAAAGGTCGAGAAGCCCGCCAAGATTTCCAAGCACGGCAAAGCGCCGGTGGCGCAGCCTGTCAAAGGGAAGGCGGAGAAGACAAAATCTGGAGCGACGGGCAAAGCTTCGCATCCCAGCGCTGGAAAGGCCACAGCGAAACCCAGTGGCAAAGGAGGCAGCAAGCCCGCGCCGAAGCTGAAGGGGAAGGCGCAGAAGGCAGCCCAGGCGCACGGGAAGGCCTCTAAGGCTAACGCATCCGCCGGGACCGCGCATCGGCCGATCGCGAAGGCATCCCTGAAGCCCAAGCCAACCGCGAAGAAGGCTGGCGCGCTGCCGGCGAAGAAGAGTGCCAAGTCCGTCAGTCGTCCGACGAAACCGGCATCTGCCACATCGTCCGTAAAACCCAAGCCGAAGAAAAAATCCGGCAAATAGCGACAGGAATCCATCATCGTGCTCAGCATTTGGAATCCAGAGCGCGGTCGCGGCGGCGGATTTAATCGCCGCTGCCGTCATCCATCGCGGCGACCAACTCAGGCGGCAGAATTCCCATATCGCGGTAGATGGGACGAATGTGGAGGCGGATGTTGGGTAATTGGGTAGCAAACCATCCCGCTCCAGCGATACAGAAGGCTCCAGTCACCATCAGCGTCACAGGAGCGCCGACCAGGTGGGCCAGACCACCGGCCAACAAACTGCCAAACGGCGCCATGCCGACGAACGCCATCGTGTAGTAGCTCATGACGCGCCCGCGCTTGTCCTCCGGAACGATGGTCTGAATAATGGTGTTGCTGGCAGCCATTCCCATCATCATTCCGTACCCGGTAATCAGCATCAGCAGCAGCGAGAGCCACAGCATTCGCGACGTTCCGAATGCAATCAGCGCTGCGCCAAAGATAGCGGCGGAGATGGCAATGACCCGGCCCAGTCCGAGCACCGATTTTCGCATGGCCAGGGAAATCGCCGCAACCAGCGCGCCGGTTCCTACCGCGCCCATCAGGAAGCCCAGTGTGTGCGGACCGCCATGCAGGACTTTCACGGCGAAGATTGGCATCAACACCGTGAACGGCATCCCCATCAGGCTGACCACAGCAAATAACAGCAGGATAGTCCGCACTGGAGCGAACTGCGAGACGTACGTCCAGCCTTCTTTCAGCTGCCCAATCAGCGGCACAATAGTAGGCTTGACGATAAATTTCGGCAGCCGCATCATCAGCAGCGACACAATCACGGCAACGTAGCTGATGCCGTCGATCAGGAAGCAATAGCCTTCGCCAAAGCCCGCAATGACCAGTCCCGCCAGCGAGGGGCCCACCAGTCGCGCCATGTTCACCATGGAAGAATTCAGCGCGATGGCATTGCCCAGGTCCTGGCGGTCTTCAATCATCTGCACCATGAACGCTTGCCGGCCCGGCATGTCGAAGGCGTTGATTAAGCCTTGAAACACACTGAGCCAGAGAATTTCCGCGATGTGGATGCGGTGACTTAACGTCAACGCCGCCAGCGCGAGCGATTGCACCATCGCCAGGGATTGTGTCACGACCAGAACCTGACGGCGATTGAGCCGATCGACCCAGACGCCGGCGAACGGCGCCAGCAGAAAGGTGGGAATTTGCCCGGCGAACCCGACGATTCCCAGCAGCCATGCCGAGCCGGTGAGCCGGTACACCAGCCACGCGGTCGCAATCCGCGTCATCCACGTCCCGATCAGGGAGATGCTCTGGCCGCCGAAAAACAAACGAAAATTGCGATGCCGCATAGCCCGCCACGCCAGCGAAATTCCGTGTCTCGCAGGTGCGGTAGCGACCGCGTCCATCTCGTTCTCGTCACGTGCGATCGGTTCTTCCATGGTGGGAGGAGATTCAAGTGCTTGCGGAACTCGCAATGCTGCTACTTGTTCAAGATGATTCGGAGTTCCCCTAGGATTCGGCGCATATCGTACGCCTGCCCGCGGGATGACATCTGCTCAGCCAACATAGTAGGATGAGCGCCTTGCTTCCAGTTTTGTCCGCGATTTCCTCATCGAAAGTCTGTTGCACCGCGTGAGCGTTCCATTCTGGCCGTTGCGCCGACTAGAATTGAAGGTACGAGCATGACTGAATTTACTCATCTGCATCTTCATACGGATTATTCGCTGCTGGATGGAGCATGCGACGTCGACAAGCTGCTGAAGCATGTCCAGGGCATGGGTCAGAAGGCTGTCGCCATGACGGACCATGGCAACATTTATGGCGCAGTCCACTTCTTCGACGCGGCAAAAAAATACGACATCAACCCAATTTTAGGCTGCGAACTCTACATCTGCCAGAAGGAGGATCACCGCGCCGATCCGCAAGGCGATCAATATCATCACCTGCTGGTGATCGCGGAGAACGATGAGGGATATCGCAACCTGGTCCGCATCACTTCCGAAGCTTCGCTGCATGGTTTCTATCGCAAGCCGCGCATCAGCAAAAAGTTTCTGGCAGAACACTCGAAGGGCCTGATCGGATTTTCCGGCTGCCTCGCCGGAGAACTCTGCGAGCATTTGACCAAGGACAACTACGATGCGGCGCGCACGACCGCCAAGCAGTATCAAGATATTTTTGGTCGCGGCAATTTCTTTCTGGAAATTCAGGACCAGGGTCTGGAACTCGAGAAAAAGATCCACGCCAATCTGTTTCGTTTG
Source organism: Acidobacteriota bacterium (assembly GCA_021793405.1). Taxonomy (GTDB): domain Bacteria; phylum Acidobacteriota; class Terriglobia; order Terriglobales; family Acidobacteriaceae; genus JAKAAZ01. The sequence goes on from JAJYSV010000003.1 coordinate 101,028, forward strand.
GAAAAAGATCTCGACATCCCATTGATTGCCACCAACGACAGCCACTACATCGGCCACGACGATCACCACGCGCACGACGTGTTGCTGTGCGTGCAGACCGGCAGCACCATTAACGACGAGAAACGTTTTCGCTTCGACGGCGATCAGTTCTTCGTCAAGTCGGCTGATGAAATGCTGAGTGTCTTCTCACAGACGCCGGAAGTCGTCGCACGCACCATGCAGTTTGCCGAGCGCTGCCATGTCAAGATAGACAAAATCTCCAATCCGTTTCCGCAGTTTGATGTCCCGTCCGGATTTACCATTGACAGCTATTTTGAAAAGGTCTGCCGCGAGGGCTTTCGTCACCGTTTGGATACGTCGATTCGACTTCTGCGCGACCGCGGCTCCCTGCGCCACACCACGGAGGAGTACGAACAGCGTCTGCAACGCGAAATCGATTGCATCCAGCAGATGAAATTCTCCGGGTACTTTCTCATCGTTTGGGATTTCATCCGCTACGCAAAAGAGCACGACATTCCAGTCGGCCCGGGGCGCGGCTCGGCAACAGGTTCGCTTGTCGCATATGCCATGAACATTACGGATGTCGATCCCTTGCAGGCAAGTCTGCTGTTTGAGCGCTTTCTGAATCCGGAGCGCGTGTCCATGCCGGATATCGATATCGACTTCTGCATGAACCGCCGCGGAGAAGTCATCGACTACGTGACCCGCAAATATGGCCGTGAACAGGTGGCGCAGATCATCACCTTCAATACCATGGCGGCCAAGGCGTCCATTAAGGATGTGGGTCGCGCTCTGGCCATGCCATACGGGGAGGTGGATAAGATTGCCAAGCTGATCCCCGCCACGATCGGCATAACGATCGATCAGGCATTGACGGAATCCGAGCCGCTGCAGCAGGCTTATGAGCACGACCCGCAGATTCGCGATCTGATTGACATCGCTCGCAGACTGGAAGGCTTGGCGCGCGGCGCGGGCATCCATGCGGCCGGTGTGGTTATCGCCCCCGAGCCGCTGACCAACCTGGTTCCGCTAAGCCGCGGCAAGAACGACGAAATCGTTACCGCGTACGACATGAAGGCAGTCGAAAAAATCGGCCTCCTGAAAATGGATTTTCTCGGCCTGACTGCCCTCACTGTAATTCACGAGGCGCTGCGCCTGGTCCGAGCCAATCTCGGAATCGAAATCGATATGGAAACCATTCCGCTCGACGACAAACTGACCTATGAACAGGTCTTTCATCGCGCGTTGACCTCGGGTGTATTTCAGTTTGAATCGCCAGGGATGCGCGATGTCCTGCGTCGCTATAAGCCGGACACAGTCGCCGACCTCACGGCCCTCAACGCACTCTATCGCCCCGGGCCGATGCAGATGATCGATGATTTCGTCGAACGCAAGTGGGGGCGACAGAAAATTGAGTACGAATTGCCGGAACTTGAAAGCCTTCTGAAAGAAACTCTCGGCGTCATTGTCTATCAGGAACAGGTGATGCAGATCGCCAACGTACTGGCTGGATATTCGCTGGGCGAAGCGGACCTCCTGCGCCGCGCCATGGGAAAGAAGAACGTTGAGGAGATGGCGAAGCAGCGCGATCGTTTTGTGCGAGGAGCAGCGGAGCGAAAGCACCCGCCGAAGACCATCGCCCACATCTTCGACCAGATGGAGCGCTTCGCCGGCTACGGTTTCAACAAGTCACACTCGGCGGCCTATGCGTTGCTGGCGTACCACACGGCTTTTCTGAAAACGCATTATGCAAAAGAATTTATGGCCGCGCTGCTGACCTCGGAAGTAAGCAAACCAGACAATGTCGTGAAATACATCAAGGAATGCCGCGAGATGGGCATTGCCGTCGAGCCCCCGGATGTGCGCACCAGTGACGCCGACTTTACGCCGCATGGGGAGGCGATTCGATTCGGTCTGGCAGGCGTAAAGAATGTGGGCCAAAACGCGATCGCGTCCATCCTGCAGGTCCGCAGCCAGCTGGTCCAGGAAGGCAAGACGTTCACTTCATTCTGGGATTTTTGTGAGCGCATCGACCTTCGCGTGATGAACAAGCGCGTGTTGGAGTCGCTGATCAAGAGCGGCGCCCTCGATTGCTTCGGGCCGCGCGCCGCGCTGATGGCGGCCATAGACAAGGCAATTGAACGCGCGCAGAAATCGCAGCGCGATGTGGCCGCGGGTCAGCACGGTTTGTTCGGATTATTCAACGACGCGCCAGCGGGCGGTGCCTCGCAGCCGGATGAGCTGCCGAACATTGCCGATTGGGACGAGGTGCAGCGTCTGCAGCACGAGAAAGACGTTCTCGGCTTCTATGTTTCCGGCCATCCGCTGGGAAAGTATGCTGAGAAGCTGCGCAATCTGAAGGGCGTAGTCGACACCCAGACAGCACTCGAAATGACGCCCGCGCCCAGCATGGGACGTCGGGATGCGCAGAATGAAAATGAAATTTCGATTGCTGGAATATTGACCGGGGTCCGCGTTGCCAAGTCGCGCAAAGGCGACTTGTATGCCCAGGCGTCGTTAGAGGACCTGACCGGCAAGATCGATCTGATCTGCTTTCCAGAGGCTTACAAACGGATGGCTGAGAATTTGAAAATCGATGTGCCGGTGCTGGTTCGCGGCGTGCTTCGCGGAGAAGAAGATGCGGCGCCGAAGCTGGCGATTTCCAACATTACTGCGCTTGAAGATGTGAAGGTCAAGCTGCCCGGCAGCATGCGGATTCGTATTGCGCTCGATCGTGTCAGTGAGCCCACACTGACAGAACTCCATGCGATGATGCTGGCCACGCCGGGAACCGGCAAGGTCCTGCTGGACTTTGAGCAGAAGGACGATTATCTGGTTGTGCTGGAACCGGAGGGTCTCGGCGTCGCCGCCGATAAGGCTTTCATCGAACGTGTCGAGGAATTGGTCGGAGTCGGCGCGGTACGAGTCATTGAGTAGCAACACCGCTCTAAGAATCCCGTACCGCGCAGCGAATCGAGCTATTGCGCCTACAATGTGTAATGCCCCGACTGGCGCAGAATGACGGCTACGCGTGTACCATTTTCCGCGGGCTTCGCATCTTCCACAACTTTTCCGTTCACCAGAACCTTCTGTCCAGCGTGTGCAATAGGGATCAGCACGTTGGCCTCCTCTTCTGCCGGTAAATCAATCGCCGTCTCCAGACCGTGATCCTGGCGCAGGTCCACTTTCAGCAATCCATGCGGAGTGGGTTCGACGCCTTTGGTCCATGCAAGCGCAGCTAGATCGGGTCGAATGGTGACATGGGAGAAACCGCCTGCCGTGAAGTCCTTGCCGCCGCCAGCGGCAGCAGGCTGGGTCAACGTGTCAAGGTTGTCATAGCTGCTGCGACCGACAAACACTTGATCGACACTTTCAACCGGTAATGTCGTACGGACCAAAAACGACGATAGCCCCAGGTAGCCGGGCCAACGATACAGACCGGCATCTTCGTTTCCCTGAAAGAATTCGAGTGAACTTTCGATGGCGCCGAAGGTCTGCACAGGTTTCCACGACGCGTCCTTGAATCCAACATCCTGCCATCCCGCTGGAGCATTCGATGCAGCCTTCCACGACGGTCCGCTGATCAGCAGCGCGGGCGCATCGACACCAGCGGTGCAGGGAACGATCTTCACGACAATTCGGCGATCGCGTCCGCGAACGGAGTGATTTTCAGAGCCAACACATTTTGTCCGTCTTCTAGCTTTCCGCTGATGTCGGTCTCGAAGACGGACATCCTGATCGGCGATGCCGGATTGTCCTGGACAGTATCGACGAGCTTGCCATTGATATAGGCCGCAGAGGCTTCAGCCCCAGCGACGTAGAGAGTGGCTTGATGCGGAACTGTGCTGACTGGAAAGACCGCGCGGAAATATACGGGAGTAATCTTTCGCGGCCGAGCCTCCGAGTGAGGAGCAGCAATCCAGATGTACTGCTCCGGCAGCGCGGTGTGACCCTGAGCTACAAGCTGCGGAGAGGACATGTTTCGAGTGGGATCCAGCTGGCCGGACGGGAAGTTCATCTGGGCAGTGAGAGCAACCGGGAAGCCCAACAGAAAAAGTACGAGAGAGAGATGAGAGCTTTTCATGAACCCTCCTCGGCAGAGAGGTTCGGACAACCGAGTATATTTCATTGGGGAAAGTATGCCGATTCGCTGGATGCGAATTGGCATGAAAGGAACTTTCATGACCTGGATGCGCGACTTACACCCAACCATGGCTGCATGTCGAAGGCGAATTACCCGTGGGGTGTTTCCGCGATTGGGCTTTGCGGGCGAGCGGTGCCGGGACCCGAAATTTTTTCCAGTACAGTTTTCGTTAAAACATACATCACAGGAATAAAGAACAGATTCAGGACTGTCGAAACCAACATGCCGCCGATGATGGTGGTACCAATGGAGTGGCGACCTGCCTGACCCGCGCCGCTGGCGAACGCCAGAGGCAATATCCCAAGAATAAACGCGAACGACGTCATCAAGATTGGTCGCAGGCGCAGCTCGGCGGCTTCCATGGCCGCATCGGCGATGGAACGGCCCTTCTTCCGTAGTTGTTCGGCGAATTCTACGATCAGGATCGCATTCTTGGCAGCCAGGCCGATCAGCATCACCAAACCGATTTGGCAATATACGTCGTCCGACAGCCCACGCCACGACACGGCGGCCAACGCCCCCAGGACGGCCATTGGCACGGAGAGAAGAATGATGAACGGCAGCACGAAGCTCTCGTAGAGCGCGGCGAGCGTCAGATACACCACCAGAATTCCAAGGCCGAAGATGGTCGCCGCCTTGCCGCCGGACTCGATCTCCTGCAACGCCAATCCTGTCCAGGAATACTGCATGCCCTGCAGCATGTATTTTTGGGCCAACTGTTCCATGCCGGTCAAGCCTTGTCCGCTGCTGACGCCAGGCGCGGCCGAGCCATCAATTTCCGCTGAACGGAAAAGATTGTAGTGACTGATGACCTGCGGTCCGGAAGAATTCACGATCGTCACCAGGCTGTCGAGCGGCACCATCTGTCCGCTGCCGGAACGCACATAAAACGATCGCAGGTCCTGCGTGTTTTTGCGGAATGGCTGATCGGCCTGGACATACACCTGGTAGGAGCGGTTGTTGAAGATGAAATTGTTCACATACGCAGAACCCATGTAGACCTGCAGCGCGTCGCTGATCTGGCTTAATGGAACGTCCAGCACCTGGGCTTTTTGCCGGTCGATACTTACCTGGACCAAGGGATCATTGGCCGTGAATGGGGTGAAGAGCCCGGTTACTACTTTGTTCTGTCTGCCAGCGGCAACAATTTGATTGGCTACGCGAGCCAGATCGGTGAGCGAATTGCCGCCCGTGTCCTGTAACTCAAATTGGAATCCGCCAAAGCTGCCGATGCCCTGAATCGCCGGAGGCTCAAACGGGATCACCAGACCACCCTGTACCGCGAAGAGTTTCTGCCGCAGACGTCCGACCAATGCAGCAGCCGACTGGCTCGCGGCTTTCCGCTGGGAAAACGGCTTCAGCGCCGCAAAGATAATTCCGTAGTTCGAAGCCGTGCCAGAAAAGCTGAATCCGGTCACAGCGAAAGAACCCGCAACCTCCGGTTCTTGCCCCAGAATGGCTTCGGCTTGGGAGGCGAGACCGTCGGTATAGGAAAGCGACGCACCGGGAGGGGCCTGGATCTGCAGGAATATCAAGCCCTGGTCTTCCTCCGGTACAAAGGCGGTGGGCACATGCAGGTACATGTATGCGGTCGCCGCCAGTCCAGCGACGAACAGTAGCACCATAAGATAACGCCAACGCAACACGGAATGGATGCTGCGCGCATATCCTCTGGAGGTTGCTTTGATGCCGCGGTCGACGGCATGTAAGAGTCCGTGATGGATTTTTTCCCGCCGTAGCAAAATCGCGGACAATGCCGGGGAGAGAGTCAGCGCATTGAAAGCGGAGATGCCAATGGAGAACGCAATCGTCAAAGCGAATTGCCGGTAGAGAATGCCCGTGGTGCCAGGGAAAAACGACACCGGGACGAAGACGGCGATCAAAACCAGGGACGTGGCGATGACCGCGCTGGTCACTTCTCCCATTGCGTCGGAGGTCGCCTGGTGGGAGTCCGGAGCACCCTCCGTAATATGGCGCTGCACATTTTCGATCACCACAATGGCATCGTCGACGACCAGTCCCGTAGCGAGGGTAATTCCAAACAGGGTCAGCGAGTTGATCGAGAAGCCAAAAACCTTAATGAAGGCAAATGTGCCGATCAATGAGACTGGAATGGTGACTGCCGGAATGATGGTGGCGCGCCAGTCCTGCAGAAAAAAGAAGATCACGACAATGACGATGACGATCGCCTCGGCCAGGGTGACCAGCACTTCGTGAATCGACTCTCCGACCACGGTGGTCGTATCGAAAGCAATCGCATACTTCAGGCCGGGCGGGAACGACTTGGACAATTTTTCCAGTTCGGCCTTCGCATCGTGATCGACAGTCAGCGCGTTTGCATCGCTCAATTGCTCCACGCCAAGACCGACGGCGCTGTATCCGTTGTATTTCAGGTTGGTTGCATAGGTTTGAGCGCCCAGCTGCGCGTATCCGACATCCCTGAGCAGTACGATTCCGTTCGGCGAGTTTTTCAGGACGATATTGTCGAACTGTTGCGGACTGGTCAGCCTGCCAATGACGTTGACGGCAATTTGATACTGCTGCTTTGGATCGGCCGGCGGCGCGCCAAGCGCTCCGGCTGCGATCTCTACGTTTTGCTGCTGCAGTGCGGTGACGACATCGGTTGCGGTCAGACCGCGCGCTGCCATTTTGATTGGGTCTAGCCAGAGACGCATGGCATACTTGCGCTCGCCGAAGATAATCGTATTGCCGACGCCGGGCACTCGCTTGATTGCATCGGAAACGTAGACATCCACATAGTTGCTGATGAACTGGTTGCTGTACTGGCCGTGGTCGGAGTAAAAGCCGGCGCCAAAAACAAAATTGCTGTTCGCCTTGTTGATCTCGACGCCGAAGTTGTTGACGGTCGCGGGCAGTTGCCCCTGCGCGCTGGCGACGCGGTTTTGTACGTCGACGGCGCCGATGTCCAGGTTATATCCCGTCTTGAAAGTAATGGTGATCGTGCTGGTTCCGCTGTTGCTGCTGCTGGAGGTGATGTAATCCATTCCCTCGACGCCGTTAATGGCTTCCTCGAGCGGAATCGTTACCGCCGATTCGACCTCCTGCGCACTCGCCCCGACATACGTCGCTGTAACTGTTACTTGTGGCGGAGCCAATTGCGGATACAGTGAAATAGGCAACGTGGGTATGACGACAATCCCGGCCAGAATGATCAGCAGCGCGCAGACAGTGGCGAAGACCGGTCGATGGATGAAGAAATCAACAAACACTTTGAGCTACCTCTGCCTCGCAAAATAGAACGTTGTATTTCACAATGCCGGGATCCGTATATGCGCGATACGATGCGTCCGGAAATTCTTACGATATGGGCTGGACCGGGGCTCCGTTCATCAGAAACTGCGTTCCGGAAACGATGACTTTGTCCCCCACCTGCAAGCCGCTCTTGACCGCGTAGGAGTTGCCCACCGTAGTGCCCAGTTCGATCGACTTCTGTACGGCAATATCGTGGCCGTTTTCGTTTTCCGCGACGAACACAAACTGTTGCCCGCCGACTTGCGTTACCGCAAGAATCGGAACTGTGGGCGTGGGCGCCGTGCTCCAAGTCACGACAGCGCGGACCAGTTGCGCGTTGCGCAGCACGTCTGGCCGCGTATCTACCTTGGCTTTCACCAGGATGGCCTGTAGTTGATTGTCGACCTGCGGCGAAACGAAATAGATCTTCGTACGGTCGAGTACCGTGCCGTCGTCGCCGGTAATTTCTATCGGCAATCCAACATGTACCTGTGCCGCTCTCTCCGCTGGGATATAGATGTATGCCTCAAGTTGGGTGTTGTCGTCCACAGTTGTCAGCGTCGTGGATGAGGAAACATAGTCGCCGACATGAACGGGAACATCGCCTACAACCCCCGTGAATGGGGCGCTGACGTGGAAGTACGCCAGCTGCTGCTGTGCGGACTTGCGCGCCGCCACGTCCGAATCATAGGTGGCCTTGGAACTGTTATAGGTTTGCTCCGCCTGCTGATAGGCCTGTTTGCTGGTGACGCCGGCAGAGAAGAGCGCAAGCTGGCGAGCGATATCTTTCTGGTTGAATTGGTACACGGCCAACGCCTCTTGCTCGGTCGCCTGTGCCTGCGCCACAATCGCTTCCTGTTGGGTCGGATCGATCTCCATCAGCCGTTGCCCGCCGCGGACATGGTCTCCGGAATGAACAAAAATCTGCGTCAAATTTCCGCTGACCTGGGGCTGGATGGTCGCCGACCGGCGGGACTTGATGGTCGCGACATAGCTGTCGCTCACCGGTACAGGCTGCAAGGTCACGGCCGAGACCTTTACGGGCATGGCGTGGAAAGTCTGGGTAGGGGTGGCGGGAGCCCGACTGCACCCCACAGCGCAGAGTAGAATCCCCATCGTTGCGACTGCGGCCGCCGACAACATATTGAGTCGGCGCAACTTCAATTCATCGTCCACCTGGCGTCCACCCGCTCCAAAATTTGTACATCCACAGATCCACGCTACGAACATGCCATTCGATCTCACAAGTCATGCCGGCAATTTTTACCGAAACCTTCTCAAGGATACGACACAAAGGAAACGCACCCTTCCGTGCGAAGCTCCTCCCGCCATGAACATACGCGCGCGCAGCCCGGCTGGTTCCTAGCAAATCGTCGTCGGCACATTCTCGCAGCCGCAAAAAAAAGTACACTTGCAACAAAAGATGCAGTTGCAGTTGCGGCGGACGCAATAATTTACAAGAGAAGTCATCCCGCGCCTTCAACGTCGGGAGGAAAGATGAAAGGGATTGAAGCTCGAGTGATCGTCGAAGGCATCGACCTGCTCCGTCCGCTTCAGCCATCCGACGACTGCATACGTCAATGGGGTTGCCAGAACCTCGTAGGTTACTTTCGCTACGTAGGCGGATATGATCAACGCCAGCAGAGTCCTGCCAGGAGCTTTCCCCCAGAAGGCGATCACCACCACGGTTGCGGTGTCGACGCCCTGGCCGGTGATCGTGGAACCGACCGTTCTGGTCCACAACCAGCGTCCGCGCGTCAGCAATTTCATCTTTGCCAGAGTATAGGAATTGGTGAACTCACCCGCCCAATATGCGATGAGACTGGCGACCACCAGGCGCGGAATAAATCCAAAGACGGTGGCAAACGCCGCTTGATTGTGCCATCCCTGCGCGGGGGGAAGAGCGACGACAATCGCGCCCATCACCGAGAGCAGCGTCGAGGCAAAGAATCCGATCCAGATGGCTCGCCGCGACGCCGCATATCCATATACTTCGGTAAAGATATCTCCGAAGATGTAGGTGATGGGGAATAACAGTTCCGCGCCGCTGAGGGTCAACGGCCCGATTCGGCATATCTTTTGGGCGACCAGATTGGAGATCAATAGAACGACGACAAAAATAAGCGTCAGCGTATCCAAGTGTTTGTACTTGCGGTCAGTGGGCGCGGGCATCCTGCAATGAAAATATCAGGTAGGCGGTATGGTTCGTGGAAAGGATAATCTTCTTCTGGATTGCAGGCGGTTTTCAACGTGTTTCTTCTCTGGGGTGAAGGGTCGAAGCGCTTGCTTCCTGCCCTTGTTTGCCACGGAGAGCGCATGGTTGAATTTCTCCTTGGTGATCGCCTGGAACGTATGCACCAGCTTGCACTCCGGTCCATGCGGAAGTTGCTTGCTTGCGATGGCGAGCAACTCCTGCCAGTCATGCCATTCTCCAATGGCATCCTTCATCTCTCCCAGGATTTCGATCGATAGCTTGTTGCCAGGATCGTTCTCCATTTGCAGCACGTAGCGCAATTCCTTCACTTTCAGCCGGTAGGGGTGCAGATTCTCCCTGTTCAGGCGGACAGGCGCAGCCACTTCCCGCCGCAGGCGAAGCTCGGAAAGCATCGCATCCCCAAGGGTCGCGATGTCGGGCACGCCGTCCACGGAGAGCATTTTCAGGTAGGCTGCGGTATGTTTCAGCCGACGCCGAAGCGATGGGCCATGCTGGACGGCAAAGGAATGCAGGCTTTTCGTGCGCTGCGCATGTTCCGCTCCGAGGTATTCCAGCAGTTGAACCAGGCAATCGTCCTCTTCTTCCATCCGCACGCCGGCCACGTATCCGGTAAGGACATCCAGGTCGCGCACCTTCCCGGCTCGGCTGCGAAGTTTCTTGAGCTTCTTCAAAACTCGCCGTTCATTCGGACGGGAGTCGAGCATCAATGCCAGCAGCGCTGCCTCAAAGCGGTGCGTATCCATGCGCAACGAATGAATTTTCTCGGGTGTCGGGTGTTTCGGCGTCCGCTTCAGAAATTTTCTTAACCTACGAATATCTTTTTGAACTCTATCGAGATCGAATGCCATCGCGTCGCCGCCAGTCAGTCTTTAAAATGAAGGTGAGAGTCGCAGGTTCCCCGTGGAGCGCAGCTTCCCTTATTGTGGAGCGTAGCCTCTCTTATTGTCGATCGCAGTGGAGTTGGAGCGCCATCGAATTCGTACGCATCGAAAGATGGAGCGGGCAAGGGAGATTGAGAGCCTTTTCAAATCATGTGTTCACAAAACTCTGGATGGGGGACGACAAGGACTCGTTGTGTCGCCTGCACAGGGAACGAACGCGCTTCAAAAAGGATGCCGTGCTAAGGACGAGATTGTTGTTGGCAGTGCTGTTTCTCGGTGGGCTGTGTCTGGTTTCTTTTGCCCAGCCATCCACCTTCGTGTATTCAGGCAACGTCGTGGGACCGACAAATCAACCCGTCGTCGGCGCAACCGTTCAGTTGCAAATCGGAGATCATACCTTGATGCTGGTCACAGGAGCGGCGGGCAAGTTTCACGTTTCCACCGAATTGTCAGGGCCGGCCACGCTGGTTTTGAAGGTGCCAGGCTACGCGCCGCTGCAGCAGAGTATCTCGCCGAGCCAGCCGCAACCGATCCGGCTTGCACTCGCGACAAATTCTCAGCGTGTCGTAGTCACGGCGGGCCGCACCGCGCTCGCTTTGAATGAGTCCGCCGATACTGTGCGCGTTGTCTCGCAGCGGGCGCTGCAACAAAGCGCGACCCTCACATTTGGCGATCAATTGCGGCAAGTGACCGGTCTGCAGTTTTTTCGGCGCTCCAGCACGCTGGTCACAAATCCGACTGCGCAGGGCGTGTCGTTGCGCGGGCTCGGTTCCACCTCCGCCAGCCGCACGCTGGTTCTGGCCGGCCAGGTTCCCCTGAATGATCCCTTCGGCGGCTGGGTGTATTGGGACCAGGTGCCTTCGCTTGCGATTCAAGATGTCGAAGTTGTGCGCGGCGGAGCCTCCGATCTCTACGGCAGCAGCGCGATCGGCGGCGTTATCAACGTCATTGAACGGCAGCCGAAACCGACGGCATTTACCCTGGATGCCGGATACGGACAGGAAGATACACCGCACATTTCTGTGCTCGGCACGACGGCGCGCGGTCCCTGGGCCGGTCTGGTCGCTGGCGATTGGTTGACCACCGCTGGCTACATTCTAACGGCTCCCGCGGTGCGCGGTCCCGTCGATATTCCCGCGAACGTGCATTATCAGAATGCGGAAGCGGAGCTGCGCCGCACCATTTCAGAACGGGGAGCAGCGTATCTGCGAGGAAACCTGCTGAACGAAGCCCGCGGCAACGGCGCTGCGTTCCAGACCAACGGCACGCGGCTCTGGCGTTACACCGGCGGACTGGATTGGACCACGGAGAATGCCGGCGCGTTTCGAGCGATCCTGTTTGGCAGCCAGGAACATTACCGGCAAACATTTTCCGCAATCAATGCCACCCGCACCAGCGAGTTCCTCACCCGCGTGCAGCACGTCCCGATACAACAGATGGGTGGATCGATTCAGTGGACAAAGGCTCTGCGTCCATGGCTGATGCTGGTGGCAGGCAGCGACGTCAATGACATTCGCGCGACGGATGATGAAGTTCCCATCCACAACGGGCAATCGAACGGAGTCTCGGACACCACGGCGCGGCAGCGAGATATCGGTGAGTATGTGGAAGCCTTATTGCAGTCGAAGAATTGGACCGTGGCCGCGTCCGTGCGAGGCGATGATTTCCTCAATTTGGATGCAGTCAAAACCACGCAGACAGGGAACGGCCCCATCACCCACACTTCCATCCCCAACCGAAGTGAGGCGCTGGCGAATCCCAGGCTGGGGATCGTTCGGCGGCTGGACTCCAATGTCGCTCTTACGGGCTCCGTCTATCGCGCCTTTCGGTCACCCACGCTGAATGAACTGTATCGGCAATTTCAGGTTGGCCAGGAGATTACCCTGGCGAATTCGAATCTCCAATCCGAGCGCGCAACCGGATGGGAAGCGGGGACTGAATTTACCTGGCCGGCGCGGAACACAATAGTTCGCGCCAGCTATTTCTGGACTGAAGTGAATCGCCCCGTCACCTCGTTAACGTTGAGCATCACCCCGACCGAAGTTCTCAATCAGCGGGAGAACCTTGGGCAAATTCGAAGCCGCGGCGTCTCACTCGACTATGAATCGCAGCCATTTTCTTGGCTTTCGGTTGCGGGCGGCTATCAATATGCGAATGCGACAGTAACGCAGTTTGCTCAGGACCCATCTCTGATTGGAAAATGGATTCCGCAGGTGGCGCACAACATGGCGACCGCACAGGCGAGCGCCACGAAAGCGAAATTTGGGGTTGTAAAGTTGCTGGGAACGCTGAGCGGACGTCAATACGACGATGACGGGAATGTCTTTCTGCTCCATGGGTACTTTCAGTTGGATGGATACGTAGCCCATACGTTCCATTCGCATGTCGAGCTGTACGGGGCGGTGAGCAATATCTTCAATCGCGAGATCGAAGTGGGCAAAACGCCCCTCTTGACCCTCGGCACGCCGCGCATGGCAAGTTTCGGCATCCGCCTGCATTGAAGAATTCCAATCTGCGGGTTCCGATAGGATTTCTGTAAAAAGCATCCTACTCAACATGCTGGATGCAATCTACGACGGGGTTCGTAGATGCCTAGGGGGCGCGCGGCGTTGTCGCTGCGCCATTCACCGGCCTGACCCCTATGGCCGCCGCTCGGCTGCGCGTGGATGTCACTGAAAGCTGAGTCCATCGGCCGCGACCGTGGCTCGTCGACGCGACTTTTCGTGGTCAGCAGCGTATTTTTATAGGTAGGACACATTTCTTGACTACGCAGAAACAAAACACTGATACGGCATTGAACTACACGGGGGAGCAGGGATATCTGCTACTGGGGCTTCTTTTTCTCTTCGCGCTGGTTCTCATCGGACTGGCGATCGCCGCGCCTAAAATCGCCATGCAGATCCAGCGAGAAAAAGAGATGGAAACGATCCACCGAGGAGAGCAGTACAAGCGCGCGATCCAGTTGTATTACCGGAAATTCGGAGCTTACCCTAGCACCATTGATCAGTTGAAGCAGACCAGTCAGATCCGCTTCCTGCGGCAGGAATATGTCGATCCCATGACAGGCAAGAAGGACTGGAAGCTGCTGCATCTTGGCCAGGTCCAGATGGTGGCACTGGGTTTCTTCGGTAAGCCGGCGCAAACGGCGGGAATGCCGGGTACCAGCGGAATGCCAGGCGCGAACGGAACGCCCGCCCCGGGCGGCATGCCTGGAGCTGCCGGTACGACCTTGAATAGCGCTTCGAATCCTAATGGAGGTTCGCTCGACGATTCAGCCGACGCCGATACGACTTCAGGCACAACGGGTTCCAGTTCAGGCGTCAACGACAGCGCGTTGGCTGCTGCGAATCCGCAGAGTCAGCAGAGTGGAGGCGACTTTGGTTCCGACAATGGAGGATCTCCCTCGCCCGGTCTGGCGACAGGTTCACCCATGGGCGGTTCACCCATGGGCGGTTCATCTTTGGGCGCATCGCCGAATGGCCTGCAGAGCGGCGGCTCCTCGATGGGGATGGGTACGGGCGGCGGCACCGGGCTGGGGAGTTCCGCCACGCCCGCCGCGGGTGGAATGTTTGGCAGCAGCCCCACTGGTGCAGCAGCTGGCGGGTTGGGTGGCAGCGCGACGGGTGCTCCAATCGTCGGGGTCACCGTGCCGTTGAAAAAGAATTCCATGATCTCTTACCGCAAGAAGAAGATCTACAATCAGTGGCAGTTTGTCTACAATCCGCAGGAGGAGATCACCGCTGCGGCTGGGCAGTCCGGTTCGACGCCTGGCGGAGGTATTGGCACGCCCGCCGGCTCGTCGTCTCCAGGATCGACAACCAGTCCATTTGGCTCATCGTCCCAGGGATCGACGGCCAGTCCGTTTGGTTCGACGAATAGCGGAGCGCCCGGTAGTTCGACGAATTCCGGCAGTTTCGGCAGCACGCTCGGATCCAATCCGAACCAGACCCAGTCCAGCCCGTTTTGAAAACCGCAGGTCCATCAGGAATAGTTGCGCGCAGGAAGATAAGATATATACATATCTTCCCGCAGCCTTGATATGGTTAGATTTTATGCACTGAAGGAAGAGCCGCAGCCGCACGTGCTTTTGACGTTGGGATTCTCGAACTTGAATCCGGCAGCTTCCAGCGTTTCAACATAATCCACCACGCATCCGCTCAGATACATCAGCGAAGTGGAATCCACGAAAACCTTCAGGTCATCGAAATTCAACACCTTGTCCATCATTCCCGACTGATTTTCGAATGACATAGAGTATTGAAATCCGGAGCAGCCGCCGCCCACCACGCCAAGGCGCAGACCCGCTGGAACTGGATCCTGAGTCGCCATGATTTCGCGTACTTTCTTGATTGCCTCGGGTGTCAGCGTAACCGGGGGAACTTTTACGGATTCGGTGGTTGGATTCGTCGTCATCGTTGCCATGATGGATAGTCCTCGCGTTTCTTCTATCTGTTCGTATGATACTGGGAAATCTTCGGCAAAACAACCGGAATGGGTCGCTCCATGCCGAGCAAAGGTACTGTGCACGGCATTCAAAGGCAGGCCCGCTCCAGGAAAAATACTTTCTCGATGTAAAAACCCTCTATCGCAAGTGTCAACTTTGGGAGTACGATACAGGCCAAAGTGGTGGTTGCGCTGGCGAGGGATTGAATTTTCTCCTTCTTCCGCCGCGCCATCGCAGTCACGAAAGCTATGCCGATCGCGAGGTGATCCTATGAGCTACGTGTTGATAATCTGGACCGTCTGGATAGCATTGGGCGTGATCCTCCTGGGCCTCATTATGTACCGCAGCACCATCACCCGAAATGAAGAGGATCAGATCTTTCTGGATGATGGCACCGATATGCAGCATAACGAGCAGGAAGAGATTCTGCGTAGAGTCAAGCCGGTGGAAAGGATGATCCGCATTTTCGGCGGCGCGGAGGGTCTGGCGACGCTGGGCCTTCTGGCGTTCTACGTGACGGATGCGCTGCGTCAATTTTGACGCGCTCATCAAGCGGAAAAGCACCGAATCGGGCATAGCCGGTCGATAGCAGCCGATGGCGAAACGTCAGAGGAAATCCCTGCCTGATCGCTCCCAGATGTATTGTGGCACTCGATGCAGGACGTGGCGCGGCGTACCATCGCCAACCTACGCGTGTCCGGGGCGCGGTGGGAGCGATATTTTTATCCGTGATACGAATGGCATCTGATTGCGACACGGTGAGGCGGAAATCGATGGCTTGGATTGAACGCATTTCCTGCGATGTCTGCGGCAAACAAATGGGCGGCGACGAAAAGTGGTGGATCGCCACGAATGAGTGTGCGCTGTCCGGCGACAGGAGAAGCGGGCAACCGACTCTAAAATTGATGCCGTGGGATAACACGCTGGCCCATAGCGCCGAGAGCAAGCACCTTTGTGGCGCTGGCTGCGCCCACACCTATATGGACCGGTGGATGGCTGGATTTCGCGCCGGCACCGAAACGTGTGTCGACGGGCCGGTAGGTTCCTAACCCTTCCGCTGAAGTTGCTTCGAGTGCATCGAATTTGCTTCCATCATCCCAACCGTCTGGCGCGTTCGTCCTTCTAGCTGTCGCTCAGCTGCGGTGCCGGAGTAAGTAAGCTACGATGCTGAAGACGGCGAATCTCGCCGACGCTTTGGGATCATACGCATCGTGAGAGGACTGGCAGCTTGGCATACGACGATCTGAGGGACTGGGTAAAGACGCTTGATAGGTTGAATGAAATAAGATACATAAAGCATGAAGTTGATCCAATACTTGAGATGGCGGAAATCGCCGATCGCGTCTCCAAGTCAGGACCGCCCGCCTGCGCGGCCGGTGGTCCTGCGCTGCTGTTTGAAAATGTCAAAGGCTATCCCGGCGCCAAAGTTCTGATGAATCAGTTCGGCAGCGAGCGCCGCATGCGCCTCGCGCTCGGCGTCGATTCGCTCAGCGAAGTGGCCGACCGCATCCGCGAGTTGATGAATCTTCGCTCTCCCGAGGGCTTTCTTGACAAGGTCCGGATGCTCCCCATGCTCGCCGAGATGGGAAAATTCTTCCCCAAACTCGTCTCCGCCAAAGACGCGCCCTGCAAGCAAGTCATCCTGCGCGAAAACTTCAGCGTGCTCGATTTTCCCATCCTGCAATGCTGGCCCCAGGATGGCGGACGCTTCATCACTCTGCCCTGCGTCATCACCCGCGATCCGCGTTCGCCGGCAGGCAAGCGCAACGTCGGCATGTATCGCATGCAGGTCTACGACGGCCAGACCACCGGCATGCACTGGCAGCGCCAGAAAGTGGCCGCGGAACATTATCGTGAACGCCTGCGCCAATCCGCGGAGGCCGGCTCAGGCGCCGCGGCCAATTCCGAAGCCGCAGTCTCCGCGCGCGTCGCCGTCATGGCCGAAACCGGCGGCGGCGCCACGCTTCCCCCCAACACGACTCCGGGTGGCCATCAATTCAAGCCGGCTTTTGGCTTGAGTGGGATAGAAGGATTCCCACCCGGACAAATCACCGTCCATACGAAATCCTCAGCCGACAGATTAGAAGTCGCCGTCGCCATCGGCACCGATCCCGCCACCACCTTCTCCGCCATCGTGCCCGCCCCGCCCGAGGTAGAAGAATTCATCATCGCCGGATTCCTTCGCCAAAAACCTGTCGAGCTCGTCCAGTGCGAGACCGTCGATCTGCAAGTCCCCGCCGCGTCAGAAATCGTCCTCGAAGGTTACGTCCGCCTCGACGAGCTCCGCTCCGAGGGTCCCTTCGGCGATCACACCGGCTTCTACACCCTGCCCGACGACTATCCCGTCTTCCACATCACCTGCATCACCCATCGCCGCGATCCCATCTACGCCACCACCATTGTCGGCAAGCCGCCCATGGAAGATGCGTGGATGGGCAAAGCCGTCGAGCGCATTTTTCTGCCGCTCATGCAGCTCACCATTCCGGAAATTGTCGACATCAATCTGCCCGTCGAGGCGGTCTTTCACAACCTGATGATTGTCTCCATCCGCAAAAGCTATCCCGGCCAGGCGCGCAAAGTCATGAACGCCATCTGGTCGCTCGGCCAGGCCATGTTCACCAAGTGCGTCCTCGTTGTCGATGAGGATTGCGATGTGCAGGACATGCGCGAAGTCGTCCTCCGCGTCACCAACAACATCGATCCCGAGCGCGACATTCAATTCACCCTCGGCCCCATCGATTCGCTCGATCACGCCTCACGCCTGCCAAACTACGGAAGCAAAATGGGCATCGACGCCACCAGAAAATGGGCCGCCGAAGGCTTCACTCGCCCCTGGCCCGAAATGCTCTGCATGGACCCCGCCACCAAATCCAAAGTCGACGCCCTCTGGGAAAAACTCGGGTTGTAGTGCTATAGTGTTCCTAGGTAATACCTTGGAGTACCCGCAATGCCGACGGTTTCCAGTACTAGCGTCAAACTCGATAGCAAGATGAAGCAGCGCGTCCAACGGCTGGCCGCGTCACGTCGCCGCTCGCCCCATTGGGTGCTGCGCGAAGCTGTCGAGCAGTACGTGGAGCGCGAAGAAAAAAGGGAACAGTTCCGCCACGACGCGCTTGCCGCCTGGAACCACTATCAGGCGACCGGCCAGCACGTCACCGCCGGGGAAGCCGATAAATGGCTGGCGAAACTTGAAGCGGGGAAGGACGCTCCGCCGCCGACATGCCACGACTGAGGTGGTCGCACGCGGCCCTGCTGGACGTGGCCCGCCTCCACGATTTTCTTGTCGAGAAAAGCCGGGACGCGGCCCAGCGAGCCATCCAGACAATTCGACAAGGCGTCAAAGCGCTCGGCACCCATCCGGAGATCGGACGCCCTGTAGACGAATTGCCGCCGGAGTTCCGGGAGTGGATCATCGAATTCGGCCAAGGCGCCTACGTTGTCCTATATCGCTACGACGGCAAGCAAGTCGTGATCCTCGCCGTCCGCCACGGACGCGAAGCCGGATACTAAGCCCGGATTGACTCTGAGTGTATTCCAATGGCGATAGAGTCATTCTGAGCGAAGCGAAGAATCCAGAGGGTGACGGCAGCGTTTACGAAGCATATCTCGTCTGGATTCTTCACTCCGATCGCCGCGGCGATCTCCGTTCAGAATGACTCGCTTCCGCAATCCACTACACCAACTGTGAATCCACTATAGAGTCCGCACATTCGCTCGGCGTATAGAATTACGGCAGCAAGATGGGCATCGACGCCACGCGCATATGGGCCGCAGAAGGCTTCTCTCGCCCTGGCCAGAGATGCTCCGCATGGACGCCACCAACCAAGCCCAAGGGCGATGCAATCCGTAGTAAGCTGGGGTTGTAGCTCGAGCGAGCAGCAGGGAAACGCTGTCCAGCCGTGGAAATTCTTCTTCTCCACTCAAGCCAAAAGAAGGCTTGAGTTGCCACCCGCCAGAATGCAAACTATCGACCCGAACGTAAGGTGCATATTTTCCTTGATGAAATTTAAGACGACTATCTTCCTTCTAATTGTCCTGGCATGCCTCACCCGCAGCCGCGCCCAAGCCGCTCCTCAAACCATGTGGACAGTCGGAACGCCCATTGTCAGCTACTGGGCTGGTCCCGGTTTTCCAGGAGGCGGTGGCGGGCCTCTAAACGATGCCGCGGCCGTCCAACTAAAGGAAGGCGGATGGAATCTTGTCTGGTGCCGCGAAGGTGAGTTGGATGTGGCTGAACGCCACGGATTGAGGTGTCAGCTTAGCAACGCTCTTTTAGTTCCCGCTTCCCTTGACGATCCGCAAAAGCGCGCGGAACTCGATGCTTTCGTCGCCCGCGTTCGCGATCATTCGGCTCTCTATAGCTATTTTCTGACCGATGAACCGAGTACCGCGCAATTTGCCGGCCTGGGCAAACTGGTGGCGTATCTCCGCGAGAAAGATCCCGCGCACCTGGCGTATATCAATCTCCTTCCTACTTACGCTTCCAACGAGCAACTCGGCGCCAAAGGCACTCCGGTCGCCGCATATCACGAGTATCTGAATCAATATCTGAAGGCGGTGAAACCCCAGCTACTCAGCTACGATCATTACCAATTCGCCACCAAATCCGATTTGCCGGACTATTTTCTCAATCTGGCGATCATGCGGCGCACCGCGCTGAAGGCCGGCATCCCTTTCCTCAACATCGTTCAGGCAGTCACCTGGACGCCAACCATGCGGGTGCCGAATGAAGAGGAGATGCGTTATCTGGTCTACACGACGCTGGCCTACGGCGCGCAAGGCATTACCTATTTCGTTTATTGTTATCCAAAATTCAAACCCGGCATTGCGTTGCCCGATGGCACGACGACGCCCGTCTACGATTGGTTGAAAATTTTGAATCGCGACTTTGCGGCCATCGCTGGCCAAACCCAAAATTTGCGTTCGATCGGCGTTTTTCACGCCGGTATGCAGCCTCCCGGCGCGGTTGCTCTTCCCGTCTCCTCCGGCTTCAGATTCAATCATGACCTTTCCAGCAAGCCCTTCAAACGGGGTAAGCGGGTGCAAGGACTTCTTCTCGGACTCTTCGGCCCGGAAGACAATCACTCGTCCCCATCAATGGCTCTGGCTGTGAATCTTGACTATAAAAAGAGTGCGAGAGTGACGTTGCGCGGTCCATCCGATCTCGACGTTTTCGACCCCGCCAGTGGCGTATGGACGTCCGTGGGTGGCGATTCAGTGAAAATGCATCTGCCGCCCGGCGGCGGAAAATTGGTGCGCGTTCACTCCACTGCGGCCAACTATGCGGCACTATCGCATTGACCAGCGCTGACAGGCCGCAACCGCGTCATGACCGACGGGTGACGGGTGGCCCTCAACTCAAGCCTTCTTTTGGCTTGAGTTGGGGAACTCCCAGCACGTAAGCTGACTCCATGCCTTCAAGACTGAAACGATTTCACGAATCCGGGCAGAGCCATTTCGTGACGTTCAGTTGCTATCGTCGCCGCCCAATGTTCGCGGAGCCTGCACCCATGCGAATTTTCGAACTCGCGCTGGAACGGGTCCGGCTTCGTTTCAACCTTTGTGTTTACGGTTACGTCGTCATGCCGGAACACGTGCATCTGTTGCTCAGCGAACCGGACGGTGCCCCATTCAAGCCTCCGGGATCCCCGGCGAGCGATTTTTGCTCGCTGGGGTGGAAGCCATCTGTTGGCTTGAGTGGGGAAGTGATTCCTCGGACCCTCGCCGATGCCATCAAGTCGCTCAAGCAGGGAGTGTCGCGGCGGCTGATTGGCGAGGCGGAGCACTTCTGGCAAAAGCGCTACTACGATTTCCAGGTGCCCCATTCAAGCCTGCCTTTGGCTTGAGTGGGGAGAACCTCTCGAGAGAAGTTCCTACGGGGCGAGCGGTTTGATCTTCCGGCTTTTTCGCTGGAGGCTTCTCCAAAATCCCGCTGCAAGTGCATCTTCGAGAGGAAATCCGGCGACAGGGAAAACGCCTCATCCAGCCGGTTGATCGGGCACATCTTTCACGTCCTCCGATGTTCGCTCCAGAATCACCAGTCGGTCCAAGGTCAGCTCGCCAATCTCCAGCTTTTCAATGCGGCTCTGCCGAACGCCGAGCTTGCCGATCGCAAACGCGCCGACGGCTACCGCTCCCACCGCAATCGCCCCCACGGCAGCGGCGCCCACCGCCACCGCCAGCACTGCAAAGCCCGTCGATGCCGAGATCAATGTGTGTTTCGAATTCTTCATCATGGCCGAAATTGTACCGCGCAGGATCAATGTCCCATCGCATTTTGGCAATCCATCGTTGCTTGGAGTAAGCTGAGTACGATTTTGCACGGACGTTGCCCCAACGCTTGCACTGCACCCTCCACAACATTGCGACTATACAACCCTACAAAGGATCACAACGGATGGCACATAGAAAACTTTCTCAACTGGCGACTGCAGTGATGACGACTGTAGTGATGAGTGGATGCTTGTTCTCCGCTGTGGCACAGACACAAGCGCCGAACACGCTGAGCCAACAAGAACAAGCGGATGGCTGGAAGCTGCTCTTCAACGGGAAAAACCTGGACGGCTGGCACTCCTATCATCAGCAGGGTGTGGGGAAAGACTGGTCGGTGAAACATGGCGCAATCGTGCTGAACAAACGGAACACCGACCCACATGCCGATTATCAAGATATCGTCACGAATGACGAATTTGAAAATTTCGATTTCAAAGTGGAATGGAAGGCGAAGCCCTGCATCGACAGCGGCGTGATGTTTTGGGTGCACGAGTCGCCGGAGTATAAGCAGCCCTATAGCACCGGCCCGGAGATGCAGATTGCCGATTTGGCCTGCACCGTACCCGACAGCAGGATTTTAATGGAGCGCTCCGGAGACATTTTCGACCTCATCTCGGACAAAGTGGAATACGTGAAGCCCGCGGGAGAATGGAATGAGTTCGAAATTATCGCGAACAACGGACACGTTCAGTTATTTCAGAACGGGCATAAGGTTATAGATACGGACCTGAATGGTGACGAGTGGAAGAGCCTGGTCGCCCACAGCAAATTTGCAAAAATGCCAGGCTTTGGAACCTACCGCAAGGGTCATATATCTCTCCAGGGAACGGAACCCAAGGGCAAGCCGGGCGAAAGACTCATGTTCCGCAATATTAAAATCAAGCCGCTGTGAATTAGTTCCGCTGAACGGGGAAAACGAGTCTCGTAGAACCATTCCCGCGTAGAGCCAGGTTGCCTTGTTGCCTGGCTCTTGCTTCAACCAGCACCCGTGGTTCGCGCATATGTGAGGTTTGGGGCTAGCATGGTACGCATATGGCCTTTGTACTGGAGCACCTGGACCACCTCGTTCTAACTGTGGCGAACCTGGACGCAACCATCGACTTCTATACAGAAGTTCTGGGCATGGATGTCGTCACTCGCGAAGGCCGCAAAGCTCTGGCCTTCGGCATTCAGGAAATCAACCTGCACCAACGTGGCCATGAGTTCAATCCCAAGGCCGCCCATCCCACGCCCGGTTCCGCTGATCTTTGCTTCCTGACAACGACGCCGTTGGAGCAAGTCATCGCAACCCTGAACGAGCAGAAAGTTCACATTGAAGATGGCCCGGTGGATCGCATGGGAGCCATCGGGAAACTACGCTCCATTTATCTTCGCGATCCCGACCGCAATCTGGTTGAAATCTCCAACACCGTGTAAAACCGCTCATGCAGACCGTCGTTCAGAGCGCAGTCGAAGGGTTCAGGACGACAGCGCTGGAATTGCCGCCGCGACTTCGCTCAAGACGACGGTACTCTCCGCCCTCACGATAAAATCGCATCATGCAACAGAATCCGACTCTGACCTCTGCGTTGCTTGAACGCGCGAAAAAGATTCGTCTCATCCTTATGGATATCGATGGCACGCTGACCGACGGCGGCGTCTGTCTCATGTCTCTGCCCAACGACGGTAGCGTCGCGGAAATGAAGGTCTTCAACTCGCTCGATGGCCTGGGACTCAAGCTGGCGCACGTCATGGGGATCAAAACTGGATTCATCACCGGGCGCAAATCTCCGGCGGTGCGGCAGCGTGCCGAGGAGTGTCTGGTCGACTACGTGTATCTTGGCCAGGCAAAAAAAATGGCTGCGTTTGAGGAGTGCATGCAGAAGGCCGGAGTGACAGAAGACGAAGTTGCCTATCTCGGCGACGATCTGCCGGACATGCCGGTGTCCCAGCGTGCCGGACTGGCCGTCGCGGTTGCGAACGCCGCTCCGGAGCTGAAAGGGGTCTGCCACTACGTTACCCGCGCGGATGGCGGCAAAGGAGCAGCGAGGGAACTGGTCGAGCTGATCCTGAAGGCGCAGGGAAGATGGGAAGAAGCGATTCCACAAGCGCTCGCGTAGAGCATTTTCACTATTGGTGTAGACCGAAGCGGCGATGTTGGCGCAGCTTTTCCGTCAAGAAAAGCTGCTCTTACTTGAACGTCGAGAGTTCACAGTAATAGTGAAAATGCTCTAACCCGGAAAATGGTCAGACTTCCCGTGGGATAGGACTTCCGCTCGACAAAAAGCAGATCATTGCGAGCCAATGACAATGCTGCGCGCTAATGAGATGCGCGCCAATACGCGGTGGACCGCTCCCAGGACCTCGGCTGGAAGAATCGACGTCAGACATTTTTTCTTTTGTTCGATGCATGTCTCCAGGTCGCAACCCCAGCAGTCGGTGCGGTGGTAGATGACTTCATGCTGGCTGCCGAATGGGAACCAGGTGCGAGGCCGATTCCGCGCAGAGAAGACAGGGACGCATGGGGTGCCGACGGCGGCGGCCAAATGCATCGGACCGCTATCGTGGCCCAGGAAGAGCCTGGCGCGCACCAGCACGGCGGCGGACTCGCGCGGAGCGAGTCGCCCGCACAAATTGACGGAGCGGCCAGCCCAGGCGTCGGCCGCGGATTTGCTCACCGAGGATTCTTCGTTCGCTCCGATCAGCACCAGACCGAATTGCGGCAGTTCCGCCGCCAGAATATCCAGCACTCTGCGCCAATTTTCCTGGCCCCAGTCCTTGGCCTGCACCTTGGTACCGACGCTGCACGCCAATAGCGGCCGGCCCTGCACAGGCTCCAATACTTCAGCTGCGCGCCGATGCTCGTCCAGCGTCAGGCCAAGATCCCAATTTGCAGCGTCGTCGAGATCAATTTCCCCCAGGCCGCGCATCAAGCGGGCAAGCCGGGCCGCTTCCGGTTCATACGATTCGGTCTCCGCGTCCAGCCGATTGGTGCGGGCATCGCGCGCAAGCGGCAGTCCGACGATTTGAGGAATGCTGCAGAGACGGAAGAATGCGGCGTCGCGCAGCACCTCGCCAGCCATGCGGCGTGGCGTCAGATAGACCAGTACCTGGGCGCGGTAGGCGCGAATCTGTCGTTGCAGCGTAATCAGTTCGCCCAGACTGCGCGTGGCGACGGGATAGCGCATGAAGCTATGGACCAGGCCGGAGCCTTCCAGCACGGAAAATGCGCCCGGGGCCTTGCTGTGCACGGGAATGTTGGTTAGCAGGCAGCGCTCGGCGTTGGGATAGGCGCGCGCAACCTGATGGAAGCAGGGCAGCGCCACCACCGTGTCGCCCAGGCTGCCCAGCCGATAAATCAGGACGCGTTCGATACCATTCTGCATACGCGGGGAGCAGAATTCCTAAATTCGATGTCGAAGTAGCCGTCTGTGCGCGGCTTCTTGTTACGAGAAACGGCTCAGGATTCCACCGCAGGACCAGCGTGATCGAAAATTCGCTCTACGTACATTTAGTCCAATGCTACTGCGCGACGGCTGGCGAAAAAAGATCAATTTCTCGTTTGGATGCAAAAGGTTCACTCCCGTATACTCCAACCTGCCGCAATCCGGTCGTCTATAATCAAGGCATGTCGATTGTGCGCGATATCGCAGCCGTTGCCAAAGGGATGAGCGTCACCTTTGGGGAAATCTTCCAGCCGACCGAGGTGGAGAACTACCCTGATGGTCCCGGACCGATGCGCGGCGCGAAGTTCGAAGAGCGGTACCGGGGCCGGCATGTTCTGCAACGCGATGAAAACGGGCTGGAAAAATGCGTGGCATGTTTTCTGTGCGCCGCCGCGTGTCCCTCGAACTGCATTCACATCGAGGCTGCCGAGAATACAGCCGAGCAACGGATTTCCAGCGCCGAGCGATACGCCAAGGTTTATAACATCGACTATAACCGCTGCATCTTTTGCGGATATTGCGTCGAGGCCTGCCCCACCGACGCCATTACCCATGGACACGGTTTTGAATCCTCTTCGTTCAACACCACCACGTTGGTGATGCGCAAAGAGGACCTTCTGGCTCCGATGCCGGGCTCCCCGGCCAAGCTAGATTCTTCCACTCGATAACTGAAATACACGCAGTCGTTAACATAGAGCCGGGTGCCTCAGGTCTCGTCCTTGAGATCTGGGTGTGTACGCTGTTAGGAGTCCAATGCAAAACTTTCTAGAGGTTTTACGAGATCGAGTGATCGTCTACGACGGCGCCATGGGCACCAGTATTCAAAAGCATGCCCTGACCGTCGACGATTATTGGAACAAGGAAGGCTGCAATGAGCTGCTCGTGCTCAGCCGGCCCGATGTGATTCGGGGCATTCATGCCAGCTTTTTGGAAGTAGGCTGCGACGTCATCGAGACGGACACGTTTGGTTCCTCGCGCATTGTGCTGGCGGAGTATCAGCTCGAAGATAAGACGCGCGAATTGAATATTGTTGCCGCGCAGCTGGCAAAAGAAATCGCCGCGCAATATTCAACGCCGCTAAAGCCGCGTTTCGTCGCCGGTTCCATCGGACCCACGACCAAGCTGCCGTCGCTCGGGCACATTAGCTACGATGCCATGGCGGAAGCGTATCGCGAGCAGATTGAATCGCTCATCGAGGGCGGCGTGGACATTCTGCTGATCGAGACTTGCCAGGATTTATTGCAGGGCAAGATCGCGCTGGCCGCCTGCGAAGATGCGATGCGTTCCACTGGCAAGCGTCTGCCGGTGCAAATGCAGGTGACGCTGGAGGCAACGGGAACGATGCTGCTGGGCAGTGAAATCGGCGCGGCCTTGGCTGTACTGGAATGCTTTCAGCCGGACGTCATTGGCCTGAACTGTGCCACCGGCCCGCGCGAGATGAACGATGCCGTGCGCTTCCTTTGCCAGAACGCGACCCGGCCTGTCAGCGTGCTGCCGAATGCAGGCCTGCCGCAGAATGTTGGCGGCCATGCTGTGTATGCGCTCACTCCAGAAGAGCTGGCGCGTTATCACAAGCAGTTCGTCGAGGAATATGGCGTGCGCGTTGTGGGTGGATGTTGCGGCACAACGCCGGAGCATCTGCGCGCAGTGGTGGAAGCCGTGGAACATGCAACGCCGGCTGCTATCCATGCGGTGCCGCAAAGCGTCGCGGCCAGCGCCTTCTCGGCCATTCCGCTGGAGATTGACGGGCAGCCCGTGGTCGTTGCCGAGGAGATGAACACGACCACGCGCAGCCCTGTATTTCGCGACATGGTTCGCTCCGGCGATTACGATGGGATCCTTGCGCTTGCGAAGCGCCTGGCCGTGGAAGGCTCGCAAATGCTGGACATTTGTTGCGCGATCGTGGGCGAAGACGAGAAGGCGTACATGAACGGCGTGATGGAAAAGATCGCGACACGCGTGCCCGCGCCGGTGCTGGTCGACTCCACGGAAGCCGACGTCATCGAAGAAGCCTTGAAGCGTATTCCGGGCAAGCCGTTGATAAATTCCATCAATCTCGAAGATGGCGAAAAGCGCACGTCGAAAGTGTTGCCAATGGCTCGCCGCTATGGCGCGGCGGTGATTGCATTGACCATCGATGAGGATGGAATGGCGCTCACGGCACAGAAGAAAGTAGCGGTTGCGCAGCGCATTTTTGAACTGGCGACGAAGAAATATGGAATGCGCGCGCAGGATCTAATCTTCGACCCGCTGACGCTGCCGATTTCAACCGGGCAGGAGGACTATCGAACGGCCGGCATGGAGACGCTGGAAGCCGTGCGCCTGTTGAAGCAGGATCTTCCCGAATGCAAAACGATTCTCGGCGTCAGCAATATTTCTTTCGGATTGTCGACCTATTCGCGGCGAGTATTGAACAGCGTGTTCTTGAAAGAGGCTGTTGATCGCGGGCTCGACATGGCCATCGTGAATTACTCAAAGATTTATCCGCTCTACAAAATTCCAGAGAAGGAAGTGGAACTGGCGCGCAAGCTGATCTTTCGCGATACGTCAGGCGGCGATCCGTTGCAGATATTCATGGCCTACTTTGCGAACCTGCAGAAAGACCCCAACGCAGAGCCAGAGGCGGAGGCGGCCGAAGCGCTTACGGTTGAAGATAAGTTAAAGCAATTGATCATCCGTGGAGAACGCAGCGTTGGCACGGGCGCCGACAAGCAGTCACTCGAAAATCTGCTGGAGGTGGCGCTCGAAGTTCATACGCCATTGCAGTTGATCAATACCGTACTGCTGGATGGAATGAAGACTGTGGGCGAACTGTTTGGCGCGCGCAAAATGCAGCTGCCATCGGTGCTCGATTCGGCATCGGTGATGAAAGCCGCGGTCGCGTATCTTGAGCCGAAGATGGAACGAGTGGAAGGCTCGCAGCGGGGAACCATTGTGCTGGCTACGGTGAAAGGGGATGTGCACGACATCGGCAAGAATCTGGTGGACATTATCCTTTCGAACAACGGCTACAAGGTGGTCAATCTTGGCATTAAACAGCCCTCGGACGTAATCATCCAGGCGGCGCATCAGCACAAGGCGGATGCCATCGGCCTGAGCGGACTGCTGGTCAAGAGCACGCTGGAAATGAAGTATGTGATTCAGGATTTGCAGCATCTGAAAAGCGACATCCCTGTGATCTGCGGCGGCGCTGCGCTGACGCGGAAATATGTCGAAGACGATTTGCGCAAGGAATATGGCGGCCCGGTGTATTACGCGGAAGATGCTTTCGCGGGCCTGCATGTCATCGGCGATTTGACTGCGGAAGACTCTGCTGTGCGCGCGGAACGCATCGAGGACGGGCGAACCGTCCGGCTGTTCGAGCGGAAAAATCTTTTGCCGGAAGAGCAGCCAGGACCTCAGCCGCCCGTATCTACGAAGCGGTCGCATGTGATTCAAGATGCGCCGGACATCCCACAGCCGCCATTTTACGGAGTGCGGGTTAAGAAAGACTTTTCGCTCGACACGGTATTCAAGTACATCAACGAGACGGCCTTATTTAAGAATCAATGGCAACTGAAGACCGCTTCCGCGACGGACTATGTCCGGCTGGTGAACGAAAAGTATCGACCGATATTGCATGAGATGATTACCGAGGCGAAACAGACTGGCTGGTTGGAGCCGAAAGTCGTCTATGGCTATTTCCCGTGCAACAGCGATGGCAACGACGTGGTTGTATATACGCCGGAGACGACAAGGCCCGGAAATACGAAACAGGAACAGTTACGTATTTCCTTTCCGCGGCAACGAGAAGGCCGCCAGCTTTCCATCGCGGACTTCTTCCTGCCGAAGGAATCCGAGCGACTCGATGTCATTGGCTTCTCCGTGGTGACGGTGGGGCAGCGCGCCAGCGATCTGACGAAGGAGTTATTCGAGCGCGGAGATTTCACCAAGTATCTCTACACGCATGGGATGAGCGTCGAAACCGCGGAAGCGTTGGCGGAGTACATGCATAAACTCATGCGCGAAGAGCTTGGCATCGGTGGCGAAGATTCGAGCGAGGTGAAGGATTTGTTCCATCAAAAGTATCGCGGCTCGCGATATTCCTTCGGATATCCCGCATGTCCGAACCTGGAAGACCAGGTGAAGATTTTCGCACTGCTGCACCCGGAGGAAAACATAGGCGTGCGGTTGACGGAGAGCTATCATCTGGAGCCGGAGCAGAGCACGGACGCCATCATCGTGCATCATCCGCAGGCCAAGTATTTTGTGATCTAGGCTGGCAGCGGAGCACGTAAACAATGGTTGCTAAGGCAACCAAAATGCGCGTTATAGTTGCTAAGGCAACTATATTTTCCTGGGACTGAGGCCGGGTGAAATGCCCGTTGCAACGGGCAATTGCACATTGATTCGATCTGGACGCGAATACTTGGTATAGAGTCCTTTCCTCCAAGGAGTATTCGTGTCCATTCAAACCTTATTTCTGGCGCGGGCGTATCGAGCCGCGCAGTCCGCGCACCACATTTTTCCTGCGTATGCCGCTTGCGAAGCCGCATTGGAGTCGGGGTGGGGTCGCTCCCATCTTGCGGTGGAGGCGAATAATTTGTTCGGCCAAAAGCAAAGCCACCCACCGCTGACAGGCACAGAGACCATCACTATGCCTACGCGGGAATATCTGCATGATCACTGGATGACGGTGTCGGCGAACTGGACAAAGTTTTCCGACTGGAGCGCGTGTTTTCGGGCGCGTATGGCGCTGCTGGAACGACTGAGCCGCGCGTATCCGCACTATGAGGTGGCACTGAAAGCGACCAGCGGTGAGCAGTACGTGGCCGCAGTGTCGCAGAGCTGGTCCACCGATCCGGCGCGCGCGGGCAAGGTCCTTGCGGTTTACGATGCGCACGCAACGGCGTTCCAGGACACGCAGCGAGCGGCGTAATCGGGGCGGGATTTGGAGCGGTTTCATCGGTAGGGTACAAAGCTTGTGGCAGGGGCTGAAGCCCGCAAGCTTTTCGCTGCGATTGCGGCACGACTGAAGTCGTGCCCTGATACAAAGCCGGGATGGGTTGTGGGGTATCGCCGTAACGCAGGCGAGACCCGACCCATTCGAGGGGCCAGCCATCATAAAGCCTCCGGCACTGCCGGGGGATACTTATTTAATTTGCATTCGCGGTTCGCCTTGGAAACCAGATACATCCAATCTTCGGTATTCTTGTCTCTAAGAAAGTAGAGAAAAGGATGCCGACGCAAATTCATTTTGGGACCTCTGGATGGCGTGCGATCGTGGCCGATGAGTTCACGCTGGAAAATATTCGCCGTGCGGTGACAGGGATTGCCAGGTATGTTGCAAAACAGCCTGGACAGCATCGCATTCTGGTGGGTCGCGACCCACGATTCCTGGGAGAGATGTTCGTCGAGGAGGCGGCGCGCCTGCTGGCGGAGCAGGGCATCACTCCCGAGGTAATTGGCGAAGCGGCACCAACACCAGCGATTTCGTATGCCGTGCGGCTGAGAAAGACGAGCGGAGCGATCAACTTCACGGCCTCGCACAATCCGCCGGAGTACAACGGGATTAAATTTTCCACCCCCGACGGCGCGCCCGCACTGCCGGAAGTAACCAAGCAGATTGAGGCGGAAATTGCCGCATTGGGAGATGTCAAACCGGCGGCTATCCCCAAAGAGAAATTCGACACTGTCGATGTAAAGCCGGAGTATTTGAAGCGGCTGGCTGAATTGATTGATCTGAAAGCCATCGCGAAGGCACAGCTACGGATTGTGGTCGATCCATTCTGGGGCGCGGGGCGCGGATATGCGCAACAAATCCTGACGGAGCATGGCGTGTCCGCCGTGAGCGTACACGACTACCGCGACGTGCTGTTCGGAGGCCATGCGCCTGAGCCAGACGATCCCTTGCTGGGCGACTGCAAGGCAAAGATGCGCGAGACCAATGCGCATCTGGGGATTGCGTCCGACGGCGACGCCGACCGCTTCGGGATCGTCGATCGGGACGGCACGTTTATTCAGCCGAACTACATTATTGCGCTGCTGTTCGACTATCTAGTGGAGACGCGCGGCTGGCGCAATGGCGTGGCGAAAAGCGTGGCCACGACCAACTGCATCAACGCGCTGGCGGACTACTACAAGATCCAGCTGTACGAGACGCCGGTGGGCTTCAAATATATTGGCGAGCTGATCGATCAGGACAAGATTGCCATTGGCGGCGAGGAGAGCGCCGGCCTGACGATTCGCGGCCACGTTCCGGAGAAGGACGGCATCCTGGCGGGACTGCTGGTCGCGGAAATGGTGGCGGTTCGCGGCAAGACGCTCGGCGAACAGTTGCAGGCCCTTTTTGGCAAGGTGGGTTCCTATTATCCGGTTCGAGAGAATTTCCACTTGACTCAACAGGCCAAAGACAACTTCACTAAGAAGTTGAAGACTGAACCGAGAGAACTTGCGGGGCGCAAGGTTTCCTCGATTGTCCGGACAGATGGCTTGAAGCTTATCTTCGACGATGGCGCGTGGGTCTGCTATCGACTTTCGGGAACGGAACCGGTAGTGCGAGCCTACACAGAAGCGCGCTCCAAGGAAGATTCAGCAAAGCTGACCGAGGCCGCGAAGCAGTGGGTTCTGGAATGAGCAAGACGTGGGATGGGTGGATGACTGCGAGTATCGAACGATGAATGGACGAGGACGCAACGAGTTGCAACGCCAGTTGATCGCTGGCCATTCCGAGCCCCGCGTACCGGCAGCGGCTGTGCAGGGCAGCCGAATCGAGCGTCTCTCGACGCACGCCCTGGGCCTGCGGCGCAAGGCGGCCACGGCTCTATTCGTTGCGTTGTCGTTGTTTCTGTGCGTCTACGCGATTCTGGGGCACGACGGTATTGTCGCGTACCAGCAGAAGCAGCATCAGGCGAAGCAGCTGCATCAGCAGATTTTAAGTTTGAAGCAGGAAAACCAGCGCCTTGCGCTGCACGACGAACGCCTGCAGAACGACCGCGACACAATTGAGTATGAGGCTCGCGAGCAGATGCACTATGCTCGTCCGGGCGAAGTGATTTACACGTTGCCGCAAGCGCCCTCGTCTACACCGCACAAGTGAGGGAAGCGCTCCGCGCGCTTCATCGGTCCATCCCATTCAAGCCCACTTAAGCCAAAAAACGGCTTGAATGGGCACCGTCGAATTCCCACGATAGGAACGCTCGGACGCATCCCATGTCTCAGAAGCGAGACATGGGGTACCCAGGTTTTCTTTGAACGTTTTAAAACTCCAGATGTAGACGGACGGTTTGGACGTCGACCGGGCCGCGGTCCTGGTTGTATCCGGGGTGCTGAATGAAGGTATTGCCG
This sequence comes from Acidobacteriota bacterium, assembly GCA_021793405.1. Taxonomy (GTDB): domain Bacteria; phylum Acidobacteriota; class Terriglobia; order Terriglobales; family Acidobacteriaceae; genus JAKAAZ01. The sequence goes on from JAJYSV010000003.1 coordinate 132,988, forward strand.
ACGGCGTAGTAGACGCCGCGCCAGGCGTGGACGTTATAGTACGCTTCCAGAATGTCTTCTCGCGCGTAGTTCAAATTCCCATCGCCGAGCAGGAAGCCGAGGCCGCCCAGGCGCAGATAATTCTGATGGTCCTTCTTGATTGCGTTAGTGTTGAAGGCAAGGCCGACCTTGTCGAGTTTGCGATGCCAGCGCGCTCCTGCATAATCCACTCCAAACAGAAACGTCTGATCGTCTTCCGTATAGGCGAAGGACTCGTGCTGGCCCTCGTTCCAGCCAAAGCGGCCGCCCAAGCGAAGATTGTCCGTGATGTTCTGTTCGACGTTGACGCCGAAGCCATATTTGAGGGCGCCGAATTTTTCGACCGAGGTGATCTCCGGCCTGGGAGTCAGTCCCTCCAGATAATGATTGATGGCTTCGCGATAGTCGCCCATGTGCGCGCTGTTGCCGTATGCCAGCAGCCGGATTGCTCCCGTTCGGCCTGGCAACAATCCCTTGCGGATCTCCAGTTCCATATTTTGCCCGCGGGCACGCCGTAAGGCCCAGTCCAGCGTGATGCCGTTGGCGACGGTGGGCATCAGACCCAGCACATAGCGCAAGGCCCAGCCGCGGTCTTGGTACTCCAGGGCCGTGCCGTAGGTGTAGCCGCGTGTATCGGCGGCGTAGTCCCATGCGCCATTGTTGTCGACCGTCCAGTCCATGAACTGCAGATGGCTGTCGCTCAAGACGGCGTTGACATCGACCATGTCCGGCAGCGTGAATTTTCCGATGCGCAGATCGAGGCGCCGCAGCGGCACCTGCGTTGCCAGGGCAAGCGGGCCGCGCTCCTGCGGCACAGTTTGGCCGGTAAAGCCGATGGTCTGGTGGAATTCCACGCGCGCCGTGTAGGGAACAGCGCTCAGATTCGGATTGCGGACCACATCGAGATTGGTGAATCCCGCCAGCCCAAGAGCCTGACTCAGTCCCCGCCCGCCGGCATTCTCCTCGTCATAGATCACTTCAGTTTCATAACGGGGATTCTTGTTGAGTTCATATCCCAGGTACAGTGTGCCTACTTCGGAGGCCTTGTATTGAAAGGGTGCAGTAAAGCTGTTGGGTCCTTGATAGGGGGAGTGGAAATTTCCATGCATCTGGTAAATACTGTTTGCCTGGCCGCTGATCCAATAGCGCGTGTCGTCCGGGTGGAGAAAAAAAGTGAGTTGGCCGTCGCTGGGAGGCTGCGAAGATTGTGCGAACGGCGCGGAAGAGGCGCCGTTACCAGATTGAGGTGAACCTTCCATCCAATTTTCTGTTGCAAATTCCGATCCATCCGCAGTCGGCAACAGATACCGGTTCTCAAATCCGCTGTTGACAGTCCAGACTGCCGGACAGAGCAACCGGTTCTGAATGGGCATGGAAGGCGGCTGGCCGGCTTGCATCAGGCAAATCGTAAGCAAAAAACTGCAAGTCAGCATAAATCCTCATGTGCCGGGATGCGTACCACAGTACGCGAGTTGCATAAGAGTAGTTAACTACAGTTAATAGCAAACGGTCAATATGCTTTAACGAAATTTAATATTTGCTGAAGCCGTTTGCCGTGGAGATCAAGCTAACTGTTCCACAGTTACTGTAATGCGGACGTTTTGATATCCCACCCTAGCTGCGCTAGGATTGGGCACCCGCCGTGGAGATCGAGCTAGCTGTTGGATGCGGAAGGGTCGTGCGATTCCAGATACCAGGGAACGTTGGCAACCACGGTTTGTTGCCCTCCCCGAAGATACAACATGGTTTTCAGCAGGGTCGCTCTCTGGTTGTGCAACACATAATAGTACCATCGGCTTTCTATTAGTTCCGGGAGCAGAACCAGCAGCTGGCGGGTTGGATTTTGTTTCTCCAGCTCATCCACCTGATCGACGATGGGTCCCAGGACGCGCCGTGTAGGGGATTGCAGTTGGATGAGTTTCGGTTGCGGTTCGGCTGCCTGCTGGAGTGGATCGGTGACGTTCTTTTTCCATAGCGGGGCAAGGGGTTCCTCACCTTCATCATTTTTCACGTGGATGCAATAGACTTCCGTCGAAATCGACAGCGCGAAGCGAAGCGCTTTGGCGGTGACGCGATTCCATCCGGGAATCGGCAGGATGACGATCGGCTGGCTGAGTTTACTGGTGTCCAGCGTTTCCTTTGCCGCGATCTGGCGTCCCACCCAGAGATAGTGATGATGGATTGCCAGCATCAACAGGATGATCAGTGGAATGACGAGCGCGGTGATCCATGCTCCAGACATGAACTTTGTGACGAGCACGATGCAGACGGTAATTCCGGTGGCGACCGCGCCGATTCCATTCACGGCCATGTTGAATTGCCAGCCGCGGCCACGCTTGCGACGCCAATGCTGCACCATTCCGGCCTGGGACAGCGTGAAGGCGAGGAAAGCGCCGATGGCGAACAGCGGTATCAGCCGGTCGGTGATGCCGTGAAACAGGATCAAGAGCAGGGCGGCGGAGAACGCCAACACGTAGACGCCGCTTGAATACACCAGACGCCGTCCGCGAAGAGTAAAGGCGAAGGGAAGATATCGGTCTCTAGCGACGTTGTGGCAGAGGCGGGGAAAATCCGCGAAGCCTGTGTTGGCGGAAAGCGCGAGCACCAGCAGGATGGAAGCGATCGAGACGTAATAAAAAATGCCGCGTCCGGCGATGGCGGCGATGAGCTGGGACAGGACACTTTGATATGGCGGGCCGATGGGATCGGTCGCGGCGATGTGGTAGGCCGGCGCGAGAAAGGCGATCCCGAGCAGTAAAATGCCAAGCAGCGCAATGATGACGGTCAAAGTGAGCTGCGCGGATTTCTCGTGCGGCTCCTTGAACGCGCCAACGCCATTGCTGACGGCCTCGACGCCGGTCATGGCTGTGCAGCCGCTGGAAAAAGCTTTCAGCAGCAACCAGATGCTGAAGACGGCAGTGGCGTGGCCCAGTTGCGGCGGAGCGACGACCGGATGGGGATGGCCACCGGAGAGGATGACCTTAGCCACGCCTAAGGCGATGACCGCAACCAGGCAGACGATGAACAAATAGGTGGGAGCCATGAAGGCGGTTCCGGAAGAGCGCGCGCCGCGCAGATTCATTATGGTAAGGATGGCGAGAATCGCCAGGCACAGGCTGAGCGTATGGGGCTGAAGTTTTGGCAGAGCGGAGACCAGCGCGCCGACGCCGGCCGAGATGCCGACCGCAACTTCCAGGATGTAGTCGACCATGAGCGCCGAGCCTGCGAGCAGGCCCGCCATAGGGCCGAGATTTTCACCGGCCACGGTGTAAGAGCCGCCGCCGTTGGGATAGGCGGCAATCGTCTGGCGGTAGGAGAAATAGAGGATTGTGAGCAGTGCCAGAATGGCCGCGGTAATTGGCAGCACGAAATGAACGCCTGCCATCCCCAGCGGGATGAGCAGCGTCATGGCGGCTTCCGGCCCGTATGCTGCGGAACTGAGGGCATCGAGGCCGAAGATGGGAATGCCTTTGGACGCGCCAATTTTTTCCGCGCGATCTTCCCAGGAGGCAAGCGGCCGGCCCAGCAATGTGTCCAGTATTTTCATAGCAGTCGATTCATAATAATTGGCACGCTATGAAGTGATACCTAGAACTGCATTGAGCGCGCGATCGTGTGCTGGTCAGAAATGTCGAACGACATCTTCGTCCGCCGGCGTTTTGTGCCGGTCCCGTTCCAGCGACCGGCTGACCAGGTCGCGCGAGCCCAGGCCGACGGCCAATGCCAGCGCCAGCACAATTCCTCCGAATAGGATGCCAAAACCGAGATCGACGATGCTGCGCGCGATTCCCAGATGATCGAGGACCATGGCCGCGGTGAAGACCAGCACCAGCCATTTGACTCCGAGGCTGAGCAGTCGGGCGTGCTGCACGTTCATGTTGACGCCGTTGATAAGGACGCTGCGAGACAGAAAGCGGGCGATGATCGTGCCGATGATCAGGAGTACGACGGCGGCCACGATCTTCGAAATATACGTGACGACGTAGGCCGACAGGCCGGAAGAGAGGGATGCATCGAGGGCCGCAATGCCGACAAACAGGCCAGCGACCACAGTCGCCCAGAAGACGATGCGGGTTGCCAGGAATGTGGGTGTTTTGGCGGAAGACCAATCGGAAATATTGGCCATACCGGATCTTTCCACGCGAGCATCGAAGCGCAGCGCGATGAGGATGCGGCGCAGAATGGCCGCCAAAATCCATCCGATAAAGATGGAGACCAGCAACGCGACGACCAGCGCCAGGACACCTGGCAGAAGAGTGGCGACCTTGAACACGGCTCGGTGCAGGGATTCCCGCAGCGCCAGACGTACCTGTTCCCACATGACGTACTCCTGTTCTATCGCTTTACGGATGGAAACGATCTGGCCAGCGCCAACGAGACAGGAGATAGGGCTTCTCCGATTCGTAGGTGCGAGCCAGCTGTTCCACTCGTTGTTGCGCGGCGATGCCGCTCTTGTTAATTTCCACGGCGTACGATGCCACCCATCCCAGATAGAGCGGCGTGAGCGCGCCAAAGAGATGTGCGCGATGGATGTTGCGCAGGCGGTGTGCCAGCGCAAAATCATACACAATACGTGCCCAGAGAGCGTCCTCCATATGAAATTCGTCCGCCGACAGGCGGGAGAGTTTCTTCAGCTCCAGCAAAGTGACGGGGGGCAAAATCAGCGACCAGATGTCGCGTAGATTGCTTTCTCCGAGTTGGAATGCATCTACCATGCGGCGGACATCCACGGTATCCGAGGGTTCAGTGAACGTTTCCGCCGCGCCAAAGGTGGGGACTTCATGAGAGCCGCGAATGCGTTGCCAGAAGGCCGCATTGTCCTCCATATCGAGAAATAAAGGGCCCGCCAGTTGACCCAACGCATCGCTCAGGTCAATGCCATCGGAACTTGCGGGACGGCGCGTGCCCAGGCGTACCTGGCAAATTTTTAAATTTCGATTGGCGGCGACGGTTGCGAGCCAGGGCAATCTCCCTTGCTGCCGGGTGGAATCCTGAGACGCGCCAGCGGAAAGCGGCGCGAACATTTTCGACGATATTTGAAGTTCGTTGCCAAGAGGATTCTCGACGCGATGCCCGTAGAGGGTGCGCGTCAACGGATAGAGAATGCTTTTATTGAGCAGGTCGTCCAATGGCTGGGTGGCGTAGAGCGGCATCGCCAGATCGAATGTTCCTTCGATTGCCGGGTCCATGAGAAGAGTGAGTTTTTCCGCGGTGAGAGAGTCTCGATTGCAACCCAGATCCGTGCCCAGAACGGTGCATGCGCGCGCATTCAGCTTGCGCGCGAGCTGGCAAAGGGCGCGATACGTGGAGGCGTTCGGAAGCCAGGGAATCGCACCCGGATTGGGAGCGGGCAGCGGGTAGTTTACAAAATGCAGAGCGCGCGCCACTGGGAGGTTCGGTTCCATTCCCGGCAGAGGCGCCGGGATCTCCTGAGCTGTTTCGGCAGGCAACGCGAGAACTACTCGGCACGGCGTCGAGAGCAGCTTGCAAGCTTGCTCCAGCTTGGCAACCGTGGGGACGATAGTATCGCCGCTTGGGGGGGCGGAGATGGCTATGAGAAGATCGGTCGGGACGATCTCCGAGCTTTCCGTTTTCGATTCCTGCAGCGTTTCCATTTCAGCCATCGTGTTGTTTCACTCCGCTGCCCGGAAAACCAACGTCCTATTGAAATCCCTGTTGCAGCAATGCGGCCACGCCCATCAAAGGTATCTTCACCCAATCTGGACGACTGTTCAACTCGTAGACAAGTTCATAGAACGCTTTTTCCAGCAAATAGAGATTGAGTAGACTCCATTGCGCGGAAAGGCTCGATGGCAGCAATGTGCTGCCATCGATGGCGATTTTGTACGCGTGCAGAAATTCAGCGGAAGCGGATTGGTCCCACAACTGTGCCCAAGGCTCCAGCCGCGATTGATCGTCCGGTCTGCGGGAAGAATACTTCATCAGAGCGGCCCAGGCGGCGTAATTGAAGGAGCGCAACATCCCAGCGACATCCTTCAAGGGAGAATGCTTGGTTCGGCGCACGTCCAGAGGCCGAGCCGGTTCCCCTTCAAAGTCGAGAATCACGAAATCTGTCTTTACGCGGAGCACCTGGCCGAGATGATAGTCGCCGTGGATGCGCGTGCGCTGGCCATCCGCGCTGCTGATGTTGGAAGCGCCCAGTCCGTCGAGGATTCGAGTGCGATGGCTGAGAAGCAGCGCCGCCATTTCCACAGTGTCATCCGCAAGGCCGGAGAGAGTTTTTCTCAACAGATCGTAGGCGGTGGCCGCCTGAGCGTTGATCGATGCCTGCAGATTTTCAAGATAGGCGGCTGACAGAGGTTCGGGAGAAAATGCCGGATTGGTTTTGGAAGACGCCAGCGCCAGATGCATCTCCGCAGTGCGACGGCCCAGCACGGCGGCGGCGTCCAGCGCGACGCCGGCATGTTCGCACGCAAAGGCGGATGCACGCGTCGTTCCAGGAGCTGCGGCGGCTTCTCGCTCCAACTCTTCCGCAGGCACAGTCTCCTTCGCATAATTTTCGTAGTAGCGTTCCAATTCCTCCAGCATCCATTTCCAACCGTCGCCCTGGTTCGCGACCAGCCCTTGCAACATGCAGAGTGTGGTGGGCTCATCGTTTTGATTCAGATATTCGATCAAACCACCGAAGGGTGGGATATTGGGAAAACGTGCTTCCTCGGTCAGGAACTTTCCGATTTCGCAATCGGGATTCAACCCAGGTTCCGGATGACGGAAGAGTTTCATGATGAGGCGATCGCCGAACAGAATGGAAGTATTGCTTTGCTCGGCGGAACCGCGGACGGGCGACAGCGATTTCTTTGGGGACTTCTGGGGTATCAGGCCGGGTAGCGCCCTGCTCGGCGCGCCATGCACAGATCCCTGCTGCATGGAAAATTGCGTGGAGTTTGCGATGGTGTTCAACAATGCCTCGCAGGAACGCGGGTCATAGGTGGCGTCATACAAAACACCTTCTCCGGCGGGAGAGAATACGGTTGACAGGACGGAAGCCGGGGCGGTGTCATGCAGCTTTCGCGCAGCATCGCCGAAGGCCATGGCAACGGGCAAAAAATAGCGGTCCGAGTTTCCCGTCTCGTACTCCACGCGGACGAGGCACAGGATGGTGCCATTTGAGTTCATCCTGCCCCAGTCGGACAAGGTTGTGCTGCGAATCGGATTGGATTTATTTCCAAACCAGCGTTGCAGCGGCAGGTAGGTGGGCAGAATCGATTCCTGCAATTTGCGGAGATTGCTGTCCTGGAACAAATTTTTCCAATCGAATGCATCGGCAATTGAGAGCGCGGAATCCTCGGACTGGACGGCGGCGGTATCCGGAGATGGATGCAGCTCCAGCCAGAGAAAACCGTAGGGGCCCAGGGTGACAGGATAGGGCTGACGGCCGATGGCGGGGAACTCGACGTAACCCAGCATCTCGACTGGAACCATGCCGTCATACTCGCTGAGATCGAATTGAGCGGGCTGTGCGAAGCGCGAAAGATTGGCTACGCACAGGACGATTTCGTCGTCCGCTTCGCGGATATACGCAAGCACTTTGCGGTTGGACGGATTCAGAAACTTGAGCGCGCCGCGTCCGAAGACGCGAAACAATTTGCGCAGCGCAATCAGGTTGCGCATCCAGTTCAACAGGGAAGACGAGTCGCCCTGCTGAGCTTCGACATTGATTGCTTCGTAGCCCCAGATTGGGTCCATGACCACGGGGCTGTAGAGTTTGGCGGGAACAGATCGGGAGAAACCGGCATTACGATCCGCCGTCCATTGCATGGGCGTGCGGACACCGTTGCGGTCGCCGAGGTAGATGTTGTCGCCCATTCCTATTTCGTCGCCGTAGTAGAGAATGGGCGTGCCGGGAAAGGAAAACAGAATGCTGTTCAGCAGTTCAATGCGGCGACGATTGTTGTCGAGCAGCGGAGCGAGCCGCCGGCGAATGCCGATGTTGATACGCATGCGCGGATCGGCGCTGTAGGCGAGATACATGTAATCGCGCTCGTCGTCGCTGACCATTTCCAACGTCAATTCATCGTGATTGCGTAGAAACAAACCCCACTGGCAGTTGTCGGGAATGGCTGGAGTCTGGGCCATGATTTCCGTAATTGGAAGACGATCTTCCTGGCGCAGCGCCATATACATGCGCGGCATCAGCGGGAAATGAAACGCCATGTGACACTCATCGCCGTCGGCGAAATAGGGACGAACATCGGCGGGCCACTGGTTGGCTTCTGCCAGGATCACGCGATTCTCGTAATGCGCATCGATCTCCGCGCGGATCTTCTTCATAACCGCGTGCGTTTCCGGAAGATTTTCGCAATTTGTGCCGTCGCGTTCGACAAGATAGGGGATGGCGTCGATGCGCAGCGCGTCCACTCCCATATCGAGCCAGAAACGCATGACGTGCAGCACTTCTTCCAGCACGAGCGGATTGTCGTAATTCAAATCCGGCTGGTGCGAGAAAAAGCGATGCCAGTAATAAGCCTTTGCGATCGGGTCCCAGGTCCAATTGGATTTTTCGGTGTCAGTGAAAATGATGCGGGCGTCTTTATATTTTTCGTCGGTGTCGCTCCACACGTAATAATCGCGCTCGGGCGATCCAGGAGGGGCGAGGCGCGCGCGCTGGAACCATGCGTGTTGATCGGAGGTGTGGTTGACGACAAGCTCGATCATGACCTGCAAGTCGCGATCATGGGCGGCGTGCAGGAAGGTCTGAAAATCCTCCAGCGTACCATAACTGGGATGCACGGTGAGATAGTCGGCGATGTCGTAGCCATCGTCGCGCAGAGGAGACGAGAAAAATGGCAGAAGCCAGATACAGGTGATGCCGAGTTCCTGCAGATAATCGAGTTTTCCGAGTAGCCCTTGAAAATCGCCAATGCCATCGTTGTTTGCGTCGGCAAATGCTTTTACGTGCAGCTCATAAATGATGGCGTCTTTGTACCAGAGGGGATCGAGCGCACTTCCCGCCTGCTTCAACGCGTTCATCGCTGGAATTTCGCTCATATTGTCCAAGTGAATTTCAATCCTTCCTGCGAGCCTTCGGCGGACGGGCAGGTTCCGTCGCAGTTTACGTTTCGATGTGGAAGATATGGGACCGTCCGGCATCCAGCTGGATGAAGTTTCTCGCGCCGGACCAATTGTAGCGTTGGTCCGTCAACAGGTCGTGCGCGACGAAGGACCGATCCGCTTGGATGTCCAAATGTGCGAGGTCGATTTCTACCCATCCCGCCTGCGGATTTTGATGATCCAGATTCACAGTCACGAGAATGACGTCTTTCTTTTCCGCATCGGTTTTGCTGTAGCAGATGAGGAACGGCTGGTCGGTCCAATGAAAGCGGAGATTGCGATTGCTCTGCAGGGCTGGATGCTTCCGGCGAATTTCATTCACACGCGCAATCAACGTTTGCAGATTCTGCGGCTCTTCGATGTTCCAATGGCGCAGTTGATATTTTTCCGAGTTGAGATATTCTTCGCTGCCGGGGCGGACGGGAGTGTTTTCGCACAATTCGAAGGCGGGACCGTACATTCCATAGTTGGACGACAGCGTCGCGGCCAGCACAAAGCGGCTGAGGAAGGCGGGGCGACCTCCTATTTGCAGCTCTTCATGCAGAATGTCCGGAGTATTCGGCCAGAAATTGGGACGGAAAAATTCCACGACTTCTGTTTGCGTCAACTCTTCCAGATATTCCGTCAGATCTTCCTTGGTGTTGCGCCAGGTGAAGTACGTGTACGACTGGGTGAATCCGAGCTTGGCGAGCCGGTACATGACCTTGGGTCGCGTGAATGCCTCGGCGAGAAAAATTGCTTCCGGATGCGCGGCCTTTACATCGGCAATCACCCATTTCCAGAAGGGGAATGACTTGGTGTGCGGATTGTCGACACGGAAGATGAGAACGCCCTGGTCGATCCAATAATTGATGACACTTTTCAATTCTGTCCATAGAGCGCGCCAGTCTTCAGTTTCAAAGTCCAGCGGATAAATATCCTGATATTTTTTCGGGGGATTTTCGGCGTATTGGATGGTTCCATCCGCTCGCTTGCGGAAAAAGCTGGGATGCTCGCGTACATAGGGATGGTCGGGGGAGCATTGATAGGCGAGATCGAGGGCCATTTCCAGGCCATGCTCTTTCGCCTTGGCCATGAGCGATCGAAAGTCCTTGAGCGTTCCGAGTTGCGGATGAATGGCTTTGTGGCCGCCCTCCTCCGAGCCGATCGCCCATGGACTGCCAACATCGTCGGGTTCGGCCTGCTCCGCATTGTTCTTGCCCTTACGAAACGTGTGACCGATGGGGTGGATGGGCGGGAAGTACAGAACATCGAAGTTCATGGATGCAATGTAGGGCAACCAGGCTTCACAATCCTTGAAGGTGCCGTGCTTGCCGGGTGCGGGTGAGCAGGAGCGGGGAAAGAGTTCATACCAGGCGGAGAAGGCGGCGTGTTTGCGGTTGACGCTGACGGCTAATTCCTTCGCGTACCGGGTGCTGAAGGAATGTTCGGCATACTGCTGCATGAGGGTTTCCAGCGTTGGATCGAGCGCGGCTGCGGAGGCGGCCTGCTGGTCGGTGTCATTGAGGCGGGCGGCAAATTCCTTTAACTTTTTGGCGTCGCCTTTTTTTGCACGCTTCGCTGCTGCCATGACCAGGTTGGAACCCGCCATGCGCTCGACGTGGGTTTCCTGGTCGGCGTCAATTCGTTTTTTCATCGCGTTGCGCCAGGTGGCGAACGAATCCACCCAGCCTTCGACGGTATAGCGATATTCGCCCAACTCCGTAACGGTAAACTGCGCCTGCCAGCGGTCATTGCCGAGGGGCCGCATGGGCGTCACGCTCCAGGCTCGATCTTTGGAACTGCGATACAGTAGCTGGCCCGATACGGCGTCGTGGCCGTCGGCAAAGATATCTGCTTCGACAACGACCGGCTCGTCTACGACTCGCTGGATCGCGAAGTCGCCGTGATCGATTTCCGGCTGTATATTTTCAAGGACAACTCGCTTTCTGCCTTCCAATTTCGCTGCGATGGACGCCGTACTGCCCAGTTTGCTCTCAGTTTTGATCAAAAAATCCTCACCTTTATGAAAATGTATTGCAGCTGAATCCTTATCTAAGACAGATGCAATTTTCGCTGATTCTGTTGGAAAAAAGGTATTTCTGCCGCGCGTGACGCGCAAATCCGGTCATCCGCGCAGGCCGCAGGAGGAAATAGCTACCCACAGCAAAATGATAATCCAGGGTCCGGTCATTTATCGTGCAATATCAATTGACATCCTATCCATAGAGTATCTATAGATAGAACCATGTCGAAGAAACCTGACTTGCTGCCGGGAACGCTGGACATGCTGATCCTGAAGACACTGACACGCGCGCCGCTGCACGGCTATGGCATTGCACTCTCCATTAAACGGTCGTCGGAAAACGTTCTGACGGTCGAGGAAGGCTCACTCTATCCGGCGCTGCAACGGCTGCTGTTGCAGGGCTGGGTGAAAGCGGAATGGAAGAAGACGGAGACCAATCGCCGAGCCCGCTATTACACGTTGACACCTGCGGGGCGGAAACAGCTGGGCATCGAGCTGTCGCAGTTTGAACAAATGATTGCGGCGATTGGCCGCGTGCTGCAGGATGCATAGGAGGTGACGATGGACCGATTTCGGAGATTCTTCAATAAGCTTCGGCTCCTATTTGGTCGCAATGCATATGACAGCGGCCTTGCCGAAGAAATGGCCTTTCACCAGGGCCAGGCGGAGCAGGCATTCGAGGCGGAGGGGATGACGCCGGACGAGGCGCGCCACGCGGCCAGGCGGCAGTTTGGAAACGCGACGAGGCTGAAAGAGCAGAGCCACGAGACGGTGGGGTTCTGGTTCGAAGGGGTGCTGCAGGATTTTCTGTTTGCCATTCGGCAACTGAGAAAGAATCCTGGATTCGCGTGCACTGCGATTCTAATGCTGGCGTTGGGAATTGGAGCCAGTGTTGCGATCTTTGCGTTCGTGGATGCGGCGCTGATCCGGCCATTGCCGTATGCGAACCCAAACCGGCTGGTGGCGGTAACGGAAAGCATTCCCCTGTTTCCGCAGGCCAACCTATCCTATCTGGATTATCTCGACTGGAAGAAACAGAACAAGGTGTTCAGCTCCATGGACGTTTGGACTCCCGGTGCTGCTATGCTTCGCACCCCGTCGGGTACGGAAATGGTTCGGTCCGTAGAAGTCACTGATGGATTCTTCAAAACGCTGGGGGTTGCTCCGATTTTGGGATCGCGATTTTTATTCCGGGGAGGATTTGCCGTCCGCACCGAACACCGTGATCCTGAGTTACACAACGTGGCAGAGACGTTTTGGCGGACGTAGAAACGTGATTGGCAAGAAAATAACGGCGAGTGATCTTCCTTACACGATCGTGGGAGTGCTGCCGAAAAGCTTTCAGTTTGCGCCTCGAGGAGATGCCGAATTCTGGATGACGCTCCACGATACGGGAGACTGCGCGGAGCGGCGCAGTTGTCATAATCTGGATGGAATCGCAAGGCTGAAGGACGGAGTGACTGTCCAGGCAGCGTTGGCGGATATGACTTCGATCGCGCAGCAACTGGAACGGCAGTATCCCGACACGAATCGCGGTCAGGGCGCGAGCGTGATGCCGCTGAGTGAACTGATCGTCGGAGATATTCGCCGGATTTTGTTCATGCTGCTGGGCGGATCTGGATTGCTGCTGTTGATTGCGTGTGTGAATGTAGCGAATTTGTTGCTGGTGCGGACGGAAAGCCGCCAGCGCGAGATTGCGGTGCGGTGCGCGGCGGGTGATGGCTGCAAATTGCGAGCGGCGGTAGCCGCGGGGAGTTTGCTCGCCGCATACTAGTAGATAGGACGGACGGCGGAAATGCGCCGCATCTCGTCCAGCAGGATTGGAGCTTTCACTTGGCAATTGCATGCCTGCCACTTCGACGCTGGAGCCTGACGATTGCGGGAACGATGTTCCTGGCTGCGGGTGCAGCCGCGTGCCTGGGTTCGACGCAGGAACAGAAGGAACCTACCTGCCCGACTGCTTCCGCCTCCAATGTTGCAGACGCTTCCGCTGTGTCGGACGGCTCGGACTGCCTGATGGCGGGCGTGAAGCGGGGAAGCATCAACGACGTGAATGCGGTCGGGCATCGGAAGATTGGCGGGCGCGGCTTGGGGAACTGGTATTCGACGAAGACTGAGATGGCCTGGGGTAGTGAAGTGGCGCAGCAGGTGATGAAGTCGTCGAAAATCGTCACCGATCCGGTGGTGGAGGAATATGTGAACCGGATCGGACAGAACATTGTGAAGAATTCCGATGCCAAGGTTCCGTTCACAATTAAGGTAATCGACTCGGATGAAATCAATGCATTCGCGCTGCCGGGAGGATATTTCTTTGTGAATTCCGGACTGATTCTTGCGGCGAGCAATGAAGCGGAGCTGGCCGGGGTGATGGCGCATGAGATTGGGCATGTGGCGGCGCATCACCAGGCGCGCGAGATGACGCGCATGCATTATGCCGACCTGGGCATGGTGCCGCTGGTGATGATGACCGGCTACAGCGCCGTGGGGTACGGAATTTATGAGGCCTCGGCGGTGGCGGTGCCGCTGACGTTTCTTGAATTTCAGCGGGATTTTGAGGAGCAGGCCGACTGGCTGGGCGTGGAATATATGTACGACGCCGGATATGATCCGCAGCAGCTGATCGCGTTTTTCGAGAAGATTGAGGAGCTGGAAAAGACAAAGCCGGGGCTGATCTCGAAGACATTCGCGACGCACCCGCAGACGCCGGCGCGGGTGGAACGAACACAGCATGAAATTGCGAAGATTTTGCCGGCGCGCAAGGAGTATGTTGTCGATACTTCGGAGTTTCACGCAGTGCAGGAGCGGCTGAAGCGGCTGGAAAATCGGCGACCGGTCAAGCCAGGCGCGGGAGCGAATGCGCCGACGCTGCGCAGGGTTGGCGCCAACTCCGGGGAAGGCATTCCGCCGTCTGCTAATACGGACGCGCGGCCTACGATGCAGCCGGGCACGAGCCACTAGGGTTTCGAGCTAAGAAAATTTACGGATGATGGCGAGGACGCGGCCTTGGATGGCGACGCGGGCGGCGGGCACGACGATGGGCTCCATTTCGGAGTTGGCGGGTTGCAGGCGCACCACATTTCCCTCTAAAAAATAATGCTTCAGGGTGGTCTCCGAGCCGTCGACCAGCGCGACGACTATCTCGCCCTGGCGGGCGGTCTGAGCTTTTTCAACCAGCACGTAATCGCCATGCATAATGTGGTCGTCTCGCATCGACTCGCCGCTGACTTCCAGCGCGAAGACGGATTTGTTGTCGACGATATCGTTCAGCGAGAGGCTGTCGCGATACTCCATCGCCTCCAACGGGCGACCGGCGGCGATGCGGCCCATCAAGGGGATTTCGAGGCGGGCGGATGCTTTGCGCTCGGGGAGCACATCGATGGAGCGGCTGCGATTGTGGGCGCGATTGAGTAGACCTTTTCGCTCCAGGTTGGAGATGTGTTTGTGGACGGTGGCCAGGGAACTGAGATCGAGCCCGGAGGCAATCTCTTCAAAGGAGGGCGAGTAGCCGCAGCGCTCGACGAAATTCCGAATGAAATCCAGGACTTCTTTTTGTCGCTTGGTGATTGCCATGGTGGGTGTAGTGTAGCGAATGAAAGGCGAACTTTCAAGGGAATTATTGGGTGATCAGAGAGCCACCCGGTCAAGGTGGAGAAGGGGTGAGCGGAATATCAAATCGGCCTTAACCTACCTTCATCGAGAAAGTCTTATGTCGTTCTCGAACTGCTGAAGCACAAATATGTGGTCGTCCGTTTCGAGCGGTGCACTAGAAAAATATTTATTTTCAGAAAATGGCGCTTTGGCTCGACGTTCAATTGTGAATTGAGCTAGGGATATCTCTCTATTGGCGCGCTCGAAATCTAAGGTGACTCCAGTAGGGCGATATCCTATGTCCGTTCCCAATCGGGAAGACACAAGTTTATCTACGTTCTCTGCTAGCAGTCGCAATGCAGGGTGAATAGCGTCCAGGTCGACGTCAGATTCGAACGTCAAGTTACTAATGAAACCCCATCTTTTCAGCATGTTTTCTGAAAAATTCAACCCCACCTCATCCCCAAGCCAACGTAACGTATCGCGAATTATTCTCTTGCCATCTTCGGTCGAGGAAAGAAGGTCAATCTTAATTCCGTCAGAGTACAGAGTCATATTTTGAACAGTAAGACCTTCAATATATCCGTGTTCGAAAATCAACCCCTTTTGGTCATCCTTCTTATCCCCATTTTCCTCGTCACTCCCAAACTTCTTCGGAAATTTTTGAAACGAAAATCTTTTGGCTATGATCGGAATGAGGCCAGGAATATTGACGGAGCCGCGCGGATTTAAGTCCGCAGTGTCCAAAAAAGCGATAGTTCTAGCTAGCAAGACCGCTGAAATTCGCACCTTTACTCTCCCCGTGATATTCAATCTTTGCAGCTTCT
Source organism: Acidobacteriota bacterium (assembly GCA_021793405.1). Classification (GTDB taxonomy): domain Bacteria; phylum Acidobacteriota; class Terriglobia; order Terriglobales; family Acidobacteriaceae; genus JAKAAZ01. Next base: position 148,498 of record JAJYSV010000003.1, read on the forward strand.
TTCTCTGCTTGGCCACTTACTAGTTGCTGACCCCCGATTTGTTCATCGCGGGCTGCAGAAGCAGTAATAAAGGTCACCTTTTGCATCGCTACTTCTGAGCGTTGGAGGCGCTGCATGTCCTCTTCGAATGGGAGCACAGAGAAATCGTCGAGGTCGACAGAGTCTTCGTCGGCTACTAGTTTGCTGAAAGGCACGAACCTGATCTGTAGGCCCACGTCGAACGCGGAGGCAAGCCGCAGCAAAGTTTCAATGTTTAATTTGCGCTCACCAGGCCGCTCAATTTCCGAGATGCGAGGTTGAGACATTCCAGCCGATTCAGCCATCTGGGGTTGAGTTAGCTGGCGACTTTCACGAAGAGCGCGGCACTGCATCGGTAACCCGATACGAATTTGCGAAGCGACAAATGCATCTCGGTACTGCTTGTCTCTAAGCTGTTCGGCTAGTGAGGATCGTGAATTCATCGAGGGTAGCGTCTCCCTTAAGAAGATTCTTTCTGCGCTGCAACAGGGTCTCTAAAGCGGATGGAGGGTCATACTTTTTCTTGTTGTGCGTCCACCCGATAAGCATTACAAATTCATGATCGGCTGCAAAGTACCCGCCTATACGATGAGGTACTCCGTTTTCACTCCTCCATCGAAGTTCATAAAGTCCCTTGAGATTTTTTCCTCTGAGTGCTGCAAGGTCCGGGTAAGCCCACCGTGATTTTTTCGCCATATTGCGCAGGAAAGTGTCCAAGTCGGCGGTCCGAGTTGTTGTAAGCGAACTGCGCCAATCGTCAATCAGCTTCCTCCCATTGGGGGAAACATACTGCACTAGTTTCCATTCTACAGCGATATATCTTTTTCCGTATATCTCCAAAGTTACCCCTCGCGGGAGATACAATATTTCGTATATAAGTCTGAAACTAAAGGCGATTGGTAAATTCCGCAGGGAGCCTCCCCAGGTTGCTGAGCGGCAAGGGACTTCGACCCTGCCAGGGTCCGCCGCAACCGATTTCAGACCTGCGATGTTCCTCATGTCAAGCGAATATATCGCAATTATCAGCGGGCAGGTGGCCCTCGATAAGGACGAAGGCTTTGTCAAGGCGCAAATAACCCGGGCGGTGCGGCTGCATCGCTTGTCTTTCCAGAGGGGTTGAGGACCAGAGTTCTGGTAGATTCACGCTGCATCACCAAAC
>JAJYSV010000093.1 GCA_021793405.1 Acidobacteriota bacterium
ATGGCCATCAACGCCATGCAAAAAAAAGGGATCGAAAGGCTCCCTGCGCGGCAAGTTCAAACGCGCCGGGTGGGACGATCACTACCTATTCCGCCTACTGGAGCTATTTTGAAATGCGATTGCCCTGTTCGCAAGCCGAAGCCGCGCAGCCATGGGCTGCGAGCGTGATAAAATCGGGGTTTGTGCGGCTGGTTAGTAGCCGCAAAGTTCGACCAATTCCTTCCGAAAGCACTCCACGAGGTTCTCCATGTCCGGCCATTCAAAGTGGGCCACCATTAAGCATAAGAAGGGCGCGACTGATGCGAAACGAGGCAAGATATTCACGCGCCTGATCAAGGAAATCACCATGGCTGCCCGGGCCGGTGGTGGAGATCCCGACGGAAATCCGCGGCTGCGTGGCGCGATCGCCGCCGCGAAGGCAGAAAATATGCCGGCTGACAATATCAAGCGTGCCATTCAGCGTGGCACTGGCGAATTGGAAGGCGCCGCGTATGAGGAGATCACCTTCGAGGGCTACGGCCCCGGCGGCGTTGCGATTATCGTGGAAGCGACGACCGACAATCGCAACCGCACAGTCAGCGAAATTCGTCATGGATTTTCAAAACACGGCGGCAACCTCGGCGAATCGAATTCGGTATCCTGGATGTTTTCCAAGAAGGGGCTCATCTCTGTGGCCAAGTCCGCTGCGGATGAAGACAAGCTGATGACGGTGGTACTGGAAGCTGGCGGCGACGATATTCGCGATGAAGGCGATTCCTGGGAGATTCTCACCGAACCGGCAGCCTTCGACCCTGTCGTTGCTGCGCTGAAATCAGCAGGTATCGAAACGCAGATGGCGGAGGTGACCTTGCTGGCGTCGACCTACACCAAACTCGAAGGCACTGCGGCGGCGCAGATGGTCCGCTTGTTGGAAGCGTTGGAAGATCAGGACGATGTGCAGAACGTATATTCAAACTTCGATATGGATGCCAAACAGCTCGAAGAAATCGCGGGTTAAAGCGAATCTGGAAGAAGTATTGTTCTTGACTGAGAATTCACAGATTCTCCTCCAGTCGGGACGGTTTTTCTCCATTGCGAACGATGAATCTTCTCAGATTTACAGAATCGCTGCCCGTAGCTGACCGCGGCAAGTTGGAGTGCTCTTGAAGAAGCAGATCGTTGTGTTCGGCGTTATTTTCCTCGCCCTGGCCAAAGCCTCTTATTCCCAGACAAGTTCTTCTTCCATTTCTCAGGATACTTTTCATTCCTCCTCTGCCCAGGCTGCAGCGAGTGGAGATTTTGTCCACACCTTGATGCCGCATGATCCGTGGGATCGCGCCGTTTTCCTTGATGGCGGACTCGGAACGTCGGGCGAAACCAGCGATCATTTTTTGAACGCAGGAGTGCGGCTGGGGAAAGTGCTCACCGATCCAGCCCTCCCCGGTGTTCTTCGCGGCCAATTCGAATATGCGATTGAATTGATTCCATACTGGCAGGCCTTTACTCCAAAACAGACATATACGCTCACCACCGTAAATCCGCCCCGGTTGGTCACTACGGGCGGAACCTATCCAGGTCTGAGCATGACGCCCATTATTCTGCGCTGGAATCTCGTCCGCTGGAAGCGAGTCATGCCGTGGGTGCAGGGCGCGGGCGGCCTTGTCTGGACCAATCATAAATTTCCTCCGAATGGGTCCCGAGGAACCAGCGTCTGGAACTTCGAGCCTCAGTTTGGATTGGGCATCCATTATTTTGTAAAGCCTGGGCAGGCGATCACTTTTGCCGCGAATGCAGTGCATATCTCAAACGCCAGCCTGGGAGACGCCAATCCCGGCGTCAACGCGACCGTGCAGTTCCAGATTGGCTACACATGGTGGAAATGACAATCGTGCCGGAATGAACAACAAAGAAGCCATCATCGAGTGCGTGCCAAATTTTTCCGAGGGAAAGGACCCCGCCGTGGTGCGGGAGATTGTCCATGCCATGCAAGTCGACGGCGTCTCCTTGCTGGACTACTCGCTCGACGCAGACCATAACCGCTCCGTTGTTACGATCGCAGGCGCGCCCGCGCCTGTCGTTGAATCAGTCCTTCGTGGCGTCGGCAAGGCGATTCAATCGATCGACCTGACAGCGCAACAGGGCGTCCATCCCCGGATTGGCGCCGCCGATGTCATACCGCTGGCCCCGATTCGCGGAATTTCATTGCCAGAATGCGCCGCACTGGCACGCCAACTGGGCCAGGAGATATGGAAGCGATACCACGTGCCGGTATATTTCTATGAGGCTGCTGCACTGCGTCCAGACAGGCGATTGCTGGAGGATGTTCGAAACGGCCAGTTTGAAGGGTTGCAAAAAAAAGTCCAGCAGGACGCGACGCGCCGTCCCGATGTGGGCGGTCCTTCGCTGCATCCGACTGCGGGAGCCAGCGCGGTTGGAGCGCGGCAACTTTTGATTGCCTGCAACGTTTACTTGAATACAGGCAATGTCGGGACCGCGCGCACTATTGCCCGTGAGATTCGCGGATCAAGCGGTGGGCTTGCGGGACTGAAAGCGATGGGCGTTCTGGTCCGCGGGCGCGCTCAGGTTTCTATGAACATCACGGATTTTCAAGGGACGCCAGTCAGTGCAGTCTATCGAGCGGTGAAGGAAGCTGCCGGTCGGCTTGGGGCACAGCCGGAACTGGTGGAACTGATCGGGTTGGTGCCGGAAGCAGCCGTCGAGCCGGGCAGTGAGTGGATGGAACTGGCTACCAACTTTTCGACCGCGCGAACGCTGGAGCGTAAACTGGAATCACCGCTGACTTGGCCGTAGTGCACGGTTGCGGTTTGGAAAATCCGCTCTTGGGCGTGCCTGGACGCGACCGCATTCAGGGTGAGACTGAGGACGCAGTCGCGCGTCGAATATTGAAGGCGCTTGGAAACAATCCGACGGCGCCGAGACACCGTAACCCAGATACGAGGAGATGTACATGAATCGCTGGAAAAGAGCTTTAGGTTACAGTTTGGGTGCGGTTGCACTGGCTGTATTCAGCCTGTCAGCATCTGCGTCGCAGTTGGCCACCGAGTCGCAGGCCGCTGTTCCACAAGACGTGCAGCAGCTCATTGTCGTCGACTACCAGGCAATGGAGAATTCCGATATAGCGATGAAGCTGCGGGCCAAGGTTCTGCCGCCGGAACTGAAGCGTCTGCAGGATGCGCTGCAACACTCAGGGATGAATGTGAATCAGAGCGTGACCCAGCTGACGTTCGCTTCCTACCGCGTGCCGGGCGACACATCTTCGCGAATTGTCGGGATCGCGTCGGGGCAGTTTCCCGTGCAGGAGTTTCTCGATAACTTTAAGAAACAGCATGTCAAGGGAACGCAGGTACGGAACGAAACCATCTATCCGATGGGAAATACCGGATTGAGCGTGACATTTCTGGATCAGACCACCATGATCTTCGGCTCGTTGGATGCGATCAGAAATTCGCTGGATGCCCGTGACGGGATTACTCCCAGCTTCCTCACCAATACCGCGATGCAGAACCTGATGCCAGTGCTGCAGGACGAAGCTGTGTGGAGCATTCTGGATCAGAAAGGCACGCAGGAGATGATGAAGTCCGTTCTGGGGCAAGCCGCGCAGGTGGCCGACTTCAGCACCGTGAAAAACAGTCTGATCGGCTCACGCTACACCATGGACTTCAACCAGGGCGTCAATTTCTCGCTGGATGTAGTGACCCCCGATACGATGACGGCGGCGACGATGTCTTCCCTGATGGGTGCTGCGTCTCTGTTTGAAAAAATGAATGCGACGCCAACCGAGCAGCAGGCGATCGACGCTACAAATATTAATTCCAGCGGAAACGTTCTCCAGGTGCGTTTCGCCGCTTCCGACGACCAGTTCGCATCCCTGCTGAACTCACAGTTATTCCAATCCGTGATCCACTAAAGATAGTCAGGATCGTCTCAGTAGCGCCCAACAAAAGCACATTGTTGTCGCTCAAAATAGTTCAAGCCTGAAGGAGCAAATCTTCAGGGCAAACTCAGGGTAGTTCGCATCGATTCCTGGCTTATCCGTGCAGGCCGGACTACTCCTCTTCGTTCTGACCCATCTGCATGGTCAGATAGCGCTCGTACCCAAGTTCACCAATCTGATGGACTTGCGCTTCCAGCCAGTCCACATGGTCTTCTTCATCTTTCAGTAGCTTGACGAAAAGATCGCGTGAGCCGTTGTCTTTTTCCGCAACAGCCACCTGAATGGCGGCGTTGTATTGTGCCACGGCGGCAATCTCCAGGTCCAGGTCGCTCTGTAGCATGTCTTTTACAGTCTTGCCGACCGTTAGATCGAGAGGCTTCATTGAGGGGGTGGCGTCCAGAAAAAGGATGCGCTCCATCAGAGATTCCGCGTGCTTCATTTCTCCGATGGACTGCTTCTTAACGTAGTTTGCCAGCTTGTCGTAGCCCCAGTTCTCGCACATTTCCGCGTGCAGGAAATACTGGTTGATGGCGGTTAGTTCTTCGCGCAGAGCTTTGTTGAGTTCGTCAATGACTTTCGGAGAACCTTTCATAATGGCTGGAGTGTAACGCAGGAAGGGCGATTTAAACAAAGCATATAGGAGAATGCATGGTGCGCCCCGAGAGATTCGAACTCCCGGCCTTCTGGTTCGTAGCCAGACGCTCTATCCAACTGAGCTAGGGGCGCACAAAAGGGATGTGCTTGCTGTGTGAAGAGCAGCAGTTTCTAAAGTATCAGGACACGTGTTTCGGCGCAAATATTTCCGGGTAGAATGCGGGTGAGTTTCCGGATTGCCCGTGTAGGGATGGAAAGAGAATCGGCTTGCGGACCGTTATTTTGCTCGCGAGTGTCGAGATGAATCTTATGGCAGAAGATAGATCCGCCAACCGGTGTTCTGCTGCAGCGGCACGCAAGCGACACGATCTAATTGAGCTTTGTGTTGGATATGGCTTGATTATGCTTGTCATCTGGACGTCCAGGCCGCTGCAAAGGCTACTCTACTACGTTGCCATTATTGTACTATTCGCTATTCTCTGGACCTCGTTCGAAGGCTGGACAGCCATGGGTCTGCGTCTTACCAACTTACTGCGCTCGCTTTGGGTGATGGGCGTCGCGCTCCTGATGGCCGGAGGCGCTGTGCTTCTTGCGATCCGCCTCCACACATTGCACGTGCCGGATGGCCCGGTGCTGTTGCTGAAGACGTACACCGGCTACGTGGTGTGGTCGTTCGCGCAACAGATTCTGCTGCTCGATTTTTTTCTGTTGCGGTTGCTGCGGCTGCTGCCGGGGAGCAAATCCGCAGTGATGGCGACGGCCGGCATCTTCGCGCTGGCGCATCTTCCGAACCCTATCCTGACGCCGCTTACGCTGCTCTGGGGTTTGGCGGCGTGCCTGCTCTTTCTGCGCTACCGCAATCTCTACCCGCTCGCCATCGCGCACGCCATCTTTGGCATCTGCATCGCAGTGACTGTCCCGGGGTCGGTCAGCCACAACATGCGGGTCGGTTTGGGATATCTGCATTATCGACGATATGGCGGCCATCAACGCAGCCAGATCGACCATATCGTATCGACACATGCGTGGGTGATCGCGGAGGCTCCAACGCGGCGCTGCTGACGCCATGCCCTGCCATAGAAGATTCCAGCCAGGGCAGCCAGCAACACGTAGCGCCAGTTGAAATGCACGGCGCGCTTGTTAAAGTGCGCCAAGCCAAACAGAATTGCCGTGAGAAATAGAGCCGGATAGCGTCCAATACGTCGCTCCAGAAGGTTCTGCAGCCAGCCGCGAAAAAAAAGTTCTTCCGGAACGGCAATGAAGAAAAACGTGAACAGAAATGCCCAGGGCAGCCGCGCTAGCCATGGGACCGATGGATGGAGATGGAGAAAACCCAGGCTTAGGCCGAGCGAAACCGCGATCGGCGTGTAGAAGGCCAGTTCGCGCAACCCGGTACCGAGATCGTGCAGGCGCAGACGAAGATTAAATCCAACGCCGTCCAGTTGCCGCACCACCAGGAATCCCCAGATGCCGGCATCGAGCAGGAGAATTTTGTTGAAGACGGTAAGGTGGGCCGGCCACGCGTGCTCAAACCAGCGAAGATCGACGGATAGACTCAGGACCGCCAGCAGAAGAAAGTCGCGCCAGTTGCCGTGCTGCTCAGGATCGATGCGCCTGGCCTGCCACAACATCTCGGAAACCGCGACCGGCAGCAGCGCATACAAAGCCAGCCATCCCCAGTGGAAGATGCCAGTTGAACACGCAACCAGCAGATAGGGCACACACAAGACGGAAGGGCCGAGGAGCCGTAAGCGAGTGGGAAGCCTTTCAGACTCACTGGCAAGCTTCGCGGAGAAGAATGCAGCTGCCAGAAAGGGTATCAGTGTGAAGAGAGCCGCGATCGCAATTGCCGGACTGATCATGGGAAAATTTCAGTCTAGATCCCGCAGAACGGAATTGAAGATACGATCAGGCGGCGGGGTTCTTGGTGGTTTCGGGCGCAGGCGTCGGGGGTGGAGCGGGAGGAAAGGGAGAGGCTTTTTCCGTAACGGAAAGTCCGGCGCGGCGTAGTAATTGGAATACATTGGCGGAGGAAAGCCGGGTGGCATCGTATTCCACCAAAATGGTTCGCTCCGTCTGGTTGAGCCGTACGCGGCGAATGCCATACACATCGTAGAGATCCGCCACCGCTCGCATGGTGTCTTCCGTCGGATGCTGCCCATAACGAAACTGCACGTCCATGGTCGTCATGTTCCCATGATACAAGGCGAAAAGGATTCAAGTTGTTGAGAAAATACCGAGAACCTCCACCCTGCTCAGGACGACAAGAATTATCGGTTCGCGTTCAGAGTGGAGGACAAGGCACGGACGATCTCCGGACTATTCCAATCCTGTGCGCTGACATATTTGCGAACAATGTGGCCGGAGCGGTTGATCACGTAGCTGTCCGGAATCTGGACGGTCCCGTAGCTATGCATGACGGCTTGCGAAGGGTCGCGGATGGTAAGGAAATCGATGTGATTTTCCAGCAGGAAATTGCGGTAGGCTTGCGGGTCCTGGTCGATGCTGACGCCGATGATCACTAAGTTGGGTAGGCGATGATGCAACGCCAACAGGGAAGGAAGTTCCTCGATGCATGGGGGACACCAGCTCGCCCAGAAGTTCAACAGAACGACCTGGCCGCGGTATTGGCGGAGGCTGATCGTCTGAGCGCCATCGTGGATGGTGAAGGCTGGGGCCACTTTGCCCAGTTCGCTCGGAAGATGGCCGCGGTTGCAGCCGGTGACACCCCAAACGCAGAAAATAACAAGTGCCGCCAGCCCGATCCAACGCCTGGATTTCACGTCTCTCAACTTCTCCCGTCCGATCCCATCGTATCTATGATACGAATTTGTTGCATGGAGACGAAATCGAATCAGTCAATTTCGGTGGAAAGAGATTTGGCAAAGCTTCTGCTTTCCGTGATTATTCCTGTGCGGAATGAAGCCGAGTCGATCTGCGACTGCCTGGCGTCGTTGACGCGGCAGAGTGAGGAAGACTTTTCGCTGGGGCGCGATTGGGAGCTGATCGTTGTCGATGACGCATCGACGGACGCGACGCGGCAAATCGCCATGGAGATTGCAGGGGTTACGGTGCTGGAATCGCCCGCGCCAGCGGCAGGTTGGACAGGGAAGACGAACGCGCTGTGGTTTGCGGCACAGCAGGCACGAGGGAAATGGCTGCTGTTCACGGACGCAAGTACCCTTCATGAGATAGGCGACCTGCGACGCGCGATCCATGAAGCGGAGCGTTATAAGGTGGCCCTGCTTTCCTATAATCCACGTCAGCTGGTGCGAGGATTCTTGCAGCGAGCGCTGATGACGCTGATTTTTGCTGACCTGGCGCAGGTATACCCGCCGCGCCTTGTGAACCTGCCGGATTCTCGTGTGGCGGCGGCGGATGGCCGGTTTCTTCTGATCAGGCGGGATGTGTATCAACGGATCGGGGGGCATAAGGCCGTGCAAGGCTCGCTGATGGAAGACGTGGAATTGGCGCAGCGGTGTAAACAATCGCGGGAAGCGTTGCGACTGCGCTTTGCGCCCGACGCAGTGAGCGCGCGGACCGTACGATCGTTGGGCGCGATGTGCGAAGCGTGGAGAAAAAATCTTGTGCTGCTGTTTCCGGATGCGCTGAGTCGCGGACTTTGGAGGTTGTTTCAGACTGCGTTGCTCTTCGGGCTTCCGTTGCTGGCCGCATGGTTATACCTTACGGTCGCGCGAACGCCGGTCATCTGGGCGGTCGGGTTATGGTGGGCATGGCGCGTGCGTATACATTATGCCAACGCGGCAAAGGCGCATTTCCCAGTTGCAGATACCCTATTGTCGCCGCTGGCGCTGCCCCTCTACAGTTGGCTGCTGCTGGACAGCTGGATGCGGAAACGTCTCCGGCGAAAGATGACATGGAAGGGACGCGAATATACCCGCTGATCCTCCTGCTCACTTATAACTGCAAGACGCGAGAAAAAATGCGTCAAGACACCCACGGGTTGAATCCAATATGCTAGGTCCATGGTGCTTCTGACACGCAAGGCGGAGTTCTCCGCGGCCCACTACTACTACAACGAAGCCTGGTCGCAACAGGAGAATGAGAATGTCTTTGGCAAATGCGCGAATCGCAATGGCCACGGGCATAACTACACACTGGAAGTGACCGTTGCCGGAGAGATCGATCCGGTCTCCGGTTTCGTCGTGGATTTGAAGGCGTTGAAGGATGTGATGGAGCGCGAAGTGCTCCAGGTGTACGACCACCGGCATATGAATTTGGATGTGCCGGAATTTCGCTCAACGATTCCGACAACCGAGAATATCGCCATTGCAATCTGGAAGCGGCTGGAAGGGAAGATTGTTGGCGCTCGTTTGCAGCGCGTGCGTGTGTATGAGATGCCGGACCTGTTCGCCGATTATTGTGGAGAGTGATGAAAGTCTATCTGACTCGACGCTACCGCGTTAGCGCTTCGCATCGACTGCACACGGATCGCTATTCCGCGGAGCAGAACCATGCGGTGTATGGAAAATGCAATCATCCGCATGGCCACGGGCATAACTATACCGTGGAAGTGATGGTCAGTGGAGAAGTGGATCCGACAACCGGAATGGTGTGCAATTTGAGGGACCTCGACAGTTTTATGAGGCGCGAAATAGTAGACAGATTCGATCATAAGAACCTAAATGTCGACGCGAGTTTTCGAACGCTTGTTCCTACCACGGAAAATTTATGCGTGGAAATTTATAGCGTCATACGGTCGGGTTTCTCCCATGCGAAGCTGGAGAAGGTACGAGTGGAGGAAACCAGCAAGAACTTTTTTGAGTACGCCGGATCTTGATGGAATCGTGGACCGAGGAACCCACATGCCTATGTCGTTTACAAAGAAAGAGGTTTCAATGGCGCAGCCGGCCTTAGTGCAAGTGCCCGCAGCAGATACATTATCCAGCGTTTCCACCGAGGACCTGTATCGGGAGCTGATTGGCCGCTTTGGGGAAGACGCCACGCGGGATGGGCTGGTGCGCACTCCCGAGCGCGCGCGACAAGCGATGGAATTTATGACCAAGGGTTACAAGGAAGATGCCAGCAAGATCCTTCGCGGAGCTATGTTCGAGGTGGACTACGACGAGATGGTGATCGTGAAAGATGTCGAAGTCTTCTCCCTATGCGAGCATCATGTGCTGCCGTTTTTTGGCAGAGTCCATGTGGCCTATATTCCCCATGGCAAGGTGATTGGTCTGAGCAAGATTGCTCGTCTGGTGGACGTGTTTGCGCGTCGGCTACAAGTGCAGGAGCGGCTAACGCGCCAGATTGCAGATGCAATCCATGAAGCTATAGAGCCGCAGGGTGTGGGCGTAGTAATTGAGGCGCGACATTTGTGCATGATGATGCGCGGCGTGGAGAAGCAGCACTCCTCCACGGTGACCTCCGCCATGCTGGGCACTTTTCGAACCGACCAGCAAACGCGGCATGAGTTCCTGGCGCTGGTGCATGGCCGTGGAGAAATGGGAATCTAGAGCACTTGTTGTCGTTCCTTTGCGCACAGAAATTTCGATTCTGCGTCCGCGAACGGCGTGAACGCGAGATACTTCCTGCCCTATTCTGAATCCAGTCCATGAATGGTCTTTTGATCGTAAACAAGCCGTCCGGAATAACTTCGCATGACGTAGTGGCGAAGGTTCGCAAGCTGACGGGAGAGTCATCCGTGGGACATCTGGGTACGCTCGACCCGATGGCCACGGGAGTACTCCCACTGCTGCTGGGTCGATTCACCAGGCTGGCACAATTTTTCCAGAAAGATAGCAAGCGCTACACCGGCACGATCCGGTTCGGATTCGCGACCGATACGTACGACGCTGATGGCGCTATGGTCGGCGATTGCGTTCATCCTCAGTTGGCGCTGGGGGAGATTCGCAAGCTAGCCGAGTGCTTTCGCGGCGCGATGGAACAGATGCCTCCGCCGTTTTCCGCCAAGAAACTGCAAGGAGTTCCGGCGTATAAACTGGCGCGTGCAGGCAAACCCGTGGAGTTGCGTCCGGTTCGCATCGAGATTCGCCAATTTGAGATTCTTGACTACGACCCGCCGGATGCGTCGTTTGTGGTGGATGTCTCATCAGGCAGTTATGTCCGTTCCATTGCTCACGATCTTGGGCAGCAAGCGGGATGCGGCGCGCATCTGGCGAGTCTGCGCCGAATACAGACTGGAGAGTTTTTCCTAGAGCATGCGGCCACATTGGAGCAAATTTCTGAGTGGATACAGAAGGGCACGCTCGATGAACATATGCCTCATCCGCGGCGTTTATTACCGCAGATGCCGTCGGTTACGGTCGACGCGGGCACGGCGATCCATCTAAAAAATGGAATGGCGAGCAATCTGCCGGACTACTCCGCAGCGCCTTTCATCAAGATATTCACGAACCAATGCGAACTCTTCGCAATCGGAAGGCGCATTGCGGGTACGCTGATGCAGCCAATGGTAGTGCTGGGTCAGGAAGGATGATGTACAGGCGCGTGCGGTTTTCCATTCTGCTGCAGGAGGGGCAATAACAGTGGCAGGAAATTCCTGGCCACCTGCTGGCAGCCTTGGGCGGTTGGATGGATACCGTCGTTCTGCATGGATCCAGGCACGTCATAGACGCCCTTCAACATGAAGGGGAGCAGGGGTACGCGGTACTCTGCAGCCTCCTTCTTATAGATTGCATTGAACTGGGAAATATAGTCGCTGCCGTAGTTGGGAGGAAGTGTAATACCGCCGAGGATCACTTTCGCGTGCGCAGCCTGCAGGTTGGAAATGATCGTTTTCAGATTCATTTCGGTGTCCCGAATGGGGAGGCCCCGCAGACCGTCGTTGCCGCCGAAGGCAACGATGACGACCGACGGATGAAATTGCAGGACCTCGGGGATGCGGAGCACGCCGTCTTTCGAGGTATTGCCGCTGATCCCCTCGTTGACCACCCGATAGCGATATCCAAGCGCATTCAAGTCGCGTTCAAGATCGGCTGGATAGCTTTGTCCCTGGCTGACGCCATATCCTGCAGTCAGGCTGTCGCCGAACGCCACGATGACTGGACGGGCGTCCATCTCCATAGGCTTTGCCGGCGTCGCCCGTTGTGATGCCGCAGAGGCGGTCTGGTCGGAACTTATTGCCTGCGGCTTTTCGCCGCTGCATCCCGTTAGCCATGCAATCATCAAGAGAGAAGAGAACAGTAAACTAAAATTTGACTTCACGAACACCACTTTAACCAATGTCATTGGAAAATCAAGCCATCATCGCAGTCCGCGGATTGAAGAAGACTTTGCGCAGCGGGTCGACCTCTCTGGAAATTTTGAAGGGAATCGATCTCAGTATTCCGTCACGCCAGTTTGTTGTCATCATGGGGGCGTCTGGCAGCGGAAAGAGCACACTTCTCGGGCTGCTGGCTGGATTGGATGCGCCGAGCAGCGGCAGCGTCGCAATTGATGGCGAAGAGATC
>JAJYSV010000023.1 GCA_021793405.1 Acidobacteriota bacterium
AGGCACGAACTAAAGAAACCCTCGATCAGGCCATCGCTGATGCTCTGCCATGCATCACGCCCGCCAATGCGCAAGCTTGGTTCAGACTCCCCATCAACGGTTTACAGTAAAACAGAAAATGCTCTAGCCCGGATTTCCGCTGGTGGAGAGCAGATACAACCAAGAGTGTGGTCTTCCTGAACGAAGCGAAAGACGGTCCGGTTCCTGCAATGTCGCGACATTCTCCATAGACCTCCATAGACGCTCTCAGGTTCGTTCAGTTCGCGGGGTTGGCTGGCTGTTCCGCATTTGCCGCCGCCGGCATGGGTGGCAACCCCAACTCTTCCGGCGGGGGTAACTTCTGCGTTTGCCGCCACTGCGCACGCGCTTCCTGGAAGCGAATCCCTCGCTGAATCCACAGCTCCATATTCAGCTCATAGTGGGCCATCACGTTGTCCAGCCAGTATGGCCGATTCTCCTGGAGCCACGCATGGCGATACAAATCGCGCGTGAGCCCGTAGCCATCCCGCAGATCCTGGCACCGGCCATTGCTGCTTGAGAGGTCCGATAACATTCGCCCAATGTCCTCGCCGCTGTCGGGATGGCTCTGCTGTCGATATGCGCTGTCATATGCGGCGGCAATTTCCTGCGCGACCTCAAACTTGTAGCCGAGAAAGTCCATCCGTCGCGCCCCCATCTCCATCGCGTCCAGCGCATCGACTTCCCGCAAGGAACCGGCGGCACGTGCCTGCTGGATCAGGATGATGGCCTGCTCGGCTTGCTCCCGTATCGAGCTCACCACCGGGAGTAGCTTGGCGGAAGCCTGCTGTCCTTCTTTGCTCCACGGATCCATCCAGAACAGCTCGTCGGTCGAATATCCAACGCCGCTATCGGTCACGGTTTTCTGCGCCGCCATCAGGTCGATCTGCGCCTGGTTGATCTTACCGGTCAGGTCCCCATGGAAAATCTGCCCATAGCTGTTCTGAAATTGGGGAATGCTGCTCGACCCTGGCTGCCATCCCGCGGCGGCGCCAAACAGAACCCCGTACCAATCCAGATTGAACAATCCCTCGCCATCATCGTCCCACACCGTGTTCAACTCGCCGGTCGAGCCCAGTCGCTGTCCATCGCGCAAAAATCCTTGAATATTGAGCAGCGCCGCGTTGTTGTCCGGGTAGACGCGGTTCCAACTGTTCACACCCGGGGCAACCCAGGTTTCCAGCCCCGCGTTGGTAAACGGCAGCAGCCACTTGTCGTAGCCTCCAGGCTCCGGGCCGTACACCCATGCAATGGCGATCATGTCTTTCGGCAGTATCTTCACCAGCTCCGGATCCTTCATGGCAATATCGCCCCAGAAAAGAAGCCGTTTGTGCAGCGGCTCCAGTGCCTGATGGATCTGAATTAGAAAGTCCATATAGACCTTCCCCAGCCCCTCTTTTTCAACCGCCGCTTTGGTTTGCCCTTGGCCCAACTCGAACGTCTCATCGGCGCCCACATGAAGAAATGGCCCAGGAAACATCGACGCAATCTCCGTGAACCACTGCTGGATCAGCTGGATCGATCCCGGCTGGCCCGGAGCCAGCACGCTGCCGTGCGGGGTCTCAGCCAGCTTGGAATACTTGTCGTACATCAGTACATGGTGCAGATGCCCGAAGGCCTCCTGCTCGGGAACAATGGTGACGTGGTATTGCTGCGCATATCGCACTAGCTCCTCCACGTCCGCGCGCGTCATTGCTCCACCGGGCGGCGCCGGCAGCGGATTGGAGGCATACGCGAGCGTGTTCTCAAAATACGGCGAGTAGATATTCACCTTGTACTCCGACAGCACGCGCACCTGGTGTTCCTGAAATTTCAGCGTCGGTACGGGACCGCGCGAAAGATCGTCGTCCAACCCGCGATACTTCATCGCCGGCCAGTCGCGAATCAACACTCCATGCAGCACAGCATTGGAACGCGATTTGCTATTCCCGCTCGCATCGCCGTCCACCACCAGCTGCTTGATCGTCTGCGCGCCGTAATAGAGTCCGGCACTGGTCGCCGCAATGTCATAGGTCGTATTGCCGTCGGTCAGCAACACGTACCCTTCATCGTGCATGGCCGGATCGAAGCTGATGTGCGAACGCGCCAGCAGATCGACTGCTTTTTTGTCATCCAGCCGCATCAGAATGATCTTGACCTTGTCCTTGTGGCCCTCGTGAGCAGCGAGGCCGCGATCTTTCAACCTGCCAACCAGATCCGTGACCGAAAATTTGTCCGCGGCATCCCGGCTAGTTGTTTCCACGCTTATGCCATCTCTCAACGACAAAACTGCCCGTTCCTGCACTTCACGAGGCATCGGCACCAGCGCGAGCGAACTGGCGGCCGTCGCAGTAGCAGGGGAAGTCGAGCTGGGTGTTCCGGTCTGTGCCACGGCAGAAGTAGAGAGAACGAGGACGCACACGCCTGCCGACATCGCATATCCGGCGCAGCGGTGCAAACGATTCAGAGCGGTGGGAAGAAGTTTATTTTTCACCCTACGAGCATACCCTAGGCGGCTCGCGCCATCGCACTTCGTCCCCAAATAAAAAAGAGGCGCTTCCCCATGCAGCAGGAAGCGCCTCAAATTTCTTCAGTGATTTGTAGGTCTGCTTACGCCGTCAGCGGCATCTTGACCCGGAACCGTTCCATGGTGATCTTCAACGCGCGTTCAATCCGGCGCAGATCGCCTCGCTCTTCCGGCGCGGCAAAGGTGGAAGCAACTCCGCTCTTCGATGCGCGGCCGGTGCGGCCCACGCGATGAACAAAGTCCTCGGCCATCTTCGGCATGTCGTAGTTCACAACATGCGCAATGTGCGACACATCGATTCCGCGAGCGGCGACATCCGTCGCCACCAGCACGCGATGCTGTCCTTGCGTAAAGCTGCGCAAAGCCGCGCTGCGCTGCGCCTGGGTGCGGTCGCCATGAATGCGGGTCGCATTCCAGCCCGAGAGGCTAAGCTTCTTCGCCACGCGGTCGGCCCCATGCTTGGTGCGAACGAAGACCAGGAAGCTCCCTGCCTCCGAGCGCAACAGGTGCTCCAGCAGCGGCATCTTCTTGTCGGTCGTCACTTCAAACGTCTGAAGCCGAACATTCTCCGCCGGCTTCAGCGCTGAACCAATCTCAACGCGCACTGGATTTTTCACGTAATCGCGAACGATTTCCTTCACCGGCGACTCCAGCGTTGCCGAATAACAAAGTGTCTGGTGCTGCGCCGGCAACGCGGCCACAATGCGCTGGATGGCTGGCTTGAAACCCATATCCAACATGCGGTCCACTTCGTCCAGCACAAGAATTTGCACCTGATCGAGCTGCACCAGCTTGCGGCGAAGATAATCTTCCAGACGCCCCGGAGTAGCCACGATCATGCGCGCCCCACGGCGAATCGCCTGCAGTTGCGGGCCTTCGGAGAGTCCGCCGACCACCAGCGCCGCCTGAGAAGACGGGTCGAGCGCCAGGTTGCGATAGGCCTGCTCCACCTGCATCGCCAGCTCGCGGGTTGGCAGAAGAATCAGCGCAAAGGGGCTTTTTCCCCGGCCCTGCGAACCTTGCCGCTGGCCTTGAACCTGCGCTGGCGCGCTGGATGCCTTCTGCAGACCTTCAACAATCGGGATCAAAAAGCTGAGAGTCTTGCCGGTGCCGGTCTGCGCCGTCGCCAGAACATCGCGGCCTTCCAGTGCCGGCGGAATCGCGGCTGCCTGTACCGGAGTCAGAGTAATGAACTTGGAATGCGCGAGCTTCTTCTGAAGCGCGGGCAAAAGAGTGAAATCTGTAAATTGAGTCAATGTTTTCCTTCGTTTCCTGGGCCGCGCTGCCTTGCACCCACGTGCAGACGGACCGGAACACAGCTTGCCTTTACGGTCTTCGCGGCCGCAAAAGGTAAGGGATGAAACCGCAGGGGATACCGGAGTTTCAAAAGGAAACGCTGCTGGGAAACTGCGTCTCAGGAAACTCTAGGGGTCGAAACGAAGAACTTGGGTTCGACCTCGGATGCCGCATGACAGCTGGTAGGCGGAAGCACATCGCTTCGCCGCACCGCAACGCAAACTTCGCGAAGCGATCACGCTGTAGAGGCTTGGGAGGGTGCAACTGCGGACCACTTGCCGTTAGGCTGGCAAGAAAGGCTCACAACCAAATCACTGAGCGTAACTCAATAGTAACACATACAGGCACATATCTTAAGACTGATGTCCCCAAAATGGGTGGTTGGTTCGTTTGGATTCCGCGCTAGGGGGCTACTAATGGAGGACGGATAATCTGTCCTAAGGAATTTTCGCGTTGGCCGCAGTTCCGTGCTCATCCATTACATTAATGGTTTCATTTCGCCTCTGAGTCGGATTGCGTTGAACACAAATATCACAAAGGGGATTGCCAAAACAACGTAGATCCAGGCCGGCGCGGAGTTTAAGATAGCAAGGACTGCAACCACCAACAACGCCATGCTGATATTCCAATCGAAGACATAATACGTGAAATACGACGTCTTGAAATTCTCGATCTTGTTCATATCCTCAGATGAAAAAAAACTCCACTTCAAGGGTTGGAATTTATCCAAGATGTGTTCCAGTATGAGGTCGCGTGCGGCGTCGAGAAGCTCACCCACAAGAAAAGCCCCAACTACGATAGAAAGGACCGCAATTGCCCCGCCTGAATTGTTCCTACCCATGAGGCTATCGCCTAGTGGAGAAGTGCTGAGAAGCACAGATCGAACTGCCATGACCACAAGGAAGCCTGGTACCCAATGTGCCATCAGGACATGGGAACTGAGCGCAAATTTCATAATGTAATCATCGTATCAGGTTGAAGATCAGACCTCTTCCCGCAATGGACATCCCGCGACTTCCTGTCCCATCGAGCTGACCTACCATCCCAAAATGTATCCAGCTTGCTCAACCTGGGTGAAAATCTGTTATGTGCGAGCTGTCGCGCTTCGTGGTGCCACCTTGCGGTCCTTGGCTGCCGAGGCAACCAGTCTCGCCACCTTTTCTACCGGCCGCTTGCGATCTTCATGGGCGACCAGCAGGGCTTCCAGTTGATGGATCAGGGCGGTGCTGTTCATCGGCTTCACCAGCATCTCGTCCGCGCCATCGTCGCGCCATTCGTCATCGCTCATGGGAAACGCCGTCAACAGCGCAACCGCAGGTTGATACGCGGCCTTCTTCGCTGCCCGGGCAACCTCCAGTCCTGCCTGGTCGTTTTCCATCCGCATGTCGGTGATCACCATGGCGAAGCTGGAGCTGCGCAGCTTGGATTTGGCATCGCGGGCCGAGGTCGCTGTTTCCACCTCAAAGCCGTGGATTTCGAGGAGAGCCTTCAGAGTCAGCAGGATTGCCGGTTCATCGTCTACCAAAAGAATGCGGCGCTTCATATCGATGGAGTTCCCTTCTGTACACGCAATCAATGTAAGCCAAGTCAGGCATATTGTCGATCTGCCAAGAGGAAATTCCGCCGTTTCGCATCGCAAATGTCCATCGCGCGATTGTTACACTGGCGAGGTGACAGGATATCACGTGGAAAGCTTCGGGTGCCGCGCCAGCCAGGCCGACGGAGATGCGATTGCCGCTGCTCTGGAAGCCTTGGGGGCGACCGCCGCCGATGGTTTTCCGCGGACCGACGTAGTCATTGTGAATACCTGCACGGTGACGGCGGAGGCGGACCGAGATGCGCGCGCCTATATTCGTCGTATCCAGCGCGTCCATCCGCAGGCCCGCATCGTCGTGACCGGCTGTTATGCGCAGCGGGCGCCGGAAGAAATCGCAGCACTGCCAGGCGTCTTCGCGGTAGTCGGCAATAGTCATAAAAATCGGGTGGCCTCCATCGCCCTTGCGCCGCGCACACGGTCCGCCAGTACGGCGGCGGACCTGGGCCACGGCTTTGTACCCGTGGCATCGCTGGAGTCGGCGAACAAAGTGAGCGCGATACGACTGCCCGGCGCCCCGGCTTTCGTGTTGGCCGGAGACATCTTTGCCCATAGCGACTTTCAATTGCCGTCGCTGCCAGCTAGCGTTACGAACCGGCTGGCGCAGAATCCAGCGGCGCGCCGAACCCGGCCATCGCTGAAAATTCAGGACGGCTGCGGCAATCGCTGCACATTCTGCGTGATTCCATCGACGCGCGGCAACAGCCGCTCCTTGCCCAAGCGCGCGGTCCTGGACGCCGTGGAGGAATTTGTCGCTGCCGGCGGCCAGGAACTCGTGATCTCAGGTATCAACCTGGGCCGCTGGGGCCGCGATCTGGTTCCTCAGCAACGCCTCGAATATCTACTGGCGGAAATCTTCGACACGACGAAGCTCCCGCGCCTGCGCATCAGTTCGGTCGAACCGATGGATTGGACCGATGGGCTCATCTCGCTGCTCCGCCACTGGGGCCAAGGGTCGCACCCCCGCCTGGCCCGGCATGTCCACATCCCGTTGCAATCCGGATCCGACCCCGTGCTTCGACGTATGCACCGGCGCTATCGCCCCTGGCACTATGCCGACCGGCTGGCGAAGATTCGCGTGGCCTGTCCAGAGGCGGCCATCGGCGCGGACGTGATGGTGGGCTTCCCCGGCGAAACAGACGCGGAATTTCAGCAGAGCTATGATTTCATCGCGGCCCAGCCGTTCACTTATCTGCACTTATTCCCTTTCTCCGCGCGGCCCGGCACCGCTGGATGGGAACTCCATCGCCAGTGGCCAGTGCCCGCCGCGGCCATCCGGGAACGCATGGCCGCATTACATGCGCTGATCGACCGGAAAAATCTGCAATTCCGGTCCCAATTCATCGGCAAACATCTGAGCGCGGTGACACTGATCGCAGCGAAAGAAATGTCCGATCGCCGGCGAACCCCGGCCATGACCGACAACTTTCTGTCCGTAGAGGTCGCCGCGAATCTGGAGTCCAACCTGCTTGTGTCCGTCAAAATTACCGGATTGGAGCACCATGCCCTTTCGGGCATGATCGCAGCCCAAATGTGATCGATCGCCTGAACTTTGGCAACCGCAGGCCTACGTCACTCATCTCCACCTTTCAGTGGTCTTTTTTGTGGTCCTCCGTGTGATAGCGGTCCATTCGGATTGAAATGGTATACTTACGAGGCGAGGTATATCCCCGCGATATTTGGAGGCGACACATCGACAAGCGTTCGGCGAAACAGTTTATCCGCATCAACGATCGGATACGTGCGCGTGAAATTCGCGTCATTGACGAAAATGGAGATCAGCTCGGGGTTCTCCCACCGTTTGAAGCCCTGAAAATTGCCCGCGAACGCGGACTCGACTTAGTAGAAATCTCTCCCAATGCCGTGCCACCCGTTTGCCGCATTCAGGATTACGGCAAGTTTCTGTACGAGAAGGACAAGAGCGAACGGGCAGCCCGCAAGAAGCAGAAGGTCATCACCATCAAGGAAGTCAAGCTCTCGGTCACAGTCGATGAGCATGATTACCAGACCAAGAAGAACCAGGCCATCCGGTTTCTGCACGATGGGGACAAGGTGAAAGCCTCGCTGCGTTTTCGTGGCCGCCAAATGGCCCACCGCGAGCTGGGATATACGATCATCAACCGGCTGATTCAAGATGTGGGCGACGCTGGCATCGTGGAGTTTCATCCCCGCATGGAAGGAACCACCCTGCACGCGATTCTCGCGCCCGGCAAGAAGGTCGAGTCGGCGAAGAAGCCGGAGGCCGCAAAACCGGAGTCGCCCAGAAAAGCGGTTGCCGCAAAGCCCATCGAAGCAACTGAGCCAGAGCCATCTCCAGCCGCCCAGGCATGAGCGGGGCTGGCTCTTCTTTGTAAGTCCACAGAACCGAATAGCCGTGCGATGGGACGTTCCGCCATCTCCATCGTGCGGCTTTTGCTATGGACCCGCTCCCTCAGTCCTTATCGGTTTCTCGCGTGAGCCGTCAGCATCCAGTCCAGCGAATGTGCGGCTGTGGCTGGAATGAATGTCCTACGCGCGGATTTCGGAAGGTTCTGCGGGAATAGCGGATCGACGGTCGCCACGGCGCTGACATCGACGTCGGCAATTTTCGTATTCAAGGCCGCGTTCATACGATCTATGAAGATATTGGCCAGCAGGGCGTAACCGGTGTTGGTCGGATGAAGACCGTCAAGCGAGAAAAATCCACCGAGGAACGCGAAGCTGGGCTGGATGCCATTGATTGTCGGCGGGGTGTTGTGAATCTGCGTCAGTGCCGTGTTCATATCGACCAGTGTTGCCCCCACCGCTTTCACCTGGTCCGCAATCGCGGTGTTGTATTGCTGGATCGTCTGCTGCACCGTGGCAACCTCCGCTGGACTCAGGAAGCCGCCGTCGTCCACCGGGCCAGCCTGTTTTCCAGCCAGAATGGCCTCAATTTCAGAGATGCCCGTGGCGTTGACCAGATCCGTTGCCTGAATGCCCAGCTCTGTGCTCAATTGCGCTACTGGAATTCCGCTCGACTGCGAGTATTCGGCCAGCAGTACGGAGCCGGGTGTGAGCGCCGCCACCAGCGTGATATCCGGGACATTCGCCACGATCAGGTTGGCGGTCGTATTCGTCTGCACGGCCTGCATCAACTGGGTAAATTCCGTGGCGAACTGCGCGGGCTGCGTCATGCTGGAGGGCATGCCGCTATGGACCGCCAGCAAAGCATCGTTCGAGCCGATCCATACGAAAAGAGTGGTCGGGCTTAGGTGCTCTGCCCACTGCAACTGCGTATACTGCTCCCCTAACGCCAAACCGGGGAACCCCAACACCAGATCGGTGATGATGTCTTCATCCGTCGTCGGAATGGCGACTGGCTCCCGGTTGAGCAGGTCCGTTAACAGATGACCGGGAACTGCCAGATCGGTAGCCTGGACCGTGACGTCGTCGCGGCCTGTGGTTACGCCCGAGGCCTGCTTCACGACGGCCGGTGGCCCAACGCTGACCAGTTGCAGGACCGCCGGAGCGCCTGGCGCGGCGATCAGTGGCAGCGCCAATTTGAATCCTGCCTGCTTTGCGATCAGGCTGGCATAGCCGTTCGGCTGCTGACTGTCGAGTAGTGACCCATTCTGGAATCCTGCACTCAGCGAGTCGCCGATAAAAACCGTGTTGGTGAAGTTACCTGCGTTGGAGGAATGCGATCCGGTGGCAGGCTTGCTTGCGCCACCCACCAGATTGCAACCCGTGGCGAAAAGCAGCAGGGATGCGGACAATACGACGGCGGCGCAGAGTTCGGTACATCGCGCTATCGCGGCACGCGCGGAAACCGAAAAAATTGGGGTAGACATGAACACCTCGGTGTGGTGTTCTGTAGGATGCAAACCGATGCAGCGATGCTGCATGCGAGTCCGATCCTTGTCCGCCGCAACGTCGGGGGTGCAGCTCCACAGCGCTTCGAAACATGATATTTTCCTTCATGGGAGAGCTAATGAGTCGTACGATTCGCGCTGGCGTAGTTGGATTTGGACTTGGCGGAAGCATTTTTCATGCGCCGTTCTTACATGCCATTGACGGCTTCGAACTCGCGGCCATCCTGCAACCGCACGGAGACACGGCGGCGCAAGCGTATCGCAACGTCTCCATCGTGCGCACCATGGAGGAATTGCTGGCGCAGCCGAACCTCGAACTCATCGCCATCAGCACGCCGCCATCGACCCACTTCGAGCTGGCACGGCAAGCCCTGGAAGCCAATAAGCATGTTGTGATCGACAAACCCTTCGTCTCCACCAGTGACCAGGCACGCCAGCTGATCGAGTTGGCTCGCGCCCGAAAATTGATCCTCTCCGCCTACCAGAATCGCCGCTGGGATGGCGATTTCCTCACACTGAAAGGTTTGATCGCCGGAGGCGAGCTGGGCAGAATTGTCAGCCTGGAGTCGCGTTTCGAACGCTACCATCCGGGCGTGCGCCCCAAGAAGTGGCAGGAGAAAAATCTTCCCGGCAACGGCATCTTGTACGATCTCGGGTCCCACCTCGCCGATCAGGCGCTGGTGCTGTTCGGCACGCCGGAGGCAATCTTCGCGGATGTACGCTACGACCGCGACATCACGGACATCAACGATGCCTTCACGATCTATCTGTTCTATCCGGGCGTGCGCGTCCTGTTGAAAGCAACCTTGCTCGCCCGTGCAGCCGGCCCTCGCTTCGTACTTCACGGAACGCTGGGATCGTATGTGAAGTACGGCGTTGACCCGCAGGAGCAGGCAATGAAGGACGGCATACTCCTGGGCGATCCGCATTGGGGAGAAGAGCCCGAATCCGCCTGGGGAACGCTGACCACCACGCGCGATGGTCAGATGATCGAACGGAAAGTGCCCACCTTGCCCGGCGATTATCGCCGCTATTACGAGAACGTGCGCGACGCGATTCTAAGCCTTGCGCCGCTGGCCGTGCCCGCCGAAGATGGCTGGCGCACCATGCGCCTGTTGGAGATGGCTCTCGAAAGCAGCGCGCAGCGCAGCGCAATTTCCTGCAACGCGCTGGACCAGTTACCCTGAAGCGTCCTCGAAACTAGCACCCGGCAGCGCGTGGAGCAACTGCCGGGTTGTAAAGGCTGCCGTCTACATCATCACTTCGCTGCGCCACCAGGCTGTCCGGAGGAATGGGTAGGCGCAGGTGCCTTGATTGCCAAGTACGTAAACGACTGCCCCGGCTCCAGAACAAGCAGGTGTGGAACCTGTGCGTCGATATGGACGATGGAGCCGGTTGTAATATGCTCCGCATGGCCTCCGGCGATACCACTTCCTCGCATCTCGCCATCGGCAACGGTGCGCGCATCGATCAGTTTCCCTCCGCTGACCAAAGTGGCGTCTCCGGCGATCACAACATAAATGTCGCACCAATCGCGGTGCTGCTCAGCGTCGCCGGTCTTCACCCGCGTAGTCAATCCGATCCCATGCGTGCCATAACGACCAATCGACTGGCCTGCAGCCCCATCGTTTCGCTTGGCTGCCTCCGCCTGGGTTGCTAACGTCCACATATCTATCTGATACGGGGAGATCGTTTCTGCAATGGGCAAAGGTGCCAGCGCGACGGTACCCAGTTCGCGAAAGTTCGACACGCGGGAAAAGATCAGGTAATTGGCATCGTGGTAGGAGTGTGCTCCGCCTTCCCCATCGTCATACGCTGTCCGCACCGCAGCGATCAGGTCGTCCCCATCAAACTGCCAGTCCACATACTGGAATCCGTAATGCAATGGGTCCGGATGTTGGATAAGGATGGCCCGTGGGGTCCAGTGAATCAGGTCCGGCGAACTGATGACAGCCAGCGTGTTGCGCACATGTCCGGGTAAGCTCACGCTCAGCGACTCCCCACGGAGTGCTGGATTCACCAGAGACCAGTAGAGTTTCGTCTTCGGATCGAAACGAATGGTGAACTTTTTCGATCCGCCGGGAAAGTCGATAAAACGGTCGAATTTCAGTTCTTTGCCGCTGAGCCGCAGAATGGCGACGCGCTCCCGCTGGTCGACACGCAGTATATCGACAATCGATCCGTCCGGCGCCACGACCGCGTTGCCCTCTTCCACCGAGATTGCCCCTTGTGCATCCTTGTCAACGGGGACGCGATTCGAGAAACTCCAGCTACTCGCCTTCGTCAGGTCGCTGTTGACGGAAGCCCACATGAGGAATGCCTCGCGAACCCGCGGAGCAGGAGGATGGTACTCGAAAGCGCGATAGATGACGCCGTCTTTGATCGCCATCGGGACCGGAGCTGTAAGATATCCTCTGTCTTCCGTCAGATAGTGGGCATCGCTCCAGTTTTGCCCATTGTCATCGGAGGTGCGAATGACAATGCGGCCGTACTCCGCAGTGGTCCCCATCAGATAGACGCGGTTCTTCAGCACAAACAGATTCGACCAGAACTGGTCGCGGAATGAGGAGATTTGCTTCCACGTTGCGCCACGGTCGTGCGAGACAAAGACTTTGGTCTCTGCGGAGGTTCTGCTGCCCGACTTAGGCCCGAACAGGTCATGCGTGGCAAGGTAGTCGCCGTTGCCAAGCTTCACGATGGAGGGCGACCCAATGTACTGCTGCGTCGCCGCCGGCTGATGGTCGATTACGACGCCGGGCACGCTGGCCGCACCGGCCACAGAAGAAAACACAAGTGCAAGAGTCAAAGATGCAAGGAATCTGGCCATGGAACAAGCCTTTCAAAAATATGGAATGGCTTCGGGAACGAAGTCGCAACCGCAGAGAGGAGGAAGAATCAGAACGTACCGCCATCCTGGAGCATACGGCCCGACGCCGAAATAATCTATCCGAAACTTGTGCAGACTATGCTTCGGCGATTTCTGTCTTCCGTTTGCCTGCCGAAGTTACTTGTACAGAATGTTGCTCCGCCTTAGCCGTTCTTCTGCATCGCGTGAATCGCATCCAGCACTTCCGCGCTGTGGTGATGCGGATCGACGCCAATCCATTCCTTCACGATCTTGCCTTCCGGGTTGATCAGGAACGTATTGCGATTTGCCATCATGCCCATCATGCCCAGCGAGCCGTACTCGGCGACCACTTTCTTGTTGGAGTCGGCCAGCAGCTTGAAGTGCAGTCCATCTTTCGCGCAAAATTCCTGATGGCTTTTCACCGAATCCACGCTAACGCCCAGTACGACGGCGTTCACTGCGTCAAACTTTCCCATGTCCGCTTGGAAACCGCGGGCCTCAATCGTGCAGCCGGAGGTCATGTCCTTGGGATAAAAATAAAGGACCACCCACTTGCCGCGATACTGATGCAGACTGATGTTGGTGCCTTCCTGCGAAGGCAGAGTGAAGCCGGGGGCCATTTGCCCCACTTGCGGGATGGACTGGGAGTCAGCGAACATGCGCACTCCCAGAAACAGAACGACGGCGGCCAGCAATACTCCTAAGATCGTACGGGTGAAGTTCATAGCGGCAATCTCCCGGCCTGATTATACGAGAGCGACTACAGCCGTGGCTGCCAACTTATTTCGGCTTGTGGCTCCATCAATCCTGGCGCGGATGGGACAGAGCCGAGGAGCCGGCATCGGCCACTATGGCGATTCCAGCCCGGTCGGCGGCCGCGGTCACTGCCGCCAGATCGAAAATAAGTGTTCGCCCGGCCTCCATGGCCAGGCAGGTCGCGCCCGCCTGCTGCATCGCCGTCACCGTGCCCGTCCCGATGACGGGCACATCGAAACGCATATCCTGCTTCGGCTTGGCCACCTTCACCACGGTCAGCGAACGCTCCAGCGTGGACGCCTCGCCTGCCGTTCCCGTTGATCCCAGGATCGTTCCTGCGCGCAGGATGGTCGCATCCGTGCCTTCCATCGCTTCCACGGCCACGCAGGCCCGCGCTGCGATCACCACCGTCTGGCCGATATCGTAGGCCGCCAGCGCCAGCGCGACCTCGCGCCCATAAGCAATATCGCGCTGCTCTCTCTCGTTGGGACCACGCGCCGTCAGGACCCCGGGACGCGCCAGCAACGGCTCCAGAAATATCGTCGAGGAGATCAGCTCAATCCCTTCTTCGTGGAGCACGTTCGCGATCGCGCCCAGCAATCCATCGGTATTGCGGCTGCCAAGCGAAAGCAGCAGCTTAGCCAGCTTCCAGTCGGGCCGAATACTGGAAAAGATCTGTCTATGTTTCACCTGCCCGGCCATCACCACCTGGGTCACGCCCTCGCGATGAAACATTTCAATCAGACGCGACAACTCCCCGAGTGACAGCCAATGGACCCGCACGCCGGAGTCTTGCGCGGCCCGCATATCGATCTCCGCGTCCGTCTCTTCCCGAATCGCTGCAACGATCACCTCGGTGCCATGGGAGCGAGCCGCGTCGAGCAGCAGAAACGGAAACCGCCCGCTCCCCGCAATCAGTCCCAGCTTCCCCGGTGCGGGTATGCGAGCATCGCGATTGGAAGGCGTGGACATGTTCGAGTAGAGGACCGTTTACTTGATGATGCCGCGCGTGGAGCTTTCAATGAAGTCAATCAAATATGCGACTTCTTCGCTGCCGATTTTCTCCGCCTTCAATTTTTCCAGCGCCTGCGTCGTGTTTAACTTCGCCGCCAGCAGCGTTCGGTAGGCGCGATGCAAACTGCGCAATTGCTCCGCTGAAAATCCCCGCCGTTCCAGGCCCACTTTATTCAGGCTGAACGCGTGCGATTCCCGTTTCGCCGACGTGAGGGAAAACGGCAGCACGTCCTGCGTGATGGTTGTACCGCCGCCGATAAATGCGTACCGCCCAATCCGGCAAAACTGATGCACTGGGCACAGTGCGCCCACCGTGGCATAATCCTCGATGATTACGTGGCCGGCCAGCGTCGCGGCATTGGCCAGGATGCAGTGGTTGCCGATCCGGCTGTCATGGCCGATGTGCGTATACGCCATGATCAGGCAATCGTCGCCGAGGCGCGTGGTGCCGCCCCCGCCGGCCGTTCCCCGCGAGATGGTGACATATTCGCGAATCACGTTGCGGTCGCCAATTTCCAGCCGCGTCGGTTCGCCTTGATACTTCAAATCCTGCGGAGCGACGCCGATCGCCGCAAAGGAAAAGATCCGATTTCCCTTGCCAAGCCGCGTACGCCCATCCAGCACGACATGCGACACCAGTTCGCAGTCCTCACCGAGTTCCACATCTGGGCCGACGATAGAAAACGCGCCAATGCGACAACCCGCGCCAATGGTCGCCGTCTCTGCAACGATGGCCGACGGGTGAACCACCGCGGTTGGATGAATGCTCACGCCTCGACAACGGCCTCTTGAGGAGTGTTCGCCGGAGTCGGGCTGTCATCCTTTGCTTTGCTGGGCCGCCGGCGAGGAACAATCTGGCACATCACGATCGACTCGCAGACCAGCTTGTCGCCGACATATACATTGCCCTGCATACGCACGGCGCGCGGACGCCAGTTCACCACCTCGACCACAATCCGCGCCTGGTCGCCGGGCACCACGGGACGTCGAAACCGCGCGTTCTCGATCCCGGTAAACAGAACCAGCTTCTCATGCCGGTCCGGGAACTCGGTCAGCAGCAGCGCGCCGCCCGCCTGCGCAATGGCCTCAATCATCAGCACGCCGGGCATGATCGGGAAATTCGGAAAATGCCCCTGAAAATATGGCTCGTTGGCAGTCACGTTCTTGATGGCAACAATGCGCTTCTTGCGCTCAATCTCGATCACACGGTCGATCAGCAAAAAGGGGTAACGGTGTGGAAGGATCTCCATGATCTCGACGATGTCGAGCGGCGCCTTCAACCAGGGTTCTTCGGGAATTGCGTTCTCGTTGTTTTCCATAGCTGCCCAGCCGATTATAAAACGCTAGAGGTACATCGCCGATTTCTATGAGGGAACTTCTTTCTCGTAGCGGCCTTTCAACTCCCGGTAACGGTCTGCGCGCGCGCTCCCCGTCAGGTGGTCTTCCAGGTGATCGAGAAAGGCGTGCCAACCCGCGCCCATCCCCGCCAGCAGCTCCGGACGCACCCCAATGTGGGAAAAGCGCAGTGTGGTTTTGGTGCTATCCCCCTCCAGGTTCCACTTCACCAGAGAATCCCCCCATGTGTAGATGAGGAGATTGGGCGCTTCCACATTGCAAACAACTCCATCGAGAGAGCCCTGCGAAGAGAAGTCGATATGAATGGTGCCGCCGGCCCGTAGCTCCAGTCGGGTCGCGAACCTCATCCACGCCGTGATCTCATGCTCATCCGAGATTGCCGTCCATACCCGCTCCAAACCCAGCGCGTAGTCGCGTTCCCAATCGAGCCGATAAATGGTCTCAACATTCGCAATCGCGTCGTTGCCGCTCCGATCTTTCATCGGATCGTTCTCGCGCACAGCGTCCTTACTCATCGTTCCTCCATCAGGCAGCCATTATTTGAAATGCGCGGCGGCGCGGTCGGGGTCAAACAGACCGTCCTTCAATACGACGTTGTATTCGACGCCGAGCAAATAACTCTGCCGTACGATTTCACTATTGTGCGTCCGCGTCACTGTAAAGGGTGTCGCGATATTGTCGATCCTTTGATAATTGTCGTACTCGACGGCATCCAGGTTTTTGTCGTGGAAGTGAGGGTCGCGCCACGTGAAACTCAGCCGCAATGGAAGATGGCTATCCGTGTCGACTTCCAGCGTGACCGCCTCGTTCGCAGCATTCATCAGCGTAATCTTCTCGGCCAGATGCCGTTCCACCTGCGACTGCCCTTGATCCATCAGAACCGTCGCCGGATTCCGGTACCAATCCCCAAGTACTGTCCGGAGCGAATACTTCCGCCAGCGCAGATAGTCATCCAGACGTTCTGCTGGCAGCTCCTTCCTGCCCTTGTACGTGATCTCCCAGCCGCCGGTCCCGGAAAAAATCTGCACCACGCGCCCCTTCTCCAAATCGATGCGCTCCTTATCGGGAAGCTGGCGAGTAATCGTCGCCTCTGCAACGTTACCCGTCGGAGTTCCCTGAAAGAACGACGCGACGCGGACTTGGCTGCGGCTCGTACGAAGATCGAGCCATGCCTGCCCTCCCAGCGCCTGGATGGTCGCTGCCAGCGTCGCACGGGCCTTTTGCTGGTTCGCCTGCGCCATCGCGTCCGTCGCCTGAGCCGCCAGCAAAGAAGGCCACAGCAGGCAAAGCAGCGCCAGCCCTAGCCTTCCCAGTCTCCACAGTGACGCCACATTAGCCGACCAGGACCGATCCGCCATTGACATTGAAAACCTCTCCGCTGACGAAACCGGCAAACGGAGTGCAAAGGAACAAGACCGGGCCGGCAATCTCCGCCGGAATGGCGGCGCGGCCCGCTGGGATGCCCGACAGAACCTTCTCGCGTTTCTGCGGATCGCGCAGTGTAGCCGCGGACATATCCGTATCCACCCAGCCCGGCGCAACGCAGTTGACGTGAATCCCGTCGCGAATCAGCTCACTCGACAGGCTCTTGGTGAAGCTGATGATCGCGCCTTTCGACGCGGCATAGTCGGCGTGCATCGCCTCCCCGCGCTGCGCCGCCGTCGAGCTGATCAGCACGATCCAACCCGCCGCCGCATTCTTCGTCGGCCTGCCCTGCTGCTTGAACTGCGCCACCGCAGCCTGCACCACCCCAAACATGCTGTCCAGGTTGACGTGCATCGTCCGATGCCACTGCGCATCGGCCATCGACTCGATCGGCGCGTCATGCGGCGGCCAAATGCCGTGATTGCCCACCAGGCAGTCCAGCCTGCCGAAGGTTCGGACCGTCTCCTCGACCAGTTCCCTGCCGTGTGCCGGACTCGTCAGTTCACGATGCACAGCGACACAGCGCTCCGGACCGCCGCATTCGACCGCCAGAAGTTCCGCTTCTTTCTGCGCGGTACGGTAGTTGAACATGACTTTCGCGCCCGCCTGCGAAAACAGGCGCACTGTGGCCGCACCAATCCCACGCGAACCGCCCGTGATGAGCGCTACCTTCCCGGCGAGAGAGAGCACCACTCCCGGATGAGTTTCCTTTTCTGTCATAGTCTTGACGCTAAAAGAAGGCAGCCGATCCTGCAACCCCTCCAGCCCGGTTCCCGACAGGAATCGTCTCCGACGGGACCGGTGCAGAAAGCCGGATCAGGGTGCCGACGGCCGCGTCACCGGACACGGCGGAGAAACATAATGCACATTGCCAGCCTGCTGGCGCCTTAGCGCGGCATCGAGCGCCCGCAGCGCCGCGGCATTGCGTGGGTCCATCAGTGCCTCAGAGCACGCGACCGTGTGTGTGGCGACCGCTTTCTGAAAGAATTCGTGGCTCCAGGGCAAGTACACCAGAGCCCCATAATTGCTGGCACAATTTTGCGCATCGCATCCGCTGAAGCTGACTCCAAACTTCGTTCCCACGCGCGACATCAGGACAAAATTGTCGGTGCTGGCGGCCTGGAACGGCCGCTTGAGAAATCCGGAATCCCAGTCCACGTTCGTCACTCCGCCATCGCGCAGAAATACCACGATCCTCCAGCCATGCTTGCCGCTGGTCAGCGCCGCCGCATACGGCGAAGCGTAGGTTGGCATCTCCAGCCGATAGAGGTTCAGTTCATGGAACGTGAGCCATTGGCCCATGCGCTCCAGGTCCGCGCCCGTGTAGCCGTTCTGGCCGCGCGCGGGCATGGCTGCGGCCAGCCACACCGCCATCAGCAACCCTGCAACAGCAAGTGAAATGAAAGAGTGTCGCCGCATCGGCCCTCCTTGTGACGCGTCCATGTCGAATTCGATAGCGCGATGGTTCAGAAAACCTTCCTATAGCCCCCGAATCGCCAGCGCAAAACGTCCCAGTTCGTCCTCCGTATTGTAGTAATGCACCGAGGCCCGAACCATCTCCGTCAGCCCCCGCTCCTCCATATCGATGCGCGTCGAGCCCACCGAAGTCACGCGGACGTTGATCCGCTGCTCTCGCATCCGCTCAAAGATGGCGTGCGCGGCGTGTCGTTCATGCGTGAACGTCACGATGCCGCAGCGCTTCCGACGACCATCGCCCGGCAAATCCAGCACCTTAACTCCCGCAATGGCTGCCAGCTCATCGCGCAACCGCTCCGCCAGCATCGTCACGCGCTCGGCAATATTTTCCAGTCCAATCTCCATTGCATACTCCACTGCCACGCCCAGTCCCAGCCTGCACGCAAGCGAGCTTTCCCAGGTCTCAAATCGCCGCGCATCCTTGCGCACCACATACTCATCGCGCGCCGTCCACGTCGCCGAACGCATATCGAGCGGCATCGGCTCCAGCTGCTCCGCCAGCGACCGCCTCACGTACAGAAATGCAGTTCCGCGCGGCGCGCGCAGATATTTTCTGCCGGTCGCGGAAAGCATGTCGCAGCCAAGTTCCTCCACATCGAGCGGCATCTGCCCGGCAGACTGGCAGGCATCCAGCAGAAACAGCACGCGGTTCGCGCGCGCGACGCGACCCACCGCCGCCGCCGGTTGTATCAGACCGCCGTTGCTGGGCACATGCGTCAGTGCGATCAGTTTCACCCGCTGGCCATGCTGGTCGAGGACCCGTTCCAGCGCGGTCAAAGAAATTTCCCCGTTCTCCTCGCTCGGCACAACAACGATCTCGACGCCGCGTTTGCGCGCCACCTGTAGAAACGCCAGATAATTGCTGACGTACTCATTCGCAGCCGCCAGAATTTTGTCGCCGGTCTCAAACCCTTCGGCCAGCGCGTAGAAGGCCGCATCCCAGGCCCGCGTGGCGCTTTCGACCAGCGCAATCTCCTCGGCGGCACAGCCCAGCATCCCGGCAATGGATCGATAGACGCGCTCGGACTCCTCCGCCATGCGGTCCGCTGCCTCATAGCCGCCCATCGCCGCTTCCAGATCGAGATGCGCCTTCACCCGCTCCACCACGGCCCTCGGCGGCAGGCTGGCGCCCGCATTGTTCAAGTGCAGCACCTTCTCGCACCCCGGCGTATCCGCTCGAACCCGTGCAACATCGATGGCCACAATCACCCCTTCGCGGGGAAAACCCCACGCACCTTTTATACTGGGTTTCATCATGTCAGATTTCGCTCCCCATGTATTTGCGCCTGTAGAAGAGCAGCTGGAATATTTGCAGAAAGGCACGGCGGAAATCATTCCGCTGACCGAGCTGCGCACGCGCCTGGAACAGTCCCGCGCCACCGGCCGTCCACTGCGCATCAAGGCCGGCTTCGATCCCACTGCGCCCGATCTGCATCTCGGCCACACCGTGCTGATCCGCAAATTGAAGCACTTTCAGGACCTCGGCCACACCGTCATTTTTCTTATCGGAGACTTCACCAGCCTGATTGGCGACCCCACCGGGCGCTCCGTTACCCGCAAGCCGCTGACCCGCGAAGAAATCGACCAGAACTCCAAAACCTACACGGAGCAGGTCTTTAAGATTCTTGATCGAGAGAAGACAGAAGTTCGCTTCAATTCCGAATGGCTGGACAAGCTCGGCTTTGAGGGCGTGATTCGCCTGGCGGCCAAATTCACCGTCTCGCAGATGCTGGAACGCGACGAATTCCACAAGCGTTTTCAGGCCGAGCAGCCCATCTCTCTGCATGAAATGTTGTATCCGCTGGCGCAAGGATACGATTCCGTCATGCTGGAAGCAGACGTGGAGCTGGGCGGCACAGATCAGAAATTCAACCTTCTTGTCGGCCGCGAACTGCAACGCCAGATGGGCAAACCTGCGCAGATCGTCCTGATGATGCCGATCATCGAGGGTCTCGACGGCGTGCAGAAGATGTCGAAGTCACTCAACAACGCCATCGGCATCCACGAGCCGCCGCAGGAAATGTATGGCAAGCTGATGTCCATTTCCGATGAATTGATGTGGCGCTACTGGATGCTGCTGACAGACCTGCGCCCCTACGAAATCGAACAGATGCGACAAGATGTCGAGCGTGGCGCGCTCCACCCGATGCAAGCCAAGAAGCGCCTGGCGGGCACCATTACCGCGGACTTCCACGGCGAAGCCGCCGCCCAGCAGGCTGACGAGGATTGGGCAAAACAGTTTCAGCGCAAGGAAATGCCTTCCAATGCAGAAGAAGTACATGCCAACAGAGAATCGCTAGGCTGGAACCCAGAGGCGCAGACCATCCGCGTCGATAAGCTGCTGGTTCATTGCAACCTTGCGGAGTCGGCAACCGACGCCAACCGCAAGCTGAAAAGCAACGCAACCTACGTCAACGATGCGCTGCAAACTGCTCCCTGGCTCCGCCTGGAAAGCTTACCGGCGCGCGTAACCCTCCGCGTCGGCAAGCGCGCCAAGATTGCCGTGATCGAATAAACCACGAGTCATTCTGAGCGCAGCGAAGAATCCAGAAGGTGATCACGTTGCTCACCATGCGCATGTCCTCTGGATTCTCCACCGCGGATGCTCGCGATGGAAGCGAACTTCGATCAAATGATTGGATCGTTTGAGACTCTCTGAAAGCACTTGTGCATCCGTTCAGCGCAAACTATTCTCGGCCCATGGCCTTCCCCAAGTCGCTCGGCGTTGGCGCCACACTTCTATTGCTCTGTCTTCCTGTCGCTGCCAAGGTTCATTCCGTCGCACTGGGTGCGTGGCGCAAGGCTCCCTACACGCCACCATCGACAGTCTCCAGCACAACTGCCGTGGAACCGGATAGCCTACGGGTGCGCCCGCTCGTCATCGACGGCCAGGTGCGCGACTGGACCACCGGCGACATCCACGAGATCACGGACCGCACGTTCGTCGCCCGCCGCGCCGTCAAGCTGAACGACGACTTGCCCGGCGAAACTGGCGCGCACTGGTTGTGGGAGCTAGGACCATGGCTGCTGGTCGATCGCAGCTCGGCGCACATCTCGGTGCTGCGTCTGCCGGACTTCGATCCCGCCGTGTCGGAGGTGGTCTGGTTCCGCGACTATGCCGCGTATTGCGGTGTCAATGCAACCGGCAAACATCTCTACGCGGTCGTCTCGCAATTAGGTGTGCGGCGGCCGCTGATTGCCAAGCCCCTGACGCAATGGACCGTGGACGATCACCCCACGCCCGCCTGTGCTCCGGCCACATGGCACCGCCAGCCGCTCCAGGTTGTCTTCCATCCCACCAACAGCGCGGCCGTCAGTTACCACATCTTCGGCCTGGCATCCGCGTTGGTCGAAGATGGAGAATCTCCGGACGAGGAATAATGCTTAGGGAAACTCTGATCAAGCCTGTTTTGTATCAGGGCACGGCTTCAGCCGTGCCGTAAATGGCTGAAAATCTGCAGGGCTTTAGCCCCTGAGGGACTTTCTATCGACTGAATCAGGACTTCCTTTAACGCCCCAGGTTTTCGTTTTGCATCGCGCCTAACTGTACTGGCTGCGTATTCATCTCAAAGATGATCCGATCATGCGGTACATCGAAGATCACGGCTTTGAAACTTTGCAGAACGCCGTTCCCCATGGAACCAGCCACTTCACATTTGGGGTGAATCGGCTCGGCCGGCTCAAAATAATCCACCGGCAGATTGTAGGTCTCTACACGTCCAATCCCCAGGGAATCGATCGCTCCCTGCGTGTTGGAAAAATCGCCATTCACACCGTATCCGAGCCCCAATCGCGCCTGCAATATGCTCTGCTCCAGATGCAACCGATGCACGCAATGGCGATATACCGACAAGGTGGCATTGCTGCCCGTGTCGACTTCCATCTGTGCCGGGTGGCTGTCATATTCCGAGCCGCTCAGTATCACAGGAATCACAATCGAACTGCTTCTCCCGCTGATCCGGACGCTTTCTCCTGACCCATGGTAGGCGTAACGGTCGGCAGGAAACAAAGTTAACAATTTCTTTTGAAAATCCACCCTGGCCGTGAAGCGCTTGAGGAACGGAGAACCCAGCATCCCGTCTGTTGCATGACCAAAGCGCCGTTCGAATGGGGTTAAATCCATCACAGTCATGTCATCCGCAATGTCCGTGGAGTCAATTCTGGCGCGGACCGTCTTTACCCCGCCTACAGAAATGCGTCCCGCTGCAAAGCCTACATTGCTTTCCCGCGCAATTTTTTCCGGATGCATGCCCAGCTGCCGCGCGGTGCGCAGATTCAGGATATTTTTATTCGCCCCGCTGTCCAGCATAAACAGCAGTCCCGGCGTGCCGTCCACGCTGACCCTGATATAAATGTGTCGTTTGAAATATTCAAAGGGCACGGTAATGTCGGTTGCAGTCCCTCTGGAGGAGACAGATTGTGCGGGCGCGATTGGCAATTTCTGGGCGCTCTCCGCGGAAGGACTTTGCTGAATCGGCTGACCTGGAATGGCTGCCGCAAGCAGAACGATGATTGTTGCGAGCATGGGCTTACCTCCACATGCGGATTACTATATTGCAAATGCGATCGAGCCGAGGCATTGGAGCAATACTGCAAAATAACGTCCGGTCGATGCCAGCCGACAAGGTACCCGTCCGTCAATATCTCGTTATCTCGTTCGATCCTCATTGACGTGGGGGACCGCAGACTGGTTGGCCGATATCTGGTCCGCCGGCTTCAATTCGAACATGACGTGGCCGCGCGGCACGTCGAAGACGACTTTCTGGAATCGGTCCAGAAGCGCCGTACCAATCAATCCGTCAAAGCCTTTTTGCGTCATGGCCGAATCGATTTTCAACTGGAAAATCGACAGATTGCTGGCTTCCGTGCGTCCCATCGACAACGAGTAAAGCACCCCAAGCTGCATCGTGAAGTATCCGCCTAAACCGTATGACACATGGGGCGGCTGGGTCGGAAAAATTCCCTCCAGGCGAGCGCCATGCACATAGTGCGAGTAGAGCAAAAGCGTGACGTCGCTGCCGGTATCAATCTCCAGCTTTGCCTGATGCTGCTTGTGGCCAGCTAAGCCCAGCATGACATGAATGCAGGTCGATTTGGATTTGGAAGAAATCGAAAGTGTGTCTCCCGGACCCCGATAGGCGTACCTCTTCGAAGGCAGCAACGTCAGCACGTGTTTGTCAAAATCCAGCACGACGACGAAATTCCGGAGGAATGGAAATCCCAAGATGCCGTCGATATGATGGCCAAAGTGGTGCTCTAACGCCTCTAAATCGACAATAGCCATTAGATTCGCCACCTGGATACCTCCGATACTCGCATCGATATCCTTTGCCGCCGCTATCTTGACCTTTCCGGAACCCAGGCCGAGCCCCTTTTTCTGCTGGATGCTAACGGGCTTTAATCCCAGTGCTTCGGATGTGCGCATGCTCAGGATGTTGCAGTTCGTGCCGCTATCGAGCATGAAAACCATCCCTGTCTTGCCGTTCAGGGTAAGGTCGATAAAAATGTGCCGGTTGAAATACTCGAACGGAACAGCTACCGGTGCAAAGTGCTCTGCGGGAATCAGCGGGGAGACACGCTGACCGGGGGCTGCTTGTGGAAACAGCGTCGTCGAAAGCGCCAGAAGAAGACTGCCGAGCATGGCCGCTTCCTCCTATGTGACAGCCATCATATGCCGATACAGGAAAACGTGCTTTTCGATGTTGTTCTACGCAAAACTCGCATACTGTACCTGTATGCGAGTTTTGGAGGATCTACTAAAGGAAGCGGAAATCGCCCACGGACACCTTTGCGCCGGGCAGGTGCTGGGCGTCCGAATGGCCATACTGGGATGCGCCCGCCTAGGCATCGAAGACCCGCGGGGTAAAGACCGCAAACGATTGGTAACATTCGTGGAAATCGATCGCTGTGCCACCGATGCCATTGGGGTCGTTACCGGCTGCCGCCTGGGCAAACGCGCCTTGAAGTTTCGCGACTGGGGGAAAATGGCCGCGACCTTTGTCGACCTCGAAGGTGGCCGCGCCGTGCGCATCTCTGCGCGGGAATCGTCAAAGGAAGCCGCCCGCCAACTGCACCCGGAGCTAGGGAACAAGAACCAGCAGCAGATGCTTGCCTATCGTGAGCTGCCGGAAGAAGTTCTGTTTGCCGAGGAGTGGGTGCATGTCCAGCTCGATCCACGGGAATTTCCGGGCTATAAAGGCGAGCGCGCCATTTGCGCCATCTGCGGAGAAGGCATCAATTTTGGTCGGTACGTGATCCACGACGAGAAGCAGGTATGCCAGGGCTGCGCCGCGCCGGAGCAACGCTACTATCAGCCGATCGAGAACAAACAGTCGGGATAGCAAGGGTTTTGGTCGCTGAGGCTGCATTCGGCTGCGACAATTTCTTCGATCCGGCACCCGAAAAAAAGCCACAGAGCAATTGGTTGCCTTAGCAACCAATTATGCGTAATTCGTTGCTAAGGCAACCATATTTTCGACCCGGATTTCAGCCCTGGTTTCGAGTCCGCAACAACTCCTCCGGAGGCTATCCTTCAGGCGCAAAAATGCCCGGCGGATTTGCCGGGCATTTTTGCTTGCCTTGCGTTGCCTTACTTCTTTTTTGCCGCTTTCTTTGCGGCTTTCTTCGCGGGTGCTTTCTTTGCCACAGCCTTCTTGGCTGGAGCCTTCTTTACTGCCTTTTTCGTTGCCTTTTTAACTGCCAATTGATTCTCCCTTGATGATTTTGAACTGCTGTGCTTCTTGGCCGCTTTCTTTGCGGACTTCTTTACGGCCGGTTTGGCCGAAACTTTTTTCGCTGCCTTCTTCGCAGCTTTCTTTGCCGGAGCTCTTTTCGTCGCCTTCTTGGCCGCAGACTTCTTCACAGCCGCTTTCTTCGCTGGTTTCTTGACGCTGGCCTTCTTGGCCGCGGGCTTGGCTGCCGCGCTCTTGCCGGCCAACTTCTTCGCAGGCGCTTTCTTCTTTGCCGGTTTTGCCGCCGGAGGGGCGACAGGCCGCGGGAGTTCGGCAATATCTCTCGACAGAACGATGATCGGTTCGTCTTCCAAATCAAGACGGTCTTCATCGTCGTCCGAGGTGATGGAAATCGTTACTTCTTCTTCCTCTTCAAAGCCGTCATTGGCATCCTCGCCAAGTTCAGCCGCCTCGGCCTCATACTCATTGTCGTCGGACATTCGCTTCAATTGATCGTCGATCATCCTCGCCTCCCATTCCCTGCTTCAACTCATCACCGTATCTTACATCTTTGACGGTGGAGCAGCAGGCGTGCATCCATTGCGTACCAGCATAAGGATGCTACGACTTCGCCGGAAACACAAGCACGAAGTTTCGTCGATCCATAATTTCTGGCAGTGCTCGGGACAGTTCAACTTGTTTTCTTTTTGCGGCGATGGGAGGAAGCGGCGCTGGAATGCGCGGACGCGTGGCTGGAAATGGAAGCAGGTTTGCGGCGAGAGCGCGTCGACGATCGGCTGCGGGAGTGTGCCCCGGCAATCGTTACTGCGTGATGATGTCGTCGCGAAATTGAGCGCGTCCTCACCGGCTCGGAAACATAGAGCAATCGCCCGGCCGGAATACGATTGCCCCGAAGATGATTCCAGCGGCGCAGCTGACCGGTCGTCACGCCAAAACGGTCCGCCAGCGTCACCATCGTGTCGCCGCGCCGCGCCCGATAACGCCGACGGGCAGACCTTATCGGCGGCGGCGCAGTCGGCACCACCAGAACTTCTCCAGCATTCAGAGGGTCGCTCGCGTGCAAATGATTGACCCCTACCAGCGCTCGGGTCGTGACATGGAATGTCTGGGCAATTGAGGCCAAGGTATCATCCGCGGTCGCGATGTGAAGACGCCAGGCATCGCGATGGCCTGCTGGAACCAAGGCCAGCCGCTGCTGAAACAGCGGCGCGGTTCCCACTGGCAGATGCAGGTCGTATGAGAAGTCGCTGGGAGTGCTCATCTGGAGCAGGCTGGGGTTCAACTTCTGGATCTCGTCCACCGTGGTACCGACCATGTCCGCCACCAGGTACAGACTGATGCTGGAATCGGTTATCACCGTGTCCGTGCGCAGCGGCGGATCCATGGTGAGATCGGAGAGCCCGTACTGGGTGGGATTCTTCGCCATGATGGCGGCGGCCAGGATGATGGGTACGTAATTTTTCGTCTCGGCAGGCAGAACGTTCCGTTGATACAGCTCCCAAAAATCGGCATACCCGGTGCGTTGCACGGCACGCTGCACTTTGCCCGCCCCCCAGTCATAGGCGGCCATGGCCAGGTACCAGTCTCCGAATTGTTCATGCAGCTCTTTGATGTAGTGGGCGTAGGCGATGGTGGATTTTTGCGGATCGAAGCGCTCATCGACCCAGGAGTTGCGCACCAGACCGTAGTCGCCATAGGGCATAAACTGCCACATCCCTCCAGCCCCGCTGCGCGAGTTGACCGCGGTGGGTCGAAAGCCAGATTCCGCGATGGCGAGATAAATCAGATCTTTCGGCACGCCCGCATCGGTCAGAATTTTTTCGACCATGGTCCGATACTGTCCCTCGCGCGCCAGGGAGTTGGCAATCGTGTTGTGTCCCTTCTGCGTGTTGGTGAAGTAATTGATATATCCAGCCACGTAGTCGTTCACGACCAGGGGAAGGTCGGAACGGGTGGATTTCAAGTCTGCCTGAGCTTTGGCCAGCAGATTGGGATCGACTGGAAACGTGACGTCATTGGCCACGCCGACGGGAGTCTGGTCCTGTTCACTGAAACCATTGCTCTGCTGCAATGCATCGAGTTCCAGCGAGTTGATGGAATCGATCGTCTTCTCGAATGCATCGTCCAGGGTTGGATCGCTCCT
The DNA here is from genome assembly GCA_021793405.1 of Acidobacteriota bacterium. Taxonomy (GTDB): domain Bacteria; phylum Acidobacteriota; class Terriglobia; order Terriglobales; family Acidobacteriaceae; genus JAKAAZ01. Next base: position 26,958 of record JAJYSV010000023.1, read on the forward strand.
CAGGTCGCGTCCGCTGGTGAGAAAGATATCAACGGCGCGGTCGAAGTCGGCGCGCGCCGCCTGATACTGTGCCGACTGATACAAGGCAATGCCGCTGTCATAGGCCTGCTTGGAAGCTGCGATGAGGGCCTGGTCCTGCTCCGCATGGCCCGCGGCGGAAACTGGCGAAGACGCCGGTGCTGAGTTTTTATCGGCCGTGATCGGCGCTTTCGCGCCATTCAGTGTGGGTGCGGTCGCATGCGGAGATGCGCCCGCGGGCGCGCCCGGCTGCTGCGCCGGGCATCCGCACAACAGAACGAGCAAGCCACTCGCAACCGGGAGGAGAAATAGTTTCATCGAAAGCGCTAAAGGACGATTCGAATTCCATTGTATGGCCAGCGCACCCGCAGACTGCAAGAGATCCGCGCACCCAGCATCTGCCGAGACAAGTTTACGCTGATGGTAAACTCAGCTGAAGAGACTCGCTTCCCTCTGCTGATCGCGATCGGCACATGGAATCGTATCTTTTCCGCCAGCCGGCTTCCTTCATGGATCGTGAACACATCCGCAATTTCGCCATCATCGCCCATATCGACCATGGGAAATCCACGCTTTCTGACCGATTGTTGGAACTGACCGGTTCGCTGACCGCGCGCGAGATGCAAGCCCAGGTCCTGGATGCGATGGACCTGGAACGCGAGCGCGGCATCACCATCAAGGCACATGCCGTGCGCATGGCATACCAGGCGGAGAATGGCGAGACCTACCAGTTGAACCTGATCGATACGCCCGGCCATGTGGATTTTTCGTATGAGGTTTCGCGATCGCTGGCATCGTGCGAAGGCGCGCTGCTGATCGTCGACGCCACCCAGGGGGTGGAGGCGCAGACGCTGGCGAATGCGCACATTGCGATCAATAACGGTCTCGACATCATCCCCATCATCAACAAGATCGATCTGCCGAGCGCGGATGTGGAGCGCAGCAAGGAAATGATCGAGCAGACGATTGGCCTGGATGCCAGCCATGCGCTGCCGATCAGTGCGAAGACGGGGCTGGGCGTGGAGGCGGTGCTGGAAGCCGTCGTGCACCGCCTGCCGCCTCCCACCGGCGACGCGGAAGCCCCGTTGCAGGCGCTTATTTTCGATTCCTGGTTCGATTCGTACCGCGGCGTGGTGGTGTTGACCCGCGTCATTAATGGACGGCTGAAGCGGGGAGAGAAGATCCGGCTAATGTCGAACGGCAAATCGTTCGAAGTGGAATCAATCGGGGTGCAGACGCCGAAGCCGGTCGTGGTGCAGGAGCTTTCCGCGGGCGAGGTTGGATTTTTTGTCGCCACCATCAAGAACGTGGCGGACGCCAAAATTGGCGACACGATTACGCACGAGGCCAACCCGTGCGCAGCGGCGCTGCCGGGGTTTGAAGACATCAAGCCGATGGTCTTTGCCGGCCTGTACACGGTGGACGCCCACGAACATACCTTGCTGCGCGAGGCGCTGGAAAAATTGCGCCTGAACGATTCTTCGTTCTTCTTCGAGCCGGAAAGTTCCGTGGCGCTGGGCTTCGGATTCCGCTGCGGCTTTCTTGGACTGCTGCACATGGAGATCATTCAGGAGCGGCTGGAGCGCGAGTTCAATCTGGACCTGATCACGACGGCGCCGGGGGTGCGGTATCGGATCACGCTGACGGATGGCAAGGTGGTGGAAGTCGATAACCCGTCGCGCTGGCCGAATCCGACCAACATCGAAAAGATTGAGGAACCGGTCATCACCGCGACCATCCTGACCAATGAAGAATATGTAGGCGGAATCCTGAAGCTGGTGGAAGACAAGCGCGGACGGCAGAAGAATTTTGAATATGTCGGCCCCACGCGCGTGATGCTGACGTATGAGCTGCCGCTGAATGAAATCGTACTGGATTTCTACGACCGGCTGAAATCCATCTCACGCGGCTATGCGTCGCTCGATTACCACTTGTCCGACACCTGGGAGTCGCCCATGGTGAAGCTCGACATCCTGGTTTCGGGAGAACCCGTGGACGCGCTTTCCATCATCGTGCATCAGGAGTTTGCCTATGATCGCGGGCGGGCGCTGGTTTCCAAGATGCGCGAGCTGATTCCGCGCCAGATGTTCGAAGTGGCCATCCAGGCTGCGATTGGAGCCAAGGTGATTGCGCGGGAAACGGTAGCGGCCCTGCGGAAGAACGTGATTGCCAAGTGTTATGGCGGCGACATTTCTCGCAAACGCAAGCTGCTGGAGAAGCAAAAAGAGGGCAAAAAGCGGATGAAGCGGATCGGGCGAGTGGACATTCCACAGGAGGCTTTTCTGGCGGTTTTGAGGATCGGCGAAGAGTCCTAAAAAGTCGGGAATCCAGAACTGAAATTCATGCAGCCTTCACGATGGATTGTGGAAAGCGCAAAAGAGGTATTTCTAGCGTGTCCGCCGAACAAATTCCGACCCGGAATAAATAGCCTAAATAAATCAGCAGCTTAGGGGAGATTTATCCTAAAGTAACCGCGCAAGCGATGATCGGCGGACGGAGGCCACGCGCGGGCCAAGATTTCCCACAGTTTTTTCCACAGGAAAAGGGGCGGCTCGCCGACACTTGGCCGGAACCGCCCAACAGGGTACAAATCAGTTGCCGTCTTGATCTATCTATCGGCAGCGGAATTGCATACCTTTAATGCGACGTGGTCGTGCTGCGGTGGTGGGTCGTTGCGCTCGGCGTGGTATGAGAGGCTGGCTGCGCCGCCGGAGCCGCGACACCAGATTTCTGGTTATATTCCTCGACCACGGCCGCGCTGATGTCCGCGCCCTTGCTCGCCCAGACAACTGGCGTCTGTTGCGAACTCATGTCAAACACGGCGCCGTACCCGTGAGTCTGAGCGTAATCCTGCAAAACGGCGTAGAATTTCTGCGCAATGCCCTGGTAGGCGTCGGTCATGGCCTGCTGGAAGTCCGACTGAGCATCCTGCGCATCGCGCTGCAGCGTCTTTTCCTTGTCGTCGATGGTGCGCAGCCGTGCCGCTCGTTCGTCCGCGCTGAGGGTGTTGCCGTCGGTCTGCATCTGCTTTTTCAACGTGTTGATCTGGTCGTCCTCGGCCTTTAGTTCGGCCTGCTTGGGCGCGAATTTCTGCTGGATCTTCGCAAACGCAGCGCGGCCTTCATTGGTGGCGGCCACCGCCGGCTGAAATGCGATGACTGCCACTTTCGTGGCTCCGGTAGGCGTGGGGGCGGGAGCGGCCGATTCCGGTGCCGGTGCGGATGGGGGTTGGCTGGTCTGCGCGATGGCGCCGACGGTGAAGGTCGCTGCCAGTGCGGCAACCGCGAATAGAGAACGCTTCATAATAATTTGGAACTCCTTTTACTTCTACTCTGGCTTCCGCCATTTACGCGGAGCAAAATTTGCTAGTTCCATGGCCTACGGACGCCGTATGCGGGTCCGCGCTTACTGAACCTGCGCTAGTTTGAAACCGCAGTCGCACAACCGATTCTCCTGATGCCACCGGTTGCGAACATCATCGTAGACACTCTATCTGTCAGGAGAGACTGCATGCGGTTGGCTCTCCGTGCAACCTGTTCGGGGAACCGGAGCAGGAAAAGCTGCAAGATAGAAATCTGCGAGCATTATAGGAGGGGAGAAAATCGTCCGTCAAACGCCTCTCCGGATTTTTCTCAATCGTCCAATTTCCTTTCCTCAAACATCTTCTCCTTCCGGCCGTTCCGGAGCAAGCAGGATGGGCGCCAGAAGAGAAGCATCCATCGGTTCCTTCAGTGTTAAAACGAAGTACTGACGGTAACGCGGAGCGTCTTGCGCGGCTCCCACAGGAAGTACTGCGAGCCGTAATTCGCATTAGCCTGCTGATAGGTAAAGTCTCCCGCCCCGCCCGGGGGGAACATGCTGCGATTGAAGATGATTCTTGAATTCTCGTCCATGTGGAGACGATTTGGATTGAAGGCAAAATAGATCCGCACCGGCGCATTGATGATCGGCAGCATGGCGGTAATCTGCGGTCCAACCGAAGTGCGGGGAATAATGTTGGTGCCAGGAATCGCACCTAACCGCGTGGGGAACGGTCCCAACGATGTCCACGGAACGCCTCCCTGGCAGGTGCCATTCACCAGTTCCGGACAACCGTACAGGGCGCCGTTCAGATTGGAATTGGCCTGGGGATTCAATTGCAACTGGCTGTGGTTCAGGGCCATATCCAGGCCCATGTCGACGAAGAATGAAAAGTCCACCGGACCCGCGATGGGGATGCGATACTCGATGTTGTTCGTGATCTGGGTGTCGCCTCCAATGGACGCAACAGAATAGACCGGCAGCGGAACTACCACGGGACCGAGGGTTGGATTCGTCGGATCTCGCGGTACCAAGGACCCATCCGCATTGGTCAGGTTGTACAGAACCTTGGTGGGAACAAACGAATACGGGGTGGAAGTGCGAACATCGAAGCCGCGTACATCGTTTTCGCCACCCGTGTAGAAGCGGTCAAACGGCGACGCCACCAGTCCGGCGATTCCCTGAATATAGGACGCCTGCAGCCGGTACCCGAAGATATTGCGACCCTCGGGATTGAAGTGCAGCCCGGAGATCGGCTTGAAGAACTTGAATTCCACCAGCGGGCTGATCGAGCTGACGTTGCCGCCGAGTCCTGAGCCCTGCAGGATCACATTGAGGCTCTTTCCATCCCGCGGACGGTAGGGGTTTGCGACCGTGCTGTAGCTGTAGCTAAGGGAAAGCTGGCTGGTGATAATGCCGTTCAAGGCGCTTTGCCCAGTGGTTCCGTGTCGAAAATTCAAGTACTGAAACAGATTCGTGGTGGCCGGACTGAAGGCCTGGACATTGGAGCGGTTCAGGCTGTACGTGGCGCCAATGCGTTTGAAGCTACGAGGAATCAGGTAATTCGCCGACACGCTGACGCCGGTTTTGGCTTGATTGTAATTCTGCACGAACGATTGTTGCGCGGTATCGAAATTCTGGCTTCGATTGGTCAGCGATAGCGGGTTCTTATAGGCGTTGTATTGGGACTTTTGCGTGGTGATCTGGAAGCCGATGCTGAGCGGATAATTCCTTACATAAGGAATCGTCATGCCGAAGGTCAGGTTGCGCTGCAAATTGCCTAACGCGGCCTGCAAGGTGAGGGATTCGCCAAGACCGAGGAAGTTATTGGTCTGGTAGTTCAGTCCGACGAATGCTCCGGAAAGGCCGCTGAATCCACCATTCAATCCGATGGAGTTCTTGCCCTTCTCCTTGACATTCAGCAGCAGGTTGACCGTGCCGTTATCGGCATCCTGTTGCGTTTCCGAGTCCTGGTCCACCTTCAGCGGATTGAAATAACTCAATTGATTCAGACGCAACAAACTCATCTCCCAAAGATGGCTGTTATAGACCTGCCCTTCTTCCAGCAGCAGTTCGCGTCGAATGACATTGTCGCGGGTAGTGGTGTTCCCGCGGAATTCGATGCGCGACACATAGTACGGCTTGCCTTCGTCGATATCGATGTTCAGATAGACAAGCTTCTTGGCTTCATCGATGCGCGGCGTCGGAACGGCGGTGAAATTGATGTAACCCAGCTGTCCATAGGCCTTCCGCATGTTCTCCAAGCCTTTGCCAATCATAGAGGCATTAAAAATCTGCCCATCCTTCAGCTTGAAGAGAGCACGCAGCGCCTTCACGTTGGTCACGCGCTTGTTGCCGGTAAAGGTGATGCCGCCGAGGTGATACTGCTGTCCTTCATCCACTGGCATGGTAATGTCGATCACCTTGCCCTTGCGATTATGGATGAGCGGGATATAGAGTCCCCCCTCATTGCGAATGTGCGTCAACGGCGTGCCGATGCTGGCCCGAAAAAACCCGCGGTCCCGGTACGCCCCGCGCACCCTCTCGGAATCCTCCTCCAGCTTGCTTTCGTCGTAGGTACGGGCGAAGAGGTTTTCCAGGAGGATGGAATGCGGAATGCCGATCGGGCGCAGATTCGTCATAGCGGAGCGGAGGACACGGCCGGAGACATGCTTGTTGCCTTCAAAGCGGATATGTCCCACTTTGACGGTGGGGCCTTCTTTGATGTTGAAATTGACGGAGACCGACGCCGGCGGAATAGTTTTGATGACGGTATGGATGGTCGCAAACTGGTGGCCGTGTTCCGCCAGCAACTCTTTCAGCACAGTTTCCGCCAACTTGATCTTGGTGGGATCATATTGACTATCCACCGACAGCGGAACCTTGGCCTTCTTAAAGCGGTCCAGCACGTCGGATTGCGACACCGAGCTGAGGCCTTTGTAGTTGATCTCGCGAATCGTCGGCCGCTCGCGCACGATAACGGTGAGGATGACGCCTTTAGGCGTGGACTCGCGCTCGATCTGGACATTCTCAAAATATCCCGTGTTCCAAAGGGAATTAAAGTCCCGCTCCACCGTCTGCGGATCGTATGCGTCCCCGACATGGGAGAACATGCGCGCGAGAATGGTTTCCTTGGGGATCCTGCGATTGCCGATGACACGAATTTCGCTGATAATGCTGCCCTGCGGAACGCTGGCTTCGCTGGCCTGCGGAATGGACTGGATGGGTGACTGCTGCTGGGCCGGGGCGCTGAAGCCTAGGCCGAGAAAAAAGAGTACCACCGCAAGAACTTGGACAGTCCGGCGGACCCACAGGCGAACGCTCGTGGCTGGTTGGTTTGGGACATGAAAGCCCCCTACACTCGCGGGAAAAATATGCACACCCTCACTGCCAAAAATCGATTCCAACGGAAAACACGATTATACGGGAGATGCACCCTGCATCCTAGCGCCCGCAGTTTTCCTCTGGCCCGTTTTTCGTTGCGGAGCGCTGTCGAACTGCGCTCCAGGCTCCTCAATCGTCTTCAGGCCAGCTAGCTTTCCAGCTGGGCCTCAATGACAAACTCCTCCGCCGTATGGTTCCAGCAGATATCCAACACGTTCGGCTTGCAACATACCTGGCAATCTTCCACGCAGCGCTGATGGTTGCCGGCGGACTCATCGACCACCGTCTCATTCCATTCTCCGCATCCAGCGCACTGAAAACCCGCAGCGTCCGCCATTCGAGCTATTCCCCAGGTGCTTCGTGCCCTGTTACAGACCGCCGCACTTCCACCACCGTGGAGTAAAAGGTCGGCCCCCCACCCAGATCGGTCAGCGTCTCACTGGTAAGAGTGTTGACTCCCTGTCCGTCTTTTGTGAGCTTGTTCCATCCTAAACGGGAAGCGACCACTCCGGGAGGGACAGATCCACTCACTTTCGCCCGCAGCGGTATTTTTCCGCGCTCGTTGAAGACCTCGACTGCATCGCCGTCCACAATCCCTCGAGCCGCAGCGTCCGCCGGGTGCATTTCGATCAGCCCGGAATGCGCCGCTTCCATGGCTCGATGGCCGGGCAGAGCGGCGAATGTTGAATTCATGTAGTTGTCGCCCTTGCGCGCCAGCAGCTCCAGCGGAAACCTATCGGCCAGCGGTGAGTGACGCGACTCGTGCGCAGGCACATAACCGGGTAGAGGATCGAGCCCCTGCGCAGCCAGAGCTTCCGAGTAAAACTCCGCCTTGCCGGATGGAGTACGGAACCATTCCTCGGAAATAAATGGCTGGAATGCGCCGCCATTTTGTTCCTGCGGAAACTTCAACCGCACGGAATGCTGCGATTCCAACTGCGCGCGCGTGATTCCATAGACCCACGGAGAATCCGCCTTGGTCACATCGAGCGCTTGGTCGATCATGTCATCTTCCGTATCCAAAAAACTGGGCTCGGTGAAACCCATCCGCTTGGCCAGTTGACGAAACAGGGTGACGTTCGAGCGCGCTTCGCCCAGCGGCGCAATCGACTGCTCGGAGAGCTGCAAATGGTACTGACCGTAGGCGCCTTCAAAATCCTTGTGCTCAAAAAAAGTGGTCGCGGGCAGAACAATGTCGGCGTAATCGGTGGTGTCGGTGAAGAATTGATCATGCACCACGGTGAACAGGTCGGCGCGCCGCAGTCCGCGCAACACCGTGTTCTGGTTGGGGGCGATCGCAGCCGGATTCGAGTTGTAGACCAGCATCGCCTGCACCGGCGGGTCGTTAAGTTCGGTGAGAGCATGGCCGAGACGGCTCATATTTACCACGCGACCTTGCCGGCCAATCGGACTGCCGCAGGCGAGATCGGGCCGCTCCAGCGCTGCCTTGTTGAACTGAAACGCTCCGCTGGTGGAAAGCTGCAAGCCCCCGCCGAGATGCTTCCACGCTCCCGTGAGGCAGGGAAGCATGGCGATGGCGCGAGCGGCGGCTCCCCCATTCTGCCCACGCTGCACGCCATAATTCATACGAATCACCGCAGGAGTTGCCGTAGCATATTCGCGGGCCAGACGCACAATGTCCTCGACAGCGAGGCCGGTGAGTTCCGCCACGCGCGCCGGAAGATATTCCTCCGCGCGCGCACGGAGACGATCGAAGCCGTGGGTGAAGCGCGCGACATAGTCGGCATCGTAGAGATTCTCCGCGACCAAGACTTGCATCATTCCCAGCGCGAGCGCCGAGTCTGTTCCCGGGCGAATGGGCAGATGCCAATCGGCGGCGTGCGCGGTGCGCGTCTTGTAGGGATCGATCACAATCAGCCGGGCGCCCTGTTGCCGGGCTTCCTGCACAAACGGCCATAGGTGAACATTGGTGGCGAGGATGTTCGCTCCCCAGGCCAGGATGGTGCGGGCGTGGCGAAAGTGTTCCGGATCGGTGCCGAGTTTGACGCCATACACGGACATCAACGCTTCGCCGCCGGCGGCGGCACAGATGGTGCGGTCGAGTCGCGACGCTCCCAGGCGAGCAAAGAAGCGCCGATCCATGGAGCCGTAGCCCAGCGCGGCCATATTTCCAGCGTAGGAATAGGGCAGGATCGATTCCGGACCGAAGGTGGCCGAGATGTCAGTGAAACGCGCCGCAATGGTGTCCAGCGCCTGGTCCCAAGAGATGCGCTCGAAGACCTCCGCATGTTTCCCCGAGGGGACCGGTCCTTTGGCAATGCCGGATTTGCGGCGCATTGGGTACAGCAGCCTGTCCGGGGAATAGACGAGGTCGAGATATTTCGTCACCTTGGCGCAAAGAAAGCCGCGCGTGACCGGATGGTTGGGGTTGCCTTGAATTTTTGTGGCGCGACCTTCGGTGTTGACAGTGATATGCACGCTGCAGGCATCCGGGCAGTCCAAGGGACAAGCCGCATGCACAACCTTCAAGGAATCCATACCGGCATTCTAGGTTCCCGGCGGGCAAGAAACAATGGAGAGAGCGCAAGTCTGGCGGCGATGCGCCGTTACCTGGGCGGTGAGCAAGGCTGGAGAATTTTCACAAGCCAAGTGAGTCGAGAGCCGGTTGCGATGAGCGGTCAGACTTGCATCACTTCTTTTTCCTTGGCCTTGCAAAGCTCTTCCATACGTTTGATCTCGTCGTCGGTCAGCTTCTGCATTTCGTCCAGCGACCGCTTCTCTTCGTCCTCTGAGATTTTCTTGTCGCGGGTGGACTTCTTCACCATGTCGTTGCCGTCACGGCGAATATTGCGAACAGCCGTGCGATGGTCTTCCAGCACCTTATTCAGATGTTTGACGACTTCCTTGCGGCGCTCTTCCGTCATGGGCGGCACCGGCACGCGCACGACCTTGCCGTCGTTTTGCGGGTTGAAGCCCTGCGGAAAGGCGCGCAACGCTTTCTCAATTTCGACGATCTGGCTGGTGTCGTAGGGTTGAATCAGCAACAACTGCGGCTCTGGAGCGCTGATCTGACCAACCTGATTCAGCGGCATTTCCGTTCCGTAGGCGAGGACTTTTACCTGGTCCAGCATATGCACGGAGGCGCGCCCGGTGCGGATCGAAGCGAGATTGGCACGAAAATCCTCAACCGCCTTATCCATCCGCGTCTTCAGCAGTTGATACGTTTCTTTCAGAGCCGGAATGCCGGCCATAGTCGATCCAGCCATAATTCAGTTTTCCTCTCCGCAACAAGATATTGTAACGAACCGCGGCCTATCCTGTTGCCAGCGTCATTCAGTCCGCGGAGATGCCAAGGGCGGCGTAAGCGCTGCCATCCAGTTAGAATGAACATTGTAGTGAGTGGCCTTTTTTGTAAGAAACCTCTATGCACACCTGTCCCGTCTGCACGATGCCCCTCAGTCTTCGCCGAGCCTTCTTCCGTGCCGGATGGCGCGGATTTTTTCGCTGTCCGGCCTGTCGCGGCCACCTGCAGATCCACGGCCGTGTCATCCCGATCGTGACCGCGCTGGTTGTCGCGCTGGCCTTCATAGTGCTCGACTATAGCGGCTTGACGGATGTCAACTCCAAAACCTGGTGGTGGGACGCCTTCCAGATCGGCTCGGTGCTGTTTGTTCTGTTTATGATGCTCGGTTGGCTGCTGCGCATCGATCGTCGTCAGCCGATGCGGAAATTCGTGCCCTGATCCGAAGCAATCAGTCGTTACAAGGCGACAGCGGAACTCAGGCCGGGACTTTCAGGCCCGTAGATGCGGCCTGTTCATGCGCGTGGTAGGAAGATCGCACCAGCGGCCCGGACTCAATATGGCGAAAGCCCATCCGCAAGGCCTCCTCTTTCATCCAAGCAAATTCCTGCGGCGTATAGATTCGAGCCATGGGAAGATGGTCCTTCGACGGACGCAGATATTGTCCAATGGTGAGAATGTCGACGCCAACCCGCGCCAGGTCGCGGAAGACATCGAGCAGTTCGTGCATCTCTTCGCCGAGCCCGACCATGACGCCGGATTTTGTGACGAGCATGGGATTTAGTTCTTTGGCATACTCGAGCAGCCGCAGCGTGCGCTCATAGCGAGCGCCGGAACGTACCACGCGATACAGCCGAGGCACGCTTTCCGTGTTGTGATTCAGCACTTCCGGAGCGGCATCGACCACGATGCGAATCGCTTCCTCTTTGCCTTGAAAATCCGGGACCAGGACTTCCACCTGACAGCCGGGAGCCTGCCGGCGAATCTGCTCAATCACCATGGCAAAGGCGCGCGCTCCGCCGGTGATATCGTCATCGCGATTCACACTGGTGATGACGGCATGTTGCAAGCCCAGGGCGGCGACGGCTTCGGCCACGCGGCGCGGCTCGTCAAAGTCGATGGCTTCGGGGCGACCCTTGGGCACCGCGCAAAAACCGCAGCGGCGCGTACACAGATTGCCCAGCATCATGAAGGTGGCCGTCTTGTGGTTCCAGCATTCGCCGATGTTCGGGCAATGCGCCGATTCGCATACCGTGTTCAGATTCAGACTGCGCGCCAGCTTTTTCAGATCGTGAAACGTTTCTCCCATGGGGGCGCGCGCCTTCAGCCAGTCCGGCTTGGGCTGAGGCCTCTTGGGCAGAATCTCGATCTGAATCAATTCAGGAGCGGTAGCCATGGGGTAGTCCATTCCGGGCGCAACACTTTATTGTACCCGCGCGCAGAAGCCGAGAGTGAGAACTACTCGTATGCGGGCCTGGATGGCGCTGTCGGCGCACGATCGTCGCCGGAGATGCTCCAGATGGTCAAGTAATTCTTCCCTGTCCAAAGAATGTGGGAAGGAGGCAGCGGAATGTAGCCCGCAGGCGCGAGCGGCAGCCGCGAATAGACCTCGACACCTGTAATCATCCACTGCGGCTCGCCGTCCGGGCCCTTCGTCCATGGCTCGCAGGTATATTTTGTACTCTCGAGAAACAGATGGTCGCAATAGGTCTGTCTGCCCCACTCGTCGAACGGAACGGTCGGCCCGGCAAACGCGTCAATGTGATCCTTGCGGATGAACGCTCCAATTCCGTGCCGCGCCAGATCGGTTTGAAATTGCCGGTCGGCCATCAGTCCGTCGAGCGGTACGACGGCGACATCGGTGAAGTAGGCCATCCCGCCGGGCTGATCGTACGCCAGCAAGCTGTGCACCTGATCGGCTGCAAGTGCCTCCCGCATCACGGGGATGGTTGTCTCTTCGGCCACCTGCTCCCGGCTATGCTTCCAGCCCATTTTGTACCAGAGCAGCGCGGAGAACACGACGGCGACAAGGATTCCCAGAGAATGAAGCGTGGCGGCTACGGATGGCGTGCGGCCTCTCGACCCAGCCGGAGCCGCGCGGAACACACATGCAGCGGCGCGCGAGGCGGTCAACGCCGCCAGCAATGCCCAACTGACGTAGTACCAGGTCCAGCGAGTTTCTCGGGTCATGCGGAGAGTGATATACGCCGCGTGCATCAGAATGCCGAAAAAGAACGGCAACTCGGCGAACAGGAACCAGCGGTCCCGCTGCCTGCGCCAAAGAATCAGCAGAGAAACCGCGCAGATGGCGAGTGACAACAGCGCCGTATGCGGCAGGTTGCGGCCCAGCACATGGTCGTGGCTGTTGGTCGACTTCAGCAGTCCGCTGATCGGCATCAGGATGTGGAACCAGAACAGATTGCTGGCCAGGTACGCGCCCCATAGCACGGCATAGAGCGGAATCCACGTGAGGTGAATGCGGAGCGCGGCTGTTTCTCCGCGCTTTCTTTGCTGCCAGCACCAGACCAGAATCGCGATCCAAAGACAGGCGATGACAAAGATAGAATCCAGGCGGCTGAGGACGGCGAAGGCGGCAAGCAGATTGAAAGCAAATCCGCTGCTCCAATCGGGATGCTCGAAAAACTTGTAGAGCGCCAGCAACGTCCCAGCCAGCACCGCGGCGCTGAGAGAGGATTCGGTACCCAGTTGCAGGCCGAAAAGAAATGGAATCAGAATGGTCCAGGCGACCCATGCGGGAGCGCGCAGACGGCGCAGCAATTGAGCCGCCACGACCAGCACCACGATGTTCAGCGCCACGATCAATGCCGCGATCAGATGTAACCCGATCACGCGATTTGGAATGACGCGGTATACGGCGGCGCAGAGCAACATCCAGATGGGATGGTAGCCATTCGTGGGCATCAAGCGGTTGAATGTGCTGCCATAACCGAGCGCAAAGTTGCGTCCCACCACCAGATAAAAAAAGCTGTCGTCAGCAAAGAACGGGCTGGGCTGGCGGATGAACAGGAATGCGTAAGCGGCTGTCAGCAGCGCGAAAAAAAAGTTCAACCAAAATGGATTGCGCTCATGCCGACGCGGACCGGTTGCCTGGGGGTTCAGTTCTGTCATGGGAAAATCTTACGCAGTCTTTATGATGCTCAACATGCGAGCTAACTTCCGCGGCGGTTCGAATTGCCCAGTATAAGGCGTGCGCTCTCATGATGAGGAACGATTATGGCGCTTGGCGCGATTCCATGGAGGTTTGTCGGGCAGCCAATACAAGCACGCTCAATAGTAGAGATACTTGCGCCAGCGCAGGTCAGAGCTGCCGATCATGCGCATGATGTGGCGGCTGGTGTGCAGAGAAAACGGGCGCGGCTCGCGCATCAGTCGCATGTCCTCCAACTCCTGAATCAATTGATTCCCTTTGCGCCGGTTGCAGCTATGGCAGCAGGCGACCAGATTCTCCCAAGTGGACAGGCCGCCGCGCGAGCGGGGGACCACGTGGTCGAGCGTCAGTTCGCTCGCCGGCAAGATCGTGGCGCAGTATTGGCAGGTGTTGCGGTCGCGCAGCAGGATATTCTTGCGGGAAAGAGCGCGTGTCTGGTGCGGGATGCGGCGATATTCCAGCAGGCGGATGACAGACGGCACAGGAACACGGACGCGCGCGGCATGGAGTAAGGTTGCGTGCTCCTCTTCGGGGCGAGCTACGCCCTTCAAGATCAGGACCAGCGCACGCCGCGCGCCACAGATGTTGATGGGCTCGTAGGAGGCATTCAGCACCAGCACGGGGGTGTGCATGGGCGAGGCCGTGGCCAGCGACGAACGCTCCTGCACTCCAGAATCGGAGTGAGGCGTGTGACATTTCGCCGGAAGTTTTTGTTTGCGAGCATACACCATGGCTCTTCCCGTCGACATCTGGTTCTTCCTCCCTAATCGCGAACGCCGAAGCCTTGCACTACACTTGCCTCATCTATTGCCGCCATGCCAACGGCCGTAAATTTTCTGGCGGGCACAAAATCCCAAAACGCTACGCCCTCGCGCTGTGAACGAGCCAGCGTCGCCACATATACGGATGCTGCACCGGCACGAAGCAGAGTCCGGGTGCATTCGCGAGCCGTGGCCCCGGTGGTGTAGATATCGTCAAGCAGTAGAATCGCGCGCCCCGTGATTTGCTCCGGCTGGCGGATGAAAAATGCTCCGCGCAAGTTGCGTCGCCGTTGGTGCGGCCTCAAGCCCGATTGACTTTCAGTGGCTCGCTGCCGGCCCATGGCTTCGCGCGCCAAGTCGATCTGAAGATCCGGCCGCCGTTTCCGCAACGCACGTACCGTGACTTCCGCCAGCAGAACTGTCTGATTGAAACCGCGCTCGCGCTGCTTGGTGGCGTGCAGCGGGACAGCGACCACTGTCAGATTGGCCGGTAGATCGTTCTTCTGCGCAATGGAAGCGGCCAGCAGCTTGCCCAAAGGCTGCGCAATTGTAGGGATGCGCTCATACTTCAGTAGATGGATCAGCCCGCGCAGGCTATCCTGATACACCCCGTAGGCCACCGCCCATTGGAACGGAGGCCGCGCCTGCTCGCACAAAGGACATAAAGATTCCCCATCCGACTGGTTGCGTGTGGCGTTCGTCGCAAAGCGTATACCACCCAAGCTGAGGAGTTCGCCGCAAATGCCGCAGAGATTTGTTGGAGCTTGTTCCGGCAGATCGTGCCAGCAGTCGGCACAGATAGGCACAGTGGAAAGATGTAAGAGAGGTTGGTTGCAGAGCCTGCAAAGGGAAGGAAAAACGGCACAACTGACAGCATCCAGCGGACTTCGAAGAACACGCGCAACAGCGCGCCATGCAGCCAACTCCGATGGCGGAAAACTACCGGCCAGATTCGAGGACTGCCTGGAAAACTGCTTAGGGAAGACGCACCTCCCAACCATAAATCGTTCCCATCGGGAACGGTTCACACGCCGGAGCATGGCGGCGATGCGCGCGCTCGATCCGGCTGAATGCAGTATATTCGGAAATCGTGAAACCGACAGCGTGCATGGACAATTTTTTTTGATATCGGTGGGATTATTGGAGAAGAGGTCGCACGGAACGGTGGCCTGAAACGATTCGCAGTTTTGGCTCTACTGGTCGGGATACCCTGTTTGGCGTCAGACAAATTTCGACGATAAGATTTTCGCTGACTTCATTGTTTGCCCGTTAACGAAAGAACGTGCGGGAGAAATGCGTCTGGTGGTTGTGAAGTCAGCAAGCCATGTTGTCGACCGACCTGAACCGTCGAACTGATTCGCGAAAATCACAAACACACCCGCCACCGATTTGACCTATCGCGGACCATAGCGAATGCACTACACTCGACCGTTTGCGGAAGTTTGTTTCACGGAGGCACAACTTGACGAGCACTACCGGACCACCGTCCAGTCAATCAGCCGATTCGCATTCCGAGCCACTCGCTGACCGAACCGCACCACTTTCTGCGGAATTTCAACCCTACGTCCAGCCGGAGGATTCGCGACGAGAGTTTACCTTCCGTGCGATTTTCCTGGGATGCATCTTCGGCATTCTGTTTGGCGCGGTCACGGTGTATGTCGGGCTGCGCGCCGGACTCACGGTTGCGGCATCGATTCCCATCGCGGTGCTTTCGATCAGCGTGCTGCGCGCGCTGGGGCGGGCTTCAATCCTCGAAAACAACATCGTGCAGACGACCGGTAACGCTGGCCAGTCCATTGCCGCGGGAGTGATCTTCACGCTGCCGGCGCTGATCTTTCTGGGCTTCGATCTGGAATACTCGCGCATCTTTTTTCTGGCGCTGCTGGGCGGATGGCTCGGCGTGTTCTTCATGATTCCGCTGCGACGGGAATTGATCGTGAAGGAACACGGCCACCTTACCTATCCCGAGGGCACGGCCTGTGCCGACGTTCTGCTCGCCGGGGAGCGGGGCGGATCGTTTGCCAGTCGCGTCTTCTGGGGTCTCGGCTTGGGCGCTGTGTACACGCTGTTTCAGAATGGAAACCTGTTCAGCGCATGGCCCAGCACGCCGAATTACGAGCCGCGGTGGCTGCCCGGCTCAGCGATTCGCGCCGATGCCACACCGGAGTATCTCGGAGTCGGCTATATCATTGGCCCGCGCGTTGCAGGAACTATTTTCTCCGGGGGCGTCTTCTCCTGGCTGGTGCTGATGCCGGCGATCCATTTTTTTGGCTCCCATTTCAATAGCCCAATCTACCCGGGAACGCAGCCCATCGCACAAATGAATCCCAGCGACTTGTGGGCAGCGTATGTGCGGCCCATGGGCGCGGGCGCGGTGGCGGCGGCCGGCATACTAACCTTGCTGCGCACGCTGCCTACCATCTGGGGCGCCTTCCGCGAAGGCATCGCAACCATCGGAAAGTCACGTGCTGCAGCGGCGGCGGAAATGCGCACGGATCGCGACTTCCCCATGTCAGTGGTTGTCGGCGGCTCGGTCCTGCTGGTTATTTTGATGTTCCTGTTTCTGACCTTCAAGCCGGTACCGGGAGCGCAGACCAGCTTGCTGGCCAATCTGGCGGCATCCCTGTTGGTGGTCGTATTTGGATTTTTGTTCGTTACAGTTTCCTCGCGCATTGTGGGCCTGATCGGCAGCTCGGCGAATCCGATCTCCGGCATGACGATTGCGACATTGATGGCAACTTCGGCCATATTTCTGGTCAAGGGCTGGACCGCCCCAGCCTTTGGCGCCCTGGCCATTACGATTGGCGGGGTGGTGTGCATCGCATCCGCGAACGCCGGGGACACATCGCAGGACCTGAAGACCGGCTTTCTGATCGGAGCCACTCCGTGGAAGCAGCAGCTGGCGCTGCTGATTGGCGTCTGCATCTCCACGCTTTCCATCGGCGTTACCTTGACCGCCATGAATCGCGGCCTGGAAGAATTTCGTCTGGCGAACGAGGTCTACAGCCTCGCCCATCCCGACGACGGGGTGACGGTCGAGCAGGAACATTTTTCTCGTGCGCAGTTCCGAGTGAAGCTCCCGAACGGCAAAGAACAGCTCGACTATGGCAAGAATTATGTCCTGCTGAATGCTCTGGGATCGCACAAGCTGGCCGATGGAAAATATCTCTACAATCCGGCGACCGGACGGATCGAAGCGCAGTGGATTGAAGGCATCGGCAGCGAACGAGCCGCTGCGCCGCAAGCTCGCCTGATGGCCACGGTGATCAATGGAATCCTAACCCGCCAGCTTCCCTGGGGCCTGATTCTGCTAGGCGTTTTTCTTGTCGTTGCGGTCGAGCTGCTCGGAGTCCGCTCTCTTTCCTTCGCGGTCGGCGCGTATCTGTCCATCGGCACAACGCTGGCCATCTTCTGCGGAGGCGTGGTGCGCTGGATGGTCGACCGCGCGGTCGAACGAAGCGGCGAGTCCGGCGACCTGGAAGGCGAGATCAGTCCGGGTTCGCTTTATGCCAGCGGACTGATTGCGGCGGGAGGCATTGTGGGACTGCTCGGCGTGGCGCTGAAGCTGTATGAGTCGGCCACGGGGAAATTCGACCTGCTGAAAATGTCGACGAAAAACCCGCTCTATCATGACTGGGTTTCGGTGCTGATGTTCGCGCTGCTGGCGGCATCGCTGTTCTATTTTGCCCGCCGCCCGCTCGATTCCAAGCAAGGATAAATCGGAAGTAACCGCGACCGGCAGGAAAGAGTTGACGGTCGTTGGGCTGTCTGTCAGACTTTGGTCGGCACCGCTGGAGCCAACCCTTGACTATAGCAATCTGCGTTCAATGTGGCACAAGAAAATTCGGCGCATTTTCTCCCTGCGCTACGTGTGGTTTCACTCCCACAACTAGTACGGAACAAGCCAAAAGCGTCCTTTTAAGCGATCATCACCATACACGCGATGAACTTGACCAGCTTGGCAGCATCATTCAGTCTGGCGACCCGGTTGTCTACGATGCGCCTGCACTTGCCCTGAATGAGCGCGTTTTCGAATGCATGGATGCAGACCCGGACGCTTTCCAATGCGCCATCTGCGGTGAAGATGTGGACTGGTTTAATGAAACGCTCTGTCGAAAATGCAAAGAAAAAAAGGCCGCCGAAACAGGACCGCAATAACTAAGGAGTAGGCCGTGACAAACAAAGCACAAAAGGTTGCAAAACGGAAAGCGCTCCTCGAACATAACAGCGCATGGCCAAGCACGCGAGGAGGGAAAACAGCCCGCGCCGTGCGTGGGCTTTCACCCGTATGATGGGCAGCCGCGATTTGAAAGCGGCTTCCTGATTGTCCAGGGCGGATTGATTGAAAGCGGAAAGCGCCGATAGCGCTGGGGGTTTTCGCCGCCCACTCAACCTTCGGAAGCCTGCTCCGCCGCAATAGCCTGCGGACCGGCAACCCGCGCCGCTGGAAATTGTTCCCGCGCATGCTTCAACGCCGGCAGCACCTGGTGCAGCCAGTTGCGGGTCGGCCGCTCCAGGAACCGATAGGCCAGCAGCGCGGCAACCTCCAGCATGAAATAGGAGATCCATGGATCGAAGCGCGCAATGTGCAGCCGAACCAGGATGCCGCTCTCGTGGATCCAGCGCCACAGGTTGAAGTGAAGAATGTAGAGGCAATAACTGGCCTCGCCCACCGCGACGAATAGCGGAAAACGCAGGACCCGCGTGATTGGATGATGTCCCGTCAGGCCCAGAATTGTAATGGCGAACAACGGCGTGATCAGCCCATCGTGCATCAGCAGAAACGGCATCTTCTGTCCCTGCATCAACACCGTACACACAGTGCCCAGCCCTACAATCGCCAACCAGTAGCGAGTGCGATTCGCCAGCTGCATCCGGTCATTCAGTTTGGAGAGCACAATGCCGGCGGTAAACGTCGGCAGATGCGGCAGCGGCGTCATTTTTACCGCTCGCAGCCAGTAGCTGTTGGACATGCGAGTGATCGGCCCCAGCCCATCCGGCCGCACCCACATGTAGACCAACGGAACCACCAGCGAAGCCAGCCAGCACCCTGCCAGGATCATCAGCAGCTTGCGTGTTTTCTGCGGCCATTTGATGGCCACCAGCATCGGAAACAGCAAATAGAACACCGTCTCGCAGGAGAGGGTCCAGGCCGGCGTGTTCCAGAACGTGCATAGCCTCGGGCTCCAGCCCTGCTGCATGATCGCCGTCAGCCCCACACCCTGAAAAAACTGCGCATGGGTCCGGTATTTCCATTCCAGTTCCAGAATTGGAATCGAAATCAGCAGCCCCAGAAGATAAACCGGATACAGCCGCGAAAACCGCGTCTGCCAGAATTGCTTGCGGTCGAACTGGCCGGCATCCGATCGGTCGGAATAGTTGTAGGCGAGAATGAATCCAGACAAGAGAAAAAAGAAGTTCACGCCTACGTAACCGTTATCCATCATGGGAGCCAGCGGACCGAACCATGCCGGATTCCAAAAATGAAAGAACACGATATTAGTCGCGGTAAAGGCGCGGAGACCCGTCAGTGCGGGCATGACGGGCCGGCGTGGAATGGGAATCGCGAGTGCCATTGTGCCTATGTAGTGACCAGGGAGCCAACTTTTTCGCCGGCAATCGCTCGTCGAATGTTGCCCGGTTGGTTCATGCTGAAAATGATCATCGGCAGATCGTTGTCCTTGCAAAGACTTACGGCTGTCATGTCCATCACTCGCAGGTTCCTCTGCAGGATTTCCATGTAGCTGATTTCGTCAAACTTGATCGCATCCTTATGCAGGACGGGATCGGCACTGTAAATGCCCTCCACCTTGGTGGCTTTCAGCAACACATCCGCCTTGATCTCCATCGCGCGAAGCGAGGCGGCGGTGTCGGTCGAAAAATATGGATTGCCGGTGCCGGCGGCAAAAATCACCACTCTTCCTTTTTCTAGATGCCGAATGGCTCGACGACGGATGTACGGCTCCGAAACCTGGTTCATTTCAATGGCGCTCATCACGCGGCAAAAGACATTCTGCTTTTCCAGCGCATCCTGAATCGCCAAGGCGTTGATGATAGTCGCCAGCATGCCCATGTGATCCGCGGATACGCGATCCATTTCCTGTGCCTGCTCCGCCACCCCGCGGAAAAAATTGCCTCCGCCCACCACGATCGCCAACTCCACGCCCATGGTATGCACATCAGCGATTTCCGCGGCGATTTCATGCACCCGTGTGACGTCGACCCCGAAGCCGCGGTCGGCGGCCAGCGCCTCGCCAGAAAGCTTAAGAAGAACTCGTTTGTACATGCCTTTTGAGTATCTCAGAAGTTGGACGAAGCGGGGAAATCGAACTCGTATGCCCGTAGATCTTCTCATCGTGATCTCGCGGTGGAACTGTTCTGGCGTCCCAAATGTATACTGCGTTTGCCATGCGAAAGCCTATCTTGCTGTCTCTTCTACCTGCCGGTCTTTGCCTGACCTTCCTTTCGGTATCGGCCCGCGCACAGACCTCTGCTATAACCCCCTCCAAACCTGCCGCGCCGGTGTTATTGGTCATCAACCAGGGCGACAAAAACGTCAGCATCGTGAATCCTGCAAGCGGCGAACAAGTTGCGACCATCTCCGAGGGCGTGACGGCCGTCCATGGCCATGAGGCAGCGGCATCACCCAATGGCCGCATCGCTTATGTGCCCATCTACGGAAACGTCGGCGTAGGCAAGCCGGGACTGAATGGCCATGAAATGCTGGTCATCGATATTCCCACGCGCACCATTATCCACCATGTCGAGTTCAGCCACGGCGTGCGGCCACATTGCGCGATCTATAACCCCCATGACGGAATGCTGTATGTGACCACGGAACTCGACAAGGATGTGACGATCATCGACCCGCATACGCTCAAAATTGTTGGCACGATTCCGACTGGGCAGGAACAGTCTCACATGCTGGCCATCTCGCATGATGGCCGCCATGGGTACACCGCCAATGTGGGACCGGGCACCGTTTCGGTGCTGGATATAAAAGCGCGAAAGACACTTGCTGTCATTCCGATTTCGGCGGAGACACAGCGCATTTCCGTTTCGAACGACGACAGCATGGCTTTCACCTCCGACCAGAGGAAGCCTCAACTTGCCGTCATCGATACGGCCGCCAACAAGGTGAAAGCATGGGTTGCGTTGCCTGGATTGGGCTACGGAACAGCTTCCACCAAAGATGGACGCTCACTGCTGGTGGCGATTCCGGCGAAGGGCCTGGTCGCGGTCGTCGATCTCCACACCCTGAAAGTAGTACATACGATCGCGGTTCCCAGCGCGCCGCAGGAGATTCTGGTACGCCCGGATGGCAAGGTAGCCTATGTTTCCTGCAATGTGAAACATCAGGTGGCGGCGATCGATCTTTCGAACTGGAAGGTGCAGAAACTGATCGATGTGGGGGCGGGCGCGGACGGACTCGCCTGGGCGCGATGAGCAGGCGTGACGAATCGCGGACAATTTCGCCGCAAATAAAAGGGTAATGATCCCCTCAGAACAAGTTATCTATAATAGCAATGCGGCTGTGGTGAAATGGCAGACACGGCGGGTTGCCTGAGCGCCTTCGACGAGGACGCTGAGGAACCCGCCGAGCGCAAGCTCGTGGGGGTTCAAGTCCCCTCAGCCGTACTCATTTCAGGTCTAGTAGGTGTTGGGAAGAGAGTCTTACAGGATCTTGCGATTGAATCAGCAAGTCCGTCCTTTGGTAGTCCCTGTCCCAACGCTGTAGCACATCGCAATTGCGCGAGAGGGCGGACGCGACATGGAGAGAATCCGCAGCTTTCATATTGTGACTCCGGGCAATTTCGGCTGCTCTATGTGAAATGGAGGGGATGACCTGTATCTTTTTGATCCATGGCCACTCGAACATCTGCTTGATTTTTACCGCGTGCGCCTCCGAAAGATGTCTTGTTGGGAGGGTATTCCGTTTGTAGTAAGTCCAAATCTTCTCAAATTCTCCCGGCGCTTCTGGATGTATAGCATTTCCGTCTTTGTCTGTTCCTTTGAGCAATTCTGCCCAAAGAGGAACAGGGAAGGGCTGAAACGGCGCTTTTGGCCGAATCGTTTCTACGATAGTCCACACAGAAGTCCATATTTCAATTTCGTCGTTTCTGGCGTGTTTGAGTATGTCTTCGCAGATCAACGCCCTCGCGACTTCGTCTGGATGGGTGCCGCTCAGGTAGCTAATAAAACAGCTAGTGTCCCAATAGACTTTTCGGGGTGCCATCAATCACAGTCCTCAAAGAACTCTTTCAGAGATAGACCGCCAGTAAAATCAGGAATCAGTCCTCGCATTTCCTCAATCGTTGGAAGTCTGGTGGGATTCAAGATTGAATCGAAAGTTTCCACCGTCATGGATAGAGGTCTACCATAACGATCGGCTTTTACCATGCCAGTCACCAATACCCTCACTCCCAAAAGCTCCATCGCTTGGGCCTTTTGCTTGGGCTGAAGGTAGCAGCGAACTGGTCTCTTAGATTCCTCATCCCACACGCGAAATTCCAAGCCACGATGTACGGAAATAGTGTCCAAGTTTCCCACAACAGTTCCAAACGATACGGACTTTGGGCTCGTGAGGTCTTGAACCTGCGACAGCGTTTTGATGGTCACAGTAGTAGTCAAGGTCCGCGAGTCTCGTACATCCGTGTAAATAGCGGATGCGCCCATTTTAGGAGCAGTTTTAGCTATCCTTTCTACCCTCGTCAATGCAGCGTCGGACAGAAACTTGTTTCTCTCCCCGCGGGCGGTAAGCGAATCGATATTCGCGATGACCTGCCGTCCGACTATTTCGCTCGTGTCACGGACGGCGCGGCGCAGCGAGGGCGTCACCCCTATGATCGGCGAAGGATTATTTTGCAGCGTCGTTACACGCCAGCGAAGATTGCCGCTTTTTCTTTCAGCGACGGAAGAATCAACTTCCTGAAGAAGTCCTAGAAAGTTTCCAGTTGCGCGAACAAACTCCTGTAGATCAACGGTGTTTCCCTCGCCAACACGCATGAAGATCGATTCGGCCATGGCGCTATCCTCGCAGTGATAAGCTTCCGGTAGGCCGCAGATTGCACTCGGTGTTTGCGTCACCGGGGACAAAACATGCGGAAGGCGCAGGCAAAATCGTCAGAACAGAAATGAGAATCACCATCACACCCGTTCACGCGGGTTGACTATCACAACTTAGTTGAAGCGGGTTATTGCGACACCCGCTCAGAACCTGCTCCAAAAGCGAAGTGAACATCGGCTGTCCAGCATTCCTGCGGTTACACCGGAAACTATACTCGTCTAAGTAGGTTTGCAGGTATTTTTTGCTGACCGAATGGTATACCCGGCCGATACCCCTCGTTACGAAACTCAAGAACCGCTCAATCGTACTCTTGTTGGTGTCGCCCACAACGTAGGCTCCCGCACTTTGATTGATGAGGCGATGTGGTGTCGTTAACACTTTCAAGACCCTAGTACGATGCTAACTCAGTGGATAACCGCAAAACAAAAAAGCCCGACCGGAGTCGGGCTTTTTGTTTGAAGAGGAAGGCCGTCTAGCGCCTGCGGTTTATGCAGTCGTCTTGATCTGCGCAATGGTCCAGTTGGCGTCGCCAACCTTGAAACGGGCGAAGCGGCGCACCACGATGTTTTCCCCCAGCTTGCCGACCTTCTGCGCGATCAACTGGGCGATAGTCACGGTCTGCTCCTTGATGAACGGCTGCTCCAGCAGGCAGACTTCCTCGTAGAACTTCGACATTTTTCCTTCGACGATTTTTTCAATCACCGGAGCGGGCTTGCCGGTCTGCGCAGCCTGTGCGCGATAGATATCCTTCTCGCGTTCCAGGTCTTCCGGGGTCACGTCTTCCTTGCGGATGTAGCGCGGATCGGTGGCTGCGATATGCATGGCGATATCCTTCAGCAGTTCTTGAAAATCGGGGGTACGGGCGACAAAATCGCTTTCGCAGTTCACCTCAATCAACACGCCAATCTTGCCGCCGGCGTGGATGTAGGTTCCCACCGCGCCTTCGCTGGCGGTACGGCTGGCCTTCTTCGCGGCCGACGCCATCCCCCGTTTGCGCAGCACGACCACAGCTTCTTCCATGTCGCCTTTTGCTTCTGTCAGAGCATTGCGGCAGTCCATCATAGGAGCGCCGGTTTTCTCGCGCAGCTCCTTCACCATTGCGGCTGAAATTGTTTCCGTCACGGATGACATCCTTTTTACGTCCAATCTTAGAATTTTGGCTATGGAAAGTGAGAGTTGTCATTCTGAACGGAGGTCGCCATGGCGACCGAAGTGAAGAATCCAGAGCTTCCTCGCCTCGCAAGAGGAGCCATTACCGCTTTGGATTCTTCGCTGCGCTCAGAGTGACAAACCTATTTCAATTGCAGCGTCGCTGAACCAGCGTTAGACGCCGCTCTCGGCAGCGGCGGCTTCGGGCTCATCCGCAATTGCAGAAACGGCGGACGGAGCCTTGCGAATCCCGCCGCCCAGCGCCTGTTCCAGATCGACATCTTCATCGGCCAGTTCGGGATCGTACTTGGCTGCATTGAAGCTATCCGGAGCGCCATCGCCAGCGGCTTCGTCTGCGCTGGCCGTTACGCCGGCAAGCTCGGCCTGCTGCTTGTCGCCGCTCATCTGCACACCTTCGACGATCGAATCCGCGACTTTGGAGGTGAACAGGCGAATGGCGCGCAGCGCATCATCGTTGCCCGGAATAATGTAGTCCACCAGCGTGGGATCGCAATTCGTGTCGACCACGGCGACCACGGGAATGCCCAGCTTGCGAGCTTCCTTCACCGCGATGGTTTCATTGTTCGAATCGACCACGAACAGCGCATCCGGCAAGCGCCGCATGTTCTTGATACCGGCCAGATTCGCTTGCAGATGCTTGCGCTCGCGTTCCAGCTTGATGACTTCTTTCTTCGTCATCAGGTCGTATCGGCCGTCGGTGGCCATCTCATCCAGTTCCTGAAGGCGCTTCACAGACTTCTGCACGGTCGTCCAATTGGTCAACAGACCGCCCAGCCAACGCTGATTGATGTAGAACATGCCGCAACGGGTAGCCTCTTCGGCAATAGCATCCTGCGCCTGCCGCTTGGTGCCGACAAACAATATCGTCTTGCCATCGAGAGCCAGGTCGGTCACATACTTGCTGGCTTCCTTGAACATCTTCAAGGTCTTTTGCAGATCGATGATGTAAATCCCGTTCCGTTCGCCAAAGATATATTCCTTCATCCTTGGGTTCCAGCGCTTCGTCTGATGCCCGAAGTGGACTCCCGCTTCGAGCAGTTCCTTCATGGTGATAGTGGCCAAACGACCTCCTTGTGATTTGCATCCGGCCAGATTGGAAACTGGCTCAGATTCATCCCCGCGGGGAAATTTTGATACTCAGTAGACTCTGCAACTTTCACGCGCAAAGGCTGCACTCGTCCGGAGCGCAGCCCATCGCATATCTGTAAAGAACTGCCAGCCCGAAAGCTGGAAATTACCGCTTGCTGAACTGGAAGCGCTTGCGAGCGCCCTTCTGCCCGTACTTCTTACGTTCCTTCATGCGGGCATCGCGGGTCAAAAAGCCTTGTTCCTTCAGGCTGGCGCGCAATTCAATGTTGTATTCGAGCAATGCGCGGGCGGTACCCATTTTCACGGCATCCGCCTGCGCGGTCACGCCGCCGCCCTTCACCGTGGTCAGTACATCGAACGTGGCCGCCAGGTCGGTTGCGACCAGGACGCGCTTGGCCGCGATGCGCTGCTGCTCGGTGACAAAATAATCCTCAAAGGCGCGGCCATTCACGGTAATCTTGCCACTGCCTGGACGCAGAAACACGCGAGCAATGCTCGTCTTGCGCCGACCGGTTCCGTAATACTGAATCAATTCTGCCATACGTTTTTCGCTGTCCCGTTACGAAGTTTTCTTTGCGGTTGCTGAATCGTTCAGTGTCATCGCAATCGGCTTCTGTGCCTCATGCGGATGCGTGTCGCCCCGGTACACCTTCAACTTGGTGGCCATCTGGCGGCCCATCTTGTTCTTCGGCAACATGCCGGTAATGGCCTGCTCCACCACGCGATCGGGCCGACGCGCCATCAGGCGTACAAACGACTCTTCGCGCATGCCGCCCGGAAAGCCGGTGTAGCGGCGATACATTTTCTGCTGGCTCTTCAACCCGCTCAGGCGGACCTTCTCCGCGTTCAGCACAATGACATGGTCACCCGTGTCGATGTAGGGCGTATATTGCGGACTGTTTTTCCCAGTCAGGACCCGCGCAGCCTCAGTAGCCAACCGTCCCAGCGTCTTGCCGCTGGCGTCCAGCACGTACCACTTGCGTGTAATGTCCTGCGGACGCGGAATAAAGGTAGACATGGTTCCAGTTCTCCCAAAACAAACTTCAAAAAAATAGTTGCCAAGCTTCGCGAGGCAGAACGCACCGGACAGTCAGCTGCCGGAAAACCTGCTGCAGATCACGCGATGGAGCGCAGAGAACAAACCGTTTGCTGCGTCGAGGGGCAATAAAACCGAAAGACGCTTTGCGTGCCGCCATGCACCGGAAAGTGCAGGCAGAGAAACGCAACACTGCGCAAGAACTTAAGGATAGCGAAAAGCGCACCCAGAGTCAACGAAACTCCACGCATTACCCAGGGCAATCGCATTTCAAAATAGCTCCAGTAGGCGGAATAGGTAGTGATCGTCCCACCCGGCGCGTTTGAACTTGCCGCGCAGGGAGCCTTTCGATCCCTTTTTTTGCATGGCGTTGATGGC
>JAJYSV010000094.1 GCA_021793405.1 Acidobacteriota bacterium
AACTCGGATGGAAATCACAACCTATAATTTTCATTGAAGGCTTCTCCTGATCCAGCAGCTCATGGTCCTCAACCAAAAACTACTGCTTCATCGTAGAAGCCTTCGTCCTTATCCCATCAATTCAAGCAGTCTCTCCGCTTGAGTGGGATTGAAGCCGTTGCGGATTGCAATCTGGCTGCTTTGGTTTGCAATCGGTTCGATATGCTCGATCAGTTCCCGCTCGCTGACATTCGTTCCAGCGTGGCGGCGAATTCGGGTAGGGAAATGGTCTGGTCGCGATCGGGGCCGGTCGAAATCATGCCGATCTTTGCCCCCGACTCAGCCTCCAGAAACTTCAGGTACTTTTTTGCGGCGTCGGGCAATTCGTCGAATGTACGAATGTTATCCGTGGCGCGATTCCAACCCTTCAGGGTAGTCAGGATGGGTTCAATTGCTTCCAGCCCGCGTACATCCGCCGGAATCGTATCGGTGATTTTTCCATTGATCTTGTACGCCGTACATACCGGAATCTCTTGCAGCGTGTCCAGCACATCCAGCTTTGTCACCACCAGCCATTCCGTTCCGTTGATCTGACTGGAATAGCGCAGCAGCGGCAAATCCAGCCATCCGCAGCGGCGCGACCGCCCGGTTACGGCTCCATATTCCTGTCCTCGCGCCCGCAGCAGTTCCCCCTGTCCGTCATGAATCTCCGTCGGGAAAGGACCCTCCCCGACTCGCGTGACATAGGCTTTCGTCACCCCAATCACAGTGCCAATCTTGGTCGGTCCCACGCCCGTTCCAGTCGCCGCTCCACCCGCGGTTGCCGACGAGGAAGTGACAAATGGGTACGTCCCATGGTCAATATCGAGCAGGGTGCCCTGCGCCCCTTCAAACATGATGCTTTGCCCAGCGCGCAGCGCATCATTCAACATGCGCGACGTGTCGGCCACAAACGGCGCGATCCGCTCCGCCGCGCGAGCATATTCCTCGTACATCATGTTGGGGTCAATCGGATCGCTCGAGAACAATGCCCGCGCGATCGTATTTTTTTCGTGGCATGCATTTTGAATGTGTGTGCGCAACAGTGACGAATTCAGCAGGTCAATCACCCGCAGCCCGCTGCGCTTCATCTTGTCTTCGTAGGCCGGCCCGATTCCCCGGCTGGTGGTGCCGATCTTCACCCGGCCCGGAGCGTTTTCCGATGCCAGCTCAATCATCCGGTGGTAGGGCAGGATCACATGGGCGCGGTCGGAGACAAACAGCTGCCCGGCCACATCCACGCCCAGCTCCTTCAGGTGCTCTACTTCCTTCAGAAATGCCATCGGATCCAGCACGACTCCGTTTCCAATCACGGCCCGGCAACCCGGTCGCAGCACCCCGCAGGGCACCAGCTGCAAAATAAATTTTTTGCTGTCGATAATTACCGTATGCCCGGCATTGTGGCCGCCCGCGTAGCGCGCCACCACGGAAAATCGTCCGGATAGGACGTCCACAATCTTGCCTTTGCCTTCGTCGCCCCACTGGGCGCCGAGAACCACTGCAGTCTTCGCTTGCATTTCTACTCGTTTCCGCTCGTCTCTTTGGGGTCCGGGCAAGCAAGCGCTTCCCAGGTTCAGAAGGCAGTTCAGGCTGTGCCGGGCCCCGATGGGTAATGCAACCAATTTTGTTCAGGAGGGTTGCTGGCGAATCGCCAACTCTTCAAGCACTCAACTAAGAATCCTATACTACGAGTTGGCTCTATCAAAGAGGAAAGCGGATCCAGGTCTGCTTCGGAGTAGATCAGTCCACAGATGCCGGAATTGCCAGAGGTCGAGACCATCGCGCGGGGCGTGGATAAACGCGTACGCGGACGCACCATTGTTTCTGTCTGGCTGGGCTCCAAACCCGAGCCGTTCCGCTCGAAAGCCGCCGAGATCGTCGACGCTCTGACAGGCAGCGTCATCGAGCGCGTCCATCGCATCGGCAAGCATATCGTCGTCGATCTCACACGGCCAAACCCCAGCAAGGGACGCAACGCGCGCCGCTCGAGTCCCGTCTCTGACGGAAAACATCCGCGCCTCGACCCACATCCGTGGCGCGGGCAATGGCTGGTCCACCTTGGCATGACCGGCCGCCTGCTGGTCTGCGTGCCACAGGAGCCACTGCCGTCCCACACCCACGCAATTCTCGAACTCGACGACGCTCGCGAGATTCGCTTCGTCGATCCACGACGTTTCGGCAGGCTGTCCGTTCTCGATCTCTCCGCACCCGCTGAGAAACCACGCAAGCATGCAGAAAAAAAAGAAATTCACAGCCAGGGTTTTGTCGGAACCGGGCAGGAGCCGCTGGAGATTTCGCTCGCCGACTTCCGTGCCCTCTTTCGCGGACGCCGAACCCCGATCAAGTCGGCTCTGCTGAACCAGAAACTTCTTCACGGCGTGGGCAATATCTATGCCGACGAAAGCTTGTTTCGCGCCGGCATTCGTCCCCGGCGCCAGGCCGGTCGGCTCACCGGCAGGGAACTGGAGCGCCTGCACGGGGCAATCCAGTCCGTGCTGCGGGAAGCCATCGCCCTCGGCGGCTCCTCGGTGTCTGACTACGTGGATGCGGACGGCGCCAAAGGATTTTTTCAGTTGGAGCATAAAGTCTATCTCCGTACCGGAGAACCGTGCCTGGTCTGCGGAGCGCCCATTCGCCGCATCCTCATCGCGGGTCGCGGCACGCACTTCTGCCCCCACTGTCAGCACTGAGTTTGCATTCCATCAAATGCCCGTGCGTACGTTGCCCCGTTAGCAACGTAGCCTCCGTTGCAACTGCCCTTGAACGCATTCGTAAACGCAAGCCGACCATGAACAAATCCGCTGCTTGATGAGTGCATTGGCGATAATGCTCTCATCGAGTTCCTCGTTAGCACCGGGATGAAGCGCAAAGCGTCCACGTTCCCGCTGCCTTGCCAGAGCGTCACTTCATAATGCCCTTGTCCTTCATCAGTTGCTCGTAGTGCTCGTCGTAAATCTCCTTCGCTTCCATCGCGGGCTGGAGCGCCTGCCAGGACTCCATGATGCGCTCATTGATGCGTGCGCCCTCGTCCTTGAACTTGTACGCTGCCTGGACCTCGGTGCAAATAGCCAGTAGCAGGATGGCCGCCCTCATCAAGTGCAGGGACATGGCGCGGTCGTGTGCGTCATCAATGAGCGAACGTTCCTCATGCGGATGGCCATCGCGATACAGGAACATCCCTACCTCATAAAGGCCTTCCGGTCCACCGTGCGCCACAGCAGAATACTGCTTCCACGGCCCAAAGGTGAACGTCTCCAGGAACTTCTTGTGGTCATCATGCGGCGGCGTGCCGAGGTATTTCCCCAGCGTCGGCCAGTCTGGGAACTGTTTCTTGTCCATGACCTCCGCCTCAGTGAAGCCGCTGGCACGAATGATGAAGTCCAGCTTGGCGCGGCTGTCTGCGACCCACTTGTCCCACTCCGGTTTTCCCTTGTACCGCGCTTCCTCAGCCGCCACATACAGGAAACTTTTGCGAGCGCCGCTGGCACGAAACTGCCGCCCGCGCGAAAATGGATCTTGGAGCAGGAGAGTGATGGTGTAGAGGTTATCCATCAGGTTTCGGATAAGCGGTTCGCAGGCGACTGTGTATTCATCTCTCCAGCCAACCGCGCCGCGCAGGTCATCGCTGTGAGCCCAGTGAAGGAAGTTATAGGTGTTCTGCGCCTGCCGGATAGAGATGAAGATGTCAGGGTGGAACGTGGCTGGAGCGTTGATCTGCTTATGACCTTCGCGCAGGACCTTCTGCGCCATCGTCTCCGACAGGCGGGCGATGAGCTTCTGATAGGTCGATGCGTCGATCATTACAATGTTTGTGCTCATGCGTTGCCTCCGAAAAAAGACCTGGGCCACCCCGCCGCTAGAAGCGGAGTTCCGATGCCGGAAAATCGAAGCGGAGAAGGTCCGTCGAGTTCACGATGCAATGACTCTTTCCGCCCTGCTGGTTCACCAAGTCTAGGTAGCCGTGCTCACGGAGCAATTCCATCTGCGAGTTGGCGTGTTCACCATAAACAAATCCCAACAAAGCGCGGCTCCGCTCAAGACTGAGCCGTGCCTCTGCTGTGCTGGTCGTGTCAGCAATATTCGTCGCAATCCACCTAACCGGCAAAGGGGTTTGCTCATTATCCCATTGAATCTCTGCTTCAAGCCTGTACTGGTCGATGACTACGCTGTTCATGTGGGGGGCTCCGTAAAAGATCGAAAGGTTCTTTCTCCTAATGATTTCCTTTTACCGGGCGGCCGCCCGACAGTCACAGGATGCGCCAGTCGGATTTACGATTTCAACAACAATCGACTGTGACCAATGCTCCTCCCATAACACCAAGTGTTAGGGCGGGCGACCCAAATGCCGGGAGAAGCGAGGCCAACCACTGGAGATGTGTTCCTCGGATGCCTAGCATTTGGGCACATGGGAGAGCGCAGACCGCGGCCTGGGAAAGCTCAAATCGATCCCATCCTCATCTGTTGCCAACAGACCAATGCGCGTTTCCAGTCCGAACCTGCTCAAAACGCGAGTTGGCGATTTGGCATGAATCGAGGGGAGACCTACCATCCCGCCCCACCACGCCATCTCCAACCAATTGACACAAACCAGCCGCCCACAACCGCCCCGCCATGCTATGGTTAGAACGCCTCTCATGCCCACGCTCCAGGAACAATTTGGCCAGATCGACATCTATCTCTTCGATCAGTTGCTCAAAGGTCGCATCGCGCCCGACATGCGGATACTGGACGCGGGTTGCGGTTCGGGCCGCAATCTCGTCTACCTGCTGCGCGAGGGGTATCAAGTCTTTGCCGTCGACGCCGATGCCGGCAACGTGGAGAATGTGCGTCGCATGGCCCAGAGGCTGGCTCCATCGCTTCCGGCATCGAACTTTCGCGTCGAGCCGGTTGAGCACATGTCGTTCGACGATGCCTGCGTCGATGTTGTCCTCAGCAGCGCCGTCCTCCACTTCGCGCGCGACGACGCGCACTTCGAGTCCATGCTGCGCGGCTCCTGGCGTGTCCTCAAACCCGGCGGACTCTTCTTCTGCCGCCTCGCCTCCTCCATCGGAATGGCGAACCAGGTGCGACACATCCAGGGACGCCGCTACAACTTGCCCGATGGTTCCGATCGGTATTTGGTCGACGAGACGCTGCTCGGCTCCCTTACCCAACGGTTGGGCGAACTGGCCGACCCGCTCAAAACCACCCTCGTCCATAATCTGCGCGCCATGACAACATGGGTCGTCCGCAAGAATGCGCAGTCCGGCTTATGACCATCGCTCGCCGACTTCCGCTCGCTCTTCCGCAGACGCCGAACCCCATCAAGTCGGCCCATGCTGAACCAGAGATATCTGCAAGGCATGGCCAAAAGGATTTTCAATTGGATCACAAAGCGTGTCCCCGCACTGGTAAGTCATGTCTGACCTGCCAGACCTGATCCGTCTCATTCTGGTTGCCGGATGCGGTATCCTGCCATCCCAAATGCAAAGGTTGAGCTCTTCAATCTATGGATTTGTGGATGCCATTAACATTGCTTTATATGGAATTCTAGAAAACGAACGGTCCTTTTTGGCGTAAGTCTTTTGTTTGTTGCTGGATGACTTTGGTATTCAAGTTGCAACTTAAATGGGAAAGCCAGTGCAACGCATTCAGAACCGCAAGGTTCTAGAGCAGATAACAAATTCAGGCAGAGTAGGCCGCCAGCAAGAGTTTCCGAACCTCATAAGGGAAACCGGGCGGCTACCGGCTGAATAATCAG
Source organism: Acidobacteriota bacterium (assembly GCA_021793405.1). Lineage (GTDB taxonomy): Bacteria > Acidobacteriota > Terriglobia > Terriglobales > Acidobacteriaceae > JAKAAZ01. The sequence goes on from JAJYSV010000094.1 coordinate 5,759, forward strand.
GTGCAAGGTGCCATCAACGGGTCCACCCAAATGCGGGAGGCCAGTGACCCGGTTCTAATTGCGGAGTTTCCAGAGTCTTGAGGTTTGTTCCCCCACAAACTTTTTCATTAGACATCCAGACATCCGTTTCCTTCGCAATGATACGATTGCATTCATCGAGAAAGATCGTGGCAAAACTTCGGCCAGTCAGGTCGAATCGGATGCGAGTACGATCCGGCAGGGTTCACTTCAAATCCGTGTGCGGTTTGCTTTCGGCTTCCCGTTGACTGTATTTTTGTAGTAGGTACTTGCCGATTTAATCTGTCCGGAGTAGCATCAGTCTTGCTCATCGTTTGGCTGAAGCCGCGCCTTTCCGGGACCCGCAGCTCGCCGATACCATGTAACGGATAGGAAGTAAAACGCACAGTCCGGTTGCGCCTGAACAATGCGCTCCAATAGCGTAAGCGCCTACTTGGACTGGCACGCCTGCAGGCTGCCAACATGCACCATGGCGATGCCATGACGGGCAATTGAAATTAGCTTGAGACAAAAATTCCATCATGTTGCTCGATAGCGTCGTTGCACGACGGGACTGGGATCATTCCAGTTGTCGCGGTTTCAGCGACTATTAGGCGCCTATATAACGCAAAGTACAAGGAAGTGTCTTGATGACAACAGATTCAACGCCGCTATCGGAGAGTCCTTCTCCGCAAGCAAACCAGACCGGTGCAGAACCGAATTCTCCCAGAACGAAGCAAAGCTTTCGCCGTCGCCGTAAACGCCGCGGATCCGGTGGAAACCCTGCCCAGGCCGCGCCGAACGGACAGCCGGGCAATGCCGCCGCCGCTCCCCAGGGCAACGCTCCCCGCAATGAGAACCAGCCCCGCAAGAAGAAGCGATTCTTCAAGAAAAATCAAAATCAAAATCCGGGGCAGGGTCAGAATCAGGCTCAGGGTCATGCCAACGCGCGTGGTGCCAGAGGCGATTCGCGCGGCAATGCAAACGGCCAGCAACAGCGTCGCGGCAGCAAGCAGCGCCGGCCCAAGGTGTTTGTCGGTCCCATGGACCACAGCTACAGGGCGGTCAATGGAAATTATTCCGACGGTCCGCCCTCGACCATTGAGTTGCAGCGCGGATTTACCAATGCGCACTACAATGGCAATGGCAATGGGAACTACAACGGAGAGGTTTCCGGGGCATTCAATAGCAATAGGCCTGGGGATGACACGCAAGCTTCGGCGAATATCGCCGCCGCATCCGACAATTCTCCCGCCCGGATTTATTGCTTCATTGACGATCTGTTCTTCATGGCCAAGATTCAGGAGACCGCCCGCAAACTGGGAATCAAAGTGTCCTTCGTCAAGAATGACAAAGACACCATTGCGCGGTTGCTGGCGTTGCCGGAAGAAGAGCGCCCCACGTTGATCGTCTTCGACCTGAACAACGCCAACGCCAAACCGCTCACCCTGATTCCGAAACTGAAGACGAAACTCAAGCGCGCCACTTCGATTGTCGGATTTCTCTCCCACCTGCAAGGGGAGCTCAAGGCGAAGGCCATTGAAGCCGGCTGCGACACCGTGATGCCCCGCTCCGCATTTTCGCAGACATTGCCAAATCTGTTGCGGCGCTACGGCGTCGAAGTGGAAATAGAAGACGACCAGCGGCAGATTGTCGAGGCCTGATTTCCGGGTTGAGAAAGATGGAACTCCCTTGTTCCTGAGCGGTAGAGCCTCGCTGCGCAACTTATTGCATTTAAATAGGTTGAAGATCCTGGCTCGACAGAGCTGAACTCGCTATTTTGCCAATCGCAGCTAGCCGGGGGGCCAATGCATGGCGCGGCCGCCCAGCACGTGCAGATGCAGATGATCGACGGTCTGGCCGCCGTCCGGGCCGGTGTTGATGACGATGCGGAAGCCCTTCCGCAGATTTTGCTTCGCTGCCAACTCGGTTGCGACTTGCGTCAGGTGCCCTAGAAGACCTTTGTCTGCTTCAGTTGCCTGGGCGAGCGAATTGATGTGCTGTTTAGGAACGACGAGAAAGTGCGTCGGCGCCTGGGGATGAATATCGGCGAAGGCGATGGACGATTCGTCTTCATACAATTTTTTCGCGGGAATTTCTCCGGCTACAATCTTGCAAAATAGACAATCCATGGATTGATCCTCTCATGAAATTATGCGTAAAAACGAATGGTTGCCTTAGCAACCAATTCAGACGTTTTTGACGCAGATGGTTGCTAAGGCAACCAATTTGGCCGCAGCGCCGGTTTCGCACGTTCGCGCAAAAATCGAAAACTACGCCACATTATTTCTGAAAATATCGCGGGTGCCGTCCTGGTAACCACGGATCGTAGTGGGCGGCGAAGTTTGCCCGCTCGGAAATCGAAGGATGGCTGTAGAGCCAGAACTTGACCAGCGGGTTCGGGTTGGGAGCTTCGAGATAGGTGCTGCCGAGGGCGACGAAGGCTTTTTGCGCGGTGACCTGCGGGTCCGGAACCAAACTGTGGATGGCTTCCTGGCCGAAAACGTCGGCCTGGTGCTCTTCCCACCGGCTGAAGGAGTTGGTGATGGGCGAGAAGAGGAAGCTGAAACAGGTGAAGACCAGCAGCAGGACGGCGAGCGCGGCCCAATCGTCCATCGAGCGAATCTGCCAGCGCGACTGAAAGCGGCAAATCAGCCATCCCACGCACACGTATGCCAGCCAGAGCAGAACGACGAGCACCAGCGCGGTGAAGGCCAGCGCTTTGTAGATATGGTGCAGCACATAGTGGCCCATCTCATGGCCGACGACGAAGAGGATTTCGTTGGTCGGCAGCTTTTTGATGGTGTTGTCCCAGACGACGATGCGTTTCGACGCGCCGATGCCGGTGACGTAGGCGTTGAGGCCGGTGACTTTTTCGCTGGCCTTCATTAAGAACATGCGCGAGGGAGGAATGTCGAGTCCGGCGTGGTGCGCCAGTTGCTCCAACCGCACGGTGAGCGCGGGATCGCTTTGCTGGAGCGGTGAAAAGTGATTGAACATGGGTTCAATCCAAATGGGAGAGATGAAGACGGCGAACACGATGATGGGCAGGGTGCAGAGCCAGAACCAGAGCCACCATTTGCGCGGCGATTTGCGGATGATCCAGAACAACAGCAGCAACAGCGGGGTCATCACGACGATCGAGAGAGCCAGGCCCTTCAACTGATCGAGGGTCCAACTGGGCCAGGACTGGACGGACAATCCATAGGCGCGCTGAATGTGCTGACTGTAGATGTCGAAGGGCAGCGAGACCACGGTGAGGAAGATGATGGCGGGGGGAAGGAAGAGCAGGCCTTGCCGCCATTTGCCGGGCGTGATGCGCTCCGCCCAATTGCGCAGGGCGGCGGGCCAGCGCCATGCGAGCACGAGCAGCAGGACGAGGATGGTCCACGCAGTGCCGCCGAAGGCGAGGATGGCGCGCAGGCGGGTGAGGGTGATGGCCTTGGCGAGGATCGCGGGCGGCAACGTATAGGCCTGTGATGCTGGCTGCTCGGGCGTACTCTGCGTGGGCGGCGTCGGCTGCGCGGGCTGAGATTGCGTTGACGCAGGTTGCGTGGGTGGAGGTGATTGCTGGGCGCGGGCGGGAGCTGCTCCGCTGACGAGAATGAGGGCCAGGAAGGGAATCAGGAACCGTGCTCGCGTGGGTGCATGCATGGGAAGAGCGATCTATAGAAAGGATAGAGCAAGGCGGGAAGGGCCGAATGGACGCAGGCACGCCGAAGCGGTTGGCGCAGGATTACGATTTTCTTTTCCCCTTCATCGATTCGGTGTAAAGTGGCGCAGAATCTATAAGGGAACCCTGCTACCAAGAGGAGCAGACTAGACTGCGGACGGCGGGCTCCTAAGTCAGAACATAGAGGGCGGGATCAGTGTTTTTAGATTGCGATATTTCCGCTGCTGCGGGGTACACAAGTCAGCCCCAAATATCACGTGTGCTCTCTGAAAAGTGGTTTAAGGAGAACGGATACTGTCTGTCCTGCGACAACGATGGGCTATCACAGACGCCGGCAAATACGAAGGCATCAGACTTCGTTTGCGGACAATGCAGCGAGAGCTATGAGCTAAAGGCATTTAAGGTGCGACCCGCTCGCACGCTTGTCGACGGCGCATACAACGCATTGATGTCTAGCATATTAAGCGGATCAGTGCCAACGCTCATGCTCTTGGAACGGAATGACAAGTGGCAAATTCAGGGCCTAACGGCGGTTCATCGCCTGTTCTTGACTCCGGGGGTTGTTGAAAAGCGGAGGCCGCTTTCGCTCACCGCGCGCAGAGCAGGATGGGTCGGCTGCAATATCCGTCTCGATCTAATTGCGCCCGATGCACTGATTCAGGTAGTGAATCTGAGGAATGAGACCGACAAGGAGTTCGTCCGTGAAAGGTTTCAGAAACTTAATCGGCTCAGAGCCATACCGCTTAGCTCGCGCGGTTGGGCAACCCTGACACTTCGCGTTATTCGAAGCCTCAATCGATCGGAGTTCTTACTGGAAGAGATTTACGCACAGGAGCCGTTGTTCGCAGCCTTCTATCCGAGGAATAACAACATCCGCGCGAAAATTAGGCAGCAGCTACAGGTCCTGCGCGATCTTGGGTATTTAGAATTTCGCGGAAGCGGAAAGTATTTGCTTATTATTTAACCAGACGACGTGATCGGCCGATAATCAGATTGAAGGTCTCGAAGACAGAATTTGCTGCTTGCAGTCGCCGATGATTTGCCTCGCATTTTGAGCGCGGTCCGAGCGGGGAAGAGGATTATGAAACCGGTTATTTGCCCGAGATGCAAGGGTCATGATGTGCGCCACTACACAGATGCCTATGTGCTCCGAGTTCCCGTTTTGGATGAAGATGGAGAGATTGTCCTGCTTGATGATCAAACAAACGAATACGACGATTGCTTCTTTGAGTGCCTCGATTGCGGCTGCCGACCCGAAGAAGATGAGCTCTATCCGCCGACGGAAGACGAGCTCAGTCCAGATGTGGCTTCCTAGTTAGCTCTCGACTCTTTGCGCCGTATCTCGGACTGCCTTTCCTCTTTCCATTTTTGACAGCGCCAGTCGGCTCACGCCAAGTCAACTTAACCAGCAAATCGCCTTGAACGACCGTTTCATGCCAGCCAAGCGGGCCAAGCGTTGCGGAGAAAAGCTTCGGAATATCTGACTCGTTTCCGCCAGCTGTGCGGATCATTTTTGGGGTGATTTTGAAGCCCCGAAGCGCCTTTAGAAGATCGTCAAATTCGGCTTTTCTGGTTTCGCTTAAGATCGTCGCGGCATTTCTATAGCTATAGATTTCGTACCGCTCCCGAATGTCCTGCGGGATTTTTGCCTCTACAATCGCAGTTGGATCGCCGGTATCCGATGGCGCTAGAGCTACTTCATCTTTTGAAATTTCTTCAGCAAGGTCTAGTGGTTCCTCTTGCTCTGTTACTTCATCCCCAGACATCGTTTAATAATCCCCCACGATCCGCACAACGGCATAGGCTCACTTGTTGAGCATGAACCAGGACAAATCAAGCCTTGGCTCTAAAGATTCCTGCAAACGATACTACCCCCCAGACTGCGATCGGTGCGAGTAGAAACCGCTGGTCCCTCCACTACGATCGGGATGACAAAGCTTTTTGCATCCCAAGTGCGGTGGCGTCGGGTCGACCGGCGGCGTGTGTCGGCGGAGTTTATCTGGATTCTTCACTGCGGCCTTCCGCTGCGGCGGATAGGCCTTCGTTCAGAATGACTCACTGCGGGCGGATGGGACGTTCGGCGAAATGCCGCGATTCTTGGGTCGCCACGGCGACCAGGCGACGTCCGAAGGATGGGGCCCCAGATTTCTCGTGGTGCGATTCGAAGAGGCTGGTCCGATTTTTTGCAGGGGCTAAAGCCCACGAATGTAGTCTCCTTTATGGCACGGCTAAAGCCGTGCCCTGGAGTTTCTACATTTGCCTGGACGATTGTTAGCTGAGTCATCCGGGTAAATAGGTCTGACAATAGATTATTATGTTGACATACCGACGTAACTAGACTACATTATTCTGAGTCCA
>JAJYSV010000024.1 GCA_021793405.1 Acidobacteriota bacterium
GTTTGGTGATGCAGCGTGAATCTACCAGAACTCTGGTCCTCAACCCCTCTGGAAAGACAAGCGATGCAGCCGCACCGCCCGGGTTATTTGCGCCTTGACAAAGCCTTCGTCCTTATCGAGGGCCACCATCAGATTCTCGTTGCCGCACAAGAACCGCAGGTCCCTCCACTCCGGTCGGGATGACAAATTGTTTTTGATCCCACCCTTGCCGTTGAGGACGCGACGAGATTTGGGTCAATCCATCGGTTCCGCTGGCTTCGATCGAAAGCGCGGCTTTTTCATCAGATAACCGATGGGGATCAAGCACGCGGTCATTACAACCAGAATATGCACGGTGTCTACATACGCGAGGACAGTTGCCTGCTGCCGCATCATGTCATAGATCCGCAGGGCAGCGCCTGTTGCCGCGTCGGCGGAGGAGTAGCCGCGGGCGTGCAGTGCGCCCGACATCCCCTGCTTGAAGGACATGTACGTGGTGGACGAGCCATACACATGCGCGGATAAAACCTCCTGGTGGGTCTGTGCGCGTCGCAACAGCATGGTGCTGATGAAGGAAACGCCGAGGCTGCCGCCAATGTTGCGCGCGAACGCTGTCAGTCCGGAGACTTCATTATTTTTCTCCTGCGGAACGCCTACATAGGACATGAGGCTGATCGGCACAAACAGAAAGGGCATGCCCAGCACCATCACGACTCGCCAGCTGACGGCGTTCCAGAAGCCGATGCTCAAGTTGAGATCGCCGATTCGCCAGATGCCGAATGTCAGCAGGCAGAATCCGAACGTAATCATCAGGCGCGGATCGAGCTTTTGTCCGAGGTAGCCGACGATGGGCAACAGCACGATCAGGACCACGGCGCCCGCGGAAAGCGCCATGCCGGCCTCCGTAGCCGTGTAACCCATCACTTCCTGCAGGAACTGAGGAATCATGACAGTGGTCGAATACAAGGCTGCGCCGACCGCCAGCATGACCACCTGACTCATCGCAAAATTGCGCCTGCGATACAAGGACAGATCGATGACAGGATGTTTCGTCGTCCATTCCCGATAGAGAAACGCAATCAGGCCGAAACCGGCAAGCAGAGCGCAGGTGACGATGATGCGCGATCCAAACCAGTCGTCCTCCTGTCCTTTGTCGAGCATGATCTGGACGGCTCCAATGGATAGCGCCAGTAATCCCAGCCCGATGCCGTCGATACTGCCGACCGTCTTTCGCACTCTTTTCAAGTAGGGCGGGTCTTCCACAATCCGGCTGGTGAGCAGCAGAGAGATGATACCCACGGGAATGTTCAGGAAAAAAATCCAGCGCCAAGTGTAATTGTCGGTGATCCAGCCACCGATAGTGGGGCCGATGGCTGGCGCCACGACAACTGCCATCCCGTACAGAGAAAATGCCATGCTGCGCTTCTCGGGCGGGAAAGTGTCGGCCAGGATGGCGCGTTCGCTGGGCTGCAGGCCACCGCCGCCCATGCCCTGAACCACGCGAAAAAAAATCAACATGGGCAGAGATGTGGCGAGACCACACAGGAAGGAAGACGCTGTGAACAAGGCAACGCACATCATGTAAAAGCGTTTGCGGCCGATGCGGTTCGAGATCCAGCCGCTGATAGGCAACACAATTGCGTTTGAGACCAAATAGGAGGTCAGTATCCAAGTGGCTTCGTCGTAACTGGCGCCCACCGTGCCGGCAATATGGGGAAGCGCGACGTTGGCGATGCTGGAGTCGAGCGATTCCATGAACGTCGCCAACGTCACCGTAAAGGTGATAACCCACGGATTGAATCGCGGCGTCCAATGCTCGTAGTGAAACTCGCTGTCGTAGTCCTGCTCTTTGGCAGCAGGAACTACGGAAGACTGCGCCATGCCTGCTCCCTAACATTTTTTCAATCGTAGCGACGGTGCGGATGAGACCCTGCGGCGGAACATTGCCAACCAAACAGGATGAAAATCCAATCTGGAAGAAGGAGCAGCCATCGCAAGGAAAGCTTGCTTACAGGATAATGCAAAGGATGCTGAAACGAAGGACCGCGACGCGAAGCCGCGCGCAGTTATGCGGAATGCAAGGTACGACCGGAACGCGATATCATCGCAACCAGCATGGCATCGGTCACGTCCCCGCAGGCGGTTCATCTGGAAGAAGCGGAAAATCTTGTCACCAGGCTCCGAGACGGAAATGTGCGCGCCTTGGCGCGTGCCATATCACTGGTGGAAAACGATGCACCCGGAGCGGCGTCCGTGTTGTCGGCTTGTTTCCCGTTCACGGGTCATGCGCTGCGGATTGGAGTGACCGGTTCGCCGGGATCTGGAAAAAGCACGCTGGTCGATCGGTTGGCCAGCCACTATCGCGCGCAGCAGGAGACTGTCGGCATCGTCGCTGTCGATCCCACCAGTCCGTTCACTGGGGGTGCGATCCTGGGCGATCGTATTCGGATGCAAAGGCATCACGACGATCCGGGACTCTACATTCGCAGTATGGCGACCCGCGGGTTTCTGGGCGGGTTAGCCTCGACCACCGCGGACATCGCTTCCGTGGTCGAAGCCAGCGGCAAGACTCGTCTGCTGATCGAGACCGTCGGGGTGGGGCAGGATGAAGTGGACATTGTGCGCCTTGCGGATGTGACAGTCGTTGTGCTGGTGCCGGGCCTCGGCGACGACGTGCAAAGCATCAAGGCGGGCATCCTGGAGATTGCCGATATCTTCGTCGTGAATAAAAGCGATCGCGAAGGTGCCGACCGAGTCGAAAGAGAAATCCGCGCCATGCAATCGCTCGGCGGACATGCGGAGGGTTGGGTTCCGCCCATCGTGCGGACGGTGGCGACCACGGGAGACGGAACTGTCGCTCTGGCGGAAGCAGTCGAACACTGTGCCGAGTGGTTGCGGCGGACCGGAAGGCTGGAACAGAAACGCGTGGCGGCCTGGCAGAAGCGGCTGATCGAAATGATCCGGCAAAAATTGGTGCGAGAGCTAGTTCATCATCGCCTGGGTATATCCGAACTGGAAGCCCATGCCCGGACCGTCGCCGCCCGGGGCGAGGACCCGTATAGGCTGGTAGACAGGCTGGTCCGCGGACTACTGGATTTGCACAAGGACAACCGGCAACATCCAAGTATCGAGGGGTAGAGCGGTTCCAAGGTAAATGCATTCAGGGCGACTGGATCTTCGCGCAGATTTTCCTTAAAAAAGCTGCACTGCGTGGGTGTTGGCCGGTACAGTAACCGTGGAACAGTTCGAAGGGCGCTGTACGGGATGTAAATCGAGCCGGCGCCAGAAAGTTGGGAATAAGACGATGTTTCGTATCGATCATCTTGGAATTGCGGTAAGCGATTTGCGTCAAGCGCGCAGTTTTTACGAGCTTCTCGGGATGCCTATGGGACCAGAGGAAGTAATTGAACAGGAGCAGGTACGCACGGTGATGATTCAGGCCGGCGAAAGCCGTATTGAGCTGCTGGAACCCACTTCGCCGGATTCAGTTATTGGAAGATTTATCGATCGTCGTGGAGAAGGGATGCACCATGTGGCTTTGCATGTCGATGACATCGAGGAGGTGTTTGCCGAGATGAAATATGCCGGAATGCGCCTGGTATCCGACGAGTTGAAGATTGGCGCCGGCGGCCATCTTTACTTTTTTGTGCACCCTTCCAGCACGGGCGGCGTTCTGGTGGAAATCTGTCAGAATGCAGAAGCGGACGTTGCCGTCTGATGCTGCTCCTCATCGTCGATACCGCGGGACCAACGGGCGGGGTGTTATTGGCACGTTGGGATGGCGACATCTTGGATCGAGCTGTCCGCCGCAGTGGAACCGGCACTTCGGACAATGGAATCGAAATTCTGAGCGCACGCAATTTGCAGCCGCGAGCATTTTCCGCGCAATTGATTCCCGCCATCGCCGAACTGTTTCAGGCAAGCGATCTGCTCCTTACCGACGTGGATGCCTTCGCGATCGTCTCCGGTCCCGGCTCATTTACTGGGCTTCGAGTTGGCCTGAGTGCCGTCAAGGCCATGGCGGAAGCCACCGGCAAACCGATCATTGCCCTTTCGCGTCTGGCCATTATGGTGTCCATGGCGGCCCGGTTCCAGCCACACGAGACCGCCGATGCGCCCATGCACTCCGTCCTCGATGCCGGACGTGGAGAGTTTTACCATGGCATCTATCGGAATGCAGGCGAGGTCTGCATGACCGAGTCGTTCCAAACACTCGATGGGCTGCTGAATGGCATCCACAATCAGCCGGGCGATGTTGTCATTTCGGAGCCCACCGTGAAAATCGCATTGGGTGCCATCGGTCGAACTACGCTGCGCGAAATTTCGGCGCCTACGGTGCAGGATGCGTTACTGCTGGCTGTGGCAGCATGGCAAGCCGATCAGTTTCAGGATTCCGCCAAGGTCGACGCAAATTATCTGCGCCGTTCCGACGCCGTGGTGGTGTCGAGAATCGAAGCGGGGCGCGCAACGTTGCCGGCAAATCCGCAGGATTTGCGGTCGTGAGTTCGCCGGACTTGTCCTCCACGACGCAGCCGGTTCAGACGGCAAGCATCATCCGGCGCGCCGGGATTGCTGATATCGAAGCGGTTTGCGATGCAGCCTGGAAATTGGCGGATATCTCTGCGGCGGCGCACTGGCCGCGCACTGCCTACTATCCATATGTGACACTCGAAACGGCGGGAAGTGGACTGCAAGCGAAGGCAATGTTTGTTGCCTGCGTGGGCACGCCAGAGGGAAGAACACCTCCGACTTCACGCGAAAACCTCAATGCCATTGCAGAGCAGATAATCGGCTTCGCTGCCTTTTTCGCGATCACGGACGGAGGGGAATGTGCTCTGGAAAACATGGCCGTGGCGGAGCCATGGCGCAAACGGGGAATTGGGATGCGACTGTTGTCTGCCGGGCTGCTCTGGTGTCGAGCCCATTCCGGCTCCAGTGTGTGGCTGGAGGTGCGCGCCTCCAATCATGGCGCGATCGCTCTGTATGAGCGGGCAGGATTTTCGATTGTCGGACGCAGACCGGGCTACTACAGCGAGCCAGCGGAAACCGCGCTCCAGATGCAGAAGCTTCTGGGCCCTATCGCCTAACGCGATTAAAATTTCCCCTGTTGAAAACTCCCGGTTGCATCGGGGCTGACCCACGTGATACGTTGGCTGTCAATACGGAATTAGGAGGTGCTTCCTCATGGAAACTTCCGTCGAGGCTTCACGCCCCGGAGCCAATCCCTTGGGCCGCCTGGTCGAAGAACATCGGCAATACTCCCGCAAATTAGAAGCAATATTAGCCCATCCCTATCTGAGCGAAAGCGAGCAGATAGAGGCGGCGCGATTGAAAAAGCTGAAATTGAAGTTGAAAGATGAGATGGAGGGATACGCTCGTCTCTCCCGATCGACCGCATGATTGCATGAATTGACAAGACAAAGCGTCTCAGAGGAAGTCTTCCCGCGGGGATTGTCGCGGCGAACCGTATAAACCGTATAATTTGTTCTACGAAATGGTTCGCGACGGATATTCTTACGGATTGGTTTTTGGCGCGGTTGGTGTCCTGGTCTGGATTGCCACGCATTTGCTGTTGCTCACAGCAATTCCAATCCTGTTGGCCGCGTTTTTCCTGTGGTTTTTCCGCGATCCTGAACGCAACATACCAGAAGCGCCTGGCCTGATCGTCTCCCCGGCCGATGGCAAAGTTACCGCCATTGAAACCATCCAAACGCAAGCTGGCCCGCAGCGGCGCGTCAGCATTTTCCTGAGTGTCTTCGATGTCCACGTGAATCGCGCTCCGATCGCCGGAAATATCCAGCGCATTGACTATCAAAAGGGCAAATTTCTCAACGCAATGAATCCGGACTCGGCCACGCAGAATGAACGCAACTACGTGGAAGTCGCCGGCGAATTGTGTACCGTGGCCTTCACCCAGATTGCCGGCCTGCTGGCGCGCCGAATTGTGTTTCAAAAGCAGCTCGGCGACTGGGTGCATCGGGGTGAACGTGTGGGGCTCATCAAATTCGGCTCCCGCGTCGATGTCGTGTTTCCTCTTTCCTGCGACCTTCAGGTGGGCATCGGCCAGCAGGTTCGAGGAGGCGCGTCCATCCTAGCCATCATGCCAGCCAGCGACGTGGAGGAAGAATTGCTGGCGGTGGTGTCCTCGGAGGCATCTCCGTTCGGTTTGGTGTCGGAGCCTGTGCGATGAGTGAGCCTAGCGGCCGTAAGCAGAGGCCAGCGCGACGCGGCATGTACATTCTGCCTTCGTTGTTCACTGCCGGTTCCATCGCCGCCGGGTTCTATGCGATCATGCAGAGTTTGCAAGGCTCTCCCCTCGAACCGCATCACTTCGACAATGCCGCTCTGGTAATCGGTCTGGCGATACCATTCGATGGGTTGGACGGCCGCATTGCCCGGATGACGAATACCGCGAGCGATTTTGGCCGGGAACTGGACTCTCTGGCGGATGTGATCACCTTTGGCGTTGCCCCCAGCATTCTCGCCTACACCTGGGGTTTTCGCATGCTGCCGCCGACAATGGACCCCGTACTGCGCCATCAATTGATGCAGATTGGCGCGGTTGTCTGCTTTCTGTTCTTGATCTGCGGTGCCTGCCGGTTGGCCCGCTTCAATACGAGCGCCGATGCACAGCCGAAAAATCCAGGTCGTCCGGATCGAAAATATTTCGTCGGTATGCCGATCCCCGCAGCCGCCGGAGTGATTGCCGCCTGCGTTCATTATTTTCTGGGTACGCCGGTATTCAGCGGTACGGTCGCCATCGTCTGGATTGTTCTGATCGGGTTAGTGGGTTTTCTCATGGTGAGCACGTGGCGTTTCTGGAGTGGCAAAGAGATCACTCTGACCGGTCGCCATCCATTTCAACTATTGGTCCTGATTGGGGCGGTTGTTTCGGTACTCCTGCTCTTTTCCCAAGTTTTGCTCTTTATGATTGCGATGGGCTATATGTTCTCCGGACTGCTGGCCCGGGCAGCATACTCCTGGTCGCTTCGGCGTCGCCGCACCAGGAAGCCGGATGGCACCATATCCGGTCCTTCGACACATAAAGCGTAGTCTGCATTGATGCGCGTAGAAAAGCTTCAGGGATGAAACAGACAGAGGTTCCATGTCAGAAAAGTCGCTAAGAATTGCGTTGGTTGGCGCCGGCACCCTGCTCGGCAAGGCTCTCAGCGATGAGTTGGCCGCATCCGCTTTCGGCTCTGCGGACCTTCGCTTACTCGACGATGAAGATGCCGAGGGAAAGTTGGCGGCGGTCGACGACGAGATGACGTTGATTCAACGAATCGATTCGGATTCCTTCGAAGGTTGCGACTTCACTTTTTTTGCAGGTGACCCATCGCTCACGAAAAAATATGCGCGACAGGCTTTGCAGGCCGGGTCTTGCCTTGTTGATTTAAGCGGGGAACTGGAGAAGTCCCCGGGAATATTAGTACGCGCGCCGTGGATTCTGGAGCGGGCTGTTTCCGACTCGTTGCCGAAACAGGCGGCGCCAAGGTTGCCGGCACCCGATCTGCATACGCGGTCCGTAGTTTCCGCTCATCCGGTAGCGGTGTTGCTGGCGATGCTGGCAGCGCGCAGTCAACAGGTTGCTTCATTACACGGTATTTGGGCGACCCTGCTGCAGCCGGCTTCTGAGTACGGGCATGCTGCGCTGGAGGAATTGCATCAACAGACGGCCAACCTGCTGTCGTTCCAACCATTGCCAACTGAAGTGTTTGGCGGACAGACTGCTTTTACGCTGGCGGTTTCGTTCGGCGTGGCGGGGCAAGCGGCTCTGGACAGCGCGGCCGACAAGATCCGGCGACACTATGCGAAGATCGCTGTTGTCCCCGCGTCGTCTCTCGCGCTGCAGGTGATTCAGGTTCCCGTCTTTCACGGCTATGCATTGTCGGTTGCGGTCGAGTTTTCGCATCCTGTCGCGGCCACGGCGCTGGCGGAGGCGCTGGCTGGTTCTCACGTCCATATCGTCGCGGATGCCAACTCATTTCCGGGGAACGTACAGGCGGTCGAAGAGGAGGAAGCGCAGGTCCTGGTGCAACCCGTTTTCGAGCTTGCAGAAGAGTCCGCTGTTTCTCCCAGGGTAGCCGCGAAAAGCGCGGCTAAGCAAGAACCGGCAGCGGAGCAGACGAGCCGGTTCTGGCTGTGGATTGTCGCCGACAACCTGAAGTTCGCCGCCCGGAATGCCGTTGCGTGCGCTATTGAATTGAATCGCCTCCGCCCTCGCGGAAAGGTCCAGTAACGGAATAGTCCAACCAAGGAGCCGGTCCATGCACTGGATTTACCCGCACAGATGTAGCGCTCGGAATCGCATCTCCGCCGATTCTTCCGCGGCCGTTCTTTTGTTGCCTCTGGTCCTGCTGCTTACCATGGCGTGCTCCGCGCAATCAACTCTTTCCCAGCCTGCGTTGCCAGCGGGCTTGCCGGATGTGCTTGCCATGAGCGACGGTTCCAAAATCACCACGCCAGCGCAATGGCAGGCGCATCGAGCGCAACTCTTGAAGCTGTTTACGGAGCAGGAATACGGCGTTGCGCCGCCCCGTTCCAGGAACATGCGCTTTGTGGTCGTGGATGATACCCGCAAAGCGCTGGGCGGGATCGCGACCCGCAAGCAGGTGACGATTCTGCTGAACGGAACTTCCAGTGGGCCGAAACTTCATCTGCTGCTGTACATTCCAAATCAGGCACATCGCCCCCCGGTATTCATGGGCCTCAATTTCTGGGGAAATGAAACCGTCAATGCCGATCCTGGGATACTGATCTCCACGAGCTGGACGGAGGTTACAGAAAAGCATCCCAATGAGCCCTACACTGCGCCCTGTGTCAAGAACCATCGCGCCACGGCTGGCTGTCGAGGCATCGCCTCAGACAAATGGCCCATTGAAACCATGCTGAAGCGCGGCTACGCGGTAGCGACGGCGTACCGAGCCGATGTCGATCCTGACTATATCGGCAGTTATCACGACAGTTTGAAAGCGTATTATCCGCAGTTGCAGGGAAGAGGCGATAACTTCTCGACGGTGGGAGCATGGGCCTGGGCGCTGCGCCGCATGATGGATTATCTGGAGACGGATCATGATGTGGATGCGTCGAGAGTGGCCGTCTTCGGGTGGTCTCGCCTGGGCAAAGCGGCTCTCTGGGCGGCTGCAACGGACCCGCGATTTGCCATGGCAATCAGTGACGATTCCGGCGCGGGCGGCGTGCGGTTATTTCACCGCCCTGGCGGGGAAACGATCCGCGATCTGAACACGCACTTTCCCTACTGGTTCTGCAATAATTTCAAACAATATAACGGCCTGGACAGCACGCTGCCCTTCGACCAGCACATGATGATTGCCCTGATTGCTCCGCGGCCTCTGTATATTGCCAGCGCCATCGACGATCACTGGGCCGATCCGCAAGGAGAGTTCCTTTCCGGTGTAGCGGTCACCCCTGTCTACAAGCTTCTTGGAACCGACGGCTTGCCGACCACGCAGTGGCCACCTGTGAATCATCCCGTCATGGGGCAAATTGGCTACCATGTTCGCACTGGCGGGCACAACATCACGTTCTATGATTGGCAACAGTATTTGAACTTTGCCGACATGCACCTGAAGAAAGCCGGAACGGAGAAAACGGATCCCGGACCAAAAACAACTCAGTAATGAAGCAAACGTATTTCTGCAATACGCCCGGCTAATCAAGCCGGACAATCCATCGCGCCGGGATGGAATATGAATCACGATCTTAATAGTGAAGGAGCAACATGCAGACACCGAGAAGAGACGTACTGAAGCTTGCTGGAGGCGGGATTGCCGCCTCTTTGATGACCGCGCCTGCTTTGTTTGCGGCCAATCCATCCAATGCGTCCGGAGCCGGACGGAACGGCAGTGGTATCTATGATGTGCGGAGATACGGCGCGGTTGGCGATGGAACCACGATCGATACGCCTGCGATCAACAAAGCGATCGCCGCCGCCGCATCTTCCGGGGGCGGCACGGTCCTGTTTCCTGCGGGCACCTATGCCTCATACTCGATCCATTTGCAGAGCCATGTCACGCTGTTTCTTGAGCAAGGGGCAATCATCCTCGCGGCGCCCGCGCCCGCGGAGGGAAATTCCGGCGGCTACGATGAGCCAGAGCCCAATCAACCATGGCACATGTATCAGGACTATGGGCACAACCACTGGCATAACAGCCTGATTTGGGGTGAAGGGCTGAACGATATCTCGATCTGTGGGCCCGGTCGCATCTGGGGACGCGGGTTGAGCCGCGGTAACGGACCCGAATCTCACAATCCGGCAGATAGACGCACCAGCGGCGTTGGCAACAAATCCATCTCGCTCAAGAACTGCCACAACGTTGTGCTCAAAGATTTTCAGATCCTTCAGGGCGGCTGGTTCGGCATTCTGGTAACGGGAGTCGACAACCTGACCATCGACAATCTGACCATCGATACCAACCGCGATGGCATGGATATCGACTGCTGCCGCAATGTTCGCGTATCGAATTGCACTGTCAATTCTCCCTGGGACGATGCCATTGTTCTGAAGAGTTCATTTGCGCTGGGCTATGCGCGCCCCACGGAGAACGTCACCATCTCAAACTGCTATGTGACTGGCGCATATGAATTGGGAACTTTGCTGGACGGAACGCTCAAGAAATTTCCGGCTGGGACCAATGTCTCCCGCACTGGACGCATCAAGATGGGGACGGAATCGAACGGCGGCTTCAAGAATATTGCCATTTCAAACTGCATTTTCGAAGGCTGCCATGGTTTGGCTCTCGAGACCGTCGATGGAGGGCTGCTGGAAGATATCGCTATCACCAACATCACCATGCGCGATATTATGAGCGCTCCCATTTTCTTCAGGTTAGGCGCCAGAATGCGCGGTCCCGTCAATACTTCCGTCGGCCAGTTGCGCCGAGTCCTTATCAGCAACATTGTCGCGTCGAATGTGAACCCACAACAATGCTCCATCCTCAGCGGGATCCCCGGCCACATGATTCAAGATATCCAGATCGGCGATGTCTATATCCAGCATCAGGGCGGGGGAACGCGCGAACAGGCCGCTTTGCGGCTGCTGGAAAAGGAAAATGGATATCCAGAACCAACGATGTTCGGAATCACGCCGGCTCAGGGTTTCTATCTGCGCCACATTGAAAACCTCGACATGAGCCATGTTGAAATCGCTTCGCTCACTTCGGATGACCGCCCCGATTTCGTTCTGGATAATGTGAGCGGTGCAGAGTTTCTGCGGATCAGAACCCGGAAAGTGCAGGGAGTTCCTACCTTTTCCATGCAGAATGTGGACAATTTCAGTTGCTTGCTCAGCCGGGGAATTCCAGATACGACACTGGACCAGGTCACAGAGAAGACCCTCTAGGCAGGCTGCGAAACAAGCGAAGATGAAGATCAATCTTGCTCCGGCGCACGGAGCCTCGACGGCCAGGGGCAGTCGCGTGTACAGTCCACAAAGGTTATTCAAATTGTCAGTTCGGAAGAGTTGCTGTCTTCGCAGGCTCTGCTGGCATTCCCATCTGACGGCGAAGCCGTGCCATTGCCCAGCACCACCACGCAGTTTGCTCGCCGTTTCCGCCATCCTTCGTCTTCCAGGATGCATGTTCGAGTTCCGGGAGATCGCTGTCGTAAAGGAGGCTCGGCAGGTCATGATGCGCATCCTGCAACCACGCTGCTTCCATGTAGAGTGAGTATGTACCGTTGGCCTCCTCAATCAAATGGAGAATCTGCTCGATGCGGATGTAATCGCCGTGGGCGCGAGAATAATCCATCTCCCAGGCTTGGCCCTTGCCGATGATCTGGTTGGAGAAGCCTCCGTCAGCATAACTGTCGGTAGGCATCCAAGGGAGGCCGTGCGTTACTTTGAGCAGAGAATGTTGCATTGTGGCCACCGTGTTTTGCATCACCTGCGGGTCGACATCGGGCTCCCACCCTGCAGCAACGGGAGAGAACGCAACCCAGCCTAAACCAAGATAGGGGACACCGGCGGCAGAGTTCGGAAGGCGCATCTCCAGGTAGGTGAGCTTGCCATCGCGCACCGTTGTCAGGTTCTTTGTGACGCCATTTGAAATGATCGCCAGCTTCTCCTCCCACTCTTTTGCCTTTTGTGTGTCTCCGCGACGTCGCGCTACAGCCGCCATATCCTTCAGTGCGGCGCCAACAAAGCTTTGTGTGAGCAAATCATACGTGTCCCAGTAGCGGCCTTCGCGCGAGTGCTCGAAGGCACCATTGCGAACCAATCCAAGTTGCGAAGGAAAGGACCCATAATCCAGGAAGGCCCGGCTGGTTGTACGAGACATGAGAGCGCTTACCTGGTTCCACGTTTGGTCTTCGAAGGTGGTGCGGCCTCGTCTCTGAGCCAGCCTGGCCCATCCAAGAATCACATGCGCCTGTCCGTCAATCTCGAATTCGTCATCTTCGATGGTGTAGCGATCTCCGGACTTGCCGATGACGTGTGGAACCAGTTCCAGGTTGTTTTGTTCCATGACCTGCAAGACGCAAGCGATGCTTTTCTCCGCCTCATCCACGCGCCCGGTTTCCAGAAAGAGCAGGCTAAGTGCCCCAATCGTTCGAGGAAACATGCCGCCGTAGGCGCCTGTAAAAGATTCAGGCACGAACCCATTTGGATCCATGCGATTGATGAGGCTCGAATATGTTCGTGAGTACAGACCTTCAAAGTAGGGCGAATGAAGTAGCTTCCATACGCGGACTTCAGCTGCGTGCTGCCTGACGGCGCTGGTTTCTCCATTGCCAGTCTGCGCGCCCAACATGGTGGTTCCCAGCGCGGTCGAGGCACACGACAACAAGGCGACATAGACGAGTTTGCGCATGATTCAGGTTCTGCCTTTCGTTTAACTTTGAATCTTGTTGTTTTGATGAGAGGCTTACTGGACGATCTGACAGATAAGTTGTACCAGATTGACGGTAAGGGTAGCGCAACCTTGATCGGACCAGAGATTTTGTACCAAGCCTTAGGGTTTCGGGAGCGAGACATACGAGACGATAAACGGGACTCGCCTGCGGTTAATTCCTCTCTTGACGCGCGATTCGATCGACATATATAATAAGCCGCAGCTATGAACCTGCCTGTCTCGACGATGTGTTGTATGTGCTGCATGTGTACCATGCGGGCACATTCGCGCATCTTCTGGAGGGTTGGGTAGAGTCAAAAGCTGAAAAAGCTTGCAGTAGCCCAAAGCAAAAACCCACCGCGGAAGAGCCGCTCAGGTGGGTTTTTTAGTTTCGGCAGAATCCCCACCCTCTCAGCAACCATCAACAAGGGGAACAGGACTGCCGATGACACAAAATCTTTATAAAGAGAAATGCGATGAGCTTCCCGCCTCCAGCACGGAAGGGCGGCCATCCATCTCATTGAGCCATCGCGACATACTGGCACGCGGCATTCCTATATTCAACAACAGCGCATCTACCGCCAACGCATCACAGGATGGACAATGACAGGACCAATGACAGCGCCGACAGCGAATCCGACAATAGTAAAAGAAACATCAGCCCAACGGATGGAGCGCCTTAAGCGCCAGAAAAATCCATGGGAAGCCTTCGATGAAGTGCGAGCATTCGCCCGCCAGGGGCGCAGCAGCGTAGTGCCGGACTGGGCCTCCGCGTACTTCAAGTGGTGGGGCATCTACACCCAGGGAGATGGCGTTGGCGTCACCGGCGGGAAGGGTGGCGAAGGAAAAATGACGGACTACTTCATGATGCGGATTGGCGTGCCGAATGGAATCCTTGACTCCCGCCAGCTTCGCACCATTGCGGAGCTGACCCGGCAGCACGCACGCAACCTTGCCGATATCACTGTCCGGCAGAACATTCAGCTGCACTGGCTCACCATTGAGTCGTTGCCGGAGATCGTCGACGCGCTGGATCGCGTCGGACTCTCTCCCAAGGGCGCGTGCGGCGATGTCTCCCGCAACGTCACTGGATGTCCGCTGGCTGGCATCGCCGCCGATGAAATTGCGGATGCGTCTCCATTGGCGCTCGGTTTGGCCCACATGCTGACGGCCAACCCAGAGTTCTATAACTTGCCGCGCAAATTCAAAGTGTCCATTGCCGGCTGCCGGCACTGGTGCACCTATCCTGAGATCAACGAAATTGGCTTGACCGCGATCGAGCGCAAGTCTGGCGGCGGAGTTGAGGTCGGCTATTCCATCCGCGTGGGAGGAGGACTTTCCAACCAGCCGCATCTGGGAGTTCGCCTGAACGCATTCCTGCGACTGGATCAGGTCTTACCCGTCGTTCACGCCGTTACGGAATTGTTCCGCGACCA
The DNA here is from genome assembly GCA_021793405.1 of Acidobacteriota bacterium. Taxonomy (GTDB): domain Bacteria; phylum Acidobacteriota; class Terriglobia; order Terriglobales; family Acidobacteriaceae; genus JAKAAZ01. The sequence goes on from JAJYSV010000024.1 coordinate 14,264, forward strand.
GGAGGTGCTGCGCGAGAGCCGCGAACGTGCCCGCTTGAAATATCTTTTTCTCCGTGAGGGGTGGGATGGGGAGCGATTTCTAGCGGAGGTCGAAGCCCGGCTGGGATATCGCCTCGATCCTGCTGTGGAAGAGCGCTTGCCGGAAGATATTTTTCGCGATCACGTTGGCATCCATCGGCAGAAGCAGGAGGGGCTCAGCTATGTAGGCGCATCGGTCCTGCGCGGCAGGCTTAGCGGCGATCAACTGATGGCCGTGGCCGAGTTGTCCGAACGGTTCGGCACAGGGGATGTGCGTTTGACCGTGATGCAGAATTTTCTGTTGATCAATATTCCTAATGCGAAAGCAAATGAACTGGCGAGGGAACTGGAAGCGATTGAGCTTCGCGTGGAGGGGTCCAATTTCTGGCGCGGCGCCATTGCTTGCACCGGCACGGAATTTTGCAAGCTCGCCATCACCGAGACAAAAGGATTCACGCGGTGGCTGGTCGAAGAGATGGAACAGCGTGTTCCTCAATTTGACCAGCAACTCAAGCTGAATGTCACAGGTTGCCCCAACGGTTGCGGCCAACACTGGATTGCCGACATCGGCATCGAGGGCAAGAAGATCAAGTATGAAGGAAAAATGGTAGATGCCTATTATTTCTGCCTGGGCGGTGCTGTCGGACTGCATCAAAGAACAGCCCGCCTGGTTGGCTACCGCTGCGCGGCGATAGAAGTTCCCGAGGCCATGGAGCGGCTATTGCGCCAATACCTTGCCGGTCGCGACGATGGAGAGAATCTGCGCAGCTACTTTGCCCGCCATAGCGATGCCGAACTGCGCGATCAGCTGGCAGGCACTGTGTTCGAATCGGTGGCGCGCGATATTTCTCCCGGAGACGTTCCCTACGCGGCGGACTGAGTCGCCGTGGAAGAAGAAGGAGCAGCATGAATCTTTTGCCGATATTTTTGAAGCTGGAGCGCAGAGCTTGCCTGGTTGTGGGCGCCGGTAATGTCGCGTTGGAGAAAATATCCAGCCTGCTACATGCAGATGCATCACTCCGCGTGGTGGCTCCGGCCGCGTGTGAAGAAGTTGAGCGACTCGCGGCGGCGGGCAAGATTGTGTTGACACGTCGGGAGTTCCAGGAGTCCGACCTGGAAGGACAATTTCTCGTTGTCACAGCGACCAATTCCCGCGTCGTGAATCGTTCCGTGTACCTGGCTGCGCAACAACGCGGGCTGCTATGCAATTCAGTCGACGATCCACCGAACTGTGACTATTACTTTTCCTCGGTTGTGCAACGAGGAAAGTTACAAATTGCCATTTCGACGGCTGGAGAGAGTCCGGCGTTGGCTCAGCAGTTGAGGCAGGATATCGATGCCCAGTTACCGCAGGATACTGCGGCGTGGCTCGATGAACTCGGCAGTCTAAGGCGAGAGATTCTGGCGACGCATCCTGCCGGGAATGAACGGAAAGCCCTGCTGCATTCACTGGCGCAACGTTCGCTGTGTGCCCTGGACGAATGCCCATCTCGAAAACTTGCCTTCCCAAAAAATTCACTTCAGGAGCATACGCGATGACGACAGCACGGAAAGGCACCGTTTATCTAGTAGGCGCGGGTCCCGGCGACCCGGAATTGTTGACCCTGAAGGCGGCCGACTTGTTGGCGACCGCGGATGTGGTCCTGCATGACGATTTGGTTCCCCAGGCGATTCTCGACCGCGCTGGTACTCAGACACGGGTGGTGAGCGTGGGGAAACGTTGCGGCAGCCGTCGCATCACGCAGGAGCAGATTCATGCGCTGATGATTATGGAAGCTCGGCGCGGGTCCAGCGTGGTTCGATTAAAGAGCGGCGATCCGCTGATCTTTGGGCGCGCAGGCGAAGAGCTCGATGCGTTGGAAAAGGCCGAGATTCCATGCGAAATTGTCTCCGGCGTGACCTCCATGTTCGCCGCGGCGGCGGCGGCCCGGAAGTCTCTGACCGATAGACGCAGTGCATCGAAAGTAATTTTGACCACGGCGCACCACGCCTCGAACAGCAGTGGTACGGACCGGCCCTCCTTCTGGCGCGGTCCTTTGCCAAACGACGCCACGCTGGGAATCTATATGCCTGGACGGGATCTTCGCGCGCTGGCCTGGGACATGCTCCAGGGCGGGATGCCGCCTGAACTGCCCTGCGTTGTGATGAGCCAGGTTTCCTTGCCGGGTGAGGATCGTCGAACCACCACGCTTGGCGGGCTTGGAGATGTAGTGCCGGGTCCCGCCCCGTTGCTGGTGTTGGCAGGCTGGCCCCTTGCGGATCGGCCCGAAGCTTCGTTTCCAGAGTTTGCCCAGACTGAATTCGCTCAGACTGCAGCACGCATGGAATGATGGAGCTTCCAATCTCGCCATCTTGAATCAGGATTACCTATTGAGGCCCATACCTAACCTAGTGGATGGGCACATTCTGCACGACGCGGCTAATTACGCCGGTAGGACTGGGCGCATCCGGTTTGAGGTTGCAGTGGATTGAGAAAAAAAGCCCTAGCATCTGGCCGAAGATGACGTCGAGGGGCGGCCGATATGCATCTGGGATCGAAGTCCGCAATCCGGATGTGAGGAGGTATTCGCATTCCTTCCGAATCTCGCTGGTCGCTTCGATCTCCACCGCGACACGTGTCTGTACGACACCTTTTTTTCCGATTTCCCTCAGCAGGTCGGCTTCATAGTGCTGCCGTCGGCGATCGCCGGAAACGTAGCAGACGAACAAGGTCTCTGCATTCAATGCAGCCAAAGGGCCGTGCCGCAATCCAAGGGCGGATTCGGACATGGACTGGATGCGACCCGCGGTGAGTTCGGAAACCTTCAAGGCGGACTCGGTGGCAACCGCTTTCATCGCTCCCGAGCCGACAAAGCAAACCCTGGTATAGGGCCCTTCGGCCAGACTGGCCGCGCACTGGTCGGCCACCTCGAGGAACTTTTCTCCCGCGGCTGACAGGGATTGCAGGATAGGCTCGTATTCCTCCAACGTCCAGGTATTGGCAAGGCATTGACCGCAGACAACCATGTTCGAGAAAGAACTCGTCATAGCCAGTCCGCGATCATTGACGGCGTCATCCAACAAAAGCCCGAACACCCGCGGTTCGTTCCGGTGGTCCACAATCATTTTTCCCGATGCATTGCAGGAGACAACCAGATGGGAAATGTTCAAGTACTCCTTCAGCGCCTTGTCCAGCACGGTGACGCCTTCGGGGCTGTCGCCCGATCTCGAGAAGGATATCCACAGGTAGCTCCGGTCGCGCAGGATGTAATCCTCAAAATTGGTGAGCAGGTCTGTGCTGGCGACTGCGGTCACCTCGCACTGCCATTTCTGCCGCAACAGCGCGACCAGGGACTGGCCAATATAATCGGAGGTGCCAGCTCCAATGAGAAAAACGATTGGGCGTTGGGTGGAATCCGGACCAATCCCGTTGGAATGTAAAAAGGCCTCGATTTCTGAGCGACGTTGCTGGAAATTCATGAATGTCGTGGCCCAAGTATGGGGCTGTTGAGCAATTTCGCCGGGAGTATGGGACAACCCGCGTTTTTCCTTTTCTTCTTGGTCCAAGTGGATGAGACGCAGCAAGTTCGTCACAGCTCAATTACTCCTTTGGAGCCTGATATCGCAGGAAACCGGACTCAAAAAACAGACACCACAACAATGATAAGATAACAAAACGGAATTGATCATAACTTAGAAGATACAACTTAGCAACCCGTTAGTGATGTACCTCAGCTAAAAAATGGCACCCCACGATAAACGATACGACGTCAATATTGCTGGCGAAATTAATCTTGATTTGATCATGTACGGTTTGCCGGAGAACATCCCTTTAGAACGAGAGATTCTGGCCACAGATTTCCGCCTCACTCTCGGGGGTTCATCGGCCATTGTTGCGCATAACCTCGCGACTCTTGGGGCCAGGGTGGGCTTTACGACGCGCGTAGGCAAAGACGAATTAGGCCGAATCGCACTCGAACGCTTGGCAGAAAGCGGGGCAGATCTGTCCCAGATTGTCTATGCGGCAGATGCAACCAACACTGGCGTCACGATTCTGCTGCACCACGGCGCCTACCGCCGGATCCTTACCTATCCCGGTACCATGAGCGGTATGTCCCGGGCCGACCTCAATTTCGAGTATCTGGCCTCGGCACGCCACTTCCACTTGTCCTCTCTTTTTCTGCAACAGGCTCTGGCCCCCGATCTGCAGGCGTTGTTTCGTGACTTGAAGCGTGCCGGACTCACGATTTCCCTGGATACGAATGACGATCCGGAAGACCGTTGGGATGGCGTTCTGCAGGAATTGCTGGAGTACGTCGACGTATTGCTTCCAAATGCCAATGAAGCCTGCCGGATTGCCCGGTGCGACACTGTCGAGGAAGCACTGCATGCGTTGTCCAGCCGCGTGCCGTGCGTTGCCGCCAAGTGCGGCGCTCGTGGGGCGCTGGTTCAGATCGGTGATCGACTCCACCGCGTTCCTCCGCTCAAAGTGAATCCCGTGGATACCATCGGCGCGGGGGATAGCTTCGATGCGGGTTTTCTGTGCGGTTACGTTCGCGGTGCGGACCCGCTGGAGTGTGCTGCCGCGGGCAACATTACTGGTGCGCTATCCACCTTGCGGCCGGGGGGCACGGAGGCATTTCGGGATTCAGCGTTTCGCGAAAGCTTCCTGCGGGAACATCAATTCCCATTCATGGACTGCCGGTAGCATTTCCACAAACGCAACGGCCGATTTCGGTTCCCTCATGCAGGCTGCCAGTCCAACGCGCTGACTCTCTGTATTCCGGTGTGCAATTAGTTCAGCACCATCCGGATGCGCGCGAGAGACATACAACCTGCGCAAACGCATCTAGAAAGTAACTATTCGTCACAAAACAAAAGATATATTAGCGGGCGGAGCACCATTCGTGCACGAAAACAAGCAGCACCTTTGCGGCATCAATGAGCGAGTCGATCTCGACATACTCGTCCGCCGCGTGCGTGTTGCCGCCTCGTGGTCCCCATAGGACGGCGGGAGTCCTGGTGACCATATGGAAGATATACATGTCGCAGGGGGCCTCAAAGCCAACCACCGGCGGCGTCTTGCCCAGCACTCTGGCGGCGCAATCGGCTAGCTCGGTGACGAGCGAATCCTCGGCGGGAATCGCAGATCCGGGCAGCCATCGGGACGGAAACATAACGTCGGGCGGTTGTACAAAGGGGCTATTAGGCGCGCTGGAGAGCGATGCGATCCACTCCAAAAATTCCCGATCGATGTCTTCGAGCTTTTCGCCTGGCATGGCCTGCCAATAAATTTCCAGCTTGCATTTTTCCGGAATCGCGATCGGCTCTTTGGTTCCCCATGGCGCGGTGAAGACTTTCGTGACACTCACGGGGACGGGATCGGTGGCGTCGCCGTACAGGGGATGAGGCTTGGCGTGCATACGGCGCTGATCGGCAAAATCTTTGAGCTTCGCCAGCAGGAACGTCAATTGCTCTATGACGCCAGGAGAAGGCGGCCCTTCGCTCAGGATTCCACCAGAAGCTTCCAGTGTGACATGGGCGATGCGGCCGCCGCGGTGCGCGGGACAAATCCGCAGGAACGACGGCTCGGAGATGATGGCCGCATCCGCATTGAATCCTTTGAGGCGGCCAGCGATGGTTCCGTTTACGCCGCCAAACTCTTCATCCACCACCGACTCGAATAGAACGTCTCCTGTCAAAGAGAGATTTAGTTTATGCAGACACTCCATTACGAAAAGGTGGGTCGCCACCCCCCCCTTCATGTCGTTGGAGCCGCGTCCATAGAGAAGGTTTCCTTCCACGGCTCCGCCGAACGGATCTCTCTTCCAGGGGGCGGAGCCGACAGGAACCGTGTCGATGTGACCGGAGAGCAGCAGCGATCGACCGTTGCCCATGCCCTTGCGGCGTGCTCCTACGTTGGGACGATTGGCATATTCCCGACCTGGCCTGTATAAAGGATGATCCTTCAGTCCTGGCACCTGATCGAAGGTGTAGGAAGTTGGGTCGCATCCCAGAGTGGCCAGAAACCGGGCAATGTATTTTTGGCATGCGCCCTCGCTGCCCGTAGGCGGAGTATTTTCCGAAGGGATGCGGACAATGTCCTGAAGTATTTGGACCAGGCGGTCGGCGTGTTGTTCGACATAGGAAGTGAGTGCGTCTTGAATTGCCAAGTCATTCATTCGCGCGGCCCTCGTGGCGTCAATCTATTCTGAGATCTTCGCGTCAGACATTTCGATCTATTGCGTATTTGACGCACTCGCTCTTTCGAAATTACATCATAACGGAAAGGCGCAAGTGCGTCATACCCTTCTAGATCGCGCTAACTCTGGGACATATGCCCAGAAATAGACAGCAACGGAACTCAGGAAAGCGATGATAAACGGTTGCCGCAGCGAAAAGTTCGTGAATAATGGATTGGCAGCAAGATATTACGAAAGCCAAGCAGCTGTTTTACAGGAGGCCAGTCGTGAGCACCGTGCAGAAAAGTGGCCGAAATCCGAATAGGTCGCAGAATGATTCGTTGACCATGTCGGATAGCGACCCCATGCTGATTGAAGAGCGCAGACAATATATATTGGCGCTCGCACAGAGCAAGGGCCGCGTCCTCGTACGAGATCTTTCCAAAACCTTTGGTATTTCCCAGATCACGATTCGAAAAGACCTGGACCATCTGCAGGCAAAGGGGCTGCTGCAGCGCAGCCATGGAGGTGCATTGCCGGCACAACCCGGCGCGTTGTTCGATCCGACATTGCAGGAGAAAGAAAAAAGTCATCGCAGCGAGAAGATGCGTATTGCGACCGCAGCCGCGAAGCTGGTCAAGGAAGGACAATGCGTCATGCTCGACTCCGGCACGACGACTACGGCTGTGGCCCAGGCATTAAAAAAATTCTCGCATTTGACAGTGATTACCAATGGCGTCAATATCGCGGCGGAACTGACGGGGACCAACTTTGATGTGATCCTTACGGGCGGAATCGTGCGAAAGAATTCCTTTTCCCTGGTTGGCCCGTTGGCGGAAGACATGCTGGAAGAAATGCACGCGGACATTCTTTTTCTAGGAGTTGATGGTTTCGATACCGAAATTGGACTAACCACGCCGAATCTGCTGGAGTCGCGCGTGAACCGGGCCATGGTCAAAGCGGCGGCAAAAGTGGTGGCGGTCTGCGATTCAACGAAATTCGAGCGCAGAAGTCTGTCCCGTATCGTACCGACGACGGCAGTTCATCAGGTCATCACCGATACCAATCTACGGACGGAAATCGCAGCCGCCCTGCGCGATCTGAATATTGACCTGATTCTCGTCTAGCGATGTTCTGTGCATCTACCCATTGCGTGACGCCGAAAAGTGAACGGATCGAGCCGCTAAGCAAACTATGAGGGATAGATGAAAATACTGCAGATGCCAGATCAGATTCGTTACGCAACCATGACGACCGACCAACTGCGGGCGTCCTTTCTTCTGGAGGACCTTTTCGAGCCGGGCACGATCCAGAACGTGTATGTAGATTTGGATCGGACCGTGATCGGCTCAGCGGTACCGCTCCAGCGACCGCTTGCATTGCCGACTTATCCGGAATTGCGTGCGGATTCCTTTACAGAACGGCGCGAACTCGGCGTGTTGAACATTGGGACCAAGGGCGAAGTGCGCGTCGACGCCGAAACGTTTGAGCTAAATCATCTCGATTGCCTGTACATCGGTCGCGGCAAGCACGAGATTGTCTTTACGAGTGACGACGCTGCACGTCCGGCGGAGTTTTATCTGCTGAGCTACCCGGCGCACGTCGAATATCCGACCCGGTTATCGAAACGCGAGGAGCTAGAACCGGTTTCGTTGGGAGCTTCCGCAACCGCTAACGCGCGCCAGATCCGAAAGCACATCCATCTGGAAGGCGTGCGAAGCTGCCAGTTAGTGATGGGGTTTACGGAGATGCAACCCGGCAGCGTGTGGAACACAATGCCGCCCCACACTCACATGCGGCGCTCTGAAATCTATTTGTACTTCAATATTCCGGCGGATGACCGGGTGATTCATCTGATGGGCCCAGCGCAGGAAACGCGTCACCTTGTGATCGCGAACAAGCAAGTGGCCATATCTCCCGGATGGTCGATGCATGCCGGGGTGGGAACAAACAGCTACACGTTTTGCTGGGGCATGGGCGGCGAGAACCAGGTATACAACGACATGGACCCAATTCCGATCAAAGATATACGCTGACTGAATTGGCGAGCATCGGGCAACGGTATGCTTTGCCGGCGGTCGAACGAAACCGGGCGACACGCATGGAGTGTGCCGCGCTTCATTGGACGACGGAATACTGAATTGAGGAGAAAGCAGAATGAAACTCATCTGGGGGATGGCGATGGCATTGACGGCAATGACGGCACTGGCACAGAGCGGGGGAGTGAATCATTATTCCGCCGCAAAGTTGCAGCGGATGGCACAGAAGCTGGAGCAACAGGCGACCTCGGATAGGACGGGTATTGCGGCTAAAACGCTGGAGAAGTATCCGGGGCATTTCACCATGCTGACGGTGCGGACGAGCAGCGGGGGCGCCGAGATGCATGCGCACGATGCGGACATCTTCTTCATTGTCGATGGACAGGCGGCACTGACGACCGGCGGAACAATCGTTGATGCCAAGACGACGGCACCCGGTGAAACACGGGGGACGAAAGTCGAAGGCGGAGTGACGCAGCAGTTGGGTAAGGGAGACGTGGTTCATATTTCACCGAACACGCCGCACCAGATGACGATTGCCAAAGGTCACAGCGTGACCTACTTTGTCGTAAAGGTCCACGAGTAAGCACTGCTGCCGGAAAGCTGCGCGCGGTTTTCTCTGAGACCATCGTGCAGGAATGCGGCGCATCGGAGTTTCCAGATGCGGCTGCGCGATCCATTTCAATTTCAGGCGCTTGGATGTGTGACGGGAAGGAACTGTCATGTCTCCGGCATCGCCGCTTCTGTGATGGGCACCTTGAGTAGAGCTATTGCATCCCCTCTGGAGATGTCGGGGTTCTGATCGCGGCAGCATGAGATTTCGATGGTATAAAGGATTGGCCAACTTTCTGCTAGAAGGAGTGTTTTGAATGTCTTCTTCACGTCGTCATTTTCTCGCGGGTCTGGGCGCTGTCGCCGCCGCCGCTGCCGTTCCTGGTTCCGCAGCGAGCGCTCTTGCGGGTCCCGCGTTGCTATATCCGCCGACGGATTTATCGTGTTTCGATTTGCCATTGCATCACGGAGCGGCGGACATACGAATCGGATATGCAGCCATTCCCTGGAAGGAAAAAAATCAGCAGGCGATCGAAGAGATTTCCGCACTGGGATATCCCGGGATTCAGCTGCTTGCGAATGTGTTGGATGATTATCCCGATCCGCACGCCCTCAAAGACATGTTGGAGAAGCACAATCTTACCTTCGTCGCATTGTCCAGTGGAACTGCTCCGATCGATCCGGCGCTAGAGAGCAAGACTTTGGAAACCCATGCCGCCCACGCCCACTACCTGCATGAAGCAGGCGGAGACTACCTGCAAATCGTAGGTCCGTCGAGCAAGGGAACCACGTTTACGGCCAGTGACTATCGTCGAGAAGGGAAATTGCTGACGGAGATTGGCAAGCGCGCCGCGGACTATGGAGTGCGAACAGGATTTCATAATCACATGGGCACGATGGGCCAAACGCCGGAACAGGTGGACGCGATTCTCGATGCTGCCGATCCGCGCTATGTCAAGCTGGAACTCGATGTCGCGCATTATGTGCAGGGAGGGGGCGACCCGGCGGCTGCGATTCGCAAATATGACAAGCGATTGCTGTTTCTCCACCTGAAAGATGTCGAGCACGCGGACACAAAAAATGGCTATCAATTTGTCGAGCTTGGCCAGGGAAGAGTGGACTTTGTTGCCATTTTCGACGCGTTGCACTCGATCCATTTCAGGGGGTGGGGCGTGGTGGAACTGGATGGAGAGAAGCCCGGTGCGAGTCGGATGCCGAAAGAGTCGGCGGAGATGAGCGACCAATATTTAATTCATGAGCTAGGAGTGCAGGTATGAGCTGCCCATTTCGACTTGCTGTGATCAATGATGAAATCACGCAGGATTTTGGACGCGCTTGCGAGATCGCGTCTAAGGATTTTGGACTGAGCTGGATCGAGCTACGTGGCATGTGGAACAAGAACATCGTCGACCTGGACGCAGCGGAGATAGCGGAAAGCCGGAAGATTCTGGAAAAAAACAATCTGCGGGTCACCGATATTGCCAGCCCGCTGTTCAAGGTGGATTGGCCGGGTGCTCCTTTGCCCAAAGGAAGGAAGCGCCGCGACCAGTTCGGCGCTGATTTCGATTTCAAGCAGCAGGACAGCGTGCTGGAGCGCTGCATTGAACTGGCGAAGGCGTTTCAAACGGACCGCATACGCTGCTTTGATTTCTGGAGGCTGGACGATCAGGCGCCATATCGGGCGGCAATCAACGATAAGCTGCGCGAAGCGGCGGAACGCTGCGCGAAGAGCGACAAGATTCTGCTGCTGGAAAATGAAATGTCGTGCAATACGGCAACCGGCGAAGAGTCGGCGGCTGTTCTGCGCGCAATTCCGAATAAGAACTTTATGTTGAACTGGGATCCAGGAAACGCCGCAGCGCTGGGAAGTACGCCCTATCCGCATGGCTTCGATCTTCTGCCAGAACATCGCATTGGGCATTGCCATTGCAAGGATGTGGTGCGCAAACCCGGCGGCGGGTATGCGTGGGCTCCCGTAGGCGGCGGAATTGTCGATTGGGTCGGGCAGTTTCGCGCATTCAAGCGGGATGGATATCACTATGCCGTCAGCCTGGAAACGCATTGGCGCGGCGCGGGTACTCCAGAGGCTTCGACGCGCATCAGTATGAAGGGCTTGAAACAGACACTGCAAAAGGCAGGGATTACCTGCTAACCGGCGGGCAATTCTGCGTTCCGCGCGACTGATACAAACTTATCTATCTTGCCGGGTATTCTGTGGCCGGCACAGGAGCAAGCGAGCCATGGAAGAGGGAGCAAAGAAAATCGATCGTCGCGAATTTATTGGTCAAGTCGGTATGGGCGTGGCTGCTCTAGGCGCGTTGCCCAGCACGCAACTGTTTGGATTGAATGCGCGGGCGATTGGAGCGAACGATCGAATCCGTATCGGGTTGATTGGAGCCGGGGACCGCGGACAGCAGGACTTACGGGACGCTTTGAAGCAGCCGAATGTCGAGTGCGTAGCGGTTGCTGATGTTTTTTCGCATCGCCGTGAGCAGGTCAAGGGCTACCTGCCGGACGTCGAGACCTATGATGATCCACGGCGGTTGCTGGACCGCAAAGACATCGACGCTGTCATCAATGCCACCCCTCTTCATTTGCACGCAAAGTATTTTCTAGCCACGCTAGCGGCGGGAAAGGATCTCTATTCCGAGAAGACGATGACCTGGGATATTCCCGAAGCCGTGGCCTGTCGCAATGCAGCCAGAGCATCGAAGCAAGTGGTGCAGATCGGCCTGCAGCGCGAAAGTTCCGGGGAATTGGCCGACGCCAAACAGTGGATTCAGAATGGGTCGACTGGAAAAATCACAATGGTCGAATCGTGGATGAGCCGCAACACTCCCATTGGGCGCGGGCAGTGGGTGCGCCCGGTGCCGAGCGACTGCAACCCTGACCATGTCAACTGGGACCTGTTCCTCGACGGACGTCCGAAGATACCGTTCGACGGATACAAATTCATTAACTGGCGGCTGTTCTGGGAGTTTTCCGGTGGTAATGTGACCGAGAACATGGTCCATCAGATTTCATGGATCATCAGCGCGATGAACCTGCAAGTGCCGAAGGCCGCGACCATGATGGGCGGCGTTTTTTCGGAAAAGGATGGACGCCAGGTTCCGGATACCATCGGCGTATCGCTTGAGTATCCAGACGACGTGCTGGTCTTGTGGCAATCCACGTTCAGTAATAGCCGTTATGGTTTCGGAGAGCACTTCCTGGGAGACAAAGGCACCATCGAGCATGTAAGCGGCTCAACGGACATGGTACGGGGCGAGTCCAAGGAAAGCGTTCGTTACTACCCGGAGAAGATCAACAATCCAAGTGGAGCCGCAATCGAGGGACAAAATCCGGGCGTCAACCACATGGCGAACTGGTTTGCGTGTATTCGAGATCGCAGACAGCCGAATGCCCCGGTCGAAATCGGGTACCTGTCGGCCATCGCCGCGCATATGTCGAACCTGGCTTATTTGCATCAGCGGCGCATCACGCTGGAAGAGGCTATAACGGCGAAACCGGAAGCGTGGATGCGGCCGTCCTAGCGTGATGGCACAGAGGGACCATCACGCTAATTCAAGACGGGCAGCAACGAGGCGCGTCCGACGATAAAGATGATGCCCATGGCGAGGCTGTAGATCGCCGTCAACGCGGAAACGACGCGGAGAAATTTTGGGCGATGGCGCGACATGCCAAACAAACCCGCGGCCGATGCAGTCATGATTGCATTCATCGTCAACAGGCCGATGAGAAACATTGCCAGGCCCAGCATACCCAGGGCAGCTCCACCCAGGTTGGCGGCAAGCAGGAAAATCATCAATTGGCTTGGAGTTTCAGCGCCGAGCCCATGAACGATGCCAATCACAAATACTGACCGTACGTCGAAGTTGCGGGGCGCGGAGTACGCTTCTGGCGGCACTCCGTCTTCGCGGCGCTTGAAAACCAATCGCGCTCTATGATAGCCGGCGTGCAACAGCATGTAGCGGCTTTTCGGCAACGTGTCTTCGGGGCGAAACACCAGTGTTCCCAGCACGTAGATGCCGAGAAGCAGCAGAGTAAAACCGACCAGGCGTTCCGCCCACCGATCGATGCCAGCGGGCAGGTTGATTCCCAGCACGATGACGATGGAACCAAGTGCAGCTACGGTGATGGCATGGCCGAGTGCATACACCATGCCGAGTTTCATGGCGAGGCGTTTAGAAGATTGAACGCTGACGACATCTGTGATTGCGGCGATATGGTCGTAGTCGAAGCCGTGGCGAAAACCCAGCACGGCTGCGGTGAACAAGGCGGCGTAAAGGGTGGTATGCGTCGTCAAAGTACCTTTCGTAAAGGATTGCCGGTTGATTCAATTCGGATTTCGGCGCAATTCGCCGCATAGCCAGTGCTAGCAAATTCGTGGGAGCTGCTCGCCGAACATGACATCTAGAATGCGCGTGCCACCGACACCGGTCTCCATCCTCACCATGCCTGGATGTTCGGAGATTACTTCTCCAATAATCATCGCATTCTGACCCAGTGCATGGTTGCGCATTTGCTGGAGGACGGAGTCCGCCGCTTCCGGGGCGACGATGGCGACAAGCTTTCCTTCATTCGCTACGTATAACGGATCGAGTCCTAGGATTTCGCAGGCGCCTCGGACGCTTTCCCGCACTGGAATGGAAGATTCGCGAAGGAACATGCCGACTTTGGATTGGGAAGTAATCTCGTTCAAAGTTGTCGCCACGCCTCCGCGCGTTGGATCGCGCAGGCAGTGGATGGGATGCTCGCTCTGATTCGCGCCGATCGTGTCGCAGGCATCGAGCATCGCATCGACGAGTCCATGCAAGGACGCGCAGTCGCTTTCGATGGCGCCTTCAAATTCCAGGTTCTCCCGCTGAGACATAATCGCCATGCCATGGTCGCCAATGAACCCGCTTAATAAAATCTTGTCACCGGGACGGGCGCGGCTGGCGGAAATGTCGACGGGGCGTTCGATTATGCCGATGCCTGTCGTAGTGATAAAAATCTTGTCGCCTTTGCCGCGATTTACAACCTTGGTATCGCCGGTCACGAGCTGGACTTGAGCCGCGCACGCAGCGGTACCCATCGAGTCGACAACGCGGCGCAAGTCTTCGGCGGCCAGCCCTTCTTCCAGGATGAACGCAGCCGCCAGATACAGTGGGCGCGCGCCACTCATCGCCAGATCGTTGACTGTTCCGTTGATGGCAAGCGTTCCGATATCGCCGCCGGGGAAAAAAATCGGCGTGACCACAAAGGAATCGGTGGTGAAGGCAAGCCGGCTGCCGTTGATTTGAAGCACGGCCTGATCGTCGAGTTTGTCGAGGATTGGATTGGTGAACGCGGGCAGAAATACTTTGTTGATCAACTCCGCTGTAAGCTTGCCGCCGCTGCCATGACCGAGGACAATATTTTTATGTTGAAAGATTGGCAGGGGACAGCTTCCTAGCAACGGAGAGGGGATCTCAGCAGCCTGATTTGCGGAATCGGGTTGCGAATTCGCGTCGGTGGCGGGTTGGTTCTCCGCGGAGTTCGGTCGATTCACGCAACGCCCCCGACAGAATGAACCGGGATGTCGACGCTCTCATTCTTTTTCAGGTGGCGGCCATAAGCGTAGTAGGCCGCGCAGGCGCCTTCGGCGGAGACCATGGTTGCACCAAGCGGGCTTTGCGGTGTACACAGGGTGCCAAACGCGGGACAGTCTTTCGGCTTTTTGATCCCGCGCAGAATTTCTCCGCTGATACAAATCTCCGATTCGCGCGTGTCGATCTGCGCCACGTCGAACAGCTTCTCGGCATCGTGTTCGGCGAATTCCGGCCGCAGATGATAGCCACTCTTCGGGATGGTGCCGATGCCGCGCCACTTTCTATCGCCGATTTGGAAGACCTGAAAGACCAATTTCTGTGCCGGCTTGTTGCCATCGCGACCGAGAATGCGGGAGTATTGATTTTCAACTTCGCCGCGCTCCGTCTCCAACTGACGAATCGTCATCAATGTGCCTTGCAGAATATCAAGAGGCTCGAAACCGGTAATCACAATCGGCACATGGAAGCGCGCGCTGATGGGTTCGTACTCCTCATAGCCCATGACCGCGCAAACGTGTCCGGGGCCAAGAAATCCCTGGACTCGGTTCTGCGGAGATTGGAGGATGGCCGCCAGCGCGGGAGGCACGAGAACGTGCGAAACCAGCAGGGACACGTTTTTCAGCCCATCCTGCCTGGCGCGCCAGGCTAGCATTGCGTTGGCGGGAGCGGTGGTTTCAAATCCAATGGCGAAGAAGACCACCTTCTTGTCCGGATTGGCTTGTGCGATCTTGATGCAATCGAGGGGGGAATAGACGACACGAACGTCGCCGCCCTCGGACTTGATGGTGAACAGGTCACCCTCCGATCCGGGCACGCGCAGCATGTCTCCGAAGGAACAGAAAATGACATCCGGACGGCGCGCAATCGCGTGGGCCTTGTCGATCATTTCCAGCGGCGTCACACAGACTGGGCAGCCCGGTCCATGGACCAGTTCCACTCCGTTTGGCAGCAGATCGTCGATCCCATTTCTGACGATGGAATGAGTCTGACCGCCGCAGACTTCCATAATGACCCAAGGCTTGGTTTGCACGCGGCGAATTTCGTCGACGACTTTGCGAGCGATTCGGCTATCACGATATTCATCCAGGTATTTCATCGCGGCCCTCCTTGCCTCCGATTGTTTTCGTCGGCGCACGGTTTTCCTGTTCCTCCACGACTGGCGCCATCAGTTCCGTCAACTGGTCCATCTCTTCCAACAATTGGTAAGTGCGGTGCGCTTCTTCCTCATCAACCTTGCTTATGGCGAATCCGACGTGGACCAGAACGTACTCACCGATCTTGGTGTCCGGCACATACTCCAGGCAGGTTTCGCGGACGATGCCGCCGAACTGCACTTTCGCCATTCGCATACCATGCCGATCGAATGCTTCCACGACTTTTCCGGGGATGGCCAGACACATATCTTGCCTCCTTGTCTATTCTTCCTGACGCAGAATTTCATTCGCAATCGCCGCTTGCCCAAGAGAGATTCCTCCGTCATTGGGCGGGACCAGTGCGTGCAGGAAAACCTGAAACCCATCACTATCTAAGTCTCTTACAGTGCTATTTAGCAAATACATATTTTGAAACACTCCGCCGCTGAGGCAAACACGGGTCAGTCCTTCCTGCTGGCGAAGGCGCCGGCAGAGCTCGAGAATGGCGGCGGTAATTGTGTTGTGAAAGCAGGCCGAAATATAGCCGACTGGCTTGCGCAGAGTAAGATCGCGCACAATTTCTTGCAGCATCGGCCGCATATCCAATTGCATTGGCTCAGTTTGTTCTATATGGAAGGAATAGCTTAGGCTTACTCCCGGCTGCGCTGCCGATTCCAGGGCAATGGCGGCCTGGCCTTCAAAGGTAACTTCTGAGCCCAGCCCGACCATGGCAGCCACGGCATCGAACAACCGGCCGCTGGAAGAGGTTTCAATGGTCTGGATGTGGCGGGCGATCATGGCATCGACCAGGGCGACTTGTTTTTCCGGGACATCCTCGAGAAAATCGAGCGCCGGCAGTGGACTGGAGCCGAATGCGTCCCGCACATAGCTGAGTGCCATGCGCCAGGGTTGGCGCACCGCCGCATCGCCGCCGGGCATGGGGAGATAGCGCAGGTGCGCACGCCGCTCGAATCCGGCCAGGTCGGCAATGAGGAATTCTCCGCCCCAGATTTTTCCGTCGGTCCCATATCCCGTGCCATCGAACGCGACGCCAATCACTTTGCCTCGCACATGATTTTCCGCCATGCAACTGGCAATGTGGGCGTGATGGTGCTGCACGCCAATCTTGCGCTCAATCGGCAAATCCTGCGCGAACCGAGTGCTGCGATAGTTCGGGTGCAGGTCATAGGCCACGGCCCGCGGCTCGATGCGAAAAAGCTTTTTCAGGTTGGAGAGAGTTTCCTGAAAGAAACGCAATGTCTCGTAATTTTCAAGGTCGCCGATGTGCTGGCTGAGGATTGCGTAGCGGTCTTTCGTCAGGCAGAAGGTATGCTTCAATTCGGCGCCGCAGGCCAATGTTTCGCGCAGCGGAGTTCCGAGAGCGACCGGCTGCGGCACATATCCGCGGGAGCGTCGCAGGACGCGCTCGCGCCCGTGAAATGTGCGCACTACGGAGTCGTCGGCGCGCATATAAATATCGCGATTGTGGAACACGAACCAATCGGCCACCGAACCGAGCCTCTGCCATGCTTCTTCGTTCGCTGTGACAATCGGTTCCTCACTGAGATTGCCGCTGGTCATGACCAGCGCAGGGAACTCCGAGGGCTGCCGGGGGGAATCGCTGAAGAGAAGATAATGCAAGGGCGTATACGCCAGCATGACGCCGAGGGAATCGTTGCCGGGCGCAATTGACGGCGAGAGCCTCGACTCGCGGCGACGCGGCAGAATCACGATGGGCCGGCGCGGGCTCTCCAAGGCTGCGCGGTCGGCATCCGCGACGACGCAGAACGTTTTCACCGTGGCGAGGTCGCGCGCCATCAATGCAAACGGTTTATCGCTGCGGCGTTTGCGATGGCGCAGCAAATCGACGGCGGTATCGTTCTGCGCATCGCACGCGAGCAAAAATCCTCCCAGGCCTTTGATCGCTATCAGTTGGCCGGCACGCAACAAGTCTCGGACCTTTCGCAGGGTGGCGAGGGAGGAATTTTGACTGTTGGAAAAGTCACTGGCCGCGGGCAGATGCGATCCGGCGCCATGCTGGCGATTTTCGACCAGCACCAGGGAGGGGCCGCATGCCGGGCAGGCATTTGGCTGGGCGTGGAATCTGCGGTTGCCGGGATCGTCATATTCCGACTGGCATAGGTCGCACATGCGAAAGGGGGCCATCGTCGTTTTCGAGCGATCGTAGGGTATGTCCTGAACGATGGTGTAGCGCGGGCCGCAGTTGGTGCAGTTGGTGAAGGGATAGCCGTAGCGGCGGTTTGCCGGGTCGCTGAAGTCACGCCAGCAATCTCCGCAGGTGGCCACGTCTGGAGAGATCAGCGAAAAAGCGTGGTCTTGGTCCACGAGGCTTTCACGGATGAAAAAATCGCTTGCATTTTGCAAGGGAACTTCGGTCAGGGAGATCTCCGTGATCTGCGCCAACGGGGGTGGACTGGTTCGGAGGGTGGCTAGAAATTGATCAATGCCACCGTCCGAGCCTTCCACCTCGACGGTCACACCGGACGAGGAGTTGAGGATGTAGCCGGCCAATCCGAGGGAATGCGCCAGGTTGTAGACAAATGGGCGGAAGCCGACACCCTGCACCACTCCCCGAATGAAGATGCGCTTACGTGCTGTCGGGAGTGAGCGGGTTGTGGCCATGGGAAATCCTGCGCCGTGTGCGCGAAGCCCGGGTTGTGCCCAAGTCTACCGCTGCAATCAGGGTATATGAGAGGGGAAGTTGTCGGCGAACGTTGTCTCTAGACCCGCAGGCCCCTTATCCACCGTCTTTTTGAGTGAGGAATTGAGGAGTCGCACATCGCGCAGAAGATGTTTGGCATCTATCTCCGGATGAAATGGATTGTTGTTGCGGTATTCGGCCTGGTGGGTCTGAGCGGTTGCACTGCGCCGAATCCAAGTCCCGCTCAAATACGTCAGGATACCGCGAATGCTACGGCGGAGGCGGCTCGCGATAGCAAGGCGGTCGCGCAAGGAATTGTCGAGGGACTGAGGAGGAAAGGGCCGCTGAACATCAATCGCGCAAGCAAGTCGGACCTAGAAACATTGCCCGGAATCGATAGCACTGCCGCAGACAGAATTATTGCCGGCCGTCCGTATAACAATTCGGCGCAGTTACTTCGGCGGCACATCGTGACGCGAGCGGAATACGACCGAATCTCAAGCCGGATCGAGGCGCATTAACGCCGGCATTGACGCGAATTCGGTGCTGTCTGCATGCATCCGGCCTCGCAGAGCGATGCACCGGCTGTCTCAGACCATCGATAAATTTGTCTGGGACGCGGCCAGCAAGCGGGTCAGTTCAGTTTTCATTTGCCCCAATACCTCCCGATTCGACGCCTCGGCGATTACGTTCTTCTCCTCCTTGGGATCCGATGAAAGGTCGTACATCTCGTCCATGCCAGAGAGCGTCGGATAGTGAATGTACTTCCACTTGCCTTGGGAAACGGATTGCCAGTCGGGTACGCCTGGAACGAATTTCTCCAGGAAATATTCACATAGAAAAGAATCCCGCAATGGAGCGTCGGAGTTGCGGAGGACGGGGAGCAAGGAACTTCCGTGCATCGGCGTGGGGGACTTCACTCCGGCGAGATCGAGCAGCGTCGGAGCAATATCGATATTGAGCACGTTCTGATTCCGTTCGCTTCCTGCGGGAATCAGTTTTGGATAGCGCATCAAGAGGGGCACGCGAACGGATGGCTCGTAGGCCCATCGCTTCTCTTCCTTTATTCCATGCTCGCCCATGAGATAGCCATGATCGCTGGTGAAGATGAGGATCGTGTTGTCCAGTTGCCCAGTGCGCTCCAAGGCATCGAAGATCATCCCGACGCCTCGATCCATCGAAGCGACGCAACGTGCGCGGTCGCGGGTTACAGAAGCGAGATCCGAGGGACGGCCAAACCGGGATTCCATGGGTTCGGGCGTGACCCCCTCAACACGCAGCACATCGACCGGAGGCGGATTGAGATGCAGAACCGGCTTGCCTTCCAGATCGCCAGCGGTGATGGCCGGCACATCGTAGGGCGCGTCTTTGTAGAGTTCGTCGTCTTGCGGGGCTGGCAGGTAGGGAAGATGCGGCGCCTTGTGTCCAATGTGCATCACGAACGGCTTGCTGTGCGGTTGCTCAATGAAATTGACGGCATACTCATTGAGAAAATCTGTGGTGTATCCACGCTTTTGCTCGCGGACGCCGTTGACGTTGAAGATAATGTTTTGGTAGAGGCCAACTGCTTTGAAGCTGACCCAGTAATCGAATCCGGGGCGCACTGTGTCGTCGAATCCCATGTGCCACTTGCCTACAAAGGCGCTCTCATAGCCGTCGTTGAAGAGAATGCGTGAGAAGGTGGGCAGCCGATGGCTAAGTTCAGCCTCGCCATCCTTATCGTTGTTCACAATCCGATGGCTATGGACATACAGCCCGGTTTGATAGCTGGCGCGGCTTGGAGAGCAAAGAGGCGTGGTGCACCGCGCGTTGTTAAACTTCACCCCTTCCCGGGCAATCCGGTCCAGATGCGGTGTCTTCGCATATGGGTGGCCGGTACAGGAGAGGTCATCATACCGGAGGTCGTCCGCAATGATGAATATCATGTTGGGCCTTGGGTCACCTTGTCCAGATTTGGGTGAGCGCGGCGCAGCGGTATGGGACTGCGTCTTGGCCGCTCCAAGCGCAAGTGCAGCGCTGGCGGGCGCCGTTTGAGCGGCGGCCAGAAGAAGCCCAGAATTGAGCAGGCTGCGTCGAGTGATCTTCGTGTCTCTATTTATCATGGTTTCTCCTCTGCGAATTATCCGATTTATTTCTGTTGCCTGCCCTCTGAATAATTTAACCGAAGTATCACGATCTCATATAAACCACGGGCTGACTGCTGGAGATCCCAGAGGGCGCTCCGGGTCTGGTTTTCCGGCGAGCCAGCATCGATGCAGTGATCTGCGCTTGATGAGCAGGAAGAGCACTGGCACGAGAATCATGACGTGGATCGTGGATGTAATTCTTTCCCTACGATTGGCTCTGCGATGGGTTTCATCACGTCCGAGCCGATGTCTGCTTCCCAGAGGATCGGCGCGAGGTTGAGGATGACCGCCGTTACGGTCATCAGGTCAGGCTGCAGGCGCTGCACCGCGCCTTCAGCGAGGGCCTGCTTCAAACCGGCTTCCGTCATCGCAGAGTCCTACTACGTCTCGCTGGAATGCTTCATCCAGGCACACCACCATCACGATCTCGCCAAGTGTATGTCCGTGAAGCTCTGGCCGGTTCTAGGGCGACCCCCGATACTTGCCCGGGCGGATATAGGTAAACCTCCAAAGATGACGGATCAATAAGTACTACCTATGGGGTCTACTCTACTTAGGCAGCTACCCGCTAGGTAAAATTCATGACTCATTTCGCAACAGTTGGTTGCGGAGCAATTAAATCCGTAGATGGATGTGTGGGAAGAACCAGTGCCGGAATCGGTGTCTGATCAAAATCAAAGTCTTTTGTAAGGTCGCCTAAGATAGGAACATCTTCGCGTACTGTGGGACGCGGATCCGGCCTTCCATCCGTCTCTGGGTTAAGCCGCGCGCCTCCCATGAAATCATCCTCGATAAATTTCAGGTAGGCATCGAAGCTAAGAATCTGGTGATCGATGTAATGCGGCTTGGCATAGGGTGAAATTATCAAGGCCGGGACGCGCAGACCATAGCCGTTTTGATCCACGACGGGAGGAGCTACATGGTCATAAAATCCACCCCAATCGTCCCAGGCCAAAAAGATGGCGGTGCTGTTCCAATCCGGCCCCTGCATGACGGCATTGATCAGGCCGGTGACCCAACTCTGACCTGCGCTGACCAATGCGGGAGGATGTTCGCTGACTGCGAATGCGGGAGCTATCCATGATACGGAAGGCAACGTACCTTCTCGAGCTTGTTTGTAGAAATCATCCAGCGGCTGGACGCGCGATAGGTCATTATCATCCTTTACCGTATCGAAATATGGGAGTGGGTTCCATATTTCCGGAGTGCAAAACCGCTCCGACTTGGTGTCTCCCTCGCATCCAGGTCCCCCCGGTATCACGTAATAGCCCCATGTCACTTTATATTTGTGTAGCAGATAGGTCAGGTCCGTCCAGGCATAAATAGGTTTTGTTCCCAGAGGCCCCCCACGTCCACCGCTAAACTTATTTCGGCGAAAGGTATCATCGGGTTCTATTCCAGGATCATCGAGTGCATTCACGCAACTCATCGGATCGTCGTGCTTAGTGCAATACGCCGACCATGCCGATAACTCATACAAATGAGCCGGCAGGCTCCAAGATGCATTCGGTTCGAACATGTGATCCTGGAGCACGAAGGTGCGCGCATAGGCCCAGTAATTCGGGATATCTCGCCCATCGTGATATCCCATCACGTCCGGCTCCGCCGAGTTGCTACAACCGGGGTCCGCGGCCGCAAGGCAGCCCTTACGACCCTTTTGTGCAGCGATTTCAAAGCCATCCATTTTTCCGTTGTCGATGTCCAGCATACTACCAACAGCCATATGCGGACCTCCGCCATTTGCGTCATTTCTATCGTGATAGGGGCTCATACATTGACCTGTTTTCAGATCAGGGTTACAGACAGTAAAAGCGCCATCCTTCGTCGGAAGTCCGTCGGCTCCCGGGAAAGTTCCGAAGTAACTGTCAAAGGATCGATTTTCCTGCATGATAATAATGATGTGACGGATCTTGTGAATACCCTGCGGGGCGGATGTTCTACTTTGAGCCGAGCAGTTTATAGAAAGAAAAGAGATACTTAGCCCGATGTAACACATCTTCTTGAACATATTTACTCTCCTATGCGAATCCAACCAGGTATGAGATATGACCGACGGACGGCGCCAAACGGGACGTTGGGTTAGCGCAACGGGCTGAGAATCCGCCCCAGTGTGTGATGTGGCGATGTGCTGTAAGTCGATCATGATCTCTTCGGCTTATAACTCTTGCATGTCATTTCCTCAGCTCCTTGCAGACAGCATCTTCTTCCTTAACTATCGGGGCAGTGGCGGACTTGTTATGCGCGATCCAACACATGGCTATTGTTTCTTTGAGACCGATTTAGGAGGAATTAAGTCAGTCTTCGGGTGTTCTGAAAGAATTAATGGAGGGCGCGGTGTCTGGTTAAAATCAAAATCGTCCATCAAATCACCCAAGATGGGAATATCCTCACGAACTGTGGGCCTCGGATCCGGACGACCGTCAGTTTTTGGATCCAGTCTTGATCCTCCTAGAAAATCATCCTCGATGAACTTCAGATACGCGTCGAAGCTGAGGGTGTGATGGTCGATGTAATGAGGTTTCGCGTAAGGAGAAATGACCATGGCGGGCACGCGTAAACCATATCCATTGATATCTACAACAGGTGGCGCCATATGGTCGTAGAATCCGCCCCAATCGTCCCATGCCAGAAAGATGGCGGTATCCTTCCAGTCCGGCCCCTGCATGACAGCGTTAATCAGGCCGGTAACATAAGTCTGGCCTACGCTTACCAATGCAGGCGGATGTTCACTGACATCTTGTGAGGGAGAAATCCACGATACGGAGGGCAGCGTGCCTGCGCGTGCTTGCTTATAGAACTCTTCCATGGGCCGGATATTTGAAAGCTGTCCATCATCCTTCACCGTGTCGAAGAATGGCAGCGGATTCCACCATCCTTCGGTTCTCTTTCCCATCTCCTGGCGCGTACAAGGGCCAACTCCATCATCGCAATCCGGATTGGTGCCTTTGAACACATAGTAGCTCCAGGTCACGTGATGAGCATGCAACAAATACGTGATGTCTGTCCAAGCGTAGATGGGCTTGGTTCCTGGAGGTCCATTCCTTTCACCGCCGAATTGTTGAGCGCGATGGGAATGATTAAATGCACCCTTAAAGTCGGGGGGCATTCCCGGAGCGTTCATCTCGTTGACGCAACTCATCGGATCGTCATGTTTTGTGCAATATGCCGACCACGCTGACACTTCAAATAGATGGGACGGCAAGCTCCACGAGGCGACCGGCTCGAACATATGATCCTGCAAGACGAAAGTGCGCGCATAGGTCCAGTAATTTGGGATATCTCGACCATCGTGATATCCCATCACGTCCGGCTCTACTGAGTTGGTGCAGACAGGATCATCTGGGTTCCCGCAGCCCTTGGAACCTTGTTCGGCCTGGGTGATAAAGCCGTCCAAGCGGCCATTGTTAATGTCTAAAAGCATGTTGGCAGCATTGTGCGGACCACCTCCATTCTCGTCATTCGTATCATGATATGGACCCTTGCATTGGCCCGTACGCGGGTCAGGATTGCAGACTGTGAATGCCCCATTCTGCATGGGTAATCCATCGGCTCCTGGAAACGTGCCGAAGTACTCGTCGAAGGATCGATTTTCCTGCATGATAATGATGATGTGACGGATCTTGTGTATACCTTGCGGAGCGGACGCTCCACTCTGCGCCGAGCAGCATATGGTAAAAAAAGACATACTAAGTCCGACGAAACACAGCTTCTTCAACATATTCAATCTCCTGTATTCTCACGATCGGGTGAAACCTTGGAGGGCCATTCGATCTTGTACGGTCCCTTCGTCGTTATTGGAAATCATTCGCTGCATGCTCGCATCCATCCAAGGTCAGGTTGCGAACTCCGCGAGGTGTTTGCATCGCCGGAAGAAGGCGCGTGCATCCTTCAATGTATAAGCAGGCTCCTCTGCAGCATGCAGACTATCCCTCTGTTGGTTGGTGCCATGCGAACAATTCTTTTCGCAACCGCTTGACCGTGTGCAGATGTTCCGGTTGGCCTGCTAAATTGCGCATTTCTTCCGGATCCGAGCCCAAATCGTAAAGTTCATCTATGTCATGAACCCAGTATGTATATTTGTAGTCTCTCTCCCGAACCATATACTTTGCATTGTGGTTGCCTAGACTGTACTCAGCAAAGACGGGTCCATAGTTTTTCTTGGAACGAGGTTGTCGCACGAGGTCGGCAAAACTCTTTCCATCGCTCGGGCCGGGAAACGGTACGTTGCACAAATCGGCCAATGTTGCCGAGAGTGAAATCAGACTGAGAGGCGTGTCGCATAGGGATGGAGCGCTTCCCGGCATACATATCGTCAACGGCACGCCGCACGACCCCTCATAGAATTGGAACTTATCCCAAAGGCCAAGATCGCCGAGCATTTCTCCGTGATCCGCGGTATAGACAATTATGGTGTTACGGTCCAGTCCTAATCGGCGGAGAGCGTGCAGCACCTGCCCCGCACAATCATCCATTTGCGCAAGATTGCCATAGTAATAGGCCATCCTTTTGCGCGCTTCGGCTGGATCTTTCAGCTCTGGCGTTACGGGGCAATCCTCAATATAGTGGCGCACCTCCTTGGGTAGATGGTTCATATCTGCTTTGCCCCAGGTGGATGAAAGCTTCATCTGCTCCGGCTGGAACATATCTGCGAACCTCTTTGCGGGCATAAAAGGGGCATGCGGCTTGAGGAACGAAGAGATGAGGAGGAACGGCTCATTACTGCGAGCATATTCTTCAAGAAATCTAACCGATTCTCGAGCGACGAAATTGTCGAAATGATCTTCCTCTTCTAGTTCCGAGATCCTTCCAACCGCGGCGCGGCCCAATCGATTATCCGGTTTTCGAAGCCCTTTCCATGGATCGCCCTCTATCTGCCAGAGACTATCAATCTGTGGCAGACCTGCTCCGGAATTGGGTCGGCCTACTTCATCTGCATACAAGTTCACCTTGGGCCCCAAATACTGGAGCCAGTCATTAAACTCCAGCTGATAGTTGAAGCCGTGGGTCTGCGCATCGACGAAGTGCATTTTTCCGATGAGTGCTGTCAGATAGCCAGCACTGTTGAAACGATCCGCGATGGTTTTGTGTTTCGGGGAGAACGCCTTTGAGTTCCCCCTGGTCTCAAGATGGTGTGTGTAGAGCCCAGTCATAATGGAAGCCCGTGATGGCGCACATATGGGATTGGTGCAATAGGCATTAGTGAAGCGAATGCTTTTCCGGGCCAGATTATCGAGATTGGGCGTAATTGCTACAGAGTCTCCGCACACACCCATGCAACTGCGCTTATGTTGGTCCGACATAAGGACGAGCACGTTGGGTCTCGGCATCTGCGCCATTGGCGTTTCAGGTTCAGCGGTGCGAGTACTAGCAGCGATCGGTGCGGGATAGCCATCAACCTTGACGCCGAAAGCGCCTAGCGTAGTTGCTGCTACCGATAGGAATTGTCGTCTGTTCAAAACTTGCTCGCTCCTTTGTGCGCCGCCGAAAGAAGGATCGCCATGCCGATATGTTGTATGCTAGATGTTCTGCCCAGAACACCTAGCTAGCTTCACCCACTTATCTCGGGAAAATACACGCTTGAGTAAGTCGCAAGTCATCGGAATGTCTCATTACCGATCCGAATGCGCTTCTACCTTAGAAATGCGGCGAAGCGGCATACCATATATAGCTACTTTGCATTGCGACCTTGCGACGTATCGAGGCTAGGCTTGGCATTGAAGCTTCCTGCGGTTATCCCCTTCCCGGAGGCAATATACTCTTTCATTGTTGCGGACATCTGTCGTGCTTTGTCCGGGTATTTATCTGCGACATCTGTCAGCTCATTCGGGTCCTTTTCAAGGTTGTACAACTGCGGCTTATAGGTGTCGAGCGGCGCGCCGGGCGCGACGTGATACTTCTCCTGGTGGGCTTCCGGTTTCCATATTTCGCTATAGGCCCATTCCTGGTTACGAACGGCTCCTACCCAGCCATAGGTCTGCACCACACTATCCCGCACCTTGCTTGTTTCTCCGGTTACCAGTGGCCATACATCGGTGCCCGTCACTCGTGAAGGCGGCTTCAGTCCCAACAGATTCAAAAGTGTCGGCATTACGTCGGGTACTTGGACGAAGCCGGGGACCTTTTTGCCCGCGTATTGGTTCCCTGGGGTTCGGATCAGCAATGGAATATGGGTTACCTGACCTCGAAGTTTGTCCGGCCCCTTGATGAACTGCCCGCGCTCACCCAGCATGGCGCCGTGATCGGACATGAACACGACGATGGAATTTTCAAAGAGTCCGAACTGGTCGATCGTATTCAGCAAGTTCCCGACCCAATAGTCGACGCAGTTGACAGAACCCGCATAGTTAGCCCGGAAACGATTCTTCAGGTCATCCGAAAGAGGAACTGTGTCATAGGGAGGCTCGACGAAACTGGGGTTGGTTGCCCCGGGCATGTATTTTTCCAAAAAACGCTGTGGTGGGTCCCATGGCTCATGAGCGTCAAAGAATTCTACCTGCAGATAAAAAGGTTTCTGATCGTGATTTTCGTTCAGCCAGCGAATGGCATTTTGGGCAGTGATTTGGCTGACGGATTCTCCTTGCTGCTTCCAAAGGTTCCGATTGGCCTTATATTGACTCAACATGCGATGCAGGCCGGGAGAGCGGGCCAAATAATCGCTCGAAACCAGGTCACTCACATCCAGCAGGCCGTGAGGGGAAGTTCCGTAGTAGTCAAATTCCAAGCCACGTACCCACTGCCAGGTATGGAACCCGCGATGAAAATTCCTGTCAGGTTTGAATTGATGATAAAGACTGCTGATCAGCGCATTGACATAGCCGGACTCGTTGAGGGTCTCACTGAGGGTGATATCTTCGTTGTATAGTTGATGCCAGCCCGGGAGTTGGACCGAATCGTGCTGCGGATAGTAATTCGCTGGAATCACTCGCCGACCTGAGTAGAGTGTCCGGCGAATGACGATTGTGGGCATCCCCTCGGGATAGGCATCCTGAAAGATAACAGACTTTTCGGCAAACGCATCGAGGTTGGGCGTCTCGAGGTTCTCCAACCACTTCGGTCCGTAGCAGGTGAGGTTATCGTGACGGAACGTATCGCTGACAATCACAATCAGATTGAGGTTGTTCCCAGCCTGCTTCGGGGGCCTTTCCCAGTCGGCACCACACTGTTCCGCGCTAGTCGCTGCCGGGTCGGAATCCGCCCATACCCGCCCGCCGCCTGCACCGACCGCTACCCCCGCCATCGCACCCTTCAAAAAGTTCCGTCGTGAATAGACTTCTTTTTCCATGAGCATTCCTCCTTGGTGCAGGTTCCATGCTAGTACTCATTGGCGGTGATGTGGATCTTCCCGGCGCCACATTCCGACTGTTGTAGTCGCCAGGGGTAAGATCCACTCTCTAAGAGGATTCAAGGTTATCGTCGAAGCAGCCAGGGCATATCTGAGGCGGCTTCTAGTACAACAGTTTGAATCCGAGTTGAATGGTTCGGGGTGAGTTTTGCTGGGCGCTCACAACTCCAAACTGTGCCGATCCGAACGAAGTATTCGGCGGTGCAAACGTGGGCGTGTTGTCCATATTGAAGGCATCTACTCTTATCTGGAGATTCATCTTGCTGGTGAGCTGAGTGTTCTTATGGAGCGATATATCGATGTTACGGATCCAGTCGCTTCGAAGATCATCGAAGGTTCTGGGAGTATTACCGAAGTGGAAGGCAGGTGGAGTGCTAAACGCAGACGTGTCAAACCACTTGGCCACCGTATGGTTACCTAGTGCTGGATTTTTCCCATTCCAGTTCGGTCGCTGACCACCGCCCTGAGAGTCTGTGCCATTGGTGGCCGAGGTGATGCCCAGCGGATCTCCGCTGATGAAGGAGGTTATGGCGCTCAATTCCCAACCGCCAAGCAAATGGCCGGCAAGTCCGCCCCCCTCGCGGAAGAATGGAAGCTGATATACGGGACCGGCCACGAGTCGGTTGGTTTGATCGAGTAACGAAGTGCTCATTTCAGCTTTCAGGTTGTTATAGTCCTGTATGTTGCCTCCACCAAGACTCTCTCCGCTGAACCCGCCGCTGCTCTGATCCATTAGCTTGGACCAGGTATAAGCCGCGAGGAAACTGAAGCCGTTGCTGAACCGCTTTTGCAGCGTGACATTGAGCGCGTTGTAGTGTGCTCCTGCCCAGCTAGCACTCAGACTCGTCACGCCAGTAAATTGAGGGTAGGGACGGAGTAGTTGAGCTTGCGAGACCTTTGGAGCCGCGAGTTGACCCGTGGCGATCTGCCCATAAAACGGATTGGGTACCAACGTCTGCAATCCGGTTCCCAAGGCTAGGGCTGAGTCGGGCAATTGATCCAATTCCAGATTCGCTTCCTCATGTACAAAATGCGTTCCAACGTACCTCACATCCAATATCCAGTTGGCTGCGAGTTGTTGCTGGATCCCGAGGTTCCATTGAACGGCGTACGGGGTTTTTAGCATGCTCCGTTCCGTCGCAGATATGGTCTGGCCGAGCAGTGTCGCCGAGCCGAGGGAGCTGCCGGAGACGGGAACCAGCCCGGACGGATATGGGTCACTGAGTGTATCGTAGGGTGTTACACCATCGAGAGTCGTCACCATAGAGGTCGTAGCGGTAAATCCGCTGATTCCGTAATTGGACGGCTGCGAGGCGCCAGCTCCCCACAAAGTGTCGTAGAAGACACCTCCGCCGCCACTCACAACGGTTTTGGGTCTGGCATGCCACGCGAATCCTAAGCGCGGCGAGTAATGATTGGGCTGCGTGTTGGAGTCATAGCGCGAATTCCCATTTACACCCACAAAAGAGAGCGCGCCATGCAATCCCTGTACGCCGGTCAGTGGGACTGATGCATTGGATACGAAGTTGGTAAGCCGGTTGAACCGTTCTGTATACGGTGTTTCAAACTCATAGCGCAACCCGAAGTTAATCGTCAATGAGTTGCTAGTTCTCCAGTTATCTTGGATGAATGCCGAGTAGTATTTGGTCTCCAGCGCCAGAGCGGGTGATGGCGCTACTCCGCCGCTAGCCGGAGTGCCCAATAGAAAGGAGGCGAGCGCGTCACCGGCTGTTGCCGAGGCTTGAGAGGCGATCGGCCCTTGCGTGAATGCGGGGGTGAAGGCGAAATTCGTGCTGTTGTCCCCAGTCTGAAGAATATTGGCTTGCAAGAGCCGGAGATCCGTCCCCATGTTCAGTTCATGCCTTCCAAAGGTTTTGGTAACGTTCGCCTCGACGGCAAAGGTATTCGAATAGGATGAGATCAAACCGGTTGAGCCAAGCGCATAGTTTTGGGAAACATTGGCGACGGAACCACTGACGCCATAACCTGTTATCGTTTCCACTGGGAACGCGGCGGGAGCGCCGATCTCAGTTGCAAGCCCGGCTGGAAAACCCAGCGTACCAATGTCGAATCCCTGGCTTACCGGGCCGCGATGGTTGCCAAGACGGGCAAACGAGGCACGAATCGTACCGAGAAGTGTTGACGAGAAAGCATGGTTAGCTCCCACGATGGCGTTATATCGATCAAATACCTGCGGTCCGAAACCAGGCCCCCCGTCATTGCCTGGACCGTAGGGATTTGGCCGAGTATCGGGCGTGTTGTTGTAGGAATAGCGGGCAAACATGGTCGTTTTTGCGTTGAAGACTTGATCGACGCGCCCAGAGAACTCATTCTCATGAATGAGAACCTCATCGGCGAGGACGTAATTGTTTACACCGAGAGTGGTTAGATTAGGCTTAGGGAAATACTTGGCCATGTTCACGGCGATTGGGTTGAGTAGGTTGGGTGGAATAATATTCCCAGTGAATGCCTGGCGAGTATTGGAAGAGGTAGTGAATGGATTGTAAATGGTGACGTGCTGGCCCTTGCTGTTGGTATCCTGGCTGAAGTCCCCGGTCAATTCCTCAGGAGTGGGTACGTGTCCCGTGTAGGTATTCCCTTGATCGAAGCGTACGTACTCCAACCCAAGAAGGAAAAATGTCTTATTGTGGCCGTTATAGAGCTTTGGGATGACGACGGGACCTCCCACTACGCCTCCGAATTGGTTGAAAGTCAACGGAGGTCCAGGCTGTCCGGCGGCCTTGGCAAACCAGTTGTTTGCCGTCAGCTTGGCATTTCGGTAAAACTCGTATGCGGTGAAATGCAAGTCGTTGGTTCCAGCCTTGGTGGCCACATCGTAAATGCCGCCTGAAGAACGTCCGAATTCAGCGCTGTAGTTATTCGTCAGTACTTTGAATTCCTGAACTGTATCCGCAATGGGATAAATAACCGGCTGGTTTTGTACGGGGGCACTGTTCGGAGCACCATCCAGCAGGAAATCGTTGGCCGTTGCCTGGGCGCCATTGACGGAAATCGAGGATGTGCTGATTACGTCCACGGGAAGGTTATTCATCCCTATGGATCCTCGTACACCAGGTACAAGTTCGCCCAGCGCATAGGCATCCCGGCCCAACAATGGCAACGTTACGACATCGCGGCCGCCGATCACCTGACCGGTGGAACTTGTCTCGGTTGCCAGCAGAGGTCCTTGTGCCGTTACGATGACCGTCTGCTTGACTGCACCTGGCTGAAGCGTGATATTGATTTGCAATGTTTGCTCGACCTGCAACTGTATACCCGTCCGAAGAACGGTTTGGAATCCAGGAGACGTGGCCGAAATCGAGTAGGGACCGGGCAGCAAAGCCGGTACGGTATAGTAGCCGACCTGATTGCTCTCGACGACACGCTGTTGTCCTGTCTCAATCTCTCGGATGGTCAGGGTTGCGCCCGGAACCACCGCTCCATCCTGGGTTGTAACTCTGCCCGTGATCTGTCCAGTTTGGGCAAATGCTGGGACATAGGCGATCATCGCCAGGGATGCTAACAGCAAACAGTGAAGGGCTGCCCTGCATACGCGACGAAAAGAGGCATGGCGCAATGCGGTGATCATAGGCATTTTAAGTTCCACTTGCCGCAAAAATGATTTGTTCTGAGCTTGGGATGAAAACGTTTGGTCCATGGCCGCCTCCAAAAATTATGAGTCTCGCGACTCTTTTCTAAGCAGGGGAGGAACGCAGGCAAGCATCTTCCTCAGGTGCGATTTTGTCAACGTTTTTCACGGTTGTTTGCAGTAATTTGACGTGTTAAAAACGGACTTTCCGATGGTTGGGAGCGTTCCAGCTACGCAGTTCCATCGCATGTCGCGGGCCAAAAGGTTGGGAAGTCGGGCATAGAGTGCCGAAGGAGAAATTGAGGGGATGATCGATTACACTTCTCGGAAATTCTGGCGCCGATTCTACGCGTGAATCCTTCAGAAGAGGTGAACAGAAGTTGTATGTATCAATGCGTGCGAATCGTAACCAACCTAGCTTCCATTGGGACCCCACCGACAATCGTGGTCTCCAATAAAGCCTCAAAAGGACGAATTTCTCCGTTTTTAAACGAGGCAGCCCGCAACAATGCCGCGACATCGTCGGGGCGACAAGCGTATTCGACTGCGGCCTCTGTCCCCAGTGTCGATACTCCGCTGAAGATTAGAATCCATTTGCCTTGCTGCAAGCCTGGCAACAGCGAGAGTACCGCGTAATCCTTCGAGAAAAAATACTTTGGTCTGGAATACAACTTAGGTTCGCCCGGTTTTGGGTGATCGTTGATGAAGCCGGCAGAATCGGGATCCGCAAGCAGAGTGAAATCGTTCATGGAGGGGAGCATGTTCAACGCAGGGTTTTGCGCACGCGAACCGATAAATATGAGATTGGTCGATCGAGCATCATCCCAAGTCACCAGATGACTGCGTTTCAGAATGAACGTGGCATGGTGTGCGTCGAACAACTGGGTCAGTTGGTGAATCGCCATCACGGCACCGGTTCCCGTGTAGAGAAGGCTGCCGTCCTCCCGAACCGACTGGTTCGAGTCCGCTACCGTCTCTGCCGGCGCCACTTGAAATCCATTCTTGGAATCGCCTACGAACAAGGCATTGCTGTAGATCACAAGCGGTTGACTTTCGGACAGGAACGGGCCCCACAATGTTTCCATTCCCGATTCGACTGCCCGTGATTTCGATTGGCCCGGCCAAATGTTCGCAGCGAGGAGGATAACAAGGAAACACACCGCAATCGCCAGCCAGATTTTGGCCCGTCTGGCTAGTGCAGGTTCAGAGACGATCGGGGCGGCAGGGGCAACGTATATCTCCTCACGCAGCGGCGGGGGTTCCACAGGATGCGGAACCGAGAAATGCTGTCCACGTGGCTGGAAGACTGGAAGGTAATGCCCCTTGGGAATTTCGATAATTATTTCCTCATGCGCGCCTTCCCCCGAAAAGTACTCGTCCAGTTTTCGGCGCAACAGACGGGCATGGGTGCGGACAATGCTGTCTTCGCTTGAGTTGTAACCGGGAGGACGCTGAAAAACATGGATTCCAATCTGCTGCTCCGTTACATCGTTCGGTGAATCGCGAATCGCACATTCCCCCACATAGAGCAAAAACTCCTTTAGCCGCGTTGAATTACGGAATTGCTGGCTGGACGCAATCCGCTGTAGAAGCGCCCATCGAGGATCTTTCGATACAGCGGCATCAATTTCCGAAATAAAAGAACCCTTTCTCATTTGCCACGCGAGGCTACCATACCATTAATTCACCTGTCAAATCACCGTGAAAAACGTTGACAAAGCCACTTCCAGCGAAGATCGTTGTCCACGGTTGATCCCGCATAGAAAACGGTGCTGGATTTGCATCTGTGGCTGGATTACAAGCCAAGATGTTGCGCTAAGCCTGCCTAAGTTGCTGATACACGCCGAGCAGGTCGCGCAGAAGAACTTTCGTTAGGAGGCTATATCCATGAATGAATCTGGTTCCAAGCTACAGAGCAGGTCACTTTCAACCGCAATGTTACGGACAGCTTTGTTTGCTGTGCTTGGTTGTCTCTTTCTTTCTATTCCTATGCTTCACGCCCAGGAGACGGCTTCGATCGTTGGCACGGTTACGGATCAGTCCGGCGCTCTCCTGACCGGTGCCCAGGTAACTTTGGTGAACGAGGCAACGCATTTCACGCGTGTCGTTGAAACCAATACAAGCGGTCAGTATGTTGCGTCCGCGATTCCAACTGGGAGCTATGCGATAACCGTCGACAAAACAGGATTTAAGAAGCTGCAACGTACCGGTGTTCAGCTGACGTTGGCCAGTACACTGACCGTCGATCTGCAATTGAGCGTCGGGGCAATGACCCAAACGGTGGCGGTTACTGGGACAGCGCCGCTGTTGCAGACACAATCGGCAGCCGTATCGGGTCTGGTGGATAGTCGGCAGATGTTGGCGCTTCCCTTGGTGAGTCGCGACTTTACCGACCTCGTTCTGCTTACTCCGGGAGCCCATATAGGGACAGCTACGAACCTCGCATTGGGACAAGGCGCTTATTCGATGCGCGGAGGCGATAATTACAGTGTGAACGGCTCGGTGGCCGCCGGCAACACCTACATGGTGAACGGTATTTTCGATCGGATGCTTTGGCTGAACACTCTAGTCATTGTGCCCATTGTGGATTCTGTCCAGGAATATCGCGTCATGACCAGCAACTACTCCGCCGAATACGGAGACGCCGCGGGCGCGTTGACCAGTGTTGACACGAAGTCCGGCAGCAACAATTTTCATGGCGACGCGTGGGAATTTCTGCGCAACACCGACCTGAATGCGAACGACTATTTCAACAATAGGAATCACGTTGCAAGACCTGGATTCCATCGCAACCAGTTCGGATTTACCCTGGGAGGACCCATTCTCCGCAACAAGACATTTTTCTTCGTTGATTACGAAGGCATTCGGGCCTCGCAGCCTCTAACTGCGACCTCCACTATACCAACAGTTGCGGAAGATCAAATGGTCGAGACGGGGAATTTCGCCAATTTTGGAGCCACGATCTACAATCCATATTCAACGACCACGGTGGGTGGAACAACGGCCCGCAACGCCTTCAGCGGGAACCAGATTCCCTTGAATCTTCTCGATCCGGTCGCCGTCAACACGATCAAGCTTCTGCCCGCGCCCACTAACTCGGCAGCGACCAACAATTACGTTTACAACGCTCCGGGAACCCAGCAGACAAATCAATTCGATGTTCGCATCGACCAGAACGTCGGCGCGTCGGACCGTCTTTTCTTCTACTACGACTACGACAAGAGCAACTTCGTGAGGCCTGGTATCATTCCGTCGCCGGCCAAGAGCCCCATTCCGATTGGCCCCTATCTCTCCACCAGTGGCGACGGCGGAATTACGGAGCCGCTGTTCAATCAGGACGCGACCTTGGGCTACACCAAAGTGATTGGCAGTAAAATTGTCAGTGAATCGCATCTGGGCCTGGTTCGCTGGAATTCGCAGATTACGCCATTGGGAGAGAAGTTCAACACGGCGACGGCACTCGGGATGCCCGGCATCAATTTCAACAAACAATCGGGTGGTATGCCCGCATTCACGGTTGCTGGACTCACAGTAATTGGAGATAGCTCGACCTTTCCGGAGGACAGCGCGGTTACTTCCGTGCAGGGGGACTCCGCGCTCACAGTCATCCGCGGGACGCACACTCTGCAATTCGGAATTGTGGCGCTTCGTCATTGGTTCAACGGATTTTCAGGTTTTCCGGATCGGGGAGCGTTCGACTTCAATGGCCAGTTTACGAGCCAGATAAATGCTCCCAGTTCGAAGACAGCGCTTGCCGACTTTGCGTTGGGAGCAATGGATTCCGGAAGTCGCAATTACCTGGATGGGTCCTTCGCCATGCGTTTTTGGCAACTGTCGCCATACATTCAGGATACCTGGCGCGTCACCGACCGCCTTACCGTGGATGCTGGTCTTCGTTGGGATTTCGATTCGCCCCCCTACGAGAAGCACAACCACTGGGCCAATCTTGATATTAAGACCGGACAGCTTCTGATCGCCGGAGTTAATCACAACGGCAGGACCCTGCGCAACTTCGATCTGGAGACGCCGGGACCACGCCTGGGATTGGTCTATGCCCTGACGTCAGACCGTAAGACCATGCTCCGCGCCGGCGGCGGTCTTTCTTACGTATATGAGGATGTAGGAGGCAATCAACTCTATAAGAACCTTCCGTACTATTCGGCCCAGACCATTGTCACAAGTATCAACAGCGCGCCTACGCAAACCCTCCGCCAGGGGCTTCCTATCCCGGTTGCACCCGTCAATGAGACGGAGGCTCAACTCTCCGTAGGAAGTCCCGTAGCCTGGAATATGAACCTGAAACATTCCCAGGTCGCGTCGTGGAGTCTGGGCATCCAGCGGCAGTTAACGAACACCATTATGGCGGATGTGAGCTACGTCGGGACCCGCGGTAACCGGATTTTGATCAACAGCGTCAATCTAAACCAAGCTGCCCCAGGACCGGGCCCCGCCGGTCCGCGCCGTCCTTATTACACAATCAATCCCAAACTGGTAAACATCTCCTACTTGACAAGCTGGGGCGGTTCAAAATATCAGTCTCTCCAAGCCCACATCGAGAAGCGTTTTTCGAGAGGTCTCACCTTCGGC
Organism: Acidobacteriota bacterium; assembly: GCA_021793405.1. Taxonomy (GTDB): domain Bacteria; phylum Acidobacteriota; class Terriglobia; order Terriglobales; family Acidobacteriaceae; genus JAKAAZ01. The sequence continues at coordinate 50,046 of JAJYSV010000024.1, forward strand.
GCTTCCTATACCTACTCTTCTTACCTCACCGACTCGGGCAATCCAAACGGCGGAGGTAACAGCAACTACCAGAACGATCAATGCATTGCTTGTAACTGGGGTCCAGCGCCCGACGACAATACGCATGTGATATCCATCAACCATGTCTACGCGTTTCCCTTTGGCGCTCAACGGAGCTATTTGACGCACGGCTTCCTTTCCTATCTGCTGGGAGGCTGGAATCTGAATGGAATCTGGAGCTTTCAAACCGGAAGCCGCTTCACCCCCATTCTTGCGTCGAATGTCTCAAATCAGGCCGGGGGTGGGAATCAACGTCCGAACCGGATTGGCAGCGGGAGCTTGCCGTCAAGCCAACGGAATATCAATCATTGGTTCAATACCGCCGACTTCGTGGCTCCCCCGCAGTACACTTTCGGAAATTCGGGGACAGGCATTCTCACCGGACCCAACTATTTCGATGCGGATCTCGCGCTGATCCGCAATTTCCACCTTCCTAAAGAATCTAACCTGGAAATTCGTTCCGAGTGGTTCAACGCATTGAACCATACGAATTTCGGTACTCCGAACGCTACCATCGGGACTGCTCCGGCTGGCACGATCGCCAGCACCGTCGTAGGGCCGGGTGGCACTTCGGCGCGAGTCATCCAGATGGCTGCGAAATTTATTTTCTAGAATGTTCCGGTGCGATGGCGGCGATTCGCAATCATCGCGCAACGATGGCTCACAACCATACAGGCTCTCTCGTCTCCGCAGGATGGGGCAGCTTCTCATAGGAGAAATAGCATGAGCGATATTGATCGCAGAGAGTTTTGTCTGGGGCTTGGAGCCTTATCGGTTACGCATAAGGGCCTCGGACAACCTCTGGTTAAGGAAGCTTTTCAAGCTGGGAGCTCGCCGGCGAACGGAATCCCAGGCAAACGCAAGAATGTGCTTCTCATCATGTCCGATCAGCACCAGCACGAAGCCCTGGGGATTCGGGGAGATACCATCGCAAAAACTCCGAATCTGGATGCCCTGGCGCGCAGTGGGGTGCGTTTCGATCACGCTTACTGCACGGATCCGGTGTGCGTGCCATCCCGGGCCTCCCTGTTTACAGGTCTCTATGCGCACCATCACAAGACGTATGACAATTCAATGCACTGGCCCTTCGAGCACAAGACAATCGCCCACGCGCTTGCCCAAGCGGGATACATGACCGCCTGCATCGGCAAGATGCACTTTGTCGATGCACAAACACATGGGTTCGCTTACAAGCTGGACTTTAACGACTGGTATCAATATCTGGGCCCCAAGACCAAGCTGCGAGCGGAGGAAATCGTCTACCCGAATTCCGGGTCCGGACTCCCGCAAATCGACGATCTATGGCGGGACCATGGCGACCCATGGACGGGAATCATAGAAAATGACAATCGCGAAGGATATGTTTCCGTCGGGCGGGTCTCGCCGCTGGCTGAGGAAGATCACTTCGAGAGTTTCGTAGCGCGTGAGTCGATCCGCTTCTTAAAAAACCATGGAACCAAGCAGCCCTTCTTCCTAACCTGTTCGTTCCTTAAGCCGCACGATCCTTTTATGCCGGCGCAGCGATTTGCCCGGATGTTTCACGGAGAGGAAATGAACTTGCCAGCGACCTGGGGCAAGGTCGATCTTTCTACCGTGCCCCGATTCGTTCAGGAGCTAATCCGTTACAACGGTGCGACCCCGGAACTCATCGCCCCCGATATGGCAAAGTTGCGTATCGCGCTGTACTACGCCAGCCTTGCGCAGACGGATGATTGTGTCGGAAAAGTGTTGCAGGAGTTGCACAATCTGGGTCTCGACGAGGATACCGTTGTTCTTTACACCGCGGATCACGGGGAGATGCTTGGATCGCATGGACTATGGCAAAAAGATCTCTTTTACGAACCTTCGGCTGGCGTTCCGCTGATTGTTCGTGCGCCCGGGGTAACTCCAGAGAACGCAGTGTGCAAAACCCCTGTCAGCCTCGTGCAGGCGTTTCCAACTTTGACCGATTTGTGCGGACTTGCTGCGCCTGCTGGATTGGACGGTTCAAGCTTCGCCGATGCTCTCCGCAATCCACAAGAAACACGGGACAAGGAAATTTACGCGGAACTTGGTTTATCTGGCCGTCACGCGGGATACATGATTCGCGCTGGGAATTTCAAATACTGTTATTACGAGAACGACACGCCGGAACTGTACGATCTACAATCGGATCCGGATGAAATGAAGAACCTTGCTATGCTGCCCCAATACAAAAACAAAGCGCAGGAGATGCAAGCCCGGCTCTTCGCCTGGCATCGTCCTGCGGAGAATCGATCTTAGATCTACGGTTCATGTAGCGGATCCCTTTGAGCTGGAAATCCCTTCGCAAGCTGGATCGAGAAAAACATCCGAGGACGCAGAGGCTCTTGATATGAAACTCGAAGATGATGGCCAACAAAACTCATTACTGCGGCGTGTCTTGGCTCGGCGCGACTTTATCAAAGATTCTCTGGTCGGTGTTGCCGGTGCAACATTGACGGGGTCCGCTGTCGATAATGCTCTTGGTTTGAGTAACTCCGCGACGAACCGGCCTCCGAATATTCTCTACATTCACTCTCACGACACTGGCCGCATGACGAGCCCTTTTGGTTACGATGTTCCCACTCCCAATCTCCAGCGGCTGGCCACCGAAGGTATCCTTTTTCGGCAGATGTATTGTGCTGCGCCGACATGCTCTCCCAGTCGAGCCAGTCTGTTGACTGGAGAGTGCCCGCACAGTAACGGTATGTTGGGACTGGTGAATCGCGGCTTCTCCATGAACAACTACCAACATCACATTGTCCACACACTACGTCGAGAAGCCGGATATCATTCGACCCTAATCGGTCTGCAGCATGTAGCGAAGAATCCCGAGACCATTGGATACGACCATGTAGAGGTTATCCCAGGCAATCATGTGGAGCAAGTCACGCCGGCTGCGGTTCAATTCCTCCGCAATAAGCCCCAGCAACCTTTCTGGCTGACCGTCGGCTACTTCGAGACCCATCGCAAATATCGCCAGGCGGAACCCCAGGATGATTGGCGCTATATTCTACCTCCGCCTCCTATTCCTGACGCTCCTGCTACCCGCAGAGATATGGCGGATTTTCATGCGTCAGTGCGGAAGCTTGATTGGGGTGTTGGACAAGTCTTGGCGGCTCTTGATGCGGCAGGACTGGCTGAAAATACGCTTGTCATTTCGACCACCGATCACGGGATCGCTTTCCCCAAGATGAAATGCAATTTATACGACGGCGGGATGGGCGTTCATATGGTCATGCGTGGCCCACAAGGA